>JBAYTO010000006.1:0-96786 GCA_041675585.1 Desulfurivibrionaceae bacterium
CGCCAGTCTCCTTTTTAATGCAAGAAGGCGACAGGTTCGATTATATTCCGCTTACCCTGCAAAGGTTAAACTAATCAGCCGCGGGCAAAGTGCAAAGAAAAAAATGGTGTCCGTTGTCGCTGCCGTTATTCCAGCCACTGTCTGAATATAGGAGAACCATGGTTACCCTCGGAATTGAGAACCTCTTAACCTCACCTCCGGCATATCTTGCCGGAAAACGGCTGGCCCTGCTTTGTAATCAGGCCTCCACCGACCGCCTCCTCCGCCACAGCCGGGATCTGATCATGGGCGCTTTTCCTGGGCAGCTGACCTGCCTGTTCACCCCCCAGCACGGGTTTTTTGCAGAAAAACAGGACAACATGATCGAGTCGGCCCATATGATCGATCCTGTCAGCGGTCTGCCGGTGTTCAGCCTCTACGGCGAGGTGCGGCGGCCCACCGCCGCCATGTATGAGCATTTTGACGTGCTGCTTGTCGATATCGTCGATGTGGGGACCAGGGTTTATACCTTTCTTTACACCCTGGCCTACTGCCTGGAGGAGGCGGCCCGCCACGGCAAGAAGGTGGTGGTGCTGGACCGGCCCAACCCCGTGGGCGGGGAGGCAGTCGAAGGCAACCTGTTGCAGGATGATTGCCGCTCCTTTGTCGGTCTGTATCCGCTGCCCATGCGCCACGGCCTTACCTTTGGCGAGCTGGCCCGCCTGCTTAACCTTGAGTACGGCATTGGTGCGGATCTCGAGGTGGTGGCCATGTCAGGCTGGCGGCGGGAGATGCTTTTTGCCGACACCGGCCTGCCCTGGGTGTTTCCTTCGCCCAACATGCCGAATCCTACTACCGCCCTGGTTTATCCCGGGCAGGTGATCTTTGAAGGGACTAACATCTCCGAAGGGCGGGGCACCTCCTTGCCCTTTGAGCTGTTCGGCGCCCCATTTCTGGATTGGCAGACGGTTTTGACCAGCATCCAGGCGCCCCTGCCCGGGTGCTTTTTACGGCCCCTGGCCTTTGAGCCCACGGCCAACAAATGGGCCGGGCAGCCTTGCCGGGGTTTTCAGCTTCACGTCACGGAGCCCCGTGCTTTTCTGCCTTATCGCACCTCGCTGGCCCTGCTCCAGGCTTTCCTGCGTTGTTATCCGGAACAGTTCGCCTTAAAGGCTCCGCCCTATGAGTACGAATTCGAGCGGACCCCTCTTGATCTGATCCTGGGCGACAGTGGTCTTAGGCATCAACTGGCGGCAGGCGCGGATCTGCGTGAGCTTGAACTGGCTTGGCAGCCGGGGCTTGACGGGTTTGCCGGGATCCGGCAAAAATACTTCCTCTACAAGTAATGGGATCCCCCTGGGTGAGAAATGACCACCGTTGATGCTAAGGGCTCCGGTCGGTTTATCGCCAAGCTCTCTTCATATTTTGTGGATATTCCGGCAGAGTGCCCGTACGGCCTCAACTGTACGGCGGTCTATCATCAGGCGGGCTTCGGTTTGCTGCCTCCGGCCATGCTGGACGAGTTCCTTGCCGCCGGATACCGGCGCAACGGCAATACCATCTATGCCATGCGTTGCCCGGACTGTATGGCCTGTGTGCCCATCCGGCTTGATACGGCAACCTTTCGCTCCTCCCGGAACATGCGGCGGGTCTGGGAGCGGAACCAGGATCTGGATATCAGCCTTGGCCCCCTTGAGGCTACGCCGGAAAAGCTGCAACTGCTGGATCGTTTCCTGAGCAGCCGGTACCCCGGCCGGGCAAGCACCGCGCTGGATTATTACCGCGGCTTTTTTGTCAACTCCCTGGTCCCGAGCATGGAGGTATCCTTCCGGCTGTCCGGAGAGCTGGTTGGGGTGTCCATTGTCGACCTGGCGGAGCGCAGCCTGAGCGCGGTATATTTTTATTTCGATCCGGTCTTTGAGAAAAGAAGCCCGGGAACCTTCAATATTCTCTATCTTAACGAGCTTGCCAGGCGCGAACAGTGTGAATATCTTTATCTTGGCTATTGGATAGAGGAGGTTGCGGCCATGGCCTACAAGAATCGGTTCCGGCCCCACTGTCTGTTGTTGAATGGGAAGTGGCTTCAGGTTGATTAATGCACAAAGGAGCAGGGGACAATGTTTGCATTTTTTCGGTCGGCAAAAAGCAGGGAAGCCCAAGACCCTGCCCGGGAAGGGCTTGATTCTCAGACCCAGCACCAGCAGGAGCGGGAACAGTTTCAGGAGGTGCTGCAATCCTTTAATGCCTCCCGCATCGAAGAGCGGCTCAGGGTATTGGATATCTTTCTTTCCGTGGAAGATCACTTGAGTCTGACCGTGTTGGAGGGGATTATCAGGGAGAAACGGCCGGAGTTGCTGGACCGGGAGTTTCTCAAAGAAACCATGGATATGTTCTGCCAGTTCGGTTTTGCCCAGAAACAGTTGTTTGAAACCCAGGAGGCGGTCTACGAGCACCACCACCTTGGCACGCACCACGACCATTTTATCTGTACCCGCTGCGGCAAGATTCAGGAGTTTGCCAACCAGAATCTTGAAAGGCTCCAGCACGAAATCGCCCGGCAGTTCCGGTTCCATCCGCTCCAGCACAAGATGGAAATTTACGGACTCTGTGCTTTCTGCATGGCGCAACGGGAACCGGCCCTCTCTCTGCAGTATGCCGCCAACGGCGAACAGGTGCGGATCGTCTCGATTCTGGGTGGGCGGGAGGTTCAGGCCAGGTTGAGCGACATGGGCCTTTCCGTGGGATCATGTCTGGAGATTGTCAGCAATCATTCTTCCGGGCCTCTCATCGTGGCGAGCAAGGGAACGCGCCTGGCGATCAATGCCGGCCTGGCCCGGCAGATCATGGTGGCGCATGCCTGCCGTCACCCCGAGGAATCTTAAGGGCGCACGGTCAGTTTTTTCATGCCCTTGACATCCCCATGAACCTGTTCCATAATTTTTCAGGAGGGATAAAGCTGAGTTGAGCAGCTTGTCTGCTCTTACGAAACTTATACCCTCTGGGTGCAAAGCTGAGTTGAGCAGCTTGTCTGCTCTTACGAAATTTAGCCGGAGAAGTTTTTTGCGAAAATTGATGGCCTCGTAAAATGGGAAAAAGGTCACAGGTTCGCGAAACAAAATCATATGGTTACGCTGCGGCAACCGTTGTAATCGCGGTTTTTTGCGATTTCAACAAAATTGGGTGGATAAGGGAAAAAAGGCCATGAATCAGTACAGAAAGAAGCACCCCTCTGACAGAGTTCCCGGCGGGCTGGCGCGGATTATGGTTTTGCGAGGCGTGGGCTCCATGTTTCATGCCGGAAACTGGTTCCCGGCTGCGGATGTGTATGAGACCGAATCGGCGCTCATCGTCCACATGGATATTTCCGGCATCGAACCGCAATCCCTTGCCGTAATGGTCGAGGAATCACGGCTCACTGTTTCCGGAGAACGGGGCTATGCGCCGCAGAACACGGTGTTGTGTATTCATCAGCTGGAGATTGAACGCGGGTATTTTGAGCGATCCATCTCCTTGCCCAAGCCAGTCGATGTTTCCAGAGCGGTCTCGGAAAGCAGCAACGGGTTTCTGCAGATCACCTTACCGTTACGGCGCGATCCCGGAATATTCACGATTATTGTAAGGTAGGCGTACAAGCAAAAAAAATTCATGATGGGTACGGCATGCCGTACCCTCTGCCAGGGTTGAAAATAATGAGCGAAGACGACAAGCAGAAAGAAGCCGAAATTCCGGAGCAAAAGACTGAGCATCGCGGAAATCCCAAGGATTTGCCGGTGCCGGAGATCCTGCCGGTGCTGCCCCTGCACGGCTTTGTTTTTTTCCCCGGCATGGGTTTCCCGATGAATATCCTGCATCCCGCTTCTCAGAAGCTCATCGACGAGGCGATTCTGAAAGACCGACTGGTTGCCATTGTCAGTCACCGAGAGTCGGCCGAGGAGAAACAGGAGCGGATGGACCCTCAGAACCTGTACCGGATAGGGGTATTGGGTTACATCCACAAACTGGTCAAGGTCAAGGAGGGCGGCGGGTATCAGGTTTTGATCAGCGCCATTAAAAAACTGGCGCTTGTTGAATTTGTGCAGGAAGAGCCGTATCTGACTGCCGAGGTTGCCGTCATCCCCATGGTGCTGGAAGAAGACCAGGAAAGCGAGGCCTTGATCCTCAATATCCGGACCCAGTTTAAAAAGCTGGCGGAGATGGTGTCGTTGCCGGTTGAACTCGTCAGCACCATCGAAGCCCTGTCCGATCCTTTTTATATCTCCTATCTGGTGATTTCCCAGCTTAATCTAACCCCGCCCCAGGAGCAGGAAATTCTTGAGATTGAGCCGGGCAAGGCCTTGATGCACCGGACCGCCCGCGAACTCAACAAACGTCTGGAAACGGCGGAGATGAGCCAGGATATACAGAAAAGCATCAAGGAGGATACCGATCAGAAACAGCGGGAGTTCTTTCTGCGCCAGCAGCTCAAGGCGATCCGCAAAGAGCTTGGCGAGGAGGAGGAAAATCTTGATCTCAAGGAGTTGCGGGAAAAATTTGCCCGGACAGAGCTGCCCCCGGAGGCCAAAAAGACTGCGGAAAAGGAGCTTGACCGACTGGCCCGTATCTCGCCGTCTTCGCCGGAATATACGGTTTCTCGTACTTATCTGGACTGGCTTCTCGACCTGCCCTGGCTGACTTCCACCCCCGACTCCCTGGATATCGTCAAGGCCCAGCAGGTGATGGACGAAGACCATTACGGCCTGGAGGAGATCAAAAAACGGATCATCGAGTTTCTCGCGGTGCGCAAGCTCAAGCAGGACATGCACGGGCCGATCCTCTGTTTTGTGGGGCCGCCCGGGGTGGGCAAGACCTCGCTCGGCCAATCAATCGCCCGCTCCATGGACCGAAAATTCATCCGCATCTCCCTGGGGGGGGTGCGGGACGAGGCGGAGATCCGCGGGCACCGGCGCACCTACATCGGCGCCCTGCCGGGCCGCATCATTCAGAGTCTGCGCAAGGCCGGGGCCAACAACCCGCTCTTCATGCTGGACGAGATAGACAAGCTGGGCATGGATTTCCGGGGCGACCCCTCTTCGGCCCTGCTGGAGGTTCTCGACCCGGAACAGAACTTCACCTTTGCCGATCATTACCTGGAGATCCCCTTTGATCTTTCCAGGGTGATGTTCATTACCACGGCCAATCTTCTCGACAATATTCCCGGCCCGTTGCGCGACCGGATGGAGGTAATCGAGCTGTCCGGCTATACCCAGGATGAAAAGCTCAATATTGCCAAGCGCCACCTTCTCCCCAAGCAGCTGGAGGCCCACGCCCTCAGCGAGGACGACCTGAAAATCGATGATCAGGCAATCAGGGCGGTGATCCGCTCACACACCAGGGAGGCCGGGGTCAGAAACCTGGAGCGGAAGTTGGCCGCGATCTGCCGGGGGGTGGCCAAGGAGATTGTCACCGGCAAGACCGGCACTACCTTTATCGACCCGAGCAATCTCGCCACCTATCTCGGCCCCATCCAGTTTTTTCCGGAAACCAAGGCTCGAAGCTGGGGGCCGGGGTTGGCCACCGGCCTGGCCTGGACCCCGGTGGGCGGCGAACTGCTCTTTATCGAGGTCGCTAAAATGAAAGGCAAGGGCGGCCTCACCATGACCGGCAAGCTGGGTGAGGTGATGAAAGAGTCGGCCACTGCCGCGCTGACCTACATCCGCTCCCATGCCAAGGAGCTGGGGGTGGACGAAGGGATCTTTGCCAGGATCGACCTGCACATCCATGTGCCGGAGGGGGCCATCCCCAAGGACGGACCTTCTGCCGGGGTGGCCATGGTCACCGCCCTGACCTCGCTGCTTACCGGGCGGACGGTGAGCAAGGACATGGCCATGACCGGGGAGATCACCCTGCGCGGCGATGTGCTGCCGGTGGGCGGAATCAAGGAAAAGGTTCTGGCCGCGGTACGGGCCGGGATCAAGGAGATTGTCCTGCCGGCGCTTAATGAGAAGGATGTGGTGGAGATTCCGGATAACGTGAAAGAGGATATCCGTTTCCATCTGGTGCAGGACATCAAGGAGGCTCTTGGGTTGTTGCTGGCCAAGGAGAAATAATCTGCTGAAGTTTTCTCAGTCGCAGGCCTGTTGACCGGTTGTTTTTTGCATGTTCGAACCAGAGCCAGGCAGAATGACCCGCACCTTCTCGACCATCTGCTCCGGAAAGTAACTTTCCTTTGCCCTGCGCAGGCCGTGAATCCCGAGATCCTGTTCCCGGTTGATATAGGCAAAATCGGCTAGATTGTTTTGGGCAAACCACTGGTTGATCACCTGGGCCAGACCATTGAACTGGGGCATGGCCTTCTCGAAATGGGTGACCGCGGTTGAGGGATTGAGCGCTTCGCCCACGGTAAAGGCCTCGATGTTTCCCTCAATCCGGATGGCGCCGCCGGTCAAGGGTAATTCTTCGTAGTGGCTCATGGTTTCTTCTATGGCCTGATATTCCCCGCATAATCCTGGCTCGGCCTTACAGCCCCGCTGGGCGCACCAGCGTTCCTGCATGGCCAGGCATTCGGGAACGATTTCCTTGGTAATGATCTCGTACTGACAATCGTATGCGGCCAGACACTGGTTGATGTGGTTCCGTTTTTTGGTAAAATGCCTGCCGGCCAGGGTTGCCAGGTCTTCCCTGCGATAGACATAGTCGGCGTTGTCGCGGTCAACGAGAATCACCGCGGCCTGGATGTCCTGGTCTGCAAGCTGCCCCTTGGGAAAGCGTTCCGCTCCTGAAATTCTGCTGCTGTATTCCCTGAAAATATCGGTAAGGTATGCCGGGCCCACCGGGTTTCCCAGGAGAACCAGGCCGGCTTTTGTCTCGGTGAAAAAGAGGAGCGATTCGCTGAACTCGTCCACCCAGACTGGGCGGGTGTGTCGCCAGGCAAAAAGATTCGTGAAGGTCAGTTCTGAGATCTCCGGGGGAAACCGCCGGAGATATTCGCTGACGAACTGTCTGTCTTCAAGGGTTATCGGGCGCAGGTTCATGGGGTTCCTGTTAATGGTGGGACTGTACCAGTATAAAGGCGTAGCCGGATTACTGCAATTGATTCCATGCCGCAAACGAGTTGCTTTTCTTGCAAATACCGGGAAATGTGGATAGATTGTCTGGTTTGTTGGTATTCGGCGGAAAAAATGAGAATTCGTCGGATCTCTCCCTCCTGAAAAAAGGTGACGGTATGGAAGTGGTGCTTGCCAAGAACGCAGGTTTTTGCATGGGGGTGCGGAGGGCGGTCGAGACCACCCTCGGTATGGTCAAGAAGGACGAAACCTCCATTGCCACCTTTGGTCCCCTGATCCACAACCCGCAGGTCCTAAAACTGCTTGAGGAGCAGGGGGTGAAGATTTTAACGGAAATTCCAGCCCAGGCTACCGGCGCCATAATCATTCGGGCCCATGGCATTCCCCCGGAAGAGAAAAAGAAGCTGGAAGCCACCGGCGCCCGGGTGGAGGATGCCACCTGCCCGCGGGTTCTCAAGGTGCAGGCGATTATTGCCAGATACAAAAAAGAGGGTTACTCCACGGTGATCATCGGCGACCGGGAGCACGCCGAGGTGGAAGGGCTCATGGGTTATGCCGGCAACACCGGGCAGGTGGTGAACAGCGAGTCGGATGTCGCGGTCCTGAGCCTTGACGGGCCGTACATCATCGTCAGCCAGACCACTCAGGACGAGCATCTTTTTGAAAGGCTCAAGGAAGCGATCCTGCAAAAATATCCCGGGGGCGAGGTGTTCAACACCATCTGTGATTCCACCCATAAAAGGCAGGAGGAGGTTCGTCAGCTCTGCCGGGAGGTTGATGCATTGGTGGTGGTGGGCGGAAAAACCAGCGCCAATACCAAACGGCTGGGAGAGATTGCCGAAAGTCTGGGCTGCCCGGTGTTCATGGTGGAGTCGGAAAATGATCTTGAGCTTCAGCCCTTGCAGGGCTATGGGCGGGTAGGCGTTACGGCTGGTGCCTCCACCCCGAATTGGGTGATCAGCCGTGTTGTGGAAGTGTTGGAAAGTATAACGAAACTGCCCATTTGAGGAGAAAGAATAATGCTGAGCTGGTTTAAGAAGAAACTTGGAGGTGCGCAGGAGCATCAGCCGGAGCAGGGGCAGGGCGCTGAATCATCAGTACCCCAGGTCCAGCCGCAGGCTAGTGAGAAACCCAGGTTTTTTTCGCGGCTCAAGGAAGGGTTGTCCCGCACCCGGAAAACCTTTGTTCATCAGCTTGACGCGCTTTTTCTTGGCAAAAGGAAGATTGACGCCGAGCTGCTTGAGGAGCTTGAAGAGATACTGATCATGGCCGATATCGGCGCCGCTACTACCCAGGAGCTGCTTGAGAAAACCCGGGAGCAGGTCAAGCGCGATGCCTTGGGCGATGCCCTGGCCCTCAAAGAGGCACTGAAAGAGATGATCCTCGGTTATCTGCGCAGGGCAGACCGGCCAGCGGAGCGGGTCTTGCCTCAGCAGGATCCTTTTGTCATCATGGTGCTGGGGGTTAACGGGGTGGGCAAGACCACGACTATCGGCAAGCTGGCCCATAAGTTCACCCAGGCCGGGCAGAAGGTTCTGCTGGTTGCCGCCGATACCTTCCGGGCCGCAGCCAGCGAACAGTTGCAGATCTGGGGCAAGCGGGTCGGGGTGGAGGTTGTGACCCAGCAGGCCGGGGCAGACCCTTCTTCCGTGGTGTACGATGCCCTGGATTATGCCCGGCCGCGCAATTTTGACGTAGTGCTGGTGGACACGGCAGGCCGCTTGCACACCAAGGTCAACCTTATGGAAGAGCTGAAAAAAATCAAGCGGGTCATGGGTAAAAAGATTCCCGGGGCACCCCATGAAATCCTGCTGGTCCTCGACGCCACCACCGGCCAGAACGCCATTTCCCAGGCCCGCCTGTTCAATGAGGCCGTGGAGGTCACCGGTCTGGCCCTGACCAAGCTTGACGGCACAGCCAAGGGGGGTATTGTGATCAACATCTGCCATGAGTT
The DNA here is from genome assembly GCA_041675585.1 of Desulfurivibrionaceae bacterium. Taxonomy (GTDB): domain Bacteria; phylum Desulfobacterota; class Desulfobulbia; order Desulfobulbales; family Desulfurivibrionaceae; genus Thiovibrio. The sequence continues at coordinate 8,977 of JBAYTO010000006.1, forward strand.
TAATATCCCTCTTCGTTTCATCGGCATCGGGGAACAGATGGAGGATTTGCGTGATTTTGAGCCAAACGAGTTTGTCGAGGCTCTGTTTGCCGAGGGTGAGGCGGAAAGGGAATGATCGTGTATCGTCAGCATAAGCCGCCCGGCTGTGGCGGGTGTTTACTGGTTGTTATTTTGCTCATTCTGGCCCTGGGCGGCGCCCCGCTCCTTTTTAATGTGCTGGGCTATCTTTTTTTCAGCGGGGTATTTCTGGTTCTTCTGGTCTTTCTCGGGATATGGGGATTTTCCCAGTATATCCGGCGGATGGCCAGCCGCTACGAGCAATCGCAGACGGAAAGCCACAACAGGTTCGTTTTTCTGCTGATCAATATCCTGATCCGCATTGCCCAGGCGGACGGGGTCGTTACCAAGGGTGAGCTTGGCCCCATCGAGAATTTTTTTCGCATTCATCTCCGCTACAACCAGAGCCAGATGTACTGGGTGCGCGATCTGATCAAGGACGCCCTTGCCTCCCAAGCCTCCCTCGATGCCCTGCTCGCCGAGTTCAAGGGCCAGTTTGCTTACGAGCCCCGGCTGATTCTGGTGGAGCTGGTCTATCAGGTACTCTATACCAATGCCCAGGTTTCCGCTCAGGAGCTGGTCATGGTGCAGACTATTGCCGATTTCCTCGAGATTGCCGCCTATGACCATCACGCCATCCGGAGCAAATATGTCGGCGGTACCCGTGGGCGCATCTCTCCAGGCCAGGGAAGAAGCGAAGGCCGGTATTATGAGATCCTCGGCTTGGCGCCGGGAGCGTCGGCGGAGGAGATCAAAAGCGCCTACCGGAAACTGAGCATGCAGTATCATCCGGACAAGGTAACGCATCTGGGCGAGGAGTTCCGGCGGGTGGCCGAGGAGAAAATGAAAGAGCTGAACGAGGCCTACCAGCATCTGAAGGCTGTCTGAGCAGGGCAGAATGGCATGAAGATCCTGGTTCTTGAACCCTATTACGGTGGCTCGCACAAGGCTTTTCTGGCCGGGCTGACCCGGAATCTTCCCTATTCCTTTGATCTGTTGACCCTGCCGGCCCACAGCTGGAAATGGCGGATGCGCCTTGCGGCCCCGCATTTCGCCGGGGTTTTGAAAAGTGATCCGCATTGCATTGCCAAGAGCTATGACCTGATTCTCTGTTCCTCCCTGGTCGATGTCGCCGCCCTGCGCGGCCTGTTGCCGCCAAACCTGCGTAACCTCCCGCTGCTGACCTATTTCCACGAAAACCAGTTCTCCTATCCGGTGCAGCTGTCCGAGGCACGGGATGTGCATTTCGGCCTGACCAATCTCACTACGGCCCTGGCCTCGGATGGGCTGGCCTTCAACTCACAATATAACCTGGATTCTTTTCTCGCCGGCTGCAATGAGCTTCTGGCAAAGATGCCGGATATGTCCCTGGCTGGTTATGAGGAGGCGATCCGCGCCAAGGCGGTCATCCTTTACCCGGGCCTGGATTTCAGCGAAATCGACTCCTGCTTTGCAAAGAGACAGGCGGGCAGACCGCCGGTGCTGGTTTGGAACCACCGCTGGGAGCATGACAAGAATCCGGAGTTGTTTTTTAATACCTTGTATGGGCTTGCTGAGCAGGGGGTTCCCTTTGCCCTGATCGTGCTGGGGGAATCATTCCGGAGTCAGCCGCCAATTTTTGCCCAGGCAGCGAAGAGGCTTGCCCCGCATATTGTCCATTTCGGTTATACGGCTGATCGGCTGGAGTATTGCAGGTTGCTCTGTCAGGGGGATATCGTCGTTTCCACCGCCAACCATGAGTTTTACGGCATGGCGGTTCTTGAAGCAGTGCGCGGTGGCTGTCGGCCTCTGGTCCCGGACCGGTTGTCGTACCGGGAGCTTTTTCCTCCGGCTTTCCGCTACGAGAATGCTGCCTTTGCCCAAAAACTGCTGGCGGCCATGGCAGCGGGAAGGCTGGGACTTCAAGAGGCGCACGCCCTGACCAGCCGGTTTTCCTGGCCGGAGCTGGCTGGCAGCTACAGGCAGTGGTTTGAATCGCCGCGTTAACATGCTATTGACTTGGCGATTAACTAGTGTCATGCCCGAATGCTTTAGTCGGGTATCCATCCCCATGGATTCCCGCCTTCGCGGGAATGACGGTTTAGGTATATCGGCTAGCAGGGGGCGGATTCGCCGAAGTTTTTTGAAAGGAATTCACATTCCGCAGGTGACAGATCAAAGCGAATCTCCGCTTCCTTGAGTACCGTGTCCCGTTTCTTTTGCGGATTATTAAGCAGCTCTTCGCTCAGCCAGCGCAGAGCCTTTTTTACCTTGTCACTGCCGGCCGGCAGTTTGTGGTCTCCGCCCATCCGTGCTTTCTCCTTTACACCGGCTTTACCAGGATGCCGCCAAGGGGCGGAACCGAGACCAGGATATGGCAGGGGGCTTCGCCCATGGGCTCGGCAATTGCCTGCTTGCGATCCGGGTTGAATACATTGCTGCCCCCGAACTCGGCGCTATCGCTGGAGAGGATCTCCTGGTACCAGCCCGCCGCAGGAACCCCGAGTTTGTAATCGTGCAGGACCTGAGGGGTGAAGTTGAGCAGGCAGACCACATGATCTTTTGGGTCTTTGCCCTGGCGGCAGAAAGCGATGATGCTGTTGTCTACATCCTTGAAATCCAGCCACCGGAAGCCATCGTAGGAAAAATCTATCTCCCACAGGGGGCGGCTATCCTTGTAGACCGCGTTCAGCTGCCGGACGAATTCCTGCAGCTGCTGGTGCAAGGTGTTCTGCTCGGTCAGATGCCAGTCCAGGCTCACCTTGCAGTACCACTCGGAGATCTGGCCGAATTCGCCTCCCATAAAGAGGAGCTTCTTGCCCGGATGGGTCCAGAGGAAGAAGAAGAGCAAACGCAGGTTGGCGAATTTCTGCCACATATCGCCGGGCATCTTGAAGAGCAGGGAGCGCTTGCCGTGTACCATCTCGTCGTGAGACATGGGCAGGATGAAGTTTTCGGTGAAGGCATAGAGCAGGGAAAAGGTTAGGGCGTTATGATGATATTTGCGGAAGAGCGGCTCCTTGCTGAAATAGCCGAGGATGTCATTCATCCAGCCCATGTTCCACTTGTAGCCAAAGCCTAAGCCCCCCCAGTCCAGTGGTTTTGATACCCCGTAGAAGCTGGTTGACTCTTCAGCGATCATCAGGATGTCGGGATAGCGGCTGTAGATGATGGCGTTCATGTGTTTGATGAACTCGATGGCCTCGATGTTTTCCTTGCCGCCGTAAATGTTCGGTACCCAGTCCCCTTCGTTGCGGGCATAGTCGAGGTAGAGCATGGAGGCCACCGCATCGACCCGCAGGCCGTCAAGGTGAAATTTGTCCATCCAGAAGAGGGCGTTGGCAATGAGGAAGTTTTGCACCTCTTTACGGCCGTAGTTGAAGATCAGGGTGCCCCATTCTGGATGCGCCCCCTGCCTCGGGTCTTCGTGTTCGAATAGCGCGGTGCCGTCGAAGCGGCTTAAGGCATGGCCGTCGGTGGGAAAGTGCGAAGGCACCCAGTCAAGGATAACGCCGATCCCCTGCTGATGGCACTGGTCCACGAAGTACATGAAATCATGGGGGGTGCCATGACGGCTGGTCACGGCGTAATAGCCGGTGACCTGATACCCCCAGGATTCATCAAGGGGATGCTCCATGATCGGCATCAACTCAATGTGGGTGAAGCCCATCTCCTTGACATAAGGGATCAGGGCGCCGGCCAGCTCCTGATAGGAGAGCATCCGGGAGGGGTCCGCCGGATCACGCCGCCAGGAGCCCAGATGGACCTCGTAGGTGGACATGGGCTGTTCATAACTTTTTCGTTCTTTTCGTGCCTTAAGCCAGGCCGCGTCATTCCAGGCATAACCGTCAAGCCCCCAGATAATCGAGGCGGTTTTCGGGCGAATTTCCGCGAAAAACTGGAAGGGATCGGCCTTTTCGAGAAGCGTGTTGTTCTGGGTTTTGATCTCGAATTTGTAAGGTTCTCCCTGGCCGATGTCCGGGAGAAACAGCTCCCAGATGCCGGATTGGCCTAAAACCCGCATCTGATGAATCCTGCCGTCCCAGTAATTGAAGTTGCCCAGGATGCTGACCCTCTTGGCGCTTGGCGCCCAGACACGAAAGATGGTGCCGCTGACCCCGTCAATCGTGACCAGCTGGGCGCCAAGGGAATTATAAATTTCGTAGTTCGTCCCGTTGTTGAAGAGATAGCGGTCATACTCGGACATCTGGGGCAGGAAACGGTACGGATCCTTGAAGACATGGCGGTTTTCATCGTAAAAGGATGCTTCGTACTCATAAGGAAAAGGTTCGGTGCAATCGGCAATGACAATCTCGAAAAAGCCTTCCGGTCTTGTCTTGTACATCTCCTTCCTTTCTCCGTTGGCTATCAGCCAGCAGGCGTTGGCGTTGGGCTGAAAGGTTCTGATCACTGCGGAGTCCGCCTCCAGGTCCAGAAGGTGGAAGCCTAAAACCTGAAAAGGATCGTGGTGTTCGGAGGCAATAATCCGGTTGATTTCGGAATTTATATCAGTGGTCATAGTCTCGATTTCTGTCTGCTATATGGGTTATTGAGGGCTTTGCTGTTACTGCTAGAGTTGAGATATAAAATACTAGCACGGATCGAAAGGGAAACTCCAACTCTTTTCCGGGGCCGGGGCAAATTTGTTGGATGTGCAGGATTTCTTGACTGACAGGATGGACAAATGCTAAGTTGTGCCCATCCCAGAACGGCCCTTTCGCCCGATTGTTGTGTTGTTCGGCCGCAAGAGAACGTTCTGGGGAAAAAAGCTGATTTGCATCGGTCGCCCGTGGCAATCAAAGATATTTAGGAGCCGTCACTGAATAACTTGCCCAGTTTGGCTCAAACCTTTACGGCTCCTTTCACCCAAAGGGCATAAGTTTCGTTTGAGCAGACAAGCTGCTCAACTCAGCTTTATGCCGTTTTGGCTATTGTGAATGGCGGGGTTATTTTGTTCCAACGGCTTAACGCAACCATGGGGCCCTCTCTCGGATGATCGAAACTCTGCAAGGCTATTTCCTTATTGCCACCCCCAAGATGCCGGATCCTCGTTTTGCCGGGAAGGTTGTCTACCTCTGCGCTCACAACGATGAAGGGGCCATGGGGCTGGTGGTGAATGATCCCATTGTCGAGATCAGGATGGCGGATATCTTTAAAAGTGCCAATATCCCGCTGCCGTCAGGTCTGTTGCCGAGGGTGTATATGGGCGGGCCGGTTGAGGGGGCTAACGCTTTTTTTCTCTACAACAGCTCCGAATACAGAGCAGATAATTTTCTTGAGGTGAGCAAAAGCGTTCATTTGACGAGCGATCCGCAGTTGCTTTATGATCTCGCTGCTGGTCAGGGTCCGCGAAGTCTGCTGGTGGCTTTGGGCTATTCCGGCTGGGGGCCGGGCCAGCTGGAAGCAGAGCTCACCGCGGATGGCTGGCTTGCCCTGCCTGCGGATGATGAGATCATCTTTCATACCCCGGAGAAGATGAAGTGGCAGAAGGCGGCGCAACGGCACGGCATTGATATCGCCTTGTTCGGGGATGTGGTGGGGTCAGCCTGATTATAGGTTGGATAAATACGGCTTTGTCCGTGGGTTTTAAGGAAAGACATGACACACGTCTCACAATTTCTCGGGGAAGAAGCTGATCTCGGCCAGGATAAACGTATCGCCATTCTCTCGGCGCCGCTGGCCTCCTCGGTGAGCTGGCTGGGCGGCACCGAGCTGGGCCCGCAGGCGATCATCGACGCCTCCCCGGCCTTGGAGGTATTTGATGACGAGCTGTTGTCCGAGACCGTCCGGCTCGGCATCGCCACCAGACCGGTCCCGGATTTTACTGCCATGACCGCCGTCGAGGCCTGTCGGCAAATCCAGGCAGCCGTAGCCGCGGAGCTGGCGGGGGGGATGTTCCCTGTGCTGCTGGGAGGCGAGCATACCGTGACCGTGCCTGCAGTCAAGGCCTGTCTGGCGCAATACCCGGACCTGCATGTGGTGCAGATCGACGCCCACCTTGACCTGCGCCAGGAGTATGAAGGCAACGAAAACAGCCACGCCTGCGTGATGCGGCGGCTTGCTGATCTGGGCATACAATTTACCCAGATCGGTATCCGCTCCTTTTCCAGGGAGGAATACGAACTCGTCCAGGCCAGGGGGCTGCGGCCATTTTTCCTGCACCGGATCAGGGCGGAAGCAGACTGGATCGATCAGGTCTGCGCCGGGATCAAAGGGCCGGTCTACCTCTCCTGCGATGTGGACGGCCTGGACCCGGCGATCATCCCGGCCACCGGCACCCCGGAACCGGACGGCCTGACCTGGCGGGAGACCATCGATCTATTGCGGGCGCTTGCCGCCAACCATCGCCTCGTGGGGATGGATTTTGTCGAATTGGCACCGCGGCCCGGCGCGGAGCATGCGGCCTTTACCGTGGCCAAGCTGATTTACCGGACTTTGGGGTATATCTTTCGCGGAGGCCAGGCGGGAAAGGGATGAATTCTGGTGCTGAGAAAATAAGTCAATGACAGGTGATTGAATATGTCTGAGGAACAGGAAATATTTCAGTGTCGGCAGTGCGGCCATTGCTGTCAGGGTGAAACCACGGTTTCTCTCGACCCCGAGGATCTTGCAAGGCTGGTCGCTTATCTGCATCTGCCCCTTGCCGAGGTGCAGGAGAGATATCTGCGCCTTACCGGCAAGGTGGTGCAGATGAAGATCGTGGACGGCCACTGCATCTTTTTTAACGAAGGCTGCACGGTGCATTCCGGCAAACCCTGGCGTTGCAGCCAGTGGCCCCTGCATCCGAGCATGCTTATTGACCGGAACAATTTCGAGACTATAAGGCAATCCTGCCCCGGCATTAAGGGGGAGATGGGCTATGAGGAATTTCGCAGCCGGCTCGCGGCGATACTTGAAAAGCAGCAGAGAAAAAGACAGTGAAGATCATCCTGCCGCTCCTGGGCAAAACCAGGGAGCAGTACCTTGCCGCCGGAGTCGATGATTTTGCCGGGCGGTTAAGGCGTTTTGTCCAGCTTGAGATGCCGGTGTTGAAAGAAAAGAAGAACGCGGCCAAGGAAGATACGGCGCGGCAGCAAAACGAGGAAGGGCAGATACTTCTTGCCGCTCTGCCGCCCTCCGGCGGGGCAGTCAAGCTGGTCGCCCTTGCTCCGGCAGGCCGGCAGCTCAGCTCGGAAGAGCTGGCTGAGCTGCTGGGCCGCTGGGAGGATCAGGGAGTCCGGGAGCTTGCCTTTTTGATCGGCGGCCCCACGGGACTTGCCCCGGAGCTGATCGAAAAGGCGGATTATGTGCTGTCACTTTCGCGGATGACCTTTACCCACGAGATGGCTCGCCTGCTGGTCCTGGAACAGCTGTACCGGGCTTATTCCATTAAGGCCGGGACCGGGTATCACAAATAATTTCATTTCCAGATCAAGGTATTGATCAATCCCAGCGCTGCATCTCCAACGGTAACGCTCTCGGAACTTCCGATTGCCAGCTTGCCCGTTGTTGTAGTATGATAGCGCTCCCATTTTGTTCATGACGAACAATGGGGACACTATCCCAACAAGGAGTCATAATGAAAAAGGTCCATAAGGATTTTCAGGATGCGTCAAGTCTGGAGCTGGCCCGTTTTGCCGCCCTGGCGGCCCTGGATAAAAAAGCGGAGGACCTGGTCATTCTTGATGTGCGGGGCCTGTCTTCCATTACCGATTTTTTTGTCATCATGAGCGGGCGTTCCACCAGGCATGTCCAGGGTCTGGCTCAGGCGGTGGATGAGGCCCTGCGGCATAAAAACGTCAAGGACGGCAATACCGAAGGCCTTAACGAGGGCCATTGGGTTTTGCTCGATTATAACGATGTGATCGTGCATATCTTCTACAACGAAGACCGCAATTTTTACAACATTGAAGGATTGTGGCACGACGCCCCCAGGGTGGAGATAGCCCCGGAAACAGCAGCATTCTGAACAGGTTCTGGAGAAACGATGAGCAAGATCACGCCGGTATTGCTGGCTATCCTCGATGGCTGGGGGGTTGGGGAGCCGTGGGAGGGTAACGCCATCTATCTTGCCCATACGCCCAACATGGACGGCTGGCAGGGTGCCGGACCCGCCACGACCCTGGTTGCCCACAACGGCGCGGTGGGGCTGCCGGAAGGGCAGATGGGCAATTCCGAGGTGGGGCATCTCAATATCGGCGCTGGGCGCATTGTCTATCAGGATTTCACCCGGATCAACCGGGCCATTGAAACCGGGGATTTTTTCAAAAACGAAGCGCTGGCCGGGGTATTCGGCCGCGCCGCCGAGCAGGGCACAGCGGTGCATCTGCTCGGACTCGTTTCCGACGGCGGGGTCCATAGCCATCTCAGCCATCTTATCGCCCTGCTGGAAATGGCTCAAAAAATAGGGCTGACCAAGGTTTATATTCACGTCTTCATGGATGGCCGCGATACCCCGCCCCGGAGCGGGGCCGGATACCTGGTCGAGCTTGCCGAGGCCATCGCCCGGATCGGCGTGGGTCAGGTCGCCTCGGTCTGCGGCCGCTATTATGCCATGGACCGCGACAACCGCTGGGACCGGGTTTCCCTGGCCTGGCAGGCCATAGTGGATGGCCGGGGCCAGCATGCGGCCGACAGCGCAGGCGAGGCAGTGGCGGCTGCCTATGGCCGCGGCGAAAACGATGAGTTCATCAAGCCCACGGTGATCGTGCAGCACGGTCAGCCGCCGGCCACCATCAGCGATGGGGATTCGGTTATCTTCTTTAATTTCCGGGCCGACCGGGCCAGGCAGATGACCCATGCCTTTATCGACCGGGAATTTGCCGGTTTCCCGGTGGTGCGCCGTCCCCAGCTGGCCGATTATCTCACCTTTACGGTGTATGAAAAGGATTTTGCCCTGCCTGTTGCCTTTCCGCCGGTCGCTCTCACCCATATCCTTGGGGAAGAGGTCAGCAGTCATGGCTTAAGGCAGCTGCGCATCGCCGAGACAGAAAAATACGCCCACGTCACCTATTTTTTCAATGGCGGCCGCGAAGCGCCATATTCTCTGGAAGAGAGGGCCTTGCTTCCATCCCCCCGCGAAGTGGCCACCTACGATCTCAAGCCGGAGATGAGCGCGGAAGCGGTTACCGAAGAGCTGCTCCGCCGCCTTGCCGATAATCCGTACAGCCTGGTGGTGCTCAATTTTGCCAATTGCGATATGGTGGGGCATAGCGGGAACATGGCTGCGGCCATTACTGCGGTGGAGACCGTGGACCGCTGCATTGGCCGGCTGGTCGAACGGTTTACCGAACTCGGCGGGGTGGTCCTCATCACCGCGGACCATGGCAATGCCGAGGTCATGATCGACAAGGAAACCGGAGGCCCGGTAACCGCGCATTCCACCAACCCGGTCCCCCTCCTCATGGTTGGCGCCCGGCCGACCCTTGCCCTGAAGGAGGGCGGCACCCTGACCAATATCGCGCCCACCATTCTCGCGTTGATGGGCTTGCCCATTCCGGCGGAGATGGAAAGCGACAGTTTGCTGGTGGACAGTGAAAAATGTAAAGTGAAAGATATAGCTGAGTCGAGCAGCTTGCCTGCTCAAACGAAACTTATACCCATAGGGTGTAAAAAGAGCGACCAGGGGTAATCTGCATGCAATACATCAGCACCAGGGGCGGCATCGCCCCAATCTCCTTCAAACAGGCCGTGATGATGGGGTTGGCCGACGACGGCGGACTGCTGCTGCCCGTGGCTATTCCCGAGATCCCCTCCGACACCGTGGCCCAGTGGCGGAGCTTAAGCTATCCGGAGCTGGCTTTTGCCGTACTCAGCCGCTTTATCGACGATATCCCTCCCCACGATCTGCGCGAGCTTGTGGTAAAATCGTACAGCACCTTCAACCATCGGGAGATCGTGCCGCTGGTAAAGCAGGGCGATGCCTACATTCTTGAGCTGTTTCATGGCCCGACCCTGGCTTTCAAGGATGTGGCCCTGCAATTTCTGGGCAATGTTTTCGAGTACCTGCTCAAGGAATCCGGCGGCCGGATGAACATCCTCGGCGCCACCTCCGGCGACACAGGAAGCGCCGCGATCTACGGGGTGCGGGGCAAAGAGCGGATCAACATCTTCATCCTCCATCCATACAAGCGGGTAAGCCCGATCCAGGAATTGCAGATGACTACGGTCATCGATGCCAACGTCTTCAACCTGGCGGTGCGCGGCACCTTTGACGATGGCCAGGCCATCGTCAAGACCATCTTCAACGATCTGGACTTCAAGGAAAAGCACCATTTGGGGGCGGTAAACTCCATCAACTGGGCCCGGATCGTGGCTCAGGTTGTTTACTATGTTTATGCGGCCCTCAAACTCACCGGCTCGGCAGGCGTGGCCAGGGTAGATTTTTCCGTGCCCACGGGCAATTTCGGCGACATCTTTGCAGGTTTTGTGGCCCGCCGCATGCTGCCCGCGCAGATCCGCCGACTGATTCTGGCCACCAACGAAAACAACCTGCTGACCCGTTTTGTTTTAAACGGTGATTATTCCCTTGGCGAGGTGCGGCAAACCTCAAGCCCTTCCATGGATATTCAGCTGGCCAGCAATTTCGAGCGCTATCTGTACTACTTGAACGACGAGGATGCAGGCCGGACCAGACAGGACATGGAGCGTTTTGCCGCCGGCGGCAGCCTCCAGTTCGAGGAGGTTGCCCAGGAACGGGTACGGGCTGATTTTGCTTCGCGCAGCGTCAACGAAGAAGAAACAGAAAACACCATCTGCGATTTTTATCAGCAGCATGGCTATGTCCTTGATCCGCATACTGCGGTGGGGGTTAAGGCCGGCCTGGCGGCCCTGGAGACGGGGGTGCCGATGATCTGTCTGGCCACCGCCCATCCGGCCAAGTTCGGCGAGGCGGTCAGGCGCGCCATTGGCCACGAGCCGGAGTTGCCGGCAAGCCTTGCCGGGCTGGCTGGCAAAGAGTCGCGCTGCGAGGTGATGGCTGCCGAGGTCGGCTCGGTGCGTGATTTCGTGGAACGGCATGCCCTGTAGTTTTTTTTTCGTCTGACATGGAGATCGGTTAATTTCTCTGCGGCTTAAGGGCGATTATCTGCTACCTGCCAGGCATTCGCTGGGAAGTTGCTGTGTTGTCATGCAGCGCAGATTCGGCTGAACTAGAGGCGTCCATGACCAAAAACGAGCTTCTGCAATACCTGGGCAAGATAGACCTGTTCCATTGCTTTGCCGGTGAAGAGATCGCCGCTTTTCTTGAAAAGGCATCGGAAACCAGGGTCGCCAGGGGAGAAATCCTTTTCCGCGAGGGTGATGAGGGGCGGGACATGTATATCCTGCTGCGCGGCCTGATCAAGGTCTTTCGCGGCAACCGGGTGGTTGACGTCATCAAGCCCGGAGATTACTTCGGTGAGATGGCCATTATTGAAAATCAGCCTCGCTCCGCCGATGTCTCCGCTCTGGAAGATTCCGTCCTCCTTCAGGTTCCCCTTGCTGTATTTCAGGAGTATTTTTCCCGGCAGCCGCAATCGCTGGTTACCATGATGCGGACCTTGAGCCAGCGAGTACGCCGTGATCTTGAAATTCTCGGCCAGGAGTACGAGCAGGTTAACATCATGGTGCACGACATGAGAAATCTGCTCACCCCGTTGCATCTTCTTGAGGTTCTCGAAAGAACCGAACCGGGACTTGCCGGGAACAAACAGATTTTCTGCATGATCAAGGCGCGCAAGGATCTTGCCGTTCTCATGGAAAATGCTCTGGCCCAGGCCCGACGGATGAAGATCTCCACTCCAATCCTTGCCGGTTCCCTGGACCGGTTGATTCTTGACATGCAGGAATCATGGCTGGTGCATCCCGGCATCGGCGGCCGGGGTATTCGGGTGGAAGTGACCGGCACGCTTCCGGAATTTCCCTTTTCGTCCCTCGGCCTTCGCCGGGTGCTGTCAAACCTGGTGATCAATGCGGCCCAGGCCAGTGCCGACGGGGGGCTTATCGACATTGTCCTTTCCCGGCAGAACGACGAGGCGGTGATCAAGGTCGTTGATCATGGCCGGGGGATTCCCGTTGAGGCGCAGGAGAAGATCTTTCACTGCCATTTTACCAGCAGGGCAGACGGAAACGGGATCGGCCTCATTTCCTGCAAACAGATCATTGAGGAAATCCATGGGGGAATCCTCGCGTTTACCTCCACCCCGGGCCATGGCACGACCTTCACCATCCGTATTCCTTTCTCTCCCGTAATCGGGTAAACAATTGCGGAAAGCGCTGCCGGCCGCGGGGATATCCCTCCCCATGGGCTGCATTGATCCGGATTTTTGCTGAAACGATATTCAGCCAGCAGGGACGGTTGAGATGGAAATTTACAAACAGAGAGTCGATGAGGCGGTCGCTTTTTTACGGGACCGTATGCCAACGCCCCCGGAGATAGTCCTGGTGCTCGGCACCGGCCTGAGCGGCCTGGCGGAAAGAATCGAGTCGCCGGTTGTTCTGCCCTATACCGAAATCCCCAACTTTCCGGCGGCGACCGTAGCCAGCCATGCCGGCAATCTTGTCTTCGGCGTCCTGTGCGGCAGGCCGGTGGCAGTGCTGCAAGGGCGGTTCCACTACTACGAGGGGTACTCCGCCCGTGACCTTGCCATGCCGATCCGGGTTCTGGCCCTGCTCGGCGCAAAAACTCTGATCGTTTCCAACTCGGCGGGCGGCCTCAACCCTGCCTTTGCTCCCGGCACCCTGATGGTGGTGCGCGACCATCTGAACTTCATCCCGGACAACCCCCTGCGCGGCGCCAATATCGATGCCTGGGGGCCTCGTTTCCCCGACCTTTCCGCCCCCTACGACCAGGGCCTGATCGATCTGGCCCTGAACTGCGCGGCCCGGCGCGGGATCGATAGAGTTGCCACCGGGGTCTATGTGGCCATTCCCGGCCCCAGTCTGGAAACCCCGGCGGAAACCCGTTATTTGAGGCAATGCGGCGCCGATGCGGTGGGCATGTCCACCGTGCCCGAGGTGATTGTGGCCATCCATGCCGGGATGCGGGTGCTCGGGCTGTCGGTGGTGGCGAACGTCAACGACCCGAATAATCTTCAGCCCATCATCCTGGAGGAAATCATCGCGGAAACGAACAGGGCGGAAGAGCGGTTGTCGCAGCTGCTACTCGCGGTTGTCTCCGACATTTAGGAGCCGTCACTGAATAACTTGCCCAGATTTGCTCAATCCTTTATGGCTCCTTATGCCGTTTTGGCTATTGTGAAGGCGGAGTTATTTTGTTCCAACGGCTTAGCCACTTTCATCGTAAAACGGAAAACCGAGGATTCCCTATGAACCTTACACCAAATCTGCTGGTTTGCGGTCGGATTCTGACCCTTGACCCCGACAATACCGTGGTCGAGGACGGGGCCGTGGCCATTGCCGGAGACACCATCGTCGAGGTGGGGGAGCGGGCACCCCTGGCGGGCAAGTATCGCGGCGTGGAGCAGCTTGCCCAGCCGCACGGCCTGGTAATGCCGGGGCTGATCAACAGTCATACCCATGCGGCCATGGCTTGTTTCCGGGGGCTTGCCGACGATCTGCCCCTGATGACCTGGCTTACCCAATATATCTTCCCGGCGGAGGCGCATCTCAATGGAGAGCTGGTCTACCATGCCTCCCTGCTCTCCATGGCCGAGATGATCAAATCCGGCACCACCAGTTTCTGCGACATGTATCTTTTTGCCGGGGCTGTGGCTCGCGCCGCCGCGGATTCGGGGATGCGCGGCTGGCTGGGCGAGGTGCTCTACGATTTTCCTTCGCCCAACTACGGCGCCCCGGAGAACGGCATCGCATACCTCGAAGAACTGTTTGCCGAGTACCGCGGCCATCCGCTCATCTCCATCACCGTTGACCCCCATGCGGTGTATACCTGCTCCCCGGAACTGCTCACTCGACTCAAGGGCGTGGCGGAAAAGAACGGGGCCGCCTATGTGATCCACCTTTCCGAAACCAAAGACGAGGTGAAAGACTGCCTTGCCCGATACGGGAAGAGCCCGGTCATGCACCTTGATTCCCTCGGGATTCTCGATGGCCAGGTGATCGCCGACCATTGCGTGGTCCTGACCGAGGCGGAGATCGGATTGCTTGCCGAGCGGGGGGTGCGGGTGGCCCATTGCCCGGAAAGCAACATGAAGCTAGCCTCGGGCGTGGCCCCGGTGCCGGATCTGCTCGCGGCCGGGGTGACGGTGGGGCTGGGTACCGACGGCTCGGCCAGCAACAACGATGTGGATCTTTTCGGCGAGATGGACAGCGCTGCCAAGCTGCACAAGGTGCATCGGCTCGATCCCACCGTGATGAGCGCCGAGACCACCCTGCGGTTGGCCACCATGGGCGGCGCCGCTCTCTTGGGGGCGCAGAGCCTGATCGGCAGTCTGGAGCCGGGAAAAAAGGCGGACCTCATCGTGCTCGACATGAACAAGCCCCACCTCACGCCGATGTACAGCATCCCCTCCCATCTGGTCTATGCGGTCAATGGTTCGGACGTGGTCCATTCGGTGATCAACGGCCGGGTTGTGATGCGAGACCGGCGGCTGCTCACCATGGATGAGGATGCGGTGCTGAGAAAGGGGCGGGAGATCGGGGCGCACATCGCCGGGCTGGTCAGGCAGGGAAGGGGCGCTTTATGAATCTGCTCATGAACATCTGGCTGCATCTTGCGGAAAAAGGGATTGGCCGCACGGTCAGCATCATGGTCAACAGGCTGGTGGATTATCACTTTGACTTTACCTACAAGACCGATACCAGAAACAAGGTCAGTCTGAACGAACTCACCGTTACCGGGGCGAACAGGGAGCGGGGCTCCTTTTATCAGCCGACCATGGCGAGGTCGTTCAACCGGTTGATCGACACCCTGCCGTTGCCGCCGGAAGCGGTACTGGTCGATTTCGGCTGCGGCAAGGGGCGGGTGTTGCTGCTTGCCGTGCTGAGAGGGGTGAAGAAGGCGGTGGGAATTGAATTTTCCCCGGAATTATGCGCCGTAGCCAGGGCCAATGTCGGGATAGTCGAAAAGGCCAAGGGATTTCCGTTGGACATCACGGTGATCGAGGGCGATGTCACGGATTACCTGATCGAAGACGATCAGAATGTCTTCTTCCTTTTCAACCCGTTCGACGACGTCATCCTTGGCGCGGTTGTGGAAAATATCTCAAAATCGTTGCAGCGCAAGGACCGGGAAATTGCTCTGATTTATTACAACCCGGTCCACTCGCACATTCTGGACCATGCTTACCTGCTGAAGGACCGCTATATCATCGGCGGAGAAGAGTACGTGCTGTATTCCAACCGGTGAGGTGCTGCCAGCCCCGACCGGAATCAGGATGGGGCGCCGGGAAGTTATTTGCGGGAAATCGCTAAGTTCGGGTATAGTTTTTTCATGCACTCCGGGCAAATCCCGTGGCTGAATTCAGCTTCAGGATGCCGGATCAGATATTCCTCAATCGGATGCCAGTTGTTTTGGCTGTCTCGTATGCTTTTGCAGCTTGCGCAGATGGGCACCAACCCGCGCAGGGCTTGCAGTTCCATAAGATAATCCGTCAGCCGTTTGTTCTTGTCGCCAAGAATCTGATTCACATAGATCATTTCCAGTTGCGATTCCAGTATGGTGCGGAATTTCAGGATCAATTTTTCGGTTGTCTCCGAATAATGGTTCGGCTTTGTATCCAGAACACAAATTGTGCCAAACGGCTCCTTGCTCGGCAGCAGAATGGGAAACCCCAAGTAGGAAATCATGTCCAGCTTGATGTCCGGGTTGTTTTTCCAGTGTTTGTCCGCCAGGGCATCGGGGACGAGCAGCTTGTCCTTGGTGGTGAGCACCCGTTCGCAGTACAGGCCGGAACCGAAGACAGTCTCCTTGTCTCCTGGATGATAGGGGTTTCCCTCGCTGTTGCTTGCAAGGAAAACCTCTATGCTGGGATCTACGTATCGCATGATCAATGCGGCGGGGATCTCGAGCATTTCCGCTAAAATGTTCACGATTTCCTGCCAGTTTTTCAGGATGTCCTCGGGGATCTCTATGGTGATTTTTTCGTGGTCCATTTTCTACCTCTCCAAGGTTTGTCAAGCAGGTTGAATGAGCATCCCATATTACGAGGGTGAATGTCAACGCGGGAAAAGGCGACTGCGTCCTCCTGGTTCCCGACATGATTTTTTCTTGACTCTTCGTATTACCAAGTAATACAATAGTGAATGAACAACAGCGGAGGAGCCGATGAAAAACCCAGCAAAACCAGCGATTATCACCTTCAAGGCCGATGCGGCCTTGGCCGAGGCGTTGCAGGCGGTACCCAACAAATCAGAGTTTATCCGCAGCGCGATTCTTACTGCTCTGGACAACGGCTGCCCGCTGTGCCGGGGCACCGGTATCCTTACCCCGGAGCAGAAAAAGCATTGGGGCGATTTTCTGGTCACCCACTCTGTGGCGACCTGCAAAAATTGCAATGCCGTCCACCTGGTCTGCCAGGCGGAGAACTCCCCCTGCCACCATTAATTTCGTGAAGGAGCATTATGAAACATCGTGGCGTGTTGCCCGTGTTTGCACCCAGAGGGTATAAGTTTCGTTTGTACCCTGAAGGGCATAAAATCCGGCAAGCTGCTCAACTCAGCTTTTCGCCAAAGGGGCATAAGTTTCGTATGAGCAGACAAGCTGCTCAACTCAGCTTTATCCTGCTGCTGACTCTTGTATGGGCCACGGATGTTTTGGCCGCCAGAAAACCCCTGGTTTTTGTCACCATCATCCCTCAAGCCTTTCTGGTCGAGCGTATCGGCGGTGATGCCGTGGAGGTGCATACCGTGGCCGCCAAGGGACAGGACCCCCACACCTTCGAAGCCACTCCCAGACAGGCCGCGGCCTTGGGGCAGGCCCAGCTCTTCTTTACCGTGGGCATGCCCTTTGAAAAACGGCTTGTGGCCAAGCTTCCGGTCGGTACCAACCGCAAGCTCAAGGTTGTTGATTCCTCGGCCGGCATAACCAGGCTGATGATGAAAGAGCACCATCACGGGGATCACCATGTTGCCGCGCATGCCAGCGCGGGGGGCGAACCTGACCCCCATGTCTGGCTCGCCCCGGCTAATCTGCTGATCATGGCCAACAACATGGCCACCGCCATGATTGGTGCAGCGCCGGAGCATAAAGCGCTTTTTCTCGCCAACCTCGCCGCCCTTGACGTAGAACTTAAGGATCTGGATAAACGGCTGTCCTCCTCCCTTGCCCCCCATAGCGGCAAGACCTTCTATGTATTCCATCCGGCCTTCGGCTATTTTGCCGCCGCCTACGGACTCACCCAGGAGGCGGTGGAGACAGGCGGCAAATCGCCCTCGCCGAAGCAGATGCAATCTCTGATCCGCGAAGCAAGGGAAGAGGGGGTCAAGGTGATCTTCGTGCAGCCCCAGTTTGACGTCAAAAGCGCCGCCACCGTGGCAAAAGGTATCGGCGGGACAGTCATTCCCATCGACCCCATGGCCAAGGATGTCCCTGCCAACCTTGCGGCTGTCGCAGCCGCCATCGAACGTGCGCTCCGGCAACAACCAGCTGCCGGGAGGACCGGAGGCAAATGAGCTTAGCGCAACCAGTCGTCGCCATCAGGGGGCTCGATTTTTCTTATAACGGCTCTCCCATCCTCCAGAATGTCAACCTGGACATCGCCCCACTTGATTCCCTCTGTATCGTGGGGCCCAACGGCGGCGGCAAGACCACCCTGCTCAAGCTGATTCTCGGTCTGCTCAAGCCTGCCTGTGGCGAGATCCGTGTCCTCGGGATGAAACCGGAGGCGGCCCGCCTGCGGGTCGGCTATGTGCCGCAGTACGCCCATTACGATCCGTTGTTTCCGGTTACCGTGCTCGACGTGGTCCTGATGGGCCGGCTGGACCGGCTCATTGTCGGCCCGTATGCCACCCGCGACCGCCAGGCGGCTCGCGCAGCCCTGGACGAGATGGGGCTTGTTGACCTGGAGCGGCGCCTGTTTGCGGAAATCTCCGGGGGGCAGCGCCAGCGGACCCTGATCGCCAGGGCTCTGGCCGCTTCGGGCGAACTGCTGATTCTTGACGAACCCACGGCCAACATCGACGCCGCCTCGGAGGAGCATCTCTTCGAGCTGCTGGCCAAGCTCAACCAGCGGCTCACCGTGATGCTGGTCACCCACGACGTGGGTTTTGCCTCGAATTTTTTCAAAAGCATCGCCTGCGTTAACCGGCAGGTGATCATCCACCCCACCAGCGAACTCACCGGCGAGCTGATCCGCAACATGTACGGCGGCGATATCCGGATGATCCGCCACGATCACCGCTGCTCCGAGTAAGGACACTGCACCCATGGACTTTCTTAACGCCCTGTCCGACCCGGCCATTCCCTTTCTCCGCTATGCCTTTTTTTCCGGGATCCTTGCCAGCATCGCCTTCGGAGTCATCGGCACGTACGTTGTGGCGCGCCGTATCACGTACATTGCCGGAGCCATTTCCCACTGCGTGCTGGCCGGGATCGGGGCAGGGCTTTATCTGCAGCACGCCCTCGGGATCACCTGGTTCGGGCCGCTTGCCGGGGCCATTGTCGCGGCGCTGGCCGCAGCCATCATCATCGGGCTGGTGAGCCTGCATGCCAACCAGCGCGAGGATACCGTGATCGGCGCCTTGTGGTCCATCGGCATGGCCGTAGGATTGCTGTTTATCGCCAAAACCCCGGGCTACCTCGAACCGATGAGCTACCTGTTCGGCAATATTCTGCTGATCTCCGAGGCGGATCTCTGGCTGGTCCTGGTTCTGGACGCGCTGGTGCTCGGCGTTACGGCCCTGTTCTACCGCCAGTTCCAGGCGGTCTGTTTCGATGAGGAATATGCCCGGCTGCGAGGCCTGCGCACCGACATCTACTATCTACTCCTGCTCTGCCTCACCGCCCTGACCGTCGTGCTGCTGGTCCGGGTGGTAGGCATTGTCATGGTCATCGCGCTGCTGACCCTGCCGGCGGCGGTGGCCGGCAGCTTCGCCAGGGGCCTTGGCCAGATGATGCTGCTGGCCATTCTCTGCTCCATGGCTTTCATCGGCAGCGGTCTGGCGCTCAGCTACAGCCGCGACCTGCCCAGCGGTCCAACCATCATCGTGCTGGCCGGACTGGTCTATCTCCTCGTCCTTGTCGGCAAGCGGTTTTTCCGGTTGTCAGGATGAGTAAAACGCCTTTTTCCTCTGATGGCAATGGAGCCTTGCCCAGATACCAGCCGCCACCCCTGCCCAGATCGACAAACGGGTGACCCTGCTGGGCATGGTCCGCCTCGATGAAGCTTTCGGCTCCGGAATGTTCTACTGCTTCAGGTTTCGGATAAACTGCTGCGCGGCTAATGCCCTGCCGGTTGGGGTGATGGTCAGTCATCACAGTGCCGCCAAGCTGGTGTCGGGAGGCTGGGTGCGGGTTGATGGCACCCTGCGGTTGAATACCAGTAAGGATTCACCGGTTAAGCTTGTCTTTGAAGCGGATACGGTCGTTTCCGCTGAAGCCCCGGAGTTTCCCTATGTACTGTAAACCACGCGATGACCCAGAGGCGGAGAGAAAAGGGAGTTGCTTCTTCGCCTTCGTATGGTATATATATTATGCATTTTTTATACTTGGTTGCATTATCGGGCCAACCGCTATAACCGTCGTCAGCTAAAAGGGGTTTTTCATGTTTGGACTTGGAATGCCGGAACTCGTCATTATTCTGGTGATAATCGTCATCATTTTTGGCGCGGGCAAACTTCCTGAGATCGGCGCTGGAATCGGGAAAGGCATCAAGAACTTCAAAAAAGCCACCAGCGATGCCGACAAGCAGGAAAAGATCGAAGAAAAAGACAAGGAAGGGGGCTCCGGCTCCGCCTCTGCCTGATTAGATACGGCTGTTTGCTGGTAACGATTTTATCCAAGGAGGATGAATATGTTTGGTTTAGGTACTCCTGAACTGGTTGTGATTTTGGGGATCGCTTTTCTGGTTTTTGGCGGGAAGAAATTGCCGGAAATCGGTTCCGGACTCGGGAAAGCCATCTCCTCCTTCAAGAAGGGACTGCACGAGGCGGAAGAATCAGTGCCCGGCGTGAAAGAGGTTGCTTCTCTTAAGGAAGAAGTCGGCAAGGTTAAAGAATTGGTAAAACCCTGAGTAAAAATCACTTATTACAGGCATAAAAAAAGGCGGGGTTTTCCCCGCCTTTTTTTATGCCCGTTAGCAGGGGCAAGCGTTGCCGATCCGCGGTCTTATTTCGCCGGCGGTAGATTGGGGAAGCGCATGCTGACTGCGAGGTTCCAGGCCTTGAGTTTGTCGGCGCACTGCGCGAAAAGCTCCGTAACATCGCCCTCGATGGTCACTGTGGTGATGGTGTCGCCCTGTCGGATGCTGTCGATCACCTCCTGATCTTTTTCGCTGACTACTTCCCCGAAAACCGTATGCTTATTGTCCAGCCAGGGGCATGGGACATGAGTGACGAAGAACTGGCTGCCGTTGCTGTTTGGTCCGGAGTTGGCCATGGAGAGGATGCCCGGCTTGGTGTGCCCGAGGCTGGCATCGAATTCGTCGGCAAAATCATAACCGGGCCCGCCGGTGCCGGTGCCCTTGGGGCAGCCGCCCTGGACCATGAAATCGGGGATTACCCGGTGAAATTTTAGGCCGTTGTAAAAGCCGCGCCGGGCGAGGTTGGCAAAGTTCGCCACGGTGTATGGGGTTTTTTCGGCGAACAGCCTGAGAGTGATGGCCCCTTTGCTCGTAGTCATGGTGGCGGTCAAGTCGTTCATGTTTAAACCTCTTTTTGAGTTGGTCTTGTTTTCTACTTTTGCAGTTCTCGGACAATGGCGTCGCCCATGGCTGCGGTGCCCACGGCCTTACCCTTGTCCACCGCAATATCCGGGGTGTGAATCCCCTGGTCCAGTACGGCGGCCACCGCCATGTCAATGGCGTCCGCTGCCTCGCTTTGTCCCAGGCTGAAGCGCAGCATCATGGCGGCGGAAAGGATCTGGGCAATGGGATTGGCGATGCCTTTGCCGGCGATATCCGGAGCCGAGCCGCCCGCCGGCTCATACAGGCCGAAACCTGCCGCGTTCATCGAGGCCGAGGCAAGCAGCCCCATGGAGCCGGTGAGCATGGCGCATTCGTCGGAGATGATGTCGCCGAACATGTTGTCGCAGAGCATGACATCGAACTGGTGCGGATTTTTGACCAGTTGCATGGTGGCGTTGTCAATGTAGATGTGGTTCAGGGAGACATCTGGATATTCCCTGGCGATCTCGATAACCACCTGGCGCCACATGACCATGGTGGTAAGGACATTGGCCTTGTCCACCGAGGTGACCAGCTTGCGGCGCAGCCTGGCGGCCTCGAAGGCGCGGCGGGTGATGCGCTCGATCTCGGCCCGGGTGTAAACCAGGGTGTCGTAAGCCTTTTCCGTAGGACCGGACCCCTCGCGCCCCTTGGGTTGGCCGAAATAGATGCCCCCGGTCAGTTCCCGCACCACCAAAATGTCGAAGCCGTCGCCGACGATTTCCGCCTTAAGAGGGCTGGCCGCGGCCAGCGACTTGAAGATTTTGGCTGGCCGCAGGTTGCAGAACAGTTCAAACTCCTTGCGCAGTGGCAGGAGAGCCGCCCTTTCCGGCTGTTGCTCCGGCGGCAGGCTTTCCCATTTGGGGCCGCCCACCGAGCCGAAGAGGATGGCATCGCTTTCCTTGCAGACCGCCAGGGTGGAGGCAGGCAGCGCCTGGCCATGATTATCGATGGCGCAGCCGCCCACGTCCGCGTGGCTGTAAGTCAAAGAAAAGCCGAACCGCTGCTGCACGGGGGCAAGAACCTTGATCGCTTCCCGCATTACTTCCGGGCCGATGCCGTCGCCGGCCAATACCGCAATTTTTTTCATCTGCTGCATCCTTGGAGTGTCTGTTTGTATGGGCAATTCCCTTTGTGAGGGACGGTACGGGGCAACACCTTACCTGATCAGGACAAAGATGCGCAAGATCAATGTGCTTTTATCCTTGACTTTGGCGGGTTGATTGATTGCAATGAAATTCATGTCGCCGGCCTTTGCACTCTCGTGATTTCCAGAAAAGCAGCGACTATAATGTTATTAAGTACACCCAGGTAGCCATCTGTCAACATAGAGGACAATATGGTTGAAATACGGAAAAACAGAGAAAGTATAACCCTGCCGCTGGTTTTTCCTCTGGTTGTAGCCCTTGCTCTCAGTCTGGCCGCCTCGTTGTACGGGATGCGTTGGGTGCAGCAGCAGAATACCAATCAGCGTTTGTATGAAGAGGTGTTTCAGGGGCAGCAGTTGTTTCGCGCCCTGCTTGAGACGGAAGTAAGGCAGTTGCAGATACGCATCGAAATCCTTCAGGCTGAACCGGACTTGAAAAAAGCATTTCTGGCCAGAGATCGTTTCCGGCTCAAGGCGGCTCTTTCCCGCCTCGGTCCTAATGCGGGAAGCGTCTTCGGCATGGGGCTCATTTTTTTTGATGCGGAGAGAAAGCTGATTTTTTCCGTGGATCATCCCAAGCTCCAGGAAGAGACGTCGGAAGATCTGGTCCTCAGGCAGGCGGCACGGACGCATAAGATGGCCCAGGGTCTGGAACTTGCCAAGGACGGCCGGTTTCTCCTGCGGGTTGTAGTTCCTTGGGTCATGGCCGACGGTGGCGCAGGCTATATGGAGATGAGTCAGGAAATAGGCTCTTTTGCCCCCAGACTGAAAGAGGGGCTCGGCTACGAGATCTTCATCACCGCAAAGAAGGCCGGGATTGACCGGAAGCAATGGGCGGCGGAGGTGGAGGCCGGGCGCAGGGCCGGCAGCTGGCATGAGCTGGGGGATTGTGTGGTTCTGGCGCGGACCATGCCCGCCGTGCCGGGGGAGTTGTGCGCGATTCTTAAGTCCAGTCTTCCTCAAGGCTTTGTCCGAACTCTTGATTTCACTGAGAATAAAAAGCATTTTCGGGGCGGTTTTGTCGATCTGCTCGATCCTGCCCAGCAGAACCTCGGCTCTCTGGTGATGTTGCGGGATGTTACCAACGAGGTGGTCTCCCTCTGGGCCATGATCATTTATCTTGGCGGAGTTGGGCTTGCCATCGCGGTGGTGCTTTTTCTCTTTTTTTACCTGTATATTGCCAGGTTGGATCGCAGACTGATTACCAATCAGGTGCATCTTCAGGAAGCCATCGCCAGTAAGGAGATTGCTTTGTCCCAAACTTCAACCCTGCTCCAGCTCGATATTGTCAAGCGTGAGAAGGCGGAACATGATTTCCGGAGTATGTGTTATCAGAATCAGCTGATCCTCGATTCCGTAGGCGATGGGATTTTCGGCCTTGATTCCCTGGGCAATCATACCTTTGTCAACCCGCAGGCTGCGAGAATGCTGGGCTATGAACCAGGAGAGCTTATCGGCCAGCCAAGTCATGTCACCTGGCACCACAGCCGTTCGAACGGCGCCCATTTCCCGGATAGCGAATGCCAGATTTATCAGACCCTGCGTGATGGCAAAAGTCATCATGTGGAAGAAGATTTTTTCTGGCGCAAGGACGGTTCCGGCTTTCCCACCGAGTACACCTCAACCCCCATTTGGGAAGAAGAGCGGTTGAGCGGGGCGGTGGTGAGTTTCAAGGATATTTCCGACCAAAAGAAGGCCAGGCACGATCTTGTTGCCAGTGAAAACCGTTATCGTGCCATTGCCGGCACTGCCCAGGACGCCATCATCCTTATGGACCATCATGGGCGGATTGCCTATTGGAATCCGGCGGCTGAGCGGATTTTTGGCTATACCGAAGGTGAGGTCCTGGGGCGCGATCTCCATGAGCTGCTGATCCCGGCAAGGTTTGCTCCCGAATTTAAAAAAGGGTTGAAGCGGTTTTGGGGCAGCGGCGAGGGCAACGCTTTTGGCCGGGTTTTGGAGATGACCGCCCTTCGCAGGGGAGGCAAGGAATTTCCGGTGGAACTCGCCCTTTCCGCTTTGCATCAGGAGGAAGGCTGGTGGGCCGTGGGGATTGTCCGCGATATCTCGGAGCGGGTGCGGCAAAGAAAGGCGCGGGAGGATTTGCAGACTCAGCTTCGCCACTCGCAGAAGATGGAGGCCATCGGCACCCTGGCCAGCGGGATTGCCCACGATTTCAACAACATTCTTGCCGCCATCATGGGCTATACTGAACTGGCCCTGCTTGAGGCCGGAGAAGGAAGTCTCCGGGATACTCTCATGGAAGTGCGTAAAGCCAGCAATCGGGCCAAGGATCTGGTCGGTCACATCCTGGCCTTCAGCAGGCAGGGAGAGATGGCCAGGACGGCGGTCAATGTCGTGCCCATTGTCAGGGAAACCCTAAAGATGCTGCGGGCCTCGCTGCCGGCGACCATTGAGATCAGGCAGACCATCGGTAAGGATCTTGGCAGGATCATGGCAGATCCCACTCAGATTCATCAGGTGCTGATGAATCTCTGCACCAACGCCTCCCATGCCATGCGGGAGACCGGGGGGATACTCAAGATAGAGGTTGCCCAGGTTTACCTGCCGGATAAGTTGGTTCTGAGTACCTTTGTTCTTGACCCGGGCAACTACCTTAAGCTTACGGTGTGCGACACGGGGTACGGTATTGCCCCGGACATTCTTGATAAAATCTTTGACCCTTTTTTTACCACCAAGAGCCGGGGTGAAGGTACCGGCCTGGGGTTGTCAGTGGTTCACGGCATCGTTACCAGCCATGGCGGCGGGATCGAGGTGCAGAGCGGGCCGGAGCAGGGGACGTGCTTTAGTCTTTATTTCCCGGTGCTGGAAGGCGTTTCGGAAACCATGGCGGTTGTCTTGGCCGATCTCCCGCCAACCGGCAAGGAACGGATTCTGCTGGTTGATGACGAGGATGCTCTTATCGAAATGGGGGAAAGAATTCTTGTCTATCTCGGCTATAAGGTAACCAGCATGACCAGCAGTATTGAGGCGCTGGAGCTGTTTCGGGTTCAGCCGGAAGATTTTGATCTGGTCATCACCGATTTTACCATGCCCAACATGACCGGTGCTGAATTGGCCAGAAAGATTCTTGCCATCAGGCCAGGGATGCCGATTGTTCTCTGCACCGGGTTCAGCGAGATGTTCACCGAAGAGAAGGCCTTGGCCTTGGGGATTAAGGGCTATGTGATGAAGCCCCTTTCCATCCATGACCTCGCCGAAGTTTGCCGAAACGTGCTTGACAAGCCGAAGGAATAAGCGTCCGGCTCAGCTCATGGTCGGAACGGCAAATTGGTGAGGCGACCGCTGGCCGGGTCCATGTAGCGGATCTCCCCGCTGATTGTCCCGGCAGCCACGGGTTGCGCCAGGCGCAGACTCAAGACATGTCTGCCTGGACGGATCTGGGTCAGCAGCCATTTCCCCTCGCCCTTCCCCGCATCGTACTGGTGGAAAGCAGGCATTGCCGTTTCGATTACCGTGCCTGCCGGCAGTTTTTGGATCACGATCAAAGTGCCTGGGGCGGGACTGGCAACGGTGATCTGCAGCTGAATATCCTGACCGGCTCCACTCAGGTAACGGCCACTGACCAAAACCTCGCCCGCGTGCAACATGGGCATGGGCGGCAACAGCAACATGAGCAGCGTCAGAAGCAGCAACCCTTGCCTCTTGGGGTGAATTATTTTAGCCTTCATCTTCTGTTTTTCCTCCTTTGTAATCATCGCAGCAAGTCATATTCTTGCGTTTTCTGATTCCAGCGGTAGCCTTTGGCTGTCCAGATATCTTCAATCAGTTTATTGCCGAAAGTCAGACCTTCAATCCCTCCGTAGGTTTCGTACACGGAAAGCAGTTCTTCGTCGTCAATTCGGCCATCGCTGTTACTGTCTGCCCAATGGAAAGGGCTGGCCTGCAAGGAATCGGCCCCGGATACCGTGATGCTGGGGTTATCGTCCGAGCGGACCGTAACCCGCCCGGTGAATTGATGGGTGGTTTTCATCTTCACTTGGGGTTTGAGTCTGGCGAGATAGGTGTATACGGCATGCTCCTTGTTGATTTTGTCAATCCACTTTAGCTCAGGGGGACCGTTTGTTTGGGAGACAAACGGCGGCTTGCCCTGGCCCGGGATGCTGTTTGGGGGCAGGGTTTCCTTGAGGATCAGGGAAAACGGCAGGTTGGCGCTGGTTGTCACTTCAACGATCACCGGAAAGATGACGCCAGGGGTTGCGTGGGCAGGCAAGGTCCGGACCGCCGTTGTCTGGCTTTCCTCCTCGGTTGCGGTATGCCACCAAAGCAGGGCGAGAACGGTAAGGGCGAGCAGGAGAAAGGCGGCGCCGAGGACGATAATGTGTTGCGAAGCAAAGCGAGGTTTGGGCAGGGGCGGGGCTGCCGACGGCATTGCCGGTTCGGCTACGGCACTATCTGGGGGAGGCGCCGGTTTTTCGCTGGGAGGCACGGGCTGGCTGTGCTCAATGATATCAGCCAATTGGGACTCCAGAGCCTCGGCCAGCCTGATGGCGTTCTCTTTTTTAATATTGGGATAGCGGCGGTTTTCCCAGCGGGAAATAGTATCGGTGGTTACCCCTACCACCGTGGCGACATAGAGCTGGGTCAGGGCTTTTTCTTCCCTGATCCGGCGAATCCTGGCGCCATCTATATTGACCATGGGAATGCCGCCTGCCAGGGGCTTTTCTGAATCCATTTCCGGTATCCTGCGGGTTGAATTTCTGGTATCGTAACAGTCCAACTGTGGACTTAAGCGGATGATCGCAACAAGTAATAAATCCGGCGGCCCAGGAAAAGCAACCTGTTTGTTGCGGGGAGAGGGCTCAGGTCAATTATAAGCCGGATTGCCTTTACTGTCAGTACTTTCATTTTGTCTGCAAGAGGAGAGGAACCCTTGAATCAAAATAAAACAGGACACTTTTTGCCGGCCTCCAAGGCGGAGATGACGGCAAGAGGTTGGCAATATGTCGATGTGGTGCTGGTTACCGGGGATGCCTATGTGGATCATCCCTCCTTTGGCGTGGCCTTGATCGGCCGGTTGCTTGAGGCCAACGGCTACCGGGTGGCCATCCTCTCCCAGCCCCACCACCATGCTCCCGATGATTTCCGCCAGTTCGGCGAGCCGCGCCTTTTCTTCGGCATCACCGCAGGCAATCTGGACTCCATCGTGGCCAATTACAGCGGCAATGCCAAGGTCCGGGACCGTGACGATTATTCGCCCGGCGGCAACCCTTATTTCGGCGGGCAGGCGGAAAAAAAGCTGCGGCGGCGGCCGGACCGGGCCACCATTCTTTACAGCAATCTGGCGCACGCCGCCTACCCGGCGGTGCCGGTGGTTCTGGGCGGGTTGGAAGCCTCCCTGCGCCGGTTTGTGCATTATGACTACCAGCAACAGCGGCTGCGGGGCTCGGTACTCACCGATGCCAAGGCCGAGTTGTTGATCTACGGCATGGGCGAGCGGGCCGTGCTGGAGGTGGCGGCCCGCCTGGCCAGGGGCCGGGATCTCGCCGGAATTGCCGGCACCTGCGAACGGCTGAGCGACCGGGAGCTTGAGGCGCGCCGGATCGCGGCGCCCATGTTTTTGCCTTCCTGGGCGGAAATCCAGGCGGATATCCCCCTGTTTCTTGAGGCCGAACTAACGGTGGACCGGCAAGCCAGGGCTTATGCCAGCGAGCCTTTAGTCCAGGGCCAGCAGGCCGCCTGGGTCGTGCAGCACCGGCCGGCTGCGCCATTGAGTACCGCGGAGCTTGATGAACTGTACAGCCTGCCTTTTACCCGCAGGCCCCATCCCGCCTGCGGCGATGTGCCTGCCTGCCGGATGATCAAGGATTCGCTCACCATTGTCCGCGGCTGTTGCGGCAACTGCTCCTTTTGTGCCATTTCCCGGCATCAGGGGCCAAAGATCATCAGCCGGAGCCGCGATTCCGTGGTGCAAGAGGCGAAACGGCTTGCCGGGCAACAGGATTTTTCCGGGACCATCAGCGATCTGGGCGGCCCCACCGCCAACCTGTTCGGCACGGGCTGCAGCAGCCCGCAGCCCTGCAAGCGCCATGATTGCCTCTATCCCAAGATATGCAAATTTATGAAGATCGACGAGCAAGCGATGCTTGGCTTGCTAACGGCAGTGGCGGATTGTGAGGGGGTCAAGCATCTGTTCGTTTCCTCCGGGCTGCGGATGGAGCTGTTGCTCAAAACCCCGCAGCTGTTGCGAAAACTGCTCCTGCACCATACCCCCGGGGCGATGAAGATCGCGCCGGAACACACGGAGGACAAGGTGTTGCGCCTCATGCACAAACCGGGCGTGGCGGTACTCACGGAGTTTCTCGCCCTCTGCCGGGAGATCGGCAAAAAGGCGGGGAAAAATGTTCACTTCACCCCCTATCTGATCGCCTCTCATCCGGGATGCACCTTGGCCGACACGGAGAAAATGGCGGCGCATCTCGGCTCTCTCGGCCTTGCGGCCCGGCAGTTCCAGGATTTCACCCCCACGCCGGGGACGATCTCCACGGCCATGTATGTCACGGGGCTGGATTGCGAGACCCGCCAGGCTATTCAGGTGGCCCGGAGCACCGGGGAGCGGCGCAGTCAGAGAGAGGTTCTGGAAACCCGGCAGGCTGCTGCGCCGGGAAGAGCACGACCGGCCGGCGACAAAGGGGTGTCCCGCGTGAAGCGGACGGTAAGACGAAGAGCATCCTAAACCAAGTTTAAACAGCAGGACAGGGGGGCTTTGCCAATGAAACGTAACGGATCACGGGGTGGAGTGCCCAGGAAGTCCAATAACCACGGAATTCACCCTTCGGGTATAAGTTTCGTTTGGGCAGACAAGCTGCTCAACTCAGCTATAAGCGGATACAGGGTGGTGCAAGATGTGGTGCCATGTGACCGCGTACGATGAAACAGGTAATCACCAGCGAAAAACAGCCGATCAAGCTCTGGCTTGACGATATTGAGGAAGGCGCCCTGGCCCAGGCCAGAAATCTTGCCAATCTCCCCTTTGTCTTCAAACATATCGCGGTGATGCCCGATGCCCATCAGGGCTATGGCATGCCAATCGGCGGGGTGATGGCCTCGGAGGAGATGGTGGTCCCCAATGCGGTCGGCGTTGATATCGGCTGCGGTATGTGCGCCGTACGGACCTCGCTTACCGCCATCTCCCCGGAAAAACTGAAAGGGGTTCTGGCGGAGATCAGGAGAACCGTGCCCCTCGGCTTCAAGCACCACCAGCACAGGCAAAAAGCCGGTCTCATGCCGCAGGCGGAAATCCCCCTGGCCGAGCTGCCCGTAGTGGCCGGCCAATATCAAAGCGCCCTCACCCAGCTCGGTACCTTGGGAGGCGGCAATCATTTCATCGAGATCCAGAAGGGCAATGACGGACGCATCTGGTTGATGGTTCATTCCGGCAGCCGTAATCTCGGTTTCAAGGTGGCCAATTATTACAATCGGCTGGCCATTGAGCTGAACAGGCAATGGGGCGCAAAGATTCCGGCAAACTGGCAGCTGGCATTTTTACCCATCAGCAGCGAAGCCGGGCAGCAGTACCTGCGGGAGATGCGCTACTGCGTCGACTTTGCCTATGCCAACCGGAAGCTGATGATGGAGCGGATCAAGGACGCCTTGCTGGCCGTGACGGGGCCGGTATTTTTTGAACCCAGGCTTAACATTGCCCACAACTATGCGGCCATGGAAGAGCATTTTGCCAAAAATGTCCTGGTGCATCGCAAGGGGGCAACCCGGGCGCAAGAAGGAGAGATCGGCATTATTCCTGGCTCCCAGGGGACTCCCAGCTATATCGTGCGCGGCAAGGGCAACCGGGAGAGTTTTGCCTCCTGCGCCCATGGGGCCGGCCGGAAGATGGGCCGCAAGCAGGCCCAGCGGCAGCTGAACTTGGAGCAGGAAAAGAAACGCCTTGACGACCAGGGCATCATCCATGCCGTCCGCTCGGTCAGTGATCTGGAAGAGGCGGCCGGTGCCTACAAAGACATCGATGAGGTGATCGACAATCAGCTGGATCTGGTGGAGGTGTTGGTGGAGCTGCGCCCCCTGGCGGTGCTCAAAGGATAAGGTAAAGGGAAGATGGATATATGCCCATATATCCCCCCCTCCCTTATTTGGGCTCAGCCTTTTCCGCCGCAGCGGGGAGGTAGATGTAAAAAGTGGTTCCCTTGCCCGGTTCCGATTCCACCGTAATCACGCCGCCGTGCTTCCGAATGATTGAATCGCACAGGGTAAGCCCCAGCCCCATGCCCTTTTGGGTGCCAAGAGGCTTGGTGGAAAAATAGGGGTCAAAGATGCGGGGCAGGTTTTCTTTACTGATGCCCAGCCCCTGGTCCTGGAGCAAAATTTTCACATAACGGCCAGGAGGGAGGGTCGGATGTTTTTCGTGATGCTCAGGTAAGGATTCATTGACAGCTTTTATGATGATGGTGCCGCCGGTTTCCGGGAGCATGGCCTCCCTGGCATTCAGCACCATGTGTTTTATGACGTTACGGAATTGGGAAGGATCGACGGTGATGGGCCAGAGATCCTCGGCCAGATCGAATTCAGCCGCCAGCCTCGAACCTTCCAGGGTGGCTATGGCTTCTTCCTTGAGATGGCTTGCCGGCTGGATGTCTACCGGCAGTAAGTTGCCGCCAGGGGAGAAGGCGATAAGCTGGCCGGTTAGCTTGGCAGCCGATGCGTATAACTGGCCGGCTTTTTCCAGAAAGGGGAGTGCCTTGCTTGATTTTTCGGTATGCATCCTGGCAAGCTCCAGATTGCCGAGAAGCCCCTGGAGCAGATTATTGAAATCATGGGCGATGCCGCCGGCCAGGATGCCGAGGGCCTCCAGATTTCTGTTCTTCAAGACTTCGGCTTCCAATCGTTTGTGTTCGGTGATGTCCCGTTTCGAAATCCGATGCCCCAGGTCGTGGCCTGCAAAGTCGTAGACGTGATGACAGATATGATTGATCCAGCGGATCTCCCCGTCGCGATGGCGGATTCTGAATTCGAGCTCGTTTGCCAACCCCTTGAGGAAATTCTGTTTCTCCAATTCGGAATGCACCTTCGCATGGTGGGCCTTCCATTTCGGCAGATCATCGGGGTGAATCAACCGCTCCAGCAAGCCTGGTTCAGCCTTGAAGGCTTCTGGGGAATATCCCGTGACCCGCTCGCAGGCGGGAGAGCAATAGAGCAAGACCCCTGCTGCATCCTCCCAGATTTCCCAGCCGTAGGTGTAGTCCGCCACGGTGCGGAATTTCTCTTCGCTCTCCCGCAGTTCTTTCGTCCGCTCTTTCACCCGCTGTTCCAGGGATTCGTTGATCTGTCGGATCTCATTGAACTGTTTTAACAAAGAATCTCCCATTGTTCTGAAATTGCCGATCAGGTGGCTTATTTCTCTGATGCCACTTTCGGGCCAGCGGATATCCTTGTCCTCCGTCGCAAGTTTTACCGGGAGGTCATGGGTGAGCAGCTGCAACTGTTCGAGGGTGAGAACAATCCGGCGGCTCAATAATTCAGCCAGGGCCAGGGCCCCGAGCAAAATCAGAAAGAGCAGGGTCAATTTGCCGGTATAGTTGTCGTAGAGGGCTTTCTGGAAGGGAGCCACCGGCTGTTCCAGAACCAGTTTCCATTCCGCCAGATCGCCGATGGCGGTTTCCGCGACATAGTACGATTTTTGCCACCGCTCCGTAGGCGGAGTATTGGGAGGCAGGGTCGGCACCCACTGATCGATGCCTTCGTCAAGGTGAAGGAGTGTGCCTTTGCCCCGCACAAATGGGGTCATCACCTTTTGGTCGGCGCGGTTGCTCATGATGGTGTTGCCGTTTTTATCCACCAGGGTGTAGAGCATGGCATTTTTATCGGTACTCCTGGCGAGATGTTCCCGTATCTGTCCCAGGCTTAGAATACCGGCAACGTAGCCGCGGTATTCGCCACCAATGACTACCGGGGCAAGCATCGCCACCATTGGCCTGGGAACACCGACCCTGGCCATGACTACTTCCGAGAGCATCGGTTTGAGGGTCTGTTTGAGAATCGGGATATAGGGACGGTCAGCGTAGTTTTTACCGATGTTGCTCTGCCCCAGTTCATCAATCAAGGGAAAGAAGGCGGTTGATCGTGCCTCTTTGTCCAGCAATCCGATCCGCTTAAAACTGAGATCCGACTTTTTTGCCTGTTCCAGACAGGGCTGCATCTGCTGCGGTGATCGGCTTACCGCCATCTCGGCCAGATTGAGAATGGCGGTTTTTCTGTTCACCACCCAGACTTCCACTGCCTCACTCAAGCGACGGCTGTCCTGGGTCAAGATTGTGCGGATATGGCGGTCTGTCTCGGCAAAATCTGTTTTGCCGCTAACCGCCAGCAGGAGCAAGGCAGGAAGCAACACAAAAAAGGCCAGCAGGTTGTAGACTATTTCCCGGTATGAGGTCAGCACTGAACGTGAGCGGAGGGCATAACAGGTATAGATCAGCCGGGCAACCAGGGCATTGGCAATGCCGTTCACCGCCTGTTTGACCATGATAATGGAGGTGTTGCTTAAAGGAACATGCATGGTCGAGTGGTAGAAAAGATAGACCAGCGGCATGCCGATAATGAGCCAGAATAGTGTATCGGCCAGCACCAGCCCCATCTTGCGGCGCTCTATCAGCCAGCCGGCCGTTGCCACCTCCGCGGTCATGATGATGATGGCGTAGGGGTGATTCCAGAGGAAATAGGTGTAGCCGGCGATGATGGCCGCCGCCGCAATGGACCGGCCGAGGCCGAAAAACTGCAAGGCCAGCATGGCAAAGATGCTGCCGAAGAGGAAGTCGATATTGAGGAAGATCGGAAACTTGAAATAATTGCCGGCCAGACCTGCGACGATCAGGGCCAGGAATAAGGGAACGCAGACGGGGCCGATTCCAGCGGGGCTGGTGGATGGTGGGTTGGCCAAGGGTATCTCCTGCGTTTCAAACAGAAAAACAGTAATGCGGTAACTGGAAATTCCCGCCTATCTGGTAAATTTCCAGAGAGGGACCGGTCAGAGAGGGGGGGCGGCGCTGTTTTTCTCCAGGGCTTTCCTGGCGGCGCCAAGAAGGGTTTCCATCAGAACCGGTTTGTTGAGATAATCGCGAATCCCCATGGCAAAAGCCTTCTCTTTGTTGATCAGTTCACTCTGGCCGGTGCAAAGAATGACCGGGGTTTCCTGGCTAAAGGCGAGAATTTTTTGCGCCAGTTCCGCCCCGGTCATGGACGGCATGGTCATATCGGTGATCACCAGATCAAATTGCCCTGGTTGTTTCTGAAATTCCTCCCAGGCCTGCACGCCATCGGCAAAGGTGGTCACTTGATAGTTGTTTTTCGCTAAAATGGCAGCAACAACCTCACGAATTTGCCCTTCGTCATCGACAAACAAAATTCGCTCCCCTTTTCCCCTGAGATCTTTTGGTGCTGTTTTATCCGCCAGGGGTCCGGCAACCTGTTCGGTCAGCGGCAGATAGACATGGAAGCTCGTGCCTTTGCCAGGCTCACTGTACACTGTGATGTGGCCATGGTGGCCTTGCACAATGCCATGCGCCACGGCAAGCCCCAGCCCGGTTCCTTCTCCCGGCTTCTTGGTGGTGAAGTAGGGCTCAAAGATTTTCTCCTGAATTTCCGGAGCAATGCCGCCGCCTGTGTCGCTGACCTCCAGTTTCAGGTAGCTCCCCGGTGTCAGTTTGGCATAGCTGTAGTCTTTTTCCCCTATATTTATTTCTGCGAGGGAAACAGCCAGGGTGCCCCCGGTTTCTCGCATGGCGTAAGAGGCATTGGTGCAGAGATTCATGATAAGCTGATGAATCTGGGTGGGATCAGCCAAAACCAGGCCACTGGCAACGATGTTCTGCCTGATTTCTATGGTGGTCGGGATGGAGGCGCGCAACATTTTGAGTGCTTCCTTGAGGATCAGCGACACCTGCAGGGGCTGCTTCTGCTGTTCCGTCTTGCGGCTGAAAGCCAGGATCTGGGCAACGAGCTCTTTGGCTCTTACCGCGCCCTTTTTCAGTTCCTCAAGATATTCCTGGCGGACATTGGGGTCTTTTTCCCGTATGGCCAAATCGTTATAGCCGAAGATGATGGAAAGGATATTGTTGAAATCATGGGCAATGCCGCCAGCCAGGGTGCCGATGGCCTCCATCTTCTGGGCCTGGCGTAATTGAGTCTCGAGTTTGGCCTTTTCTTCTTCCGCCTGCTGGTTTTTCTCATCCAAAAAATATTCGCGCCGGTAAAAAAGCAGCATGGCGGTCAGGCCGATCAGCCAAACTCCCACATGGGATAAAGTGAGCAAAGTATTTCCGGCCAGGGAGTGTTCGAGGAACGGGGCAAGAGGGATGGACGTGCTGATGCCGCCGCGGATATCGCCAAGTTTGTAGCCTTGGTGAGCATGGCACTTCAGGCAGCCTTGCTCGACAAAGAGCGGCAGCATCATCCGCAGGGAAGGACGACCCTGCAGGTAGTTCACCTCGATCAATTCCTTGCTGCCCCGCACGAATCCGGTTAACGCCTTGATCTGCCAGGCATCCGGGGCGTTTGCCGGGTTGAGCGGCTTGAGACTGGTGATCTGACTCCTGGTGCCGTAATCGTCGCCGAAATCGTTCTGCATCTCGCGGAGCATGTAGGCCGGGTTCATCAGGGTAAGGACAACGCCGGCAGTAGTGACCACATCACGCTCCGGGATCCGCAGATAGGGGTTGGGCGGCGTGTGTTCGGTGGGCTTTACATATACGCCGCCGTGCGAAGTAGCCCACTTTCGAAAGCTGATATCTTTGTTGATGTTGGCCCTGGCCGCAACGGTGGCCGAATCAAGAAGGTGGTGGCCCTGTTGATGCAGGCTCCAGCAGAGAGAAACAAAGACCATCAGGCTCCAGACGGCAAACATCAGAGCGTATCTGCCGCTGATGGACCAAAAGAAACCAGCCGGCCAGGCGCCGACAATGATCGCCCCCCCAAGGAGAACGAAGAGGGAGGCGGTGGGAACCGCCATCAGGGTCATCCCCCAGAAACCGAAAGCGCCGATGTTTTGCGAAAGGTAGGAAGAAATGGTGGCCAACCCTCCGGCCATTATCAGCGAACCGCAAATCGACACAGTCCAGAATTTGCTGGTACTCCTTCGCAAGGAGGAGCCCAGGCCCAGGCCTGCGGCCAGCAACACAAAGCAGACTGCGGTGTCCGGGGCCATGCGGCCCGGGTGCGAAGTACCCAAGGTATTGGCCGGCTCGACAAATAACCACTGATCAAAGCCGGGGTTCCAGGCGAAAAGGTATTCCGCCAGGGTTAATAGGCCGAGCAAACCGCAGAGCAGCGCGCAAAGCCGAGCCAGGCGAATCGACAGAAAGGAGGATGACAGAGAAGAAAGCAGCAATGCCGAGCCGGCCAGGATAAAAGCCAGGGCCGTGTTCGCTTTTACGGATACCCATTCGGGCCGGAGACTCTTTAATCCCGTAATATCAAACGCCCAGCCGAGGATAACCATCCCCCCGGCGAAGATAGACAACAACCCCGCCAGCAAAATGATGCTATCTCGAATCCGGCTTGAATGATTCAAGGAATGCTCTCCATGCTCCGGTTGTGCGTGGTCGATCATTTTGCCATTCATATCTCAAGGGATTCCAGATAGCTCAATATTTTTTCATGAAGTTGAGAGATCTGATACTTGTGCCCGGAAGGTACAAGTTTCGTAGGAGCAGACAAGCTGCTCAAATAAGCTTTGCACCCAAGAGGTATAAGTTTCGTAAGAGCAGGCAAGCTGCTCAACTCAGCTTTGAAAATTCGCCTCCACTATTGAATGCTTGACAATGCCGAATCGGTAACTGATAATTTGTCCATTAATACTATTAAGCTTATTTGGGAAATTGACCGGTGTCAATGCCGATCTAGGGCGTCGCCCTGGTATTTAAGATGAAAGGGGGGATGGATGGAAAATGTGAATCCGAATCTGATAACCTGCATCGTTCAGCGTGGCGAAGCAGATCAGGTGGTGGAGGCGGCGATGCAGGCGGGGGCGCAAGGGGCTACGATATATTATGGCCGGGGCACCGGGGTACGCGAAAAACTCGGGTTTGCCGGACTGTTTATCAAGCCCGAAAAAGAGATCATTTTGATCATCGCTAAAAATGAGCAGACCGAAGCGGTGTTTGAGGCGGTTGTCAAGGCCGCCCGGCTTGAGAAGAAAGGGCAGGGTTTTGCCTTTCTCCACAAGCTTGACCGCGCTATCGGTTTTGTGACCGGGTGAGGTTCTTCCGGTGCTGGATTTTCGCATAGTGGATCTGCATAGATGAGCCAATATTTTTTCATTTCCGGCAGTGTGTTTGCGGCCATCTTTCTCGCCGGGTTTACCTGCGCGGAATTGCTTGCTTCGTGGCGCGGCTTTTTTGCTGCCAACCGGTCAATGCTTCTGGCTTCAAGCCTGCTCGGGGTGATTGCCTTGATCTGTACCTCGCTGCTTTTAAGCGGGATTGGTTTTTTTAATATCCTTAATGTGATGGCCAAAGCTGTTTATAAGCTTGCGCAACTCCTTCTTTGCGCCCTGAGTCTGGCCGCTCTGGTATTCTGGTATGACCCTGGGGTTAACCTCTGGCTGGAGGGCGGTGGGGTACTGGCCATCCTTTTACTGGTCTGGCTTTATGGGGCTGCTTTTTGTTTGCGGATGTTCGACTTTAATTATCCGGTCAGCGATGTGTTGCTTTACTACAGTGTGCTCCCCTTTGTCTGCATGGCGGTAATGTGGGCCGGCAGCTTGTAAGCGATCACAGGGCAGCACATCTTGCGGCGACCGGTAGCAGGTCTTAAAGAAAACGCCGCCAGTTAGAAGACCAGCGGCGCATAGGAGAGAAACAGGGCTGTCCGGGGCAGCCGTCAATCGTCAAAATTGCCGGCCGGGCCTTTATCACCGCCGAGGCCGGCTGCCCTGCGGGCGATCTTTTCGCCGCTCCATTCGGCAGGATCCTCAAGGCGGCCGACCTTTGCCCCCATGTCGCAGGAACCCCTCTCCAGGATGGCCTTGATCCCAAAGGGCGCACTGTCCTGAGCGTTGAACACCTTGACCAGCAGATTATAGACAAAATCCTCCACTCGTTTCACCATCCGGTCCCGGATCGCCTTGGGCTGGCCCATCAGTTTTGGCTCAAAGGGCAGGTTCAGGCTCTTGTAGTTGCCTTTTTTCCAGCCGTTTGCCTCGGCATAGGCCACCATCTCCCGCCACATGTTCTCAGTAACCCCGGCATCCTTCACCTTGATGAAGTTTCCGCTCTCGTCCAGAATGGCGTTGCCGTAGTCGTTCACCTGCAAGCCCCAGGAGACCATCTGCAGGGCCGTGGCCACATTGGCCTTGGTGGTGGAGGTCTGGGCGGCGATTTCCCGCAGCCTCTCCGAGCTGTTGCCCGAGGTGCCGTGCTGGGCGCCGGAGACATGGTATTGCGCCAGCCCGGCATGGACTTCGGCGGTGAGCCCCACCTGAATGCCCTGGCCGCTTTCTTCAATGCCGTGGGTGGTGCCGTTGTTCAGGGCGATCCAGTCGGGAAAGATGTTGTGGGCATTGAGGCCCTGGATGAGAAAGAGCGCTTCCGCCGGGGTGGAAAGCCCCTGATCGCCCTTGATCTCGCCGATCTCCGTTTCCAGCCCTGCCCAGGCAGGCACCAGCTGAGTCAGGGTCAGGTTGGCCAGCAAATTTTTGTCGTCCGGCAGATGGGAGGCGTCGATGGCGATGGAGGTGATGCCCGCCTCGAAGATGGTGGGGATCTCAACCTTGGCGAAATCAAGATCAGCTTCCTTCTTGATTCCGTAATGGTCGGCATGGATGGCCACCGGCACGGTGATGCCCAGCTCGTTCATGGCCTGGTCAACCTGTCTGGCCATGTTCCAGTAATTTACCGGGCAGTAGGCGTTTGCCCCGCCCTCGGAGCGGGCGATCTCGATGATGATCGCGGCATTGGCCCGCTGTGCGGCGAGCAGAGCCCCGCGGATGATGAAGTTGTTGCGGCCGTTGGCGGCAATAGTCATGGCCTTGCCCTTGGCCATGAGCGCCCGGTCGATCACCTTGCCGCTGACGATCAGGGCGCGGGAGTTGGGGAAAAGTCTGACAATATTGGGCGGTCGGCCCACGGTGAGAGCCTGGTCGAAATCTGCCTGGGAGACAGACATAGGGAACCTCCTTGGTGGACGGGTAGTCTGATGAGTTTCTGCCGTTATTATAGTGAATCCGGGGAATGCGTCATTAAAAAAATCAGCGGGAAGCCGGGCGAATTTGCTGACCGGTGTTTTCTGCGGGGCGGGCGGCTTGGCGCTGTTTGCTTTATAGTACCAGATTGAGTCGTTTTGACACCGCCTGTTGCAGCAAGGCATGGGCACCCTTCACCCTGTGCCAGGCCAGGCAGGCCTCTGTTTTTCCCCCGGAGATAATTGAATCATGCAGCTCTTTGGCCGCCAGGCCAAGGCTCCCGGCGGTGAAGATCGCCGCCGTACCACGGAGGCTGTGGCAGCAAGCCAGAATGGCAGCCTGATCGCCTGCGGCCATTGCCTCGTCAAGCAGCAGGAGCTCTTTGTCGGTATCGGCAAAAAAGGCCCTGACTATTCGGCAAAGATTCTCCTCGTCGGCATAGCTGCCCAGCAGAGTCTCAAAATTCAGATCAAATTGAGTGGCTTCGTTGCTCAGGGTTGGTTCAATATTGTGGCGCTGCTCGCAATCAGGAGAAAGATGCCTTGCTATGGCGGCGAAAAGTTGTGCCGGGTCGAAATTTTTCTCCAGGTATCCGTCAAATCCCGCCGCTAAAAAACGTTCCCGTTCGGCAACAGTCTCGGCCGTGAGGGCGATGATAGGAATTGCACGACAAGCCGGGTTATTTTTGATCCTGCGCGTGGTCTCTAGGCCGTCAATGCCAGGCAGGCCGATGTCCATCAGAATGATCTGAAAGTCTGCATCCCGGACAAGGATTTCCAGGGCGTCTTCGCCGCTGGTGGCTGCGACACACTGACAATCGTGCTCCGTCAGGATTCCGGTGAGGATCTCCAGATTGAAAGCCACATCCTCCACAACAAGAATCCTGATATTTTCCCGGGAAGTTTCGTCTGCAACGGGAGAATACATCTATGCCTCCGTAGCTCAATATTTCAGTTCAAAAATATGTTACTCCATCGGTTGCTGATCCGGAAGCGATAAAAGGGTTTGTTTCATAGTCTAAGGGCCTTGATATTTCCTGATTAGCATCCCACGCCGCCTGCAGCAGGCAGGAAAAACCTAGTTTTCCTTTAATCTGTGAATATGCAATTGATAATCAATATTCATTGGTATATATTGCACCCGCAACTCGAATTACATCTTTATGCAGCCGCCCATGATCAGGAGGGATTGTTCAATGACTACCAAAAAAATGCCCACAAAACAGAAGGCTGGCAGCGTTGGCAAAACAAAATCACCACGTCGTTCCTTGGCCGATCCCACCATCTCTTCAGTGTCGTCGGATGAGATCCCCCCCTCCCAAGGGGATATACAGTCTGTCGAGCCATTCATGCCTCTACGCCCCTACCTGGTGGGTATCGGCGCCTCGGCTGGCGGTCTGGAGGCCCTCTCCTCCCTGATTGCCGCTCTCCCCACCGATCTGGGTATTTCCTACGTCGTGCTCCAGCATCTCTCTCCCACCCATCGCAGTATGATGGTGCAATTGTTGGGCCGGGAAACGGCCATGGCGGTCCAGGAGGCCGAACACGGCATACAACCCGAGCCTAATACCATCTATGTTGCTCCCGCCAGCCACAATCTTATGCTCAAGGACGGCTGTTTCGTGCTTATCAAAGGGCCCCGTGAGGTCATGCCTCGTCCTTCGGTCAACGTCTTCCTGACCTCACTGGCTGCCGAAAAGATCGAGGATGCCATCGGCGTGGTTCTCTCCGGGACCGGTAGCGACGGAGCCGCCGGTCTGCGCGACATCAAAGCGGCGGGGGGCTACACTTTTGCCCAGGACCCACAAAGCGCCAAGTACGCCGGCATGCCACAGTCGGCCATCGATACCGGATGCGTCGACTGGGTGCTGCACCCTGATGGCATTGCCAATGAAATTGCCATTATCGCCCGGTCCCACGGGACCGTCACGGTCACCACCAAGCCACCCGTGGCCGCCACGACCTTGAAAAAACTGCTGATGCGAGTCAAGCAACAGACCCGCATTGATTTTTCAGGCTACAAGGAGGGAACCTTGTGGCGACGCATCGAACGGCGCATGGCGGCCAAGCATGTCGTCAACCTCAACGACTATCTGACCCTGGTGGAGGCCAGCCCGGAGGAGCTGGATCATTTGGGCAAGGACATCCTGATCTCGGTCACCGCCTTTTTTCGCGATCCGGCATCGTTTCTCGCCCTGCGCGCCATTGTCCGCACCCTGCTGCAAACCAAACAGCCCGGCGACGAGATCAGGGTTTGGGTCCCCGGTTGCGCCACGGGCGAAGAGGCCTATACCATCGCTATCCTCATCGCCGAGACCCTGGGACCCAATACGGCCCAATTCCGCATCCAGATTTTCGCCACCGATATCGACCTCAACGCCCTGGCAATCGCCCGCAAAGGCTCATATGCGGAAAGCGCCCTGGCCGATCTTGAACCGGGTCTGGTAGTGCGCTATTTCCAAAAGGTCGGAAACCGCCTTGAGGTGGCTCGTCACCTGCGAGATATGGTGGTGGTGGCGAGGCAAGACATCATCCAGGATCCCCCGTTTTTGCGTCTCGACCTGGTAAGCTGCCGCAACCTGTTGATCTACCTGCAAAACGATTGGCAGGCCAAGGTGCTCGCTACTTTCCATTACGGACTCAATCCAGGAGGCGTTCTCTTTCTCGGGCAGTCCGAGGGCATCTTTCAGCAGGAATCGCTCTACGATACTGTGGACAAATCGGCGCGCATCTACCGTCGCCGCGACGGCGAATCGCGTCTCACCGTGCCCTGTTTCCGTCTGCCGGACACCACCGAGCGGACCACGGTCGCCGTTACGGCGCCGGATGCCGAGCGCCGCCTGCTGGATGCGGTGGTGCGCCGTTATGTCCCCCCCTCGGTCCTCATCAACGGCACCTTCGACATCCTGCAGATGCACGGCGATGTGAGCCAGTACCTGTCCGTCTCACCGGGGAAGCCAAACTTCAACCTGCAACATCTGCTGCGTCGCGAGATGCGCGCCGACCTGCAACTCCTCCAACATCAGGCCGAACATAAGCAGCAGTCCGCCTTTGGGCGACGCCACAGCGTCAAGACGGTGGATGGACTCCGCGAGGTACGTCTCGTTGTACACCCCCTGGATCCCGGCGTATCCATCACCTTTTTCCTGGTCTGTTTTGAGCATCTGCCGCCAATCGAGCCCGTCGAGACCGAAGGCGAACCCCGCCTGGTCACTGAAGAGGGTCGCAATGTCCGCGAACTGGAAGACGAACTCATCTCCACCCGCGAACGGCTGCAAACCGTTATCGAGGAGTTGGAGACCTCCAACGAAGAAATGCAGGCCCTGAACGAGGAGGTGGTGGCGGCCAACGAGGAGCTCCAGTCATCCAACGAGGAGCTGGAGGCGGCCAACGAGGAGTTGCAATCCACCAATGAAGAGTTGACCACGGTCAACGAGGAGTTGCAGGTCCGAACCGGCGAACTGGCCGACACGCTGAATGACCTGGAAAACATCCAGAACTGCGTTGGCTTTCCGATCCTGGTATGCAACGAAGCCCTCGGCCTGTCGCGCTTCAACAGCCCGGCGGCGGCACTGTTTTCCCTTTCGGCCACATCGCTGCAACAGCCCATTGGCTTGCTGCGGCTGCCACCCGGCATGCAGGACTTCTCGCCGATTGTCCGTCAGGCCATCGAGACTAACCGGTCGATTGAGGCGCCGGTTTTCTCCCGCGAACGCCATTACCTGCTCCATGTCTCGCCCTATGACACCAAGGCGCGCGGCAGTCGCGGCGCCATCGTGGTCATTCTCGACCACACGGAGCGTCTGGCTGCGGAAAGCGAGATCCGCAAGAACCGCGAGATGCTCCTGGCGATCATGAACAACTCTACCTCCATCGTCTCCCTGAAGGACCTCTCCGGGCGCTACGAATTCGTCAACCGCAAGTTTGAGTCCTTCTACGATGTGGCGGCCGAACGGGTGATCGGCAAGACCGATGCCAAGGTACTCCCCCGTAAACTTGCCGACGACTTCCGCAGCAAGGAACTTGAGGTGGCTCGGCAACGCTCGGCTCAGGAGTTCGAGGATCTCGTCATCTTCCCAACCGAAACCGAACGGTACCTCCATTCGATCCGCTTCCCGCTGGTCACCGAGGATGGGGTGGTATACAGCATCTGTACCCAATCCATCGACATCACCGACCGCAAGCGCGCCGAAGACCAACTTCGCCTCGCCGCCCGTGTCTTTGATCGGGCCGGGGAGGGAATCGTCGTCACCGATGCCCAACAGGTCATCCTGACCGTCAACGAGGCTTTTTCCCAGGTTACCGGCTATTCCGTCGAGGAGATCCTCGGCAAGACCCCGCGCGCGCTGAAATCCGGCAAGCACAACTCGGAGTTCTACCAGGATATGTGGGCCTCTCTGCAAAGCCAGGGGTGGTGGCAGGGAGAGATCTGGAATCGACGCAAGAATGGCGAGGTCTACCCCGAGTGGTTGACTATCAATTCGGTGAAAGACCCGGAGGGCAACCTTGTCAACTACGTCGGCATCTTCAGCGATATCACCATTGTCAAGGAATCGCAACGCCGGGTGGAGTTCCTTGCCACCCATGACGAACTGACCAGCCTACCCAATCGAGCCTTGTTCCTTGACCGGGTGCGCCAGGCCGTGGCACGAAGCGGCCGCACCAAGGAA
Source organism: Desulfurivibrionaceae bacterium (assembly GCA_041675585.1). GTDB lineage: Bacteria > Desulfobacterota > Desulfobulbia > Desulfobulbales > Desulfurivibrionaceae > Thiovibrio. Next base: position 51,735 of record JBAYTO010000006.1, read on the forward strand.
TCCTTTGCCATCCTGTTCATTGATCTTGACAACTTCAAGGTGATCAACGACTCCATGGGCCATGCGGCGGGCGATGAACTGTTGATAGAGATCTCCCGGCGCATGCGGGAGTGCGTCCGCGGTTCGGATACGGTTGCCCGCTTCGGCGGCGACGAATTCGCCGTGCTTTTGGAGAGCGCCTCGGTCGAAGACGCCGAGATGACGGTCATGCGGATCAACGAGGCCATGCGCCGGCCTCACCTGATCGGTCGACAGAGTGTCTATCCCGGCGCCAGCATCGGTATCTGCCTGTTCCCAGAAGACGGCAGCGATGCCGAAACCCTGCTGAAGAACGCCGACAGCGCCATGTATCAAGCCAAGGACGGCGGCAAGGGTATTCACCACTTCTTTACGGATGAACTGCGGCATGCCGCGGACGAACGTCTCAAGATAGAATCCAACCTCCGTGACGCCGTGGAGAGAAACGAACTGTTCCTGCTCTACCAGCCCCAGATCGAAATGAGCAGCGGTCGTCTCCTTGGGGTGGAGGCCCTGCTGCGCTGGCAACACCCGCAAGAGGGTTTGATCCTGCCGATGAAGTTCATTCCCCTGGCGGAAAAGAGCGGCCTGATCGACATGGTCGGTGAATGGGTAATGGCCACCGCCTGTCGGCAGTTGGCCTTGTGGATAGCTCAGGGCCAACCCGTGCCGCGCGTGTCGATCAACGTCTCCGCCGACCAGTTGCGTCGGACCAATATGCCGGCCTTGATGCGTCGTTTGATTAATCATTATCGTCTTGACGCCACCCGGGTAACCTTGGAATTGACCGAAAGCGCCCTGCTCGAGAGTGCCGACCGCGTGCACCAGATGCTCAAGGAGTTGAAAACTCTGGGTGTGGCACTCAGCCTTGACGATTTCGGTACCGGCTACTCTTCACTCTCCTATCTGCGGAGCTTTGCCTTGGATGAACTGAAGATCGACAAGTCCTTTGTCGCCGATATTCACCAAAATCTCGATGATCGCGCCATAGCCCAAACCATTTTGGCCATGGCGCAGACCTTGGGATTTTCGGTGATTGCCGAAGGGGTGGAAACCGAGGAACAGCGTTGCATCCTTTCCGATATGGGCTGCATTACCGGCCAAGGCTATCTCTTCGCCATTCCTCTGTCCGCCGAGGAGTTAATCGAACGCTATGGCACTCCGGCGGCGATGCGGTACCCGAAGGGAGGCAAGATGGAAAGTGAGCGGAAGTGATGCCTTTCAGCCGACCCCTGCTGAATTCGGCAAGTTGATCCAACCCTACGAATTACAGGGAAAGGCCGCCTGACATCTTATGGGGCAGAGGGGGGAATTGAGCGGAGCCCGATATCTTGGCCATCTTGCTTCTCGTGACCAGTTTCGGGGCATCCTTTATTTGTGGGGCAAACCGGAAAAACGACCGCACCAATGACAAAAAAAAAGCCTGTCGCATAATGGCGGCAGGCCGGCAATTCGTAATTCAGGTGTCCTTAAGGTGATGGGCGTCTGGCAGAGCGAAATCCTCCGTGCGTCGGCAGCAAGCGGAGGGCAAGCCGAGCGCGGATGGCCCGGCGTCCTCCGGCAATCAATCCCGGTTTTTCCGTGGTAAGAGAATTTCTTCCATGGCTTGGGCGATCTCTTCCATACTGATTGGTTTCATGAGAAATTTTGCTATGCCCACGGCTTTCGCCCGTTGCTCATCAACAAGATCGCTGTGTCCGGTGAGCATGATAATGGGGATGTCTTCTCGGATTTTAAGCATCTTCTTTGCCAGTTCAAGACCGGTGAGATGTGGCATGGTTTGATCCGTAATCACGAGGTCGAATTTTTCCGGCATTGCCCCGAAGGCATCCAGAGCCTCACGGCTGTCGGTGAGCGCCATGACCGAACAACCGATCTGTTTGAGGACAGATTCCCCCAGAATGACATTCCGCTCATTGTCATCGACAAACAGGACACTGGCATTGATTCTGGCTAATACATTTTCTTCATTTTGCCCCCCTTCCAGCAGGGGAATCGCTTGCTCCAGCACCGGAAAAAACAGGGTAAAGGCCGCGCCTTTTCCCAAGGCGCTGCGGACAGAGATAGCCCCCTGACAACTCTTGGTTATCCCATGGATTATGGCAAGCCCCAGCCCGGTTCCTTCGCCTTTTTCCTTGGTTGTGAAATATGGTTCGAAGATGCGCTGCTGGGTTTCCAGGTCCATCCCGTGTCCGGTATCGCTCACTCTGAGGCGCACATATCTTGCCTCGGGTATCAGATCCGGGGTCTCGCTGACCAACGCCTGGTCAACCTCGATTTCGTCGAGCTGCACCGTAAGGGTGCCGCCGTTTTCCCGCATGGCATGGTAGGCATTGGTCCCGAGATTCATGATAATCTGGTGAATTTCGGTGGAATCGGCCAGAACCGTGGAGCATTGCATGCTTATCTGCTCCTCAATCGCAATGGTTGATGGCAACGTGGCGCGGAGCAGCTTCAGCGCTTCCTTGATCAGGTATTGCAGTTGCAAGGGATTTTGTTCGTGTTCCCTCTGGCGGCTGAAGGTCAGGATCTGTTTGATCAGCGCGGCGGCCGAGACCCCTGCGGTTTTAATGGCATCGGCAAATTGGTGGTGCTCTGATTTTTCGGGAAGGGCATAAAGCAACAGCCCGGCATAGCCGAGAATTGACTGGAGCAGATTGTTGAAATCGTGGGCAATCCCACCGGCCAGGGTGCCGATGGCCTCCATTTTCTGGGCCTGGCGAAGATGGCTTTGCAGTTTCAGCCTTTCATGTTCATCCTCGACCCGCTTTGAGATATCAAGAAAACTTTCCACCAGGCAGGGGCGGCCATTGAGTTCCAACTCCACCACGGATTTGAGAACCGGCAGCTTCTTGCCGTCGGCTTGCAGGAGTGACTGGCCGGAGTTGACAAGGTGCTGTCCTAGATCCAGAACCGGGCAATGTTCCTTGTCCGTCGGGCAGATGGATTGATAGCATTTGCTCCCTATCAGCTTTGTGCAGGGTAGGCCGATCAGCTGCTTGGCTGCTGGGTTTGCATCAACGATTCTGCGGCTTTTTTTGTCAATAATGACAATGCCGGCTTGTACCGTTTCAAATATGGCCTGAAGCCGCATGGAACTCGCCGCCAGGGCTTTCACCGCCTTGGCATGTTTTTTTTTGGTGCGCAGAGCCATGATGCCGAAAGAAAGATCATCAGCCAGTTCTGAAAGAAGTCCTATCTCATGCCGGTTGAAGGCTTTGCTTTCTCCGGCGTAAAGATTCAACGCCCCGATAATTTTCTGTTCCGCTCTTAAGGGAAGCGCGATTGAGGAGAGGTAGCCGTAATCTCTTGCCCTTACTTGCCATGGCGTAAATCTTGAATCGATAAAGCTGCTGTCATGCAAAACGGTCTGGCCGGTCCGGATTGCCCTGCCGGTTGGTCCCTGGCCATCATCAGAGGTGTCTGCCCAGCTGAACCGCAACTCCTGCAGATAGGCCGTATTGCTTCCCGCGCCTGCCGCGACAATGACGGATTTTTCCACATCGTGCCTGGCATATCCGACCCAGGCCAGGGCATAGCCGCCTGTTTCCGTCAGGATATGACAGAGTTTTTCCAATAATTCCTTCTCGCTGGTTGCCCGGATCATCGCCTGATTGCACATGCTGAGCGTTCTGTAGTCTCTGTTTATTTTGGCTGTTTTTGCCGCGGCTCTCTTGGCCTCGGTGATGTCGGAAACCAGGGCGTCGTATTCGACGAGTCTTCCCTCAGCATCGCAATGGGGTACCACCGTGTTTCTGACCCAGCGGATGCTGCCATTTTTATGGATGATGCGATGCTCAAAGGGAGGGATTTCCACTCCCCTCAGGAGTTTGTTGAGCTGCTCCGAGATCATGCCCCGGTCATCCTCATGGATCATCTCAAACCAGAGAAACGGGGTCTCCTCGTATTCGGCAGGGGTGTAGCCGGTTATGGCATAACTGCAGATGGAGTGCACCGTCCTGCTGGGGCGGCCGTCCTCGATTATCACGGTATAGGTATAATCTGTTGCCGCCTCAAGGAGTTTTTGGTAGCGCAGGGATTGGTCTTCCTGCCGATAGGAAAGGTTCTCCCGCGCGATCTTCAACCCGGCATTTCGGTCGATCATTGGAGTGACTCCTTTTTTTGCCCGGGATCAGGCAGAAAAAACTTTCCTGGCGGATGGTTTGGTATTGCTTAGCAGAGCAAATGCAAAGCTTTCAGTACCTCGCCCTTTGCAGGGAAGGAAGTAAGGTTTTGTCACTGTGTCGCTCGCAACCTGCCTAATACCTGACAAACTCGCCATCAGACGCCGTATCCTGCATGGCTACGCGAAAACCTGTTTGCGATTGGGGAGATGGGGAGATGCCCTTGTCTTCATCAACAACCTGTCCGGCAAGGAATACCGCCCCGGTTTCCCGGAGTTTGGGGAGTACTTTTTTGACCGCTCTCAAGCGGGGAACAGGACGGATTTCCGCCTGCGTTTTGGCCGCCTTTGTCTTGGTCGCGTTGCGATCTATCTTGAAAAATCCCGCGGTTTCCATGAGCTGCGCTCCCTGGCTGGACAATTCTTCGCTGGTGGATGCCATCTCCTCGCTGGCCGAGGCATTCTGCTGGATCACCTGGTCCAGCTGTTCAATGGCCCTGGCGTTTTGGGCGATGCCTTGAGCCTGTTCGCTGGCCGAGGCGTTGATTTCCGAAACCAGATCCGCTGTTTTCTGGATCTCCGGAACGATTTTTGCGATAAGCGTTCCTGCCTTTTCCGCAATCTCGACGCTGGAACCAGCCATGCTACCGATATCCTTGGCCGCGTTCTGGCTTCGTTCGGCAAGCTTGCGCACCTCGGCGGCGACCACGGCAAAGCCCTTGCCGTGCTCTCCGGCCCTGGCTGCCTCGATGGCGGCGTTTAAGGCCAGCATGTTGGTCTGTCGGGAAATTTCTTCGATGATCAGGATATTTTCCGCGATATTCCGCATGGCAGCAACGGTTTTGACCATGGCTTCACCGCCCTCCTTGGCGTCGATGGCAACCTTGCTTGCTATTGCCGCTGTCTCTCGGGCATTGTCCGCGGTGTGCGCCACCGTGCTGCTCATCTCTTCCATGGCGCTGGAGATCTCCTCTATCGCCGCGGCGGCTTCGGTTCCACCCTGACTCATCTCCGCGGCGGAAGAACTTATCTGTTCACTTCCTGCGGCAACCTGTTCCGCCGCCTCCTGGCAATTGACAGCGAAGTTGTTCAGGTTATCCACCATGGCGTTCAGGTTGTTTCTGATCTCGTTGAAATCGCCGTTGTAATTGTCGGTGATCTTGGAGGGGATGTCCCCCTTGGAGATGCGATCCACATACTCGGCAGCCACGTTCAAGGGGCCGATCACGGCATCCAGGGTATTATTGACCCCTTCTACGATTTTCTGGAAATCGCCTTGATGCTTTGAGGCGTCGGCCCGGGTGGCAAGCTTGCCGTCCACCGCTGCCTTGGCAAGAATATCGGCGTCCGTTACCAGGGCATTGATCGCCTGGACGCAGATGTTGTAGGAATCGGCAATGGTTTTGAAGGTGTTGCGGACCGCGGCGGTGTCTCCGTCTCCCTCGGCGGGCGTGATGGTGTTGCCGGTTTCCCCGAGGGAGAGCCTGGTCAGGCTGTTGACCACTTTTTCGGTCTCGACATTCTGGTAGTCGGCAACCTTCTGTGCCAAGCGGGCCGCCTTCTTGATCGCGGTCTGGTCGGAAACCACCTCGAAGGCGCCTATGACCTTGCCTGCCTCATCGCGGATCGGGGTGCCGCTGTAAGCGATATCCAGATCAACTCCGGCAGCGGGATGGGCATCGGTTTCGCTGCTGGCAACGCGTCCGTCCCTGATGGCCTGGGCGCAGGCGCATCGGTCTGTTTTGCAGTCGGAGGTCTTGAAATGGTCGTAACATTTGCTGCCGATCAGTTGGGCCGAGGTCTTACCGCCTGCTTTTGCTCCCATTTCGTTCATGTACTGGATGGTAAAGTCGTTGTCGATGATCATGGCCGGGGCCGGCATGGCATCCAGCAGGCCGACCAGCCTGGAGATGGTGCTATTGACCCCTTCCACGATTTTCCGGAAATCGCCCTGGTGCCTGGAAGCGTCGGCCCGGGTGGCGAGCCTGCCTTCCACCGCGGCAAGGGCGAGCATCTTGGCGTCGGCTACCAGGGTGTTCACCGCATCAATACAGCCATTCAGGTTGTTCTTGATCTCGTTGAAGTCGCCGTTGTAGTTATCGGTGATTTTGGGCGGAATGTCGCCCTTGCTGAGGCGGTCCACGTATTCTCCGGCAACGTTCAATGGGCCGATGACCGCATCCAGGGTCTGGTTGACCCCTTCCACGATCCCGCGGAACTCGAAGTTGATCTTCTCCACGTTGCCGCGGGTGGCCAGTTGTCCATTCACTGCCGCTTCGGTCAACCGGCTGCTTTCGTCGAGCAGCGACTTTAGTATCCCGCCGATATTGCTCTTGAGATAAAAACCGATGAGCAGAGCCAGCCCGATTACCGTAATAACAATGACGATCATGCTTTTTTTGATCAACCCGGACTGGTTATTGGCTGCCAGGGCGGCATCTTCCGCGACTTTTTGATTGATATCCACAAGCGTGTTCAACAATCCTTCCGCCTGTTTAAAAGATTTCGCTTCGGTATCCAAGGCGAATTCAAGCATGCGGTCATGCTCTGCCTTACCGTTGCCGGCTTGGTATGCCTTGAAATTTTTTTCCGATTGCTGCACAGCCTTTTTCCAGGCATCCCAGGCAGGGACGAATTCCTTCCAGGTTGCCGCCTCTTCGGTGGTCTGGGGGAGCGGTTCATAAATTTTCCAGGCCTGTTCGGCCCGGGCAAGTTCTTCCTTGATATAGCGGAACTGGTTCTCTATCCGCTCGTTCGGTAGCCCAGGAATGAGGAGGCTTCTGGTCGCCGCTTTGACCGCAGTCTGCGCCTCTTTGATGATCATCAGGTTCTGAATACTCGGCAGACGAACCACGGAGATCTCATCCTGGAATCCCATGAGTCGATTGATGCCGTAGTAACCGAAGATACCCATGGCTGTCGAAATTACAGTCAGCAGGCAGAAGCCGGAGATGATTTTTTGTCCTAGTTTCATAGTCTTGAACATGGCTATACCCTCTCTTTGATGTGAAGTAGCAGACTGTGATGGACATGAAGTCGTTCCAAATGGCCCACGATACCTCCTTCCGACTTTGTTTTGTTATGAAGTCCCTACTCTCAGGCTGAATTTAATTGATGCCCATTGCCTGAATTGCATGCTTTTAACTTTCCGTCTTTTTGTAGACCCTGGCGTCCCGGACCACCCGGGTGAAAAGATGGGCTACCTCATCGGGCAGCTTCTGGGTGTTCTCCGTAGCCAGATAGCCGCCGGGCGCCAGGGCTTTATGGAATGTCCTGAACACCGCCACCCGTTCTCTCGGCTGGAAATGCAGAAGTACGTTCTTGCAGACCACCAGGCAGTAGTCATTACCCGCAGGCGTCAGAGAAAGCAGGTTATGGTAGTGAAAGCGCACCTGGTTGCGCAGTTCATCCCTCACCCGGTAATAGCCTGTTTTGGCGGCGGGCTCGAAATACTTGGCGAGCAGGTGCGCCGGGGTCCGCTGCAATTCATCGCCGTGATAAACCGCCTCGCTGACCACCTCGCCGAAATGGTTGGCGCTGTCATGGTCGGTGGCATCGATCTGCACATTCCTGAACCCGAAGCGGTTCATCCGTTCGGCCAGGATCATGGCCAGGGTGTATGTCTCCTGTCCCTGGGCGCAGCCCGCATCCCAAACCTTGATCCGGCTTCTGCCGCTAACGTAGGGGACCATCCGGTCGACCGCCTGTTCAAGGGTGGGCTGGTCGCGCATGAAAAAAGTGAAGGCCATTGCCGCTCCTTAATATAGGCCCATGGCCGCTTGCTCGGGTAACGGGGGCATTGCCAGCTGGGTCGCCGAGGTGGCGGGGACAGCCCGGCAAGCCTTCATCATCTGTTGAATGCGAGCCCGGTAACACGCCTCGTGGGCATTGCGGACATTTTCAAAGCAATGCGGATGCCTGGCAATTCTTTCTGCCAGATGGAATTTCAGATCCAGGTTTTGCCGGCTACGGATAACGCCAAAGGGGCAGTCTAGAGCTGCCTCGCGAAAGGGGCATTTGATGAACAACCCGAAAAGACGCATGGTAAGGTGGTATTGCTGGTTTCTGGCATGCATTGTTCCTCCTCCCTTAAAATGGCCTGAATTGATCTTGTATATATTAGGTGGCTAATCGAGGGCTGAATTCGCTGCTGTTTTGATTGTAAGGGCAGTCGACAGAAAAAATAAATACGAGGATATACGTATTTGTGCCGAGGGTGATAACGCAGGCATGGTACGGGGCGAACGGGGAATGGTTTTAATTCCTTGTATCTTCCGGCCATCCCGCAACGTGTACATCTTGACAGGGTGTTTTTTTTCATCGATAATTTTTTACAGTTGCTTCTGTAAATGGCATCGCGATTTCCACCGTGGATACCTGGGGATGCTTTATGGCAGGAAAACCGAGCTATGCGGAACTTGAAAACCGGGTGCGGGAGCTGGAGGATCGTTGCTCCCTGCTCTCCGCGACCAGGGATTCCTTTTTTGTGGAGTCGTCGGTCGGGCTCGCCCTGTTCGACCGGGAATGCCGGTATGTCAGAATCAATGAGACCCTTGCCGAAGTTAGCGGGTACAGCGTTGCGGATCACCTTGGCAGGCACCCCCGGGAGCTGTTGCCTGCCCCTGCTGCCGCGGAAATAGAGGAGGGCCTCAAAAGAGTTTTGACAACCGGCGAGGCAGCCTGCAACAGAGAGATCAGCATCGAGCTGCCCGTTGGGGAGGGAGGGATGCGCCACTGGTTGCATTCTCAATTTCCCGTTAATGATTGCCAGGGAGTTATTATCGGGGCAGGGGTGATTGTTACCGAGATAACCGAGGTCAAGCGGTTGTTGGCCGAGGTGTCGCAAAAGGAGCTTTTTCTCAGGTTGTTGTTCAAAAATCTCCCTCAGAAGATTTTTGTGAAGAATGCTGAATTACGATATCTGTATTGCAATGAAAAATTTTCTCAGGATCTGGGAATCACCCCTGACGAGATAGTTGGCAAGAAGGATGAGGATTTTTTCCCTGTCGAAATTGTGGAAAAATTTCTGGCAGACGACCAGCGGGTTATGGCTTCCGGCAAGACAGAGGACACCGAGGAGGTGCATGCCCTCGAGGGATTGGATTGGGGTGTGCGCACGGTCAAAGCCCCGGTTGTTTCCGAGGAGGGAAAGCCGGTCGGCCTGATCGGGATTTTCCACGACATTACGGCCCGCAAGCAAGCTGAGGCGGCTCTGGCGCAATATCAGAACGGGTTGGAACGGTTGATTGCGGACCGGACTGCCGAGCTGCAGTCAGCCAATACATTGTTGCTGAAGGAAATCGCCCGGGGCCAGGATCTCCAGGAAAAATTATCCCGGAGCGAAAGAAAATACCGGGAGGTTATCGAGGGAACCGAGGATCTGATCACCCAGGTGGATTCTCAAGGCAGATTGCTTTTTGTCAATCACGCCGCTCAAAAAATTTTCGGATTGGAACCGGAGGAATGCTTAGGCCTTTCGGCCTTTGATTTTGTCCATCCGCAAGACCGCTCGGAAACGGAACAGGCATTTCAGGATTGGATGAGAGAGCGCCGGAAGGTCGTGGTTTGGGGCAATCATCAGCTGGGCCGGAACGGAGAGAGGCATTTTCTTCACTGGACCTGCAATCTCCACTATGCCGCCGACGGCATGCTTCTTTATGCCAACGGCATTGCCCGCGATATGACCGAGCTCCAAAAGGTACAGGAGGCACTGCGGCAGGCCTGCGCCGGGCAGGAGAAAAAGATTGCCGAGCAGACCTGGGAGCTGGAGAAGAAAGTTGCCGAACTGGTCAATATTGTCGAAAAGCAAAGGCAAACGGAGGTTGATCTTCGCGAAAGCGAGGAACGGTTCCGGCAGATCGCGGAAAACATCAACAGCGTTTTCTGGATCCGGGACCTGTCCGCCCAGCAGATACTGTATATAAGTCCGGCCTATGAGCGGGTCTGGGGGAGGAGTTGCGAAAGTCTCCAGCAGAAACCCGACTCCTGGCTTGATGCCGTGCATCCTGAGGACCGTGACTTGGTGCTCGCCAGGCATTTTCCCCGAAACGGCCGGGAACAAGGGCTTGAGTACCGGATAATCCGGACGGACCATAACATCCGCTGGATTCGTGCCAAGACGTTTATCGTGTGTGACCAGAGCGGCAGCAAATACCGTGAGGTGGGGGTTGCCGAGGACATCACGACCTATATGAATATCCTCGACAGGTTGCGGGAGTCGGAATCCCGCTATCGCACCTTTTTTGAAACCAGCAGCGATGGAATCAGCGTCTACGCATTGCCTGATGCAGGCGAAAGGAAAAAATTTATCGACGGCAATGCCAGCTATCAGAGGCTTGCAGGGCGCGGAAAAGAAGAACTCCAGAAAATTGCCGACATCAGAACCTTGAAGAATTTTATTAATAAAAAATCCGGCGATAATAGCATCTGCCCCTCTTTGGACATTATTCGTGAAGAAGGCCATTGCGCCGGCATGTATTCCTGGATGCGGCCGGATGGTCGGGATAATTTTATCGAATGCCGGGGAAACCGGCTCACCATCAATGGCCTGGGACTCATGCACTGTGTGCACCGCGATATGACCCAGGTTAAACTTGCGGAGGAAAAAATCCGCCATCTTTCCCGACGGATAATTGAATCGACGGAAGAAGAACAAAAACGAATCGCCAGGGATCTGCACGATGAATTCGGTCAGAGGCTGCTTGCCATGCGTCACAAAGTCGATACTCTTCAGAAAAAACTTGTCTCCGCGGGAAAATCCGACTTGCCTGAATTCGCCGAAATTGACGGGCTGATCGATACCATTGGTGCCGTGGTTCGGGGGGTGACAAACCGGCTCAGGCCCGATCTGCTGGACACTCTGGGGTTCCTGACGACCCTGCAATGGGGAATGCGGGATTTTGCCGAGCGCAACCCTTTGATTAAAACCTCCATGGAAATTGTCGGGGCAGAGAAAAAAATAAGGCCTGAATTCGAAATTGCCCTGTATCGGGTATTTCAGGAGGGACTGACCAACATTGCCAAACATGCCGGGGCTAAGACGGTAACGGCCCGGTTAATCTTCAGCTACCCCTGTCTCATCCTCACCCTTGCCGACGACGGCCTGGGTTTTGATCAGGATCCCGGGTCCGGCTTTCCTTTGAAAAACAATGGCGGCCTTGGCTTGCGCAGCATGCAGGAAAGGATGCTGGCGATCGGCGGCACCTTTGTGATCCGTTCACGCCGGGGCGAGGGAATGGTGCTCCGGGCGGAGGTGTGCCAGCCGATTCCTCAGTCGGATCCCCAATCTTTGTTCATGTTGAGCGGACTCATCCGGAGTTAGACTATGAGCGACAAACTGAAGGTGTTGGTGGCTGATGATCATGCCATTGTCCGTGAGGGGATGTGCCAGCTGCTGGCGGATCATCCCGCGATGGATTTGGTCGGTCAGGCCGTGGACGGTCATGATGTCTTGCGGAAAGCCAGGCAATTGAAGCCCAAGGTCATCCTGCTGGATATTGCCATGCCAGGGTTAAACGGACTTGAGGCGTTGACTTTGCTCAAGGAGGAGGCGGCGGAGGCAAGAGTGGTGATTCTCTCCATGTATGACAAAGAGGCCTATGTGCACCGGGCGCTTTGTGCGGGCGCCAAGGGCTATGTCTTGAAAACCGACTCGGGCAGGGAGGTGATCGAAGCCATTTTGAAAGTTGCGGACGGTCAATATTATCTCAGCCCAAAACTCAATGCCGAGGTGATCAAAAAATATCTGAATCCCGTGGCGGAGAAAAATTCCGCCAGCTCCGGTTATGATTGCCTGACCGAACGGGAACAGCAGATTTTTCGCCTCATGGTCGAAGGGCATCCCACAAAGGGCATGGCCAAGATGCTTTATTTGAGTCCGCGAACCGTGGAAAAACATCGGTCCAATATTGTCAAGAAACTCGATATCCATGATCCCATGGCCATGGTGCGCTATGCGGTGAAGATCGGCGTTGTCGACCCGGCACTCTGGACCTGACTTTTTTCGGCTGTCATTCCGGCCCCGTCCCCCAGATAAATTCGCCGATCAACCCCTCAGAAATCAATCTGAAAGCTGTAAACGTCTTCTTCTAGGCTGCTCTTTACCGTGAAGCCGCAATGGAGAAAGATGGCCTGCATCCGTTTATTTTCCCGGAGTACCTCGGCGGAAAAACCTCCGATGCCGTTTCTTTTGGCAATGGTTACCAGATGCCGGAAAAGAAAGGAGCCGATCCGTTTGTTCTGCCATTCGTCGCGGACAATAAAGGCCACCTCGGCCCGGTTGGTTTTCTCATCCAGGTAGTAGCGGCCGATGGCAATGATCTCCTCGCCGTGCGCTTCCGGCACGGTGCCGACAATGGCCGCGTCCTTGCGGTGGTCTATGTAGACGAAGTTCTGAATCTGCTTGTGGCCGAAGCGCTGACTGTGGGTCATGAACCGGTAGTAGAGGGTCTCCTGGGACAGGGCATAGAGGATGTCCCGCATCCGGGGCTCATCGGTGAGATGCACCGGCCGGAAATTGATCTGGGTGCCGTCTTCTAAAAGCATGGTGGTGTTCATCTCCTGGGAGGCGATCATGAAGCGCCCCTCCACCTCGCCGAGATCCTGGCGGAGATATCTGGCCTCGATGGCCTCCTTAAACAGCTGTTCCCGGAACTTGGGATGGGCGATGCTGATCAGGGCCACGGCCCGTTCCTGGACGCTCTTGCCGTGCAGGTAGGCGATGCCGTACTCGGTGGCCACGTAATGCACCTCGCCTCGGGTGGTGACCACTCCGGCCCCCGGGGTCAACCTGGTGACGATGCGGGAGATGGTCTTCTGCTTGGCCGTTGATTCCAGGGCGATGATCGGTTTGCCGCCGATGGAGCGGGCCGCGCCCCGGTTGAAATCCACCTGGCCGCCGATCCCGGAATAAAAAAGTGAGCCCAGTGAATCGGCGCAAACCTGGCCGGTGAGGTCGATCTCAAGAGCCATGTTGATGGCCACCATCTTGTGCTGGCGGCCGATGATGTGGGCGTCGTTGACATACTCCGTGGGCCTAAAGCAAAAAAGTGGGTTGTTGTCGATATAGTCGTAGAGCCGCTGGGTGCCCATGCAGAAACTGGCCACGATTCGCCCCTTGTCTGTGGTTTTCCTGGTGCCGGTCACCGCCCCCGACTCCACCAGGTCGATGATGCTGTCGGTGAGCATCTCGGTGTGGATGCCGAGATTCTTCTTGCCGCGCAAAAATTCCACCAGGGCGTGGGGGATGCGGCCGATGCCGAATTCGATGGTTGATTCGTCTTCGATCAGGGCGGCGATATGCTCGCCGATCCGGCGGGTATCCTCGGATACCGGGGTGGATTCCCGTTCGATGATGGGGCTTGCCGCCGGCACCAGCAGATCGAGATCGTAGATGTCCAAAAAGCTGTCGCCCAGGGTCTTGGGCATCAGGGGATTCACCTGGGCGATCACCAGCGAGGCGTTTTCCGCCGCGCTCTTGACGATATCAACCGAAACCCCCAGGCTCACCTTGCCGCGCGCATCCGGCGGGGTCACCTGGATTAGGGCCACGTCGATGGGGAGCTGGCCGGAGTTGAAGAGCTGGGGAATGTCGGAGAGCAGGGTGGGGGTGTAGTTGCCCAAGCCCTGCTGGATATGCTCTCTGATGTTGGCCCCGATGAAGAAGCTGTTCACCGTGAAGCAATCGGCCAGGTTGCGGCTGGCGTAAGGGGCGTCACCCTTGGTCAACAGCTGGATGATCTCCACGTCGGCCAGCTCGCAGGCCCGCTCGGTGAGGGCCTTGACCAGCAGGGTCGGCTCGGCGCAGGCCGTGCCGATGAAGACCCGCTGGCCTGGTTTGATCCTGGCCGCGGCCTGGTAAGGGGTGGCAAGCATGTCGCTGTATTTTTCCTGCCAGTCGGGATCGTAATCTTTTGCCTTGCTCATCGCGTCACCCTTTGGCTCTGCAAGGTCATGCGTGCGTCGGCCACCACCGGCTCGGTGCCCATCTCGCCTACGATGAAGGGGTTGATGTCCAGCTCGGCAATCTGGGGGAAATCGGTGGTCAACTGGCTGATCCGTTGCATCCCGTTGGCGATGCCCGCCAGATCGACGCCCCGGTGGCCGCGCTTACCTTTAAGAATTTCGTAGGAACGGGTGGCCATCAGCATCTGGATAGCCTCGTCGTTGGTGATCGGCGCCAGGTAGAAGGTGACGTCCTTCATCACCTCGACAAAGATGCCGCCCAGGCCGAACATCAGCATGGGTCCGAACTGCGGGTCGCGGCTCATGCCGATGATCACCTCCAGGCCGCGGGAGAGCATTTTTTCCACGTAGATCCCCTCAATCCAGGCCTCCGGCGCCCGCTGGCCGGTGCGGAGCATCATGAGGTCGTAGGCGTCCGCCACCGCCTCACCGCTGGTCACGTTGAGCCTGACCCCGCCGAGGTCGGATTTGTGGATGATGTCCGGGGAGACGATCTTCATGGCCACCGGGTAGCCGATCCGTTCGGCGATCTCCATGGCCTCGCCGACATTAGTGGCCAGATAGCCTTGGGGAATCTGGAAGCCGTAGGCGGCAAGGATGCTTTTTGCCTTGACCTCGCCGATCTGCAGCCGGTTGGTTCGCAGACGCCTGGTGATGATGCGTTCCACTCTGCGCCGGTTTACCGGGAAACGGGCCACCATCCGGGGCGGGCGCCGGCGCCAGGCGGCGTATTCCACCATGGCCTTGAGCGCGGCCACGGCCCGTTCCGGGGATGGGTAATCGGGCAAACCTGCGGCCACCAGCTCATCGCGCCCAGGCATGACATCGGTACCCCCCATGAAGGAAACCACCACGGGCTTGTCCCCTTTGTGGCTTTTGGCAATGGCCCGGGCGGTTTCCGCCGGCCTGGTCATGGCCTGGGGGGTGAGGATGATGATTACCGCATCCACGGCCTCGTCTTCCTGGGCCGCTTCCAAAGCGGCGACATAGCGGTCCGGTTCGGCATCGCCCAGCACGTCGATGGGGTTGCCGATGCCGGCTGCGAAGGGAAGTTTCTGGCGCAAGGCCGAAGCGGTGTTGCGGTCCAGGGTGGCCACAATCAGTCCTGATTTTTCCACGGCATCGGCGGCCATGGTGCCCGGCCCCCCGGCATTGGTGATGATCAGCACCCTCTTACCTTTGGGCAGGGGCTGCATTGCAAAGAGGGCACCATAATCGGCCAGTTCCTCGAAATTGTCGGCTCGGATCACCCCCGAGCGCATGAAGGCCGCGCCGTAGGCGATCTCCGCGCCGGCCAGCACCCCGGTGTGGGAGGAGGCCGCCTTCTGCCCGGCCACGGTGGTGCCGGCCTTGAGGATGATCACCGGCTTTTTTGTGGAGGCTTCGGTGGCCGCCTTGACAAATTCGTCCCCGCAGGCAATGTCTTCGAGGTAGGCGATAATCACCCTGGTCTGTGCGTCAGCGGCCAGGGCGAGCAAAAGATCCCCTTCGTTGAGATCCGCTTTGTTGCCGATGCTCACCATCTTGGCAATCCCGGTGTGGCGGGCGGCAGCCAGATCCAAGAGGGCGGTGCAGATGGCCCCGGACTGGGAGATCACCGAGATGGATCCGGGAGAAGGCATGCGGTTGGCAAAAGAAGCGTTCATCCGGTGCTCGGTGTTGATGAGTCCCAGGCAGTTGGGGCCAAGGAGAGGAACCTTGTGGCTCTGGCAGAGTTCGCCGATCCGGTGTTCGAGTTCCGCGCCTTCCGGCCCCGTTTCCTTGAAGCCGGAGCTGATCACGGCGATGGCCCCGGCCTTAACTTCCAGGCAATCCCGTACCGCTTCCAGCACCAGACCGCTGGGCAGGGCGATGATGCAGAGATCAATCTTCTCTTTACTCTTCTTGATCCCGGCCAGACAAGGCAACCCCAGAATCTCCGGGGCCGCCGGATTCACCGGGATGAGCCGCCCGGTATAGCCGCCGGCCAGCAGGTTAGCGACAATATCGTGGCCGACCTTGCCGGGGGTGCGGGAAGCGCCGAGCACGGCGATGGATTGAGGGTAGAAAAGCGGGGTGAGCATGGACTCTTCCTCTCTGGGGTGCTACTCGGCAAATTCGGGAATTTCAGGCAGGACCACGGCAAAGCCCGCCTCCGCCAGGGCGTGGTGCACAGCGCTGATGTTGTACGTGTTGACTCGCAGATAGATGCGTTCCGGTACCTCTTTTTCCGCTTCGGTGCGGATCAGGCGGGTGAAGCGGATATTGTGCTCTTCAAGCACCTTGGCGATGCGGGAAAGCGGCTTGCGCCTGCCGTCATGCTCCACTACGATCATGGCGCTTCCCCTTTCGCCCAGACCGAAAAGCCTCCGGTAGGCAGCCATGAGATCGCGCATGGAAAACATGCCGATGACCCTTTGCTCCTGATCCACCACGGGCAGGGCGCCGATCTTCTCCCGGTCGAGGAGGATCAGGGCGTCATCCAGGGTGGTCATGGGAGTCAGGCTGAAAATGGCGCTGCTCATGATGGCGCTGACCGGAGTTTGGTCGAAATCCGCCAGGCAGGCCTTGATTTGCTCTGCGGAAAGCACCGAGGAAGGAGAGGCCGAGCGCAGATCCCGGTCGGTGACCATGCCGAGCAGCCGCTTTCTCTCATCCACCACCGGCAGGTGACGGAATTTGCCCTTTTGGAGGATTTCTTGAACGGCGGGGAGGGTTGTTTCCGGAGAAACGGTCACCGGGTTTCTGGTCATGTGCTGGGTGATGAACATAATGATTCCTCTGGACTATTTATGGTTGCTTAAGGAGGTGAGATAAGCGGCCGCGCTGTCGGCCAGGCTTTCCAGGTGGTAGCCGCCTTCGAGAATGGACAACAGTTTCCCTTGGCAGAACTTTTTCGCCCAACCGGCCAGGTATTCGCCGAACCTGCCGTAAAGTTCCGTGGAATAGGCAAGGCCGGACATGTCATCGGCGCGGTGTCCGTCAAAGCCTGCCGCGACGATGATTCGTTCCGGGGCAAAGACCTCAATGGCCGGCGCCACTCTGTTGCGCCAGACCTCGAGCACCAGGCGGTCGTCCGCGCCTGGGGGCAGGGGGATATTCAGGGTGGTCCCGCGCCCTGGGCCGGTGCCGGCTTCTTCCGCATAGCCGCTGCCGGGGAAGCTGAAGGTGGGATGCTCATGCAGGCTGAGGTAAAAGACCTCCGGGTCTTCCTCAAAGGCGCTCTGGATGCCGTTGCCGTGGTGGGCGTCGAAGTCGATGATCAGAATTCTTTTCCGGCCATAATGCTGCTGCCAGTACCGGGCGGCCAGAACGCAGTTGTTTAAAAAGCAGAAACCCAGGGCCAGGTTGCGTTCGGCGTGATGGCCGGGCGGTCGCACCGCGCAGAACACCAGATTATCTTCGCCTTCCAGCAGGTCGATGCCGGAAAGCCCCGCACCTGCGGCCAGCAGGGCCGCCTCGTAGGAATCAAAGGAGAGCTGATTGTCCCGGTGGTCAAGATGGTTCTTACCGGAAAGGGCGCACTCTTCCAGGCGAAAAAGGTAGTGCTCGTCATGAAAGGTGGTCAGCCAGCGAAGTTCAGCCTTGCGGGGTTCAACAAAACTAAGCCGGCCTTTCAGCGGCGAAGCCTGCAGCTTGGTCAGCAGCGAGATGAGGCGGGCCGGGGTCTCGGGATGCTCCCCGCCGCCGGTGTCGTGGGCAAGACAAAGGGGATGGCTGACAATGGCTATCGGACAGGAGAAAGGCACCGGGCATCCTCATCAGGTGGTAAGATACAGGTTGTATTTGTCGGTCATCGCTATAGGTATTGTTGCCTAATTATCAAAAAATCGCACGGGGAAAATGATCAGCCGGGAATTGCCGGGTTAATGTAACCGAGCGGGTATAAGTTTCGTTTGAGCAGGCAAGCTGCGCAACTCAGCTATAAGCGGTCACAGGGTGCCGCAGGTTGCGGCGCACCCAGAGGGCATAAGTTTCGCTAGGGCAGACAAGCTGCCCAGCTCAGCTATAAGCGGGACGGCGATGCGTACATTTTGTACGTGAGCCGGACTGATCGCCGCAAGATGTGGTGCCCTGTGATCGCTTACGGGTTAATTGAGGCCGGAAAGCGACAAGGCATTGTGCGGATCAGATTGCCGGGCTATACTTGACCATCTTTTTCCCCATGACACTTTCGGATTATAATACCATGCGCCATCTGACCACCCCGCATTTACTTGCCTTGAAAAAGCAACTGGACGGTCTTGAGGCCGAACGGCTGTCGCCGCTTGCCACCCTGAGCCGGGAGGGGATCAGGCGCCATCCCGCGGAGAAGCAGGACCAGGATCACCGTCAGGCCTTTGCCGTGGACGGAGACCGGGTGCTGCATTCCCGGGCCTATACCCGTTATATCGACAAAACCCAGGTGTTTTCCCTGGTCAAAAACGACCATATCACCCACCGGGTATTGCATGTGCAACTGGTTTCGAAGATCGGCCGGACCATCGGCCGCTATCTGCGGCTGAACGAGGATCTCATCGAGGCCATCGCCCTGGGTCACGATATCGGCCACCCGCCTTTTGGCCACGATGGGGAAAAGGTTCTCGACACCCTCTGCCGCGAGCATGGCCTGCCATCGTTTCAGCACAACCTGCAAAGCGTCGAGTTTCTGGAACGCATCGAACACCAGGGGAGGGGGTGGAACCTTACCCTGCAAACCCTGGACGGCATCATGTGCCACGACGGGGAGATCCACAACCGCAGACTTGCGCCCCAGCGCGGCAAGACCTTTGCCGACTTCGACCGGCAGGTCGCGGCCAAGGGGCTTGACCCTGCCAGGGAACTGGTTCCCATGACCTTAGAGGGCTGCGTGGTTCGTTTTGCCGACACCATTGCCTATATCGGCAGGGACATCGAGGATGCCATTGAACTTAAGCTGATCAGCCGGGCTGATATCCCTTCACGCTGTCAGGAAATTTTTGGCCGGACCAACGGCAGCATGGTCTATCGCCTGGTGACCGATCTGCTCGGCAATGGCTTGGAGGATGGGGCCATCGCCTTCAGCGAGGAGGTTTCCGAGGGGCTGCGGGAGCTGAAGGAATTCAACTACCAGCGGATTTACCTGAACCCGGCCATCAAGAAGGGGCTGGCCATGATCAGCAACTGTTACCGGGTGCTGTTCGCCTCCTGTCTTGAACAGTTTGCCCGGCAACAGCCCCAGGCTGAGCTCTATGAAAATTTTCTCCAGGAACAGGGCGGTGATTACCTCAAGGGGAGGGAGCCGGTGGTCATGGCGCGGGATTTTATCGCGGGAATGACCGATGCATATTTTTTGCGTCAGGCAAGACAATTGGGCTGTGCGACCCCTGAGAAAGCATGAAGACCAGGATCAGGAGAATCATGCCGGGCGAGAATTTCCGGGTACTCGCCATTGCCGCCGGTATCGGCCTGTTGGCCGGGGCGGCAAATATTTTTTTTCGCGCCACCGTCGCCCTGGTCCATGAGACGCTCTTTGTCGGCGGTTCCGCCCTGCTCGGTCTGGCCAAGGGGGGGCTGTATCTTTTGCTTTTGCCGCTGATCCCCCTTTGCGGCATGCTGCTGCTCATTCCCTTATCCCTGCTTTTTCCCGGCGAGATCAACGGCTACGGCTTCCCGAAATTCCTGCGTCAGGTTAACCTGGAGGGCGGAATCATCCGGCTACGGACCATTCCCCTTAAAATTCTGGCCTGCGCTCTGACCATCGGCTCCGGCGGCTCCGCCGGGGTCGAGGGGCCCATTGCCCAGGTGGGCGGGGCAGTGGGTTCGCAGATCGGCCAGTTTTTCCGGGTTTCCGGCAGCCGGATGAAGGTCTTTATCGCCGCCGGTTGCGCGGGCGGAGTGGCGGCCATGTTTAATGCCCCCATCGCCGGGGTTTTTTTCGCCTCCGAGATCGTCCTGCTGGGCACCTACGAAATCAGCTCCTTCGCCGCCCTGGTGGTTTCCTCGGCCATGGCCACCGTGGTTTCCCGCGGTTATTATGGCGACTCTCCGGCCTTTCCCATGCCGGCCTACGAAATGGTCAACTCCCTGGTCGAGGTCCCGTTGTATTCGTTGATGGGCGTACTCATGGGATTGGTGGCGGTGCTGCACATTCAGGTATTTTATACAATCCGCGATCGTTTTGCCGCGCTTCGCCTGTCGCCGCAGCTCAAGCCCCTGCTCGGCGCCCTGGCTATCGGCGTGCTGGCCATCGGTTTTCCCCAGATTATGGGCGACGGCTATCATTACCTGGCAGAGGTGCTGGCCGGTCACGGGGTCCTCTGGGTGATGGGAGCACTGATTTTTTGTAAAATCGCGGCCACCGCCATTACCCTGGGTTCCGGCGGCGCTGGCGGGGTGTTCGCCCCAGCCCTTTTTATCGGCGCCGTTACCGGCGGGGCCTTCGGCTCGGTGGCCCACACCCTCTTGCCCCAGCATACCGCCAACCCAGGCGCCTACGCGGCGGTGGGGATCGGCGCTTTTCTCGCCGCCGCCACCCACGCGCCGCTTACCGCCATCTTTCTGCTTTTTGAGATGACCGGCAACTATCTCATCATCGTGCCCATCATGCTTGCCAGCATCATCGGCACGGTGGTGGCCGCCCGCCTTAATCCGGACTCCATCGACACTGTGGATTTCAGCCGGGACGGCATTGATCTCCATGAAGGGAGGGAGATTTCGGTGATGAAATCCATCAAGGTCGGCAAGGTTGTCAGCGAAGAGGTTGATTTTATCAGCGAGCAGGCTAACGTGGATCAGTTGCTGACGATTTTCAGCCTGGCCAGGGACAGCTTTTATTTTCCGGTGGTCGATGAGAGCGGCAGGATGATCGGGGTTGTCTCGCTGCAGGACGTGAAAAGCATCCTGCACGACGAGAGGCAGCGGCTTTCCGCCAGGGTGGGGGATATCTGCACCCGCAAGGTCGTGGTGCTCACCCCGGAAGATAATCTCTATACCGCCCTGGCTCTTTTTGACACCAGGGGGCTCGAGGAGATTCCAGTGGTGGAGGCGGAGGACAACCGCTGGGTGGTGGGAATGCTCAAGCGCCGCGAGGCCATCGCCGCTTATAACAAAGAGGTGCTCCGGCGGGGGATCAGCGAGAGGAATTCCCCGTCATTCCCCCCGCCGCGGGCATGATGGTGTAAGCGACCACAGGGCACCACATCTTGCAGCGATCGGCCCGGCTCACGTACTGAAGTACGCATCGCCGACCCGCTTGCCGCAACCTGCGGCACCCTGTGGTCGCTCGTTTTGTGGTTTCCTCTGTTTTGTGGCCCACCCCGTGATCGGTTACATGACGGTTAACGGTCCAGGGTGCGGCAGATCTCTTCCTGCCAGTGTTCGAGCTGTTCTCGATAGAGTTTTGCCGAAGATTCCATTCCGCACGCCGTGCAGAGTACTCTGGCGTTGTGTCAGCGCCCGGCAAGAAGCGCCTTGCCGCCGCAGAAGAGGCAGGCAAGGGGCAGTTCTTGGTCATCGATTGTGGCTGCGGTGTTTTTTGTGGTTGCGTCGGGCATGATGTGGAATATGGATCTTTCCCGAAGGATCGTCAACCCCCAAACCGGGACAGTTCCCCAAAAATCGATTTGCAAGGTTTGAGGGAGCGTGCTAGGTTGGCGAGGTCATCTTAGCTGAGTTTCCGGCA
Organism: Desulfurivibrionaceae bacterium; assembly: GCA_041675585.1. Classification (GTDB taxonomy): domain Bacteria; phylum Desulfobacterota; class Desulfobulbia; order Desulfobulbales; family Desulfurivibrionaceae; genus Thiovibrio. Next base: position 73,460 of record JBAYTO010000006.1, read on the forward strand.
GCCTCCGGTTTCAACATTTTTTTTCGGAATATTTTTTGCCATGGCAGATAATGCCCCCCCCAAACCCCGCATCTATATTCTTGATGATGAAATCGTCACAGTCCGCCGCCTGGTTCAGGCCTTGAGCAAGGATGGCTTCGCGGTGGAGGGTTTCATCTCCGCAGCTGAAGCGATGGCCAGGATTGCCGGCCAGCCGCCCGAGGTGCTGGTTTCCGATGTTCGGCTTGCCGATGCGGACGGGATGGAAATCCTCAAGCGGGTCACTATGCTGGCCCCTCAGACCAAGGTCATCATGATGACCGGTTATGCCGCCGTTGACCATGCGGTCCAGGCCATGAAATCCGGGGCCTTCCATTATCTGGCCAAGCCTTTCCGGCTTGAGGAGTTGCGCAACACCATCAGCGACGCCTTGCGCCATCCCGGCAAATCCGGCCAGCCTCTTGCGGATCCGGGGCCGATCGACCGTTTTGCCGGGATCATCGGGCGCTCTCCGGCCATGCAGGAGATCTTCAAGACCATCCGCCAGATTGCCCCGCTCAACTGCAACGTCCTTATCCAGGGCGAGAGCGGCACCGGCAAGGAGCTTGTCGCCCGTGCCCTCCATCACACCAGCGACCGGGCTCCGCATCCGTTTATCCCCTTCAATTGCGGGGCATTCAGCGAGGAGCTGGTGGCCAATGAGCTTTTCGGCCACGAAAAAGGCGCCTTTACCGGCGCGGTGAGTACCAAGCTGGGGTTGCTGGAGGCGGCGCAGGGCGGCACGGTTTTTCTCGACGAGGTCGGGGAAATGCCCATCCCCATGCAGATCAAGCTGCTGCGGGTCATTCAGGAGCGGACCCTCCTGCGGGTGGGCGGGGTCGCTCCGGTCAGCATCAATGTGCGGCTCATTGCCGCGACCAACCGGGATATCGACAAGATGATCGCGGCCGGCGAGTTCCGGCAGGATCTATTTTACCGGCTCAAGGTGGTGATGATCAATATTCCCCCTCTGCGCAAGCGACAGGAGGATATTCCCCTGCTGGTCGATCATTTCGTCACCCTCATTGCCACCCAGTTCGGCAAACCGGTGCCGGAGATTGCCGCCGATTTTTCCGGGATGCTTTCTGTCTATGCCTTTCCGGGCAACGTCAGGGAGTTGCAGAATATCGTCGAGCGCGCCATCGCCCTTTCCCGTGAGCCGGTTCTTACCGCCCGGGATCTGCCGCCCGATATCTTTTTCGCCGAAACCCAGCCCATCCCTCCGGAAAAAGCCGTCAGTCACCTGAAGGCGCTGGAGCAGGAGCATATTATCGACATGTACCGGCGCACCGGTTTCAACCAGACGGAAACCTCCCGTCTGCTCGGTATTTCCCGCACCACCTTGTGGCGCCGCCTCAAGGATCTGGATCTGTTTTCCGAGAAATAGTCGACTTGATTCCTGTTTTCCCCTGCTTCCCCATCCTGACTGTTTCAACCGGAAACAACTGTTTCAATCGCAATAAATCACCAAATTACAGCAAGTTGCAAAAAAAGTGTTTCAATGGTGAACAGTCTGGCCATTGCCCCCATCCGTGTAAATCCAGCAAAATAACCTATAAACAACAAGATATCTTCAATGGCACGGTTCCTGCTCAATGGCCCGGCAGTGATTGTCTGCACAAGGCAGCCGAGGAGCATTCATGGAAGCTGGTATTGCCCTTCTCCTGACCGGCGCCTGCGCCGATCTCCCAGCCGTTGTCCATGCCATTGACCTTGCCAAGCGAACCACCGGAATCGTCCACGTCGTTTTCAGGGCTGAACCGAAGTCGGCAAGAAAAAGCAAGGGTTTCACGGAGACACGGGGAGAGTTCATCTCGTTGGCAACCGCGCTTGGCAGCCAGGAGGGGGTCAGCATCCAGACCCACATCCTGGAAAGGATGGCGGGGGAGCCGCTGCTTCGGTTTCTCTGCGCCCAGCGTATTTTTTGTCTGGTTCTCGGGGTCGGTGACCAACAGACGTTTACGCGAAAAACCGCCTGGATAGAGCTGCTCCGCAAACAGCTTGTGGCCAGAGATAACTGGTACCTGCCGGTTTTCTGGTCGGTGATCGTAACGCCGTGGGACGATCCCGCCCTTGAGCGCCTTATCAGCCGATGCAAACAGTCGGCTCCCAGCAGTTCTGTCGTGGGAACACTCATTGACAGCCTGCGCGAGGGTCGATACAACTTTAATAGTATTGAAACAAAGCAAGAGAGTGGAAAGGAGGAGCACAATGTACATGTATCTGCCAATCGCCCTCGCCAGTGTTAATTATCTGGTGGTGGTGGGCTTGGGACTCGCGGTCGGGCTGTTGTCCGGCCTTTTCGGCGTGGGCGGGGGCTTTCTCATGACCCCGCTGCTGATGATGATCGGTATTCCCCCGACCATTGCCGCGGCCACGGACGCCAACCAGATCGTGGCCGCGTCTGCCTCGGGAACCTTTTCCCACTGGCGTCTCGGCAATGTCGATTTCAAAATGGGCCTTTTTCTCTTGATCGGCGGTTTTGCCGGCGGAGCTTTCGGAGTCCAGATCATCAAGATTCTCCGCGCCACCGGCGGGGCGGATTTCATGATCAAGATGACCTATGTGGTTATGCTGGGGTTGGTCGGCAGCTTCATGTTCGTGGAAAGCCTCAATGCTCTGCAAAAGAGCAAAAAAGCCTCCGAGAGCGATGCCCCTGCCAAACCTAAAGCGGCGAAAAAGGCGGGTGGTTTTTTTGCCGCCTTGCCGATGCAGACTTATTTCGAGAAATCAGGCGTCACCCATTCGGCCCTGGTGCCCATCGTGCTTGGCACCTTTGTCGGAATCCTTGCGGCCATCATGGGGGTAGGCGGCGGGTTTCTCATGGTGCCGGTGATGATCTACATGCTCCGCATGCCGATGCATGTGGTGGTCGGGACCAGCCTTTTTCAGATTCTCTTTACCTGTGTTGAAGTGACCTATCTCCAGGCGTATTCCAACCATACCGTTGATTTCGTTCTTGCCCTGCTTTTGCTGGTGGGCTCTGTTTTCGGCGCCCAGATCGGCACGGTGCTCGGCCGGAAGCTGCACGGCGACCAGCTCAAGATTCTGCTTTCCATCATTGTTCTTGCGGTCACGGTCAAGATTGTTCTGGAACTGGTAATGGAGCCTTCCATTCTTCTTTCCTATGCGGGAGGGCACTAAGATGCTTACGCTGAAACGAACCTTCATTTTTTCGCTCCGCTGCCTTGTTCTCTGCGGGGCAGCCTTTTTCGGATTTATCACCTTGCCGGCTTCCGCGGAGCAGCCTCTGACCTGTGCGGTGACTCCGGGCAACATCCCGATAACCTTTACCTATCATGGCGCGCAATTAACCGTTACCGGCCAGAGCGCCATCGGGGATGATCTGGTCGTCACCATCAGCACCGAACCTGAAGATGCGCTGCTGAAATACAAGGCCAAAGTAGGCGGCCTGGTCTGGATGAAAAAAGGAGACCTTGAGTTCAAGGGGGTGCCGGCGATCTATCTGCTGCACAGCACCGCCGAGCTGACCAGGATTTTGGGTGAGGCGGAGCGCAACCAGCACCAGCTCGGTTATGATGCTCTCCGGCAAAGGGTTGTGATTGAAGACAGCCAGGGGAATCCCGCGGAAGGCAAGTGGTTTGACGAATATCTCAAATTCAAAAATAAGGAGATGGTTTACGATATTAAAGAGGGTGCGGTTACCCGCCAGCACGGCGAGGAGGGCAATACCTATCGGGCGAGCATTGCCTGGCCCTATCAGGCTCCGCCCGGAATCTACACGGTCAGGGTCTTCGCGGTCAGGGATGGCCGGGTTGTGGCCAAAGCTGCTGACCAGTTTGAGGTCAAAAGGGTTGGCATTACCGCGGCGTTGTCAAAAATGGCCTTTGAGCATGCCGCCTGGTATGGGATAATGGCCGTAGTCATCGCTCTTTTTGCCGGCCTGGCCGTGGGAGCGATCTTCAAAAAAGGCGGCGGCAGCCACTAAATAACTGCCCAGCAGCACCGCAGCTGCGTTGTCATCGGCTTGGCTTATGTGCACCAGCACACTTCGCAGGCCTCTTCCTTGCATCTGCGGCGCTGCTGAACGGTTATGCCTTTGTTTTTTTGCAGCTTTTTTATGAGGCGCGGGGTAGAAAAGGGCAGTCTGACCTGCCCCGCGCCATTTTTTTTCAGGACCGCAACGCATGGCCCTTCGTGATTTCCTGAAAAGATTTCCCACCCCCCGCTGGTTCACGCCCAAGGCCTGCAGGCCTCTCCCCTTGATATTTTCCCAGTTCCGCGAGGTGCTTAAGGCAAACAACCAGGCCCTTGAGATCATCGCCGACATGGGGGAGAAGCTGAGCGGCGAGTATCTTTTTGACCATCGCTATGTGGAAGCCACGGTTGAGGAGATGATTGCGGCCATGCATCGCGCCATTGCCGCAATCAACATTCTGACCCAGGATCAGTGCGCACCGTTGGCTGAAATATTTACGCCGATGGAAATCAGGGTCAGGGCGATCCTCAACAAGCGGGATGACCGGGAAGGCCCGCCCCTGCTCTGGCTTGCCGAGGTTGAGCCCCGGCATTGGCCTCTGGTGGGCGGCAAAGCCGCGCATCTTTCCGAACTGCTCCATAACCCCAAGGTCAGAGTGCCGGAGGGGTTTGTCATCACTACCCGGCTGTTCCACGATCTGCTGGATTTCAACGGCTTGCAGCCGGATTTCGACCGCTTTGAGCAGCTGCTGAGCCAGCCCCATCCAGAGGAAGATGAGCTTGAGGCGTTACGCACTCTTCTTTGGGAAAAGATGCTCCGCGCCGAACCGCCAGCCGGTTTGCTTGAGGCTCTTAACGGGGCTCTGGTGCGGCTGGCAGTCAACAGCGAAACCCCTCTTTTCCTCGCGATCCGCAGCAGCGCCCAGGAAGAAGATCTGGACTTTTCCTTTGCCGGGCAGTTTCATTCCGAACTGCAGGTCCCTCCCCAGGCCGAGGCGGTATATCGCGCCTACCTGCAGGTGGCGGCCAGTCTTTTTGGCGCCAAGGCCATCCGCTACCGCAGGCAGGTGTTCCCCGAAGGCAGTCCCCTGTCCATTGCCGCCTGTTGCCAGCGGATGATCCCGGCGCAGGCCAGCGGCATCATCTATTCCATCGATCCCCTGGCGCCCGGGTCGCAAAGCATGGTGGTGGTGGGCGCACTGGGACAGGGACAGGCGGTGGTCGAAGGGCAGGTGGCCACGGATTTTTTCCGGTTAAGCAAGCTGGAGGCGGTGCAGGTCATCGAGCGGGTGATCGCCGCGAAACATGAAGCCTTGCTGCCTGTTGGGGGGGCGGAAGGCGGGATGACGATGCAGGCGGTGGCTAATGGGCAGAGCGCGGCGCCCTGCCTTGCCGAACATACCCTTCTGGAGCTTGCCGGGGTTGCTCTTCATCTGGAAACCTTTTTCAAACGGCCCCAGGACATCGAATGGAGTGTGGACCCGCAGGGCATCCTCTACATTCTGCAATCCAGACCTCTGTTGGTCACGGAGAGCGCCCGGGAAAAGCCACTGCTTTCCGAAAAGCTCGAAGGCTATGAGCTTATCGCGGCGGAGGCGGGGCGGGTGGCCCAGCAGGGCATCGGCGCCGGACCCGTTTTTTGGCTGGAAACCCTGGCCGATCTCAAGGATTTTCCCGAAGGCGGGGTGCTGATCAGTCACCGCGATTCCTCCCAATTCGTCCAGGTCATGCACCGGGCCGCCGCCATCGTCACCGAGGTGGGCAGCCCGGCGAGCCACATGGCTACGCTCTGCCGGGAGCTGCGGGTTCCCTGTCTGGTCGGGGTGGCGGAGATCATGGCCAAGGTAGCGCCGGGCGAGGAAATAACCGTGGATGCCGAGGACCGTCGGATCTACCGGGGCAGGGTGGTGGAGCTGCTTACCTATCAGGCGACCACCACCATGGACCTGCACATGGCCCCGGAGTTTCGCATGTTGCGCCGGATTCTCCGGGAGGTTTCCCGGCTGAATCTGGTTGATCCGCTGATGCAGGAATTCAGGCCGGAAGGCTGCCGGACTTTCCACGATGTGCTCCGTTTTATCCATGAAACAGCGGTCCTGCATCTGGTGGAGCTGGGCCGGGACGACCGATGTTTGCCGGGCGGCCTGGCAAGACGGCTGGATCTGCCTGTTCAGGCCGGCATTCTGGCCATCGATATCGGCGGCGGCCTTGCCCCGGATGCCCCCCGTGAGCAAATCCCCTTTGCCGCCATCCGTTCGATCCCCTTTCGGGCCATCCTCCAGGGGATGCTTTTCCCCGGGGCCTGGCATCAAGAGGCCATGCCGGTGAGTTTCCGGGATATGATGCACAGCATGATGACCACCCCCCAGGATACCCTGTCAGGCCAATATACCGGACATAATATTGCCATTATCAGCGAAACCTATGTTAATCTTTGTTTTCGATTCGGGTATCATTTCAATATAATCGATGCCTTCTGCCATGAGGTGGAGCGCGACAATCATATTTATTTCCGCTTTTTGGGCGGGGCCACCGACATTGCCAAGCGGTCGCGGCGGGCGACCCTTATCGCCACCATCCTGGAGGCCTTTGATTTCAGCATCCAGACCAAGGGTGATCTGGTTATCGCCCGAACCAGCAATCTGGCCCAGCCGGAAATGGAACGCACCCTGGATATTCTTGGCCGGTTAATCGGGTTTACCAGGCAGCTGGACGTGCAGATGACGGATGACGAAACCGTGGCCAGGTATGCCGAGGCTTTTCTTATGGGGGATTACGGCATTGTCGCCCGGCAAGGCTAGTACCGGGTAACACTTGAATCGACGGATGACAAATCCCCTCTCCCCCTTGCGGGGGAGGGTTAGGGAGGGGGGGAGGCGGCCATTATTTCAGCACGTCGGAGCTTCCCAAACCCCCAACCCCTCCCGCCAGGGGAGGGGCGAAAACTATAAGGAGGTAGTCCCTTGAGCGATAATGATCCCGGCCCAATCTGCCGTTTGCTGGTGGTGGATGACGAGCCCATCGTAGGCAAGCGTCTCCATCAGGTCTTCACCAAAATCGGCTTTGAGATAGAGACCTACACCGATTCGGCCTCGGCCCTGGCCGCTATTGCCCAGAGAGATTTTGATGTCGTGGTGACCGACCTGAAAATGGAGGGCATCGACGGCATCGAGGTGCTGAAAAGGGTCCGGCTCCAGAATCCCGCCACCCAGGTGATCATCATCACCGGCTATGCCTCGCCGGATACCGCCGAGCTGGCGCAGCAGGAGGGGGTTTTTGCTTTTCTCGCCAAGCCTTTTCGTCTGGATGAACTGAAGCAGGTGATCTTCAGCGCCATCGAGACCCGGAGGCAAGGAAAATTATGAAGGCCGACGCGCGCAGCAGGCCGATAGAGAAGGATGTCTACGCTCCGGAGCCCTGTCGTTCTTTATTCCCGGCCATCAGGTCCATCAGGGGCAAGCTGCTGCTGATCATCAGCTTTGTCGCCGCACTCGGGATCATTGCCACCCTGACTGCCAGCTATGCTTTGTGGCGTATCGAGGACAAGATCCGCATCATCGAATCGTTCTACGAACTGAACCAGAATGTTCTTGAGGTCAGACGTTATGAAAAGAACTATCTGCTGTTCAACGACAATAAGGATCTGTTGAGCGCCCTTGATTATGTCGATCAGGTCAGGGCCGCGATTGTCGGGGTAAAGGCGGTCTTGCCGGGAAATCAGGGCGAGCTGCAATCTTTTTATGACAAGGAACTCGGCCGGTATGAATCAATCTCCAGGCAGCTGATGGAGGCCGATCTTGCGCCGCCCCGCAAAAAATCCCTGGAGAGCGATCTGCGCAAGCACGGCCAGGATTTGACCAGGATTATTTTTGACATGGACACCAAGGCCCGGCTTCAAGTGGAGCGCGAGGTCGCCAAATATCAGAAATCAGCGGTTTTTATCCTGGCCCTGGCCGTACTGCTTGGCGCGGTCCTCATCTTTTACATGATCCGCTGGGTCATGCGGCCTCTTACCGCCATTCGTGAGGCCTCGGCCAGGATCATGCGGGGTGAGCTGAACTCCATCCCGGTGGGCGAGGAAATCAGCTGTTCGGTGGAGGGCACCGAACTGGTCAATTCCCTGAATCTGATGCTCAAGGCCCTGAGCGACAAGCAGGGGCAGCTGGTTCAGTCGGAAAAGCTGGCGGCCATCGGCAAGGTGACCGCAGGCATCGCCCACGAGATCAACAACCCGCTCAACAATATCTGTCTTACCGCCGAGGTGCTGCTGGAAGACCTTCCGAATCTGGACTGCAGCGAACGGCTGGACATGGTGCGGGATATTCTGGTCCAGTCGGACCGGGCCAGGGAGGTGGTACATCACCTTTTGGAGTTTTCCCGGACCAATAAGGCCAATACCGTTGAGCCGGTGGAGCTTGGCAAACTGGTGGCGGACTCCATCACCCTGGTCCGCAACCAGTTCCGACTGGGGGGCGTCACCTGCCGTTACGACCAGCCGGACAGGCCGGTGCTGATCAGCGGCAATCCCAATCAGCTCCAGCAGGTCCTGGTCAACATGATGCTCAATGCGGTGCAAGCCATGCCGCCCGAAGGACGACTTGATCTTGCCGTGCAGGCTGGCGAAAAAGAAGCGCTTATCGTGGTGCGGGATACCGGCGCCGGCATGAGCCCGGAGACCAGGGCCCATATCTTTGATCCTTTTTTCACCACCAAGAATGACGGCACCGGTCTTGGCCTGTCGCTCAGCTACGCCATTATCAAAGACCATCACGGCGAGATAGAGGTGGAGAGCGAACAGGGCAGGGGCACGACCTTTACGATCAGGCTGCCCCGCATGGATACCGACGCATGACTTCCCTTCCGGACCTGCCCGAAAGCAGCGGAAAAGCCGCGGCTTTTGCCGAGATCTTCCAGCTGTTCCGCCGCTTGCTTTCTTTGAACAACGAGGTGCTGGAGAAGATTGCCGCCATGGAAAGCGCCTTGGCCGGGGAATATGTTTTTGACAAAAAATTTCTGGTCGAGGTTACTGGCGAACTCATCGATCTGGTGCGCGAGGTGATCTATTGTCTCAACAATCTGACCGGGAACGCCTATCTTGGTCTTTACGACCGCTACGAGGAGATTGCCGGCAAGCTTTCCGTGCTGGCCGGAGGTTATGCCGGGCCATACGACCATAGTCTCACCCTGCCTTATGCCCTGATAACCAGCGATTTTGACGGGCTGGTCGGCAACAAAAACGCCACCTTGAGCGAGATTCACAACCATCTCCATCTCCGGGTTCCCGCCGGCTTCGCCATCACCGTGGCGGCTTATCACCTTTTCATGCAGGAAAACGACCTCTTTGCCAGGATCGATGAGGTCCGCGCCGAAGGTATTCCCAGAAAAGAGCAGGCGCAGCGGATCGGGGAACTTTTCGGCAAGGCCAGCCTGCCCCACGCCCTTGTCATGGCGGTGCAGGAGGAATTGCCCGGTATTCTCGCGGGATGCGGGCCAGATCCGCTTCTCGCTGTGCGCAGCAGCGCAGTGGGTGAGGATGGGGAAACCAGGAGTTTTGCCGGGCAATTCCGCTCGGTTCTTGAAGTTTCTCCAGAGCTCTCCGCAGTGCTGGATGCTTACCGACAGGTACTCGCCTCCCGGTTTTCCTTAGCCGCGCTGGAATACCTAGGGCCTGACTCAGACAGCCGTGCAGTTCCCATGGCGGTCGGAGTCCAGCTGATGAATCCTTCCAGGGTCGCCGGGGTGACCTACAGCCGCACCCCGGATGTCCCGGAAGAAAACAGCCTGCTCATCACCTCGGTCCGGGGCGCGGCAAAAGGACTGGTTTCCGGCCGCACCACCGCAGACCGCTTCACCGTAAGTCGCACCTGGCCTTTTCCTCTTCTGGAGAGCGAGTTTTTCACCCCCATGGCCCCCGTGGATCAGGAGGCCCCTCTTTCTTTTCTGGCCAACGGCCTGCGGCGCGGCTCAAGCTCTCTTCTGCTGGAGGAAATAAGGAAAATCGCTGAACAGGCCCTTCTGCTGGAAAAAGCCTTTGACGGTCCGCAGGACATCGAATGGGCCTGGGGTAAAGAGCTGGTCATTCTCCAGAGCAGGCCTTTCACCTTGCCGGTAAAGCCTTTGCCCCTGCCGCACGAAATTGCCGCGGAATTGCAGGCCTCGCCGCCGATTATGGAAGGCAGAGGGCAGATTGCCCAGCTCGGCATCGGTGCCGGCCTGGTCGTGCAGGTGGATCAGGAAACCGATCCGGAGCAGTTTCCCATGGGCGCCGTGGCTGTGGCTCGTTTTCCCGATCCCCGGCTCAGCCCTATTGTCTGGAAGGCCTCCGTAATCATTACCGACATCGGCGGGCCCACCGGCCATCTTGCCACCATTGCCCGGGAATACCGGACCCCGGCCCTGTTCGGCACCGGCGAGGCCACCCGCCTGCTGACCCCAGGCGAGGAAGTAACCGTTGACGTGGAAAACAAGAAGGTCTACCGGGGCGTCATCAGCGGCCTGCTCCGCTTGCAGGTAACAGAAGATTCCGCCTACCGTGGCGCGCCGGAGCTGCGGACCCTCCGGAAACTCCTGCGCTGGATAGCGCCGCTTACCTTGGCCAACCCCGCGGCCGCCGATTTTATCCCGGAGAATTGCCGGACCTTTCACGACATTCTGCGCTTCAGCCACGAAAAGGGGATAGACGGCCTGATCCATTTCCATGAGGAGCATCCCGGCCAGGCAGGTCTGCCGAGTTACCCGGTACGGTTACCTGCCCCGCTCAAGCTTCGGGTCATTGACCTCGGCTCCGGGCTCAAAGGGAAGCCCGCAAGGCCCGGAGGGGAAATCACGCCGGAGCTGCTGAACTGCCGCCCGCTTGCGGCTATTCTCGCCGGATTTTACAAGGAGGCGGCGCAGGGCAGGGAACCTGCTCCCCTGGGGTTAAAAGAGATCCTTGCCGGCCTCGGCAAGCCGCTGACCGCCTTGACCGGCCGCTCTTCCTATCCGGGCGATAACCTCGCGATCATCGCGGATAATTACTGCAATCTCTGCCTGCGTCTCGGCTATCACTTCAACGTTGTGGACGCCTTTTTTTCTCCGGAGCCGGACAATAACTATATCTATTTCCGATTTGTCGGCGGCCTTGCCAGCCAGAGCAAGCGGAAGCGGCGCGCCCGGTTGATCAGCGATATTCTTACCGGCCTTTATTTCAAGGTGGAGCGCACCGGCGATCTGGTGATCGCCAAGGCCAGAAACCTCGATCCCCCGAGGATGGAAAGGGTGCTCTCCCGGCTGGGCGAGCTGATTTCCTTTACCCGCCAGCTTGACGTGCAGATGCGCGATGAGGCGGATATTGAACGGTTTTTTGTGCGGTTCCTCGCCTCGGTCCAGCAGGAGCAGGCCGGGAGTGCCAGGTGATCCCGATGCTGCGCTGGTTTAAAAAACAGAGCGCCAAGCTGCAGGCAAACCGGCAGCAGCGGCAGGATGAGGCCCGCGATCTCCTTACCGCCCGCTACCAGATATTCCGTTCCCTGCTTGCCAGCAACAACCGGGCGATCGACTGCCTCACCGAGATCGGTATCCACATCCGCCTGCAGGGGGATCAGGCTGGCCTGGCCCGGCTTACGGAAAAACTTATCGTAGAAACCGGCGAGATGGTGGCCCGGCTAGAGCATCTGACCGGGGGCAGGTACAGGGCGCTCCGGGGCGTACAGCACACTCTGGCTGCGACCATTCTGGAAAAACTCAAGCCTCTCGTGCGATCCGAGGCGGTTCCCTTTTCCCTGCCCCTGACCGCGATGACCCCAGAACATCGGGCCCTGACCGGCAACAAGGCCGCAGCTCTGGCCGCTCTCAAGCTGAAGGGGTTCAGGGTGCCGGACGGTTTTGTGGTTACCCTGGCCGGTTGCCGTTTCTTCTTGGAGTATCAAGGACTTTCCCTGCAACTGGTCCATCTGCTCGCTGCGCACGGGGCCGGGACCGACAAGGCGATCCCCCCGGAAACCGCGCACCGGGTGCAGGAGCTTATCAGGAATGCTTCGCTTCCTCCTGCTCTGTCCGAGGAGATTCTTGTCCAGGCCCGCCCTTTCTTGCAAACCGGCAAGGCGCTGGCCGTGCGGAGCAGCAGCATCAGCGAGGATGGTGAGCGCCATTCCTTTGCCGGCCAGTTCAGTTCGGTACTCAATGTTCGGGACGAGGCTCAGTTTCTCAAGGCCTTCACCGAAGTGGTGGCCAGCAACTTCAATGTGCGCAGCCTTGCCTACCGGCTGCATGCCGGCCTTGACCCCTTGAGCTTTGAGATGGCCGTACTCTGTCTGGAGATGGTGGAGGCCCGTGCCGCCGGCATTCTGCTTTCCCGTGCTCCGCAGGAGCCGGAAAGCGGGATGATGCTGATCAGCGCGGTGCCCGGCCTGGGCGAGGCCGCAGTCTCCGGCAGTGTGGCCACCGATCTCTATCTGGTCCGGCGGGACGGGACGGTGGACTGGCAGCGCTCCAGCATCGCCGACAAGGAGAGATTTCTGGCCGGCTCTCCCGGAGGCGGGGTACACTGGCAGGATCTTGCCCCGGAGGATCGCCTTAAGCAGGTACTCAATGAAGAGGAACTGCGGCTCCTCGCCGGGTGGGGAAAGGCCCTGGAAGAGCAGGAAGGGATAGCGCAGGATATCGAATGGGCGGTGGACCAGGAGGGGCAGGCGATTATCCTCCAGGCCCGGCCCCTTACCACCATGGGCGTGCAGGGGACAGATGAATGGCAAGGCAAAACCCCACCCTTGGCTCAGGGGATCATGGCCTCGGGGGGAAGGGCCACCGGGAAGGTGCTTTTGGTCAAGGGACGCCGGGATCTGGAAAAGTTGCCGCAGGAGCCGGTGGTGCTGGTCATGCATCAGAGCTTTGTCGAGGCGGCCAACCTTCTGGGGATGGTGGCCGCGGTGCTGGTGGATCTCGGCAGTCCGGCCGACCACCTGGCCTGCGTGGCCCGCGAACAGCAAACCCCCCTGGTCTGCGGGCTGGCCGATGCGGGGCGCCGGCTGCGCGCCGGGCAGTGGCTTACGGTGGATGGCAGTCATGGCCGAATATACGCGGCCACGACCGAAGAAATCAGCGCGGCGCAAGAGGCTTGGCAAAAAAGGGTTCCCACGGCAAGCCAGGTGCTCGCGAGCCTGCCGCCTCTTTACCAGGAGCTGCGGGAAAAGATCACCGCCCTGCATCTCACCGATGCCTACGGCCCTACCTTTTCAATTCTGGAATGCAAGTCGCTCCACGACATCATTCGCTTTGTCCATGAAAAGGCGGTGCTCTCCATGTTCGAGGCTGGAGACGAGATTCTGGAGGGGGATCTGGGCGCGGTCCATGCCATTGATTCGCCGGTTCCTTTCTTTCTCAGCGTCATCGACATGGGCGGCGGGCTGGCCTTGACCGGGCCGAAGAAAAGAAGAATCCCGCCGGAAATGGTCATCTCCCGCCCCTTTCAGGCTCTGTGGCGCGGGATCACCACCCCCGGCCTGCACTGGGGCCCCCCGCCGGGCGGGACGCCCATGGGGTCGGTGATGTCCTCTTTTCTCACCGACCAGAAGTCGGAACGGCCCATCGGCATGCCCAACTATTGCTTGGTCAGCCGGGACTATTGCAATATGAATGCGCGCATGGATTTTCATTTTATCATGATCGACACTCTTTGCTCGCCGGAGGCGCGGAGCAACCATATCCGTTTCCGCTTTAAGGGCGGGGGCACTGCTCTGGAACGGCGGCGGCGGCGCGCCCTGTGCATCGGAGAGATTTTCGAGCATTACGGCTTTCTGGTCGATGTCAAGGAGGATCTGGTCAATGCCTCGCTCCAGGGCGCTTCCCAAGTGGCCATCGAGGAGAAACTGGTGGTGGTGGGCAGGATCCTGGGCTTCACCCGGCTGCTCGACGCGGCCATGGCCTCAGATGCCGTGATCCCTCAGGTGGTCCGTGCCTTTCTGGATGGAGATTACGGTCTTAGCGCCATCCTGCCGACGCCTCAGGCGTGATAAAAGCGCAACCCCGGCAGCTCCACGGCGGTTAGGAGATTGCCGTAGACCGCGCCGGTGTCGATGCCGATTCTATAAGGAGTGACCAGGGGGGTGGCAAAGGAGCTGTGCCCGAAGATCACCCGTTTGCCGTAGTCAATCTCCGCATTCAGGAACGGTTCGCGGACCTCGCAGAGGTCGGAAATATCCTGCTCGGCCAGGGGCTGATCATGGCGCAGCCCGGCATGGACGAAGATATAATCCTCTGTTTCCCAGTAGGGCAGCAGGGAATCGAGAAAAGCCCGGTGCTCAGGCGGCAGAAAGGCCAGGGAGGTAAGCTGGGCCAGACTGGCGCCCCCGTAGCTTTCCAGGGTGTTTTCCAGGCCAAGCCCCCGCAGGTAGGGGAGAAGGGCCTGATCCCCGGTTCGGTGGTATTCGAGGAGCAGAAATTCATGATTGCCCATGAGCGGCACAATGCGTACCCCCTCCCGGCGCAAGCGGCAGATCTGCTCCAGTACTTCCTTGACCTGCGGGCCGCGGTCGAGATAATCGCCGAGAAAAACCAGGGTGTCCCGGTTCGGATCAAAGGGGAGCCGTTTCAGCAGCAGGGAAAGCTTTGCCGCGCAGCCGTGGATGTCGCCGATGGCGAAGATCTTTCCGTTCATTTCAGGCGCAGTTCTTGTACCAGAAAGACGCCGCTATTCCATAAACGAAATTAAGCAGCAGTACGAGCAGCGGGGTCAGGAGCCCGGCCTTGAGTCCCATAAGCCCCAGGCCCATTTCCGGAAAGACCATGGCCAGCATCATGGCGGTCGGCACCAGACTCATGAGGATGCCGCGCAGGGCAGTTTTCTGCCGGGAAAACGGCACGATCAAGAGCAGGGCCCAGAGTCCGCCCCAGACCAGGCGGGGATAGAGCCAAGGGGCGGTAAATTGCGGGCGCAGGCCGATGCCCAGCATGGCCGTAACGCCGGCCTGACCCAGGACCCAGATATTGAAGCTGTCGATGAATGCGCCGATGGCTCCGCCGGTGAAGGCGCCGCTGATTTTCCGGATCATGGTTCTCTCCTGTTTTGGCCAGCGCAAGCAAAATGGACGCAGATTTTTTTCGCTTGCCTGAAAATTTTCAAAAGCCGCTCTTTGCCGCCTTGCGATACCAGGCGAGGGAAAGATGGTATCTTCGCTGTTGGTCGTCGTTTCCTTGGCTTTTCACTATGGTTAGGCGCCACCTTAGTCATATGGTAATCTTTGTGGAAAAACTCGGCCAGCTTTTTCGCCGCCAAAGTAAATCCGGTATGGTGCCGAGTCCGGAAAATTCGTACAATGGTTAAAAGCTAAATACGAGGCTGCGCTGAAAAAAGAGAGCGCCCGGAAAAAAATATCATGAAAGAGACTGATCATTCAATCCTGTTGGCCATTTGCCCTATGACTTATCAGGGAGAAAAGGTTCTGCAGGACCGCTGGCCTGCTTTTCTGCAAACCCTGCGCACTCTTCTGGGTTTGGCTGCGGGTGGCACGGCGGAGGTTTTGCTCACCAGCCACGACACACCATTTGCTGCGCTGAGTGCCTTTTTTGAAAGCCTTCATTCCCTCAAGAAACTGAACTGGCATGCAGAGTGGGGGGCGGTTCCTCTCCAGGTTATCCTGCATCTGCACCGGAAAAAAGATCCGCCTGTTAATTTTGCTGAGTCTTTAGCTCCGATCTGGGGGGGATTGAAACCGGAAACTCTTTATGCGACAAGGGCCTTAAAGTTTCAATGGGATCAGCTTATTGCCGGGGAAAAAATGCCTGCCCACAGCTTTCTCGATGTTGGGGACGGGTTGTTTCAGCTCAGCTTTTCCGATGATCTCAGAGGTTTTAAGCGCGAGCGGCTTTTTACCGGCAGGTTTCTGACGGCCAAGGGAAATGATCCGGAATGCTTTTACTGCGGGATGGTCAACCATGCTGCCGCCCATTGTCCCAGCAAGCAGTTATCCATCGAAACCCAAGGTCTCAGCCGGGTTGGTTACATGCCTTTTTCGAAAATAGACAATCTGTTTAAACGGGTCATGGTTGAGCAGGAAAAAATGGCGAAGCTGCTGGCCGCAGGCGTCGACGCGGCCCAGATCCGTACCGATCCGGCTTTGCAGGTATATGTCACCTATTTTGACATGTATCTCATTTACCAGCCTCGTTTTCTTGCCTACATCGCTCTTTCTTCGTCTTCCTTTTGGGACGGCGCCGGCAAAAGCGACAGAATCAAAATTGACCGTCACAGAAATGAAAGCCGCAATCTGAATGCTGGGTTCGATTGCCTGCGCCGTGGCCAGTACGAACAAGCCTTTGCCTTGTTGAGGGCAGAAAGTCAAGTCTCGGGAGAAAAGTATTTCTACCCCACCCTGGCTCAGGCATTTATCGCTCTGGAACGCGGACGGATGGTGGAGATGGCGCAGCTTCTGCAAATGCTGAGCAGTACGGCCCGCACGGATAAAGAGAAGATCTATGTCGGCCTTCTCCTGGCCAGATTTTACCGATTAACCAACCAGCCCTGGAAAGCGGAACAATTTCTGGGTTCGCTCGCCAAGCTCTATATCGACTGTCCGGAAATCCAATACAGCCTTATTCAGGCACGGGTTCATGAAGGACTGGGGCAGCAGCAGATACAGCTGCTCCGCAAACTGGCCGCCGGGAATCGCCGTTATTTCATCATCGCTCTCATGGATCCGGCCATGCTTCCAGTCGGCAACTTGGTGGATAATGCCCTTTCCGGGCTGTTTGATCAGAAAAACAAGGAGGCCGGGGAAACCCTGGCTGCAGCGCAAAAGGCCGGTGCTAAGCTGCAAGTCTGGTTCGGCGAGGAAAGCGATGAAGAGTTGCAAACTAATCTTACGATTTTGGCCAACCTGGAGAAGCAGTTCCAACGATGCGGCGTTTATGATCTTTTTGATGTCGCCGACCGGGCAAAATCATTAGCCCTGGCCTGCCCCAGGCTACGGACGGCAAAGCTTGAAGAGCTGAATCTCCAGGTTGATACGGCGGCTATTACTTGGGCTGATTACAATGCCTTCTGGCAGGAATATCCTTATAAATACTTTTTTCGGGCCTTCGAGGAAGTTCTTGTTGCCGGCAAGAAAATGTTTGTCGAAGCAAGAAGCAAGGCTGGAGAAAACCTGGCAAATTCCCTGGCGTTGTTGCGGGCAGGCCAGGTTCAGATTAAGAACCTTAAAGGGTTTGTCGATCGCATGGTTAAGCTTAAGCTTGCCCTGGACACTCTTGCGTTGTTTCTTAAAAAGTTGCTAATGACCGAACTGGTATTCAGCGGGATCGCCTTCTTGATTTTGCCGCTCATCACCCTTGTGCTGTCAGGCATGATCGATCCGGATATTGTTCGTCTGGCGAAAGATTTCCAGACGCAGAAAAGCGGCATGATTATTCTCACTCTGTTTCTGGCGCCGTTTTTCGCTTTGACCCTTACCATCCGCTCGATGTCCAAACGGTGAATGGCCGCGTAAATTTATAGAAACTCAGCGGTTAGGAGCTGAGGCTGCCCAGGGGCATAAAAAGTTTTTGATAAGGATGATATTAATGGCAGCCACCACGACCATCCAGACCTTTCTTGACCAGCAGCTTGCCCAGGGGAAAACGCCCAACCGGCTCGTTACGGAAAAAAGCCCCTACCTTATCCAGCATGCCTTCAACCCCGTGGCCTGGTATCCATGGGGCGAGGAAGCCTTTGCCCTGGCCGGCAGAGAAGGCAAGCCGATCTTTCTTTCCATCGGTTACTCCACTTGCCACTGGTGCCATGTCATGGCCCACGAATCCTTTGAAAACCTGGAAGTGGCCAGGCTGCTCAACGAAAATTTTGTCTGCATCAAGGTGGATCGGGAAGAGCGGCCCGATCTTGACCAGCTTTACATGACTGCGGTGCAGGCGCTGACCGGCCGCGGCGGCTGGCCCATGTCGGTGTTTCTCACTCCTGATCGGCAGCCCTTTTACGGGGGCAGCTATTTCCCCCCCGAGTCCAGGCACGGTCTGCCCGGCATGGTCGAGCTTCTGGCGGCGGTGCATGATGCCTGGCGCGCCGATCCCAAGAAGATTCTTGCCTCGGCGGCCAAGATTACCGACCATCTCCGCCGGAAGGCCGCAGAGGGCGGGGCGGCAACAATCGAGCCGGAGATCGGCGCCAAGGCCTTCCAACAGCTCAGCGCGGAGTACGACCCCGAATTCGGCGGATTCGGCTCGGCGCCCAAGTTTCCCCGGCCTGTGCTGTTCAACTTTTTGCTGCGCCATGCCGTGCGTACCGGCGAGACCCAGGCCCTGAACATGACCTTGGTGACCCTGCGCAAGATGGCCGCCGGCGGGATGTACGACCATCTTGGCGGCGGCTTTCACCGCTATTCGGTGGATGGGCAGTGGCGGGTGCCCCATTTTGAAAAGATGCTCTACGACCAGGGCCAGCTGGCAATCAGTTATCTCGAGGCCTTCCAACTGGGGCAGGACCCTTTTTACGCCAATGTCGCCCAGGATATTCTCGATTATGTCCTGCGGGACTTGACCAGCCCGGAAGGAGGATTTTATTCGGCGGAGGATGCCGACAGCAGTCAGGCGGGAAACCCCGAGGTACATGGTGAGGGGCTGTTTTATCTTTGGACCTGGGAGGAGATTGTCTCCATCCTCGGACAGGAGCACGGGGAGATCTTCGCTTTCCATTATGGGGTGCTTGAGGAGGGTAATGCCCTTGCCGACCCCCAGGCGGAGTTTACCGGAAAAAATATCCTCTACATTGCCCATCCCCTTGGCGAGACCGCCCGGCGATTCCACCTCCAGGAAGAAACGTTGTCCCGCCTGCTCGAACGCTCACGGCAGAAACTTCTTACGGCTCGGGCGCAAAGGCCGAGGCCGCATCTTGACGACAAGATCATCACCTCCTGGAATGGCCACATGATCAGCGCCTTTGCCCGGGCGGCCCAGGTGCTGGGCGAAAAACGCTATCTGGCCGCGGCCAAACGGGCTGCCGATTTTATCCGGGCCAACCTTTATGCTCAGGCTTCCGGCACACTTTTTCGGCGTTATCGGGACGGGGAGGGCGGTCTGGCCGGGCAGCTCGACGACTATGCCTTCCTGATCAACGGCCTGCTCGACCTCTATGAGGCGTCCTTTGACCTGGCCTGGTTGCAGATGGCCATAGCCCTGACGGAAAAGCAGCTCGACCTGTTCGGCGACGAGGTCCAGGGCGGCTTTTTTGAAACCTCCGGCACCGACCAATCCGTGCTGGTCCGCCTCAAGGCTGATTATGACGGGGCCGAGCCCACGGGCAACTCGGTGAGCGCCCTCAATCTCCTCCGGCTTGCCTGGATTACCGGCAACGAGGCCTGGCGCCAAAAAGCCGGGGCGACCATCAAGGCCTTTGGCGAACGGCTGAATAATTACCCCTCCATCCTGCCGCAAATGCTGGTGGCCCATGCTTTGGAGGAGGGCAAACCAAGGCAGTTCGTGATTGCCGGCAAGTTGGACCGGCCTGATACCGAAATCATGCTCGCCATGCTCCGTAAGCGGTTTTTACCCGGCAAGATCGTACTTTTGGCCGATGAGAGGTCAAAGAAGTTTCTTAAACAATATCAACCTGTTCTGGCGGAGCTGCCCGCGCAGGGAAATAAGACCGTGGTGTATCTTTGTGAAAATTTCAGCTGCCAGCTGCCGATCCCCGATCTGGATCAATTGGCAACCCGGCTTGAAGCCCTGGAGAAAGTGCCGCAAAACTGATTAAGAACTTATCTACGACAAGCTCTAAGGCACGTTTGAGAGAAAAATTTCGCTAAGGCAGCGGTTTCCGGTCCCGGTTTTGCAACTCGCCGGAAACTCTTCTATTTTTCTTGATTTTTTTTTAGGATCACATTCAAAAATGTTGTAGGATGTAGCAGACATGCCTTGTGTTTGTGGGTTTTCAGCAGGAATGCACTATTTACACCGGTTTTTTGCCGGATGTTTAATGAAAAAAAAGGGGGCCGTATCTTAATGAAGGCTGAATATCTTAATCCTTTTATGCACGCCACCAGAAATGTTCTGGAGACCATGGCCCAGACCAAACTGACCGGGGGAAAGCCATATCTCAAGGAAGGCGTAACTACCTATGGCGATGTGACCGGCATTATCGGCATGGCCTCCGATACCGTTGAAGGCAGCATGACCATCAGCTTCCCGGCTGACTGCATTCTACAGATCGTTGCCAGGATGCTCATGGAAGATGTCAAGACCACCATTGACAATGACATTGTCGATGCCGTGGGTGAGATCACCAACATGATCTGCGGTGGGGCCAAGGCGGAGTTCGGCAAGCTTGGCTTGAGCTTTAACCTCGCCACCCCGACCATGGTCACCGGCAAGGGGGTACAAATACATCACCACAGCAACATGCCGATTATCGTACTTCCATTCAAGGCAGACTGCGGCACCTTTGTGCTGGAGGCCAATCTGGCGAGCAAGTAAAAAGTTTAACTTTTTTCTTTTCCCACAACATCTTCAAGGGCTGGTCGTAACTCCGGGAAACGGAAGGTATAGCCGTTATCCCGCAGTACGCCCGGCATCATCCGGCATCCCTCAAGCAGCACCGAACTCAGCTCCCCCAAGGCAAGGCGAATTGCGAACCTCGGCGCCGTCAGCAAAGTCGGCCGGTGGATAATCCGTCCCAGGAAACGGGTGAAATCCTCGTTGCGGACAGGCTTTGGGGCGCCCAGGTTAACCGGGCCGTGAACCTCCTTGTTTTCCATGAGAAAAATGACGGCACGGGTCAGATCGTCTAAGTGAATCCAGGGGAACCATTGCCGGCCATGCCCGAGTTTCCCTCCGAGTCCGAAGCGGAAAGCGGGCAGCATGGCGGCCAGGGCGCCGCCGCCTTCGCCAAGCACTACTGCGGTGCGCAGCAGAACCACCCTGGCTTTACCCTGGGCCTGCTGCGCCTCCTGCTCCCAAGCCTGGCAGACCGAGGCCAGAAAATCTGCGCCGGGTGGATCTGCCTCGTATTTTTCCTCATCCCCGCAAAAACCGTAATAACCTGCGGCGCTGGCGTTGATCAGGGTGAGGGGCGAAGCGGCATTGGCCGGGATGGCCTCGACGATGTTTTTGGTCGCGGCAACCCGGCTGTGCAGGATCATTTTTTTGGCTGCCGGGGTCCAGCGGGTGAAGATGCTCGCGCCGGTGAGGTTGATGATTGCCTCATTTCCGGCTACCTCCTGCTGCCAGGGACCGGGAATGAGCGGCGAACCTTGGACCAGGCGGAGCTGTGCAGAGAGAGCCCTGAGTTTGTCCGGATTTCGGGCCAGCGCGGTTACGGCGTGGCCCTGCTGAAGAAGCATTTTTACGAGAGTCTGGCCGATAAAACCGGTGCCGCCTGCGATAAATACTTTCATGGCTTCCTCCGAGGTGTGGCGTTCCTCATTTACGTTGTGCTTTAACTGGCGATCCCGGGCTGAATGAGCGCTTTTTTCTGGGCCCGGCTCATTCTCTTGATCTGGCCTTCTCGTTGGGTCGCCTTCGCTCTGGAAGAGACCCCCTCGGTGTAGACCATCTTTACCGGCCGCCGCCCTCTGGTGTATTTCGCCCCTTTATCCGCGGAGTTGTGTTCGGCCAGCCGCTTTTTCAGGTTCTTGGCGATCCCGCAATAAAAGGTACCATCCCGGCAGCGGACCAGATAGACAAACCAGGCGGACGGGGTGAGGGAAGGGGCGTTCATCAGCCGCCTGCCTTTTTTGCCTGAAAGCCCAGGCGGAGGAGTTCCGCAAGCACCACCTCCCGCTGATCGCCCTGTACCTCGATAACCCCGTTTTTCACGGTGCCGCCGCTGCCGCAGCGCTGCTTGAGCTGCTTGGCAAGGGCGGCCATCTCAGGCTCAGGCAAGGGCAGCCCGGTGATCAGGGTCACGCCGCTGCCTTTGCGGCCCTTGGTTTCCCGCGAAACCCGGACGATACCGTCGCCTTTTGCGGTGGCCTTTTTCTGCCCGCAACTGCACTGGGCCTGAGGCTTGGCGCAGTTTGGGCAGGTTCGCCCATGTTCCGTGGAGTAGACCAGACCGGAATTGTTGGTTGATTTTTTGCGCATATTCATCTCAAACAAATATTTTCTAAAGTGGCGCGAGTTGGGGGATGAGGGGTTAATTCCTCCCTCAATCTTTAATCAGTAGATGGCCGAATATGGCAAAGAGGCCCAGGGCGATTCCGGTATAGAGTTGCGAATGGGCCAGGTAACTGTAGCGCTTAATTTTCTGAACAAAAACCTGTTGATAGCGAACGAGCAGGAACAGACCAAACCCAAACTGCCAGATAATCAACCCAAGAACAACCTGCATCAGAAGATTGGCCTGGTTCAGCCCCCCAAGAAGAGCGTGACAGAAAATGAGCAGCACCGTTGCCACTCCCACAAAGGGATGGGTCATGTTCAAAAAAGATAACAGTTTTTTTGCCCTTGGCGAGGAATTGTCCCACGCACCTTCAGGAAGCAAACGGTCAAGCAACGCCCCTTGACGAAGCAGGATCTTCAACCCCGTCCGGCCATAAATAACGACAAAGAGCCAGACCGCAACATTGCCGAGCAACTCGCCGACCTCATGCCGCCAGGTATTTTGAGGCAGTGGCGTCTGCGGGGGGGCATTCAGAACATAAATGGCGCAGAGCAAAGCCAAGGTTCCGGAGAAAATGAGTAGTTGTTTTACCTTAGCCATGGTCGACGGCTCCTTACGTGCTCGGAAATATTCTGTCAGATAATCGCTAAATTCGAGTAAATACTATCATGGTATGTCCAATATGGAACGATAGAAAAAGCAAAGAAAATGCAAAGTAAACAAGTCTATTCCACGGTATCGGCAACCAGGATCTACTGCAAACCAAATCAATCCAGAGGAGAATTGTCGGCTGAATATCTCTTACAAAATAATTGATTCCTGGGTTGCTTTCACATCGACTCGACCATATCTTTTGCTTCCGCCACACCTAACCAAGGTTGAAGCTCACGGAGTCGCTTGATAGCTTTTATTTTCTGGTCTTGTTGAACAAGCAAGCGGATTTCGCCTAAATCGAAGGGATAAGGATTTGGCTGTCCACAATGAGGACATGCTAGCGCTTCACTACTGACCAGACCTTGACATGTTTTACAGGAAACTAACCCTGCCATTATTGCCCCCTATTTAATTCGAACGACATAGCTATTATCACTTTGCCTTTATTGCCGTTATTGTTTTTCATTGGAGGAAAATAGGGACGCTCCCCAGTTTTCCTGCGAGTCCCACCAGAGCGTGATCGGGGACGCCCTGAGCTACCCCCGTTTTCACGGACAGTTGGTTAAGCAGCATTTGTCAAAAGTTCATATTGTTCCGGGCTGATATAGTTCAGCGTCTCATGAAGCCGTTTCCGGTTATAAAACACCTCGATGTA
>JBAYTO010000007.1:0-96299 GCA_041675585.1 Desulfurivibrionaceae bacterium
AATCCTGCGGAGAAAGGAGAGGGTGAATTGCGCTCGAAAAACAGGGTGGCAGATAACAGCCCTATTTTACATGATATTTTTCAGTAAGCGATTTTCTCTTGACGGGGGGAATATAGGATGTCCTCTCGGCTTCTTTCTTTATTTCACCCAGCCCAAGACGAAAGCAGTCAGCGCCAGATAGCGACCAGCTTTGGCCAGGATTACCAACGCCATGAAGCTCCAAAGGGGTTCGTGCATGAGGCCCGCCACCATCGTGAGCGGATCGCCGATGAACGGAGCCCAACTCAATAGCAAGGTCCAACGCCCATAGCGATGGTAGGATCGGCGCGCTTTTTCGAGGTTGTCGTGCTTGACGGGAAACCAGCGTTTGTTGCGAAAGGTTTCTATGTGTCGGCCCATCCACCAGTTTACCGTTGCGCCAAGCACATTGCCACAGGTTGCCACTAACAACAGGATCCAAGTAGAATATTGCTCGACGAGCAACAGTCCTGCAAGTAGCGCCTCCGACTGAAGGGGCAACAATGTAGCCGCGCCAAAAGCCACCCAAAACAAGAAGAAATAGCTGGAGATTTCAAACATGGGCGATTCTGGTGTCGGCAGAAAGATATGAAAAGCAAAACACGGATATTACCATTGTCCCAGTTCCAGCATGCCTCCGGGCAAACGGAGTATAATCGCAATTCAAAACTACATCAGAGAAGGCAACCTCAGTGCGGATGCCGGTGATGGATGTCCGGAAAATGGGGATGCTCGTGGGCCATGGTAGCGTGCTTGTGCCGGGAGTCATGGGGGGCGTGGTCGCAGTCATGTTCATGCTGGTGGTGTTCGTCATGCGCATGGGAATGGGCATGTTCGACCGGCTCATGCCAGTGTTCGTGCGCATGGTGTTCCGTCAGATGCAACCAGACGCCCCAGCCCATCAGCAGGGCCGCCAGCCAGAATACCGGCGACGTCGACTCGCCGAGCAGAACCAGCGACACCACAGCGCCAACGAACGGGGCGGTGGAAAAGTAGGCGCCGGTGCGAGCCGCGCCCAACCCCCGGAGGGCCAGCACGAACAGTAAGAGGCTGATGCCGTATCCGAACAGGCCGACAGACATCGCGGCGAGTATGGCGCCGCCGTCCGGCACCTTGGCGCCCAGTGAAAGCGCCAGGCAGGTGTTGACCACCCCCGCGGCCGTTCCCTTGGCGGCCGCGATGAAAAAAATGTCCGCGCCCGAAACCTTCCGGGTCAGATTGTTGTCGATTGCCCAGCACAGGCAGGCGGCGGCCACAGCGAGCGGGCCGAGCCAGCCTGCCGCCCCGCTCTTTTCCCCGGCGGGCCAGGAAAGCACAATCCCGCCCGCGACAATGACGATCATGCCCAAGACCATGCGCCGGTCAGCATTTTCCTTGAACACCACCCATGCGATAACCGCGGTCAGCACGGCTTCCAGATTCAACAACAGAGAGGCTGTCGAGCCGCTTGCCATGGTAAGCCCGAACATCAAAGCCGCCGGGCCCAGCATCCCCCCAACGAAGATGGCGCCCCAGAGCCAGGGCCACTCGCTGTGGGAGAGGCCTGCCGGCTTCCAGCCGCGATCCCGAATAAGCCGGGCGAGCGTGAGGCCGATGCCGCTCCCGAGATAAAGCAGGCCAGCGAGCAGCAGTGGCGATACCGCCCCGGTCAGCAGCTTGGCGAAGGGAGTACTCGCCCCGAACAGGACAGCGGCCAGGAGTGCGTGAACGACGCTTTGTCTCATTGGTGAATTCTCCGGCCCTGCGGCGAGAAAAAGGATTGGCGTTTGATCTGATCGTAGTCTCCGTCGGTTTTGAGGGCAATTTTCACTTCTGCGCCGGAGCGGTTGCGCCAGAACCAGCCATGCTTGCCGTCGAAGGCTGCCTGAAGATTGCCGGTATCGCTTGTCTCGTTTCGGCCTTTTCCGTAGCCATGGTAAAAGCCTTTCGGTGCATTGATCTGGTCTCCATGCGTGTCGTAATTGACGGCCCCTCCAGTGGCCGACCATTCATAGCGTATTACGGAGTCCTTTCTCATGGCAAGTTTAACTTCCGCTGCTTGCCCTGGTTCCAGCGTGATGGTCATGGTGTGCTGCTGCCTTATCGAGTTTTTGGGTATGGCGGCAACCTCTTGCGAAACGGATGGAGTTTCAGGTGAATTCACGGGAGATCAAATGTTGTTGGTTTGTTGCCTTAACGGCGGGCCTACTAACCACCATCCTGGAACCGGGTGGGATCACACCCGAAGGAGAAAGGTCTGGGGCGAGTGGAAGTCTGGCCCGTCTGCCGGATGGGCCAGCGCCCAGTAGCTCAGCCGGGAATCCCGATGCTGGAGAACAGCACTGACCCCAACCCGGAGGGGGGGATTGCCTGGCTGGAGACTGCCGGTCCCCAGTTCGGCGGTCAGGGAGAAGCTGTCCGCCGTTCTGTGTGTTGTAATGATCGGCTCTCCAATCCGTCCTTCCTCCCGCATCCCTGTCCGGTAACCGGTAAAGGCGTAAACATTCCAGGCCCCGTTCGGGGCAACATTCAATTCCCAGTAGTTTTTTTTCCCTTCTTCAGCCCAGAACATCTCAAGACAGGTGGCCTGCCACAGGTTGTCGCACCGTTTTTCCTCCGGCGCGGCCGGGAAGACGAGTCCGCCCAGATTTCCGTGCAGGAGAAAGGAAAGCACCATCGCCTGCTCCGTGCGCACGATACCGCCCCGGATGGTCATGGGGCCGATGTCATTGAACTCGGGGCCGGGGAAGGGGTGCAGGCTGAAAGCGGTCATGATTTCCGGAAATCCTCGACCATCTGTCTGATCTCCCTTTCCTGGGCCTCGATGCTTTGGCAGAGGGCGAACTGGACCATGGCCCGGCGCAGGTTCTGTCCCTCCTTTCTAGTCTTGAAATAGACATCCCCGGCCAGATGGTCGGCAAAGAAGCGCACCCCCAACTCAAAGGTGATGAGCCGGACGGCGTCATAAATATAACGGTAGTCAAAGCGGGAAAAAAACGGCGCTACCTCGGGCAGGTATCCGCGGAGGACGGCAGCGCAGCAGGCAAGGCTGAAGGAGACCCCGGCCGGGTCCGTCTCTTCGCCCGCCGGATTGCAGCAGGAGCGGAGGCAATCGCCGATATCGTAGTGGAGCAGACCCGGCTTGACGGTGTCCAGATCGATGAGGCTGACCGCCCGGCCGGTGTCCCGGGCAAAGAGGATGTTGGCCGGCTTGGGGTCCCCGTGGATGGGGCAGGAGAGGAGCTCTCCCCGGTCCCGCGCTGCTTCGAGGACGTCCGCCGCGTCCTTCCTTTCGGCGATGAAACGGCGGCAGAAAAGCGCCCCCTCCGAAGAGTCTGGCCGGGCAGGGGCGGCGGCAAGCGACTCATATGCGGCCAGATAGCCGGGGGTGACATGGAAGCCGGGCAGGGTGTCGTGGAGCAGATCGGCGGGCAGGTCGTGGATTAGGGCATGGAAAAAGCCTAGGGCCCGACCCGCCTCTTCGGCCTGGGCAACGCTGGCGATGGCGGCGTAACTCTCGGTGTCGGCGATAAAGGACTGAGCCCGCCAGCAGGCTCCGGCCCCATCCCGGTAATAATCGGCGCCGCTCCGGCTGGAGATGATGGCCGGTAACTCCCAGCGCAGGTTCGGGTCTGCCTTCAGCTTGGGGCGGAGGTGGTCGTCGAGGGTTCGCAGGTTGCGCATAATCCATTCTGGTTCAGGGAAGACCGCGGGATTGAGGCGTTGCAGGATGAAATCCAGGATGGTGAGACCGCTGGTGACCCGGACCAGGTAGGTGTCGTTTACGTTGCCCTCCCCGTATTTGCCCACGCTTAAAATTTCGCCGGGAAAGGCGAACTGATGGGCGATGGCGGCTGGATCGGTCACAAGGTAATCCGGGGGGAGGCGGCTCAGCGAAACAGGTAATGCTTGCGCACTGCGGTATGCACCTGCCACTGGCAGTCCAACCCCTTGGGAAAGGTCACGTAATCGCCGGGGAAGATCCGCACGGTCTGTGCCGCGGAGGTGACGGTGATCTCGCCTTCCAGGATATAGCAGGATTCTTCCTGGTCATAATGCCAGGCAAAGGCCGAAGGTTCGCACTGCCAGATCGGCCATTGATCGAGGCGGAGGGACTCGCGTTTTTTCGGGGAGAGCTTTTCAACGGTGATGGGCATGGGTGATCCCTGGGGGCAATGTTAACGGGCTGGATATTGTTAACAGATAGCCGCGGGGCCGGGATTTGTCAATTATTAAGACCAGGGCTGGCGGGATGACTCCCCCGCAGGGTTGCGGACCAGGCGAAAAGGCTGATAAAAGCCTCCTCGTTCGGAAACATATCGTCCGGCACCAGTTCCTGCCCCATATCCAGGGTCGCTTGATAGCGGGCACAATCGCAGAAGTTTCCGGTGCAATAGCGTCCGGTGAGGTAGTCGTGCATCTCTTTTCCCTCGTCACGCACCGAAAAGAAGGCGCACTGTTTCGCAAGCCGGCAACGGTTCATATATGTCCCCCCCATTTTTATTGAAGCCAAGTGTGCCTGTCGGGGCTTGAGGCTCCAATTCCTTGGCACTGTATCCGAGCTGGTCGGGGAAATATATGGGGGCAAGTCGGTAAACTGCAATGGGGGAAGGTAGGTATGCCTAACTCCCCACTGTGGCCTACAGGCCAAGGGTTTTTCCTTGCCGGATAAAAGTGGGGATGGCAAGATATCTTTCCCTGGTGATATTTTTGCGCATGCCGCAGGAAATTCCGGAGACGGGGCGGATTTTTCCTTCTTGTCCCGTCTCAAGCGATGCGGCAAAAAGGGGCATTGTGATGCACCGGTTGAGGGCGGCGAGAAATCCGGATTTGAGGCCATGGTTTTTGTAAGACATCGTGTTTCCTCCAGATGAAAAGTTATATGGGGCTTTCTTCTGAAGTGAGATTATCATGGCAGGTGGGACAAATAGTGTCCTACCTGTAATTTTTTTTGAGGGGGATATGGGCAAAGACAAGACCCAGCTTTTGCGGCTGCTGTTCATCGACCGCAAGATCCGCGAGGGAATGCGCAGCGGACGGTTGGCGAACTGCCGTTCCCTGGCCGCGGAATACGAGGTAAGCGCCAAGAGTATCCTGCGGGATATCGATTACTTGCGGAACCAGCGGGATGCGCCCCTCGCCTACGATGCTACAAGCCGGGGTTATTATTACACCGAGGAAAATTATGCCCTGCCCGCCATTTCCTTGAACGAGAGCGATCTCTTCGCCATCTGTATTGCAGAAAAAGCCCTGCGGCAGCATGAGGATACCCCCATCTACCGCACGCTGCAGAAGGTGTTTCGGAAAATCGAGGATTCCCTGCCCGAGAAGGTCTCCATCCAGCCGGCCTGGGTGGAGGACAAGCTGTCGGTGATCCCGGAGCGGCAGACCCGGCTTGCCCCGGAGATCTGGGAAACGGTGTCGGCGGGAGTAAGCAAAGGTCGGGCGCTGGCCATTTCCTACCGCAAACCCGGCGGGCGGCAGAGCACGGAGCGGCGGATCGATCCCTATCATCTGGCGCGTTATCAGGGAGAGTGGTATCTTATCGGCCATTGTCATAAGCGCGGCGCGATTGCCACCTTCGCCATGTCCCGGATCGAAACGGTCCTGCTGCTTGAGACGGGGTTTTCCGTGCCCGCTGATTTTGACCATGCGCGTTATGCCGGCGCCCATTTCGGGATCTTCAGCGGGGAGCGCGAGATCCTGGTGAAGGTCCGCTTTGCCAGGGAGCATGCCCCCTATGTTCTGGAGCGGGAATGGCACCCGCGGCAGACTGTACTCCAAAGAAAAAACGGCAGCGTGGTCCTCGAGTTCCCGGCCCTTCATCTCTATGAGGTCAAGCGCTGGGTACTCTCCTGGGGCAGCGAGGCAAAGGCTCTTGCCCCCAGGGAGCTGGTCGAGGCGGTGCAAAATGAGCTGGCAGCCGCTCTGGCCGATTATGACCGGGGCGGAAGGTAACTATCCAGCAGCACCGCATCTGCGTTGTTATCAGCCTGCTCATGGGCACCAGCACACTTCGCGGGCTTCTGCCTAGCAGCTATAGCTGAGTTGGGCAGCTTACCTGCCAAACGAAACTTATGCCTCTGGGTGAACGGCACT
This sequence comes from Desulfurivibrionaceae bacterium, assembly GCA_041675585.1. Taxonomy (GTDB): domain Bacteria; phylum Desulfobacterota; class Desulfobulbia; order Desulfobulbales; family Desulfurivibrionaceae; genus Thiovibrio. The sequence continues at coordinate 6,097 of JBAYTO010000007.1, forward strand.
GCTGAATAGTTACGGTTTGGGTTATTTTTGTTCGTTTTCGGCCTTGATATGGACAGTTACAGCGGGAGGAGAGTGAAGTTGTGAGCATGATGGAGCAAGGGTTTTTAACCCGGAGTTTTTTCCCGGCCAGCTGTCTTATGCTGGTGTTTTTTTTCGCAGGGCTTTCAGGCTGCGGCGGGCTCGGCCAGGAAGGAGTCGCCCCGCCGCGGGCCGCCCCGCCGCGGGCCGCGCCGCAAAAAAAGCTGGCCATGCTGGGGCACAGCATTCAGGTCGGCGCCTTCGCCAACCTGGACAATGCGGTCCGCCTGATGCGCAAGCTTGATGATCTGGGGCTTGACGCCTATTATTATCGTCATGCCAGCGGCTTGTACAAGGTCCGCTTCGGGGATTACCCTTCCCGGAAAGAAGCGGAATCACGGGCCGTGCAGCTGCGGGAAGCAGGGCTGATCGAGGAGTTTTATCTGGTCGCGCCGGAGCATTCCGCCGCGGCCAGGTTCCGGCGCTATCAGGAAGGAACCTTGCGGAAAATGCTGGTGAGCACCGCGGAGGGGTTTCTCGGGATTCCCTATGAATGGGGGGGGGAGTCGGCGGAGACGGGTTTTGATTGCAGCGGTCTGGCCATGACCGTTTACAAGCTTAACGGCCTTAATCTGCCGCGAAACTCCAAGGCGCAATACCAGGCGGGAAGCCCGGTGCGCCGTGCAGATCTCGCCCCTGGGGATCTGGTATTTTTCGCCACCAACGGGGATGCAACGGTGTCCCATGTGGGAATCTATACCGGCAATGGCCGCTTCATCCATGCCTCAAAAAAAGGGGAGAGCATTCGGCAGAGTTCATTGCGCAACGGCTATTTTGACGGGTGTTACGTTGGGGCGCGAACCTACCTGGGCAAGGATGGTTGAGGCCGGGCCGTTCGCTCGCCGCCGCAATCCCTGATTTTGGCGTTCAGTTCTCCCGGTCAGAAGGGCAGGGTGAAAAGGGTCGGAATCAAGGAAGTGTGTTCCTTGCAGTATTCAAGAACCTCCAACAGCATGAATATCCACATGAAGATGCTCGCGTGGATCATGGAACGAAACAGCACCTTCGGGTACACGGTAAAACTTTCCTGGGAAGTATAGGTCTTGAAGGTCGGGATGATCCTGCCGACCCGCTTGGCATAATCGGCGTACTCCTGGCCGAAAAAGGACAGCAGCCTTTCCTCCTCGCCCTTGATAACAAAGTAGTAAAAGACGAAGAAGGGGACAATGATCGCCAGAATGATCGGTTTCTGGGCCGCCAGAATGATGCCGATCGCACCGAGCAGGGAAAACAGATAGAGCGGGTTTCTGGAGATGGAGTATGGCCCGTCCTGGCATAATTCCTCGTCTTTCCTGCCGCCGATGTAGACGGTCGCCCAGATTCTTCCCAGGGTAGCGAGGATGAGCAGCGCAAACCCGAAGAGTTCCAGCGCTTCGTACAGCGGGCTTTTTATGTATGGCGATTCCGAAAAAATAATAAGAAAGACGACGATAAGGCCTAGAAGCCAGCTGAAAATAAGCCGGTAACGCTCTGCTGCTGTATGATGCATGATACTTCATTCTCCTGTTGAGGGATGATGTCGCTGTTTTAACGGATGGCCTTTTCCAGGTCCAGGCCGATGGCGTCAGTGATGGTGGCGCCCCGAAGATTGGTCTGCTCCAGATTGGCTCCGGTCAGATTGGCCCCGGAGAGGTCCGCGCCGGTCAGATTGGCGCCTTTAAGATTTGCCCATTTGAGGTTGGCCTTGGCCAGCTTGGCGTTGCTCAAGTTGGCGCCGGCCAGGTTGGCCCGCATCAGAGAAGCTTCGGCCAGATCGACGCCCTGGAGATTACAGCCCGGACAGTTCTGGCTCATCCCGCGGTAGATCATGCCCAGATCACGGCCTGCGGCCTGCGGGCTGGTGGTCTGGTAGGTCTCCTGGATTGTGGGTGTGGAAACCGGCGGAGCCTGTTCCACCACCACATCGGGAGAGGCGGTGGCGGTGGTTTTCCCGGGTTGTTTTCGGGCGCTGGCCGTGCTTTTGCCTGTCACCCCTCGTTTGACGCCCTTGGTGATGGTGAAATAACTCGATTTCAGGCCGCTGTCCGTATAGAGGTTATACTGTTCCCCCTTGCGGAACACATCGTAGCAGATCTTGTCGCCAAAACCCCAGCGCTTGAACTGGAGGCAAAGTCTGTCGTTGTCTGTTGACCAGACCCCTTCGTTTTTCTCATTCTTGGTTTTTACGGCGTACATCTTGCCATTGCCATACATCTCGATAATCGCGGTCTCGCCGTATTCATAAATGGAAATGGTGTTGTCGGAGAGAAGCGCGGTCAGTTCCGCGCCGGTGATTTTGCTTCCCTCGCCGGCGGGGATTTTTCGCGCCTCTTTTGTGCCGCAGCCTGCGGCGAGAAAAAGAAGCACGGCCAGGGGCAGGAAATAATAACGGAATAGGGCGTTCAATGGACTCTCCTTATTTTTAACCGTGGCGGAATTATCATCCGTAGTGTTCGGCAACTATTACCTGAAAAAAAATAAAACGCCATGGCCATTTTTCTGGGGACCTCTTGTTTTTCTGGACGGGTCATGCCTTAGCTGGCGCGGGGGAAAGACGGGTTACTGGATTTTTTGCATGTCAGACTCGTCATACAGGCTCTGGATTTCGTGTTCTTCCGCCAGTTCCGCCATCTTGGCCCGGACTTCCTCTTCGCTCATCCCCAGGCTTTCCGCAAGTATTCTGAGGTTGTACAGGGGTTCCCCCTTGGAGGTGTAGCCGATGGGGGAAAGCCCCGGAAAAAATTCGCCGGTGGCCTGGCTGGAAGCCTGACTGATCATCTCTCGGATTGTCGGTGGGCCAAAGAGAAACAGCCATTTCACCGCCTCGGCCCAGACCTTGCCATCTACGTTTTCGCTGGGCAGAATCGCGAGGGCCATGCCCAGGTTCCATTCATTCTTAAAGACGGTCATTTCTCTTTCCCGGCCAGGATATGCTTGAGCGATTCGATCACCTTGCTGGCCTCTTTTTTGGAAAGAGTCCCTGTCTCCGAAGTCTTGTAGTATTTCTTCAGAAAATTGGCGTAATGGGTGGACTCCCAGGCAAGATCTTCCACCAGATGCTTGAGGTACATCCTTTGCCGGAAGGTGATGCCTTCCCGGCTGGCGCGATAATGGCCGCTCCGGGCAAAATAGCGCATGAGCTTCTGAAAGCCGGCCTCATCCAGATCCCTGGCCGAACGAACCCCCGCCACCTTTTCCAGGGTGGCGCGGTATTCCTCCTCGCTTGCGCCCAGCTCCTTTTTGACAATATGGATGACGGCGAGTTTTTTATGATCCAGCACGGCGTTCTCCTCTTCTCAGGTGGTTTTCCGGCGGGTTTCAGGCCAGGCCGCGCCGGGCCAGCTCCGTGAAAAACAACGGTTCGCTCGTGAACAGATGGGTTTCAAGACCAAGGGTTGCGGCCCTGCCGATGTGGCCCTGGTTGTCATCGACAAAAAGGGCTTGGCGGGGCTCGACCTTGAGGGTGGCCAGGACATCGGTGAACAGGCTCGGCTCGCGCTTGCTTTTGCCGAGATGGTAGCTGTTGAAGACCCGGCTGAATTCCTGAAAGAACGGCTGCCGGTCATTGAGGCGGTCGAGCCAGTCGGTCTGGTCGCTGACCATGACCGGATTAAGCCCCCGCGCCCGGAGAGCGCGAACCGCGGCAAGCATCCGGGGGCGCAGGGTAAAGCGGCTGAGGATCGCCTCGGTCAGGGTCCGGTCTTCGCCGGTGATCCCGGTCTGGTTGCGGATCATCTGCCAGTAGGCCTGTTCGGTGGATTTGCCCGTTACATAGCCGCAGGCGTAGACGGCCTCGGCTGCGGTCTGAAAAAAAAGGGCCGGGTCAAGGTCGTTTTCCCGGGCGATGGCCGCCAGCCCCAGGGCGAAGCCCTCTTCGGCCAGGACGCCGCCGTAGTCGAAGAGGACGGTGGTGATGGGGGAGGCGGGCATGGCTCAGCGGCGGGCGAGCAGCCGCCTGATCCTCTCCTGCATGGGCGGGTGGGTGCTGAACAGGTTGGCCACCCCCCCGGCGGAGAGCGGGTTGACGATGTACATCTGGGCCGTGGCCGGGTTGACCTCCATGGGGCGCTGATGGTTGAAATCTTCCAGCCGCTGGAGGGCGCTGGCCAGGGAGGCCGGGTGGCCGCAGATTGCGGCGCCGGTGGCGTCGGCCAGATATTCGCGGCTGCGGGAGATGGCCATCTGGATCAGGGCCGCGGCAATGGGGGCAACGATCATCATCACGATGGCGCCGAGCAGCCCGCCGCCGCCCTCCTCGTCGTCCGAGCCTCGGCCCATGCCGAAGAGCATGGCCCATTGGGTCATGGTGGCCAGGGAGCTGATCGCCCCGGCCATGACCGCGGCCATGGAGCTGATCAGGATGTCCCGGTTCTTGATATGGGCCAGCTCATGGGCCAGCACCCCTTCCAGCTCCTCGCGGCTGAGGATGTTCATCAGCCCGCGGGTTACGGCCACCGCGGCATGGTCGGGGTTTCTGCCCGTGGCAAAGGCGTTGGGGGTGTCGCTGTCAATCAGATAGACGCGGGGCTTGGGCAGTCCGGCCCGGGCGGCAAGGGTGGCGACCAGGGCATGCAGCACCGGCGCCTCGCTCTGGTCCACCTCTTGGGCGCCGCCCATTTTCAGGGCCAGCTTGTCGCTGAACCAGTAGGCAAAAAAATTCATTCCCAGGGCCATAAGCAGGGCCACGGTCATACCACCCTGCCCCCCCATGGCCTGCCCGGCCACCATGAAAAGGGCGGTCAAGGCTGCCATCAGCATCCCGGTTTTCAAGGTGTTTCCCATAAATAAATATCCTCATCGTATGTGTCTGTCTGTTGAGCCGGACGCAAGACCCGGAAGGTGTGAGGAAATATAATTCGGGCCCCAGCCAAGTCAAGGGGGATCGGCCGGAAAATGGAGATCGAGCTGGGGCCATTCCTGCTCGCGGGTTTCGGCGAGATAGCAGAACCGGTCCCACTCCACCTCCCCGCCGGAAACCGGGCAGCGCAGGCGAACCTTCGCATCGCTGAGCCCGATCACCTGCCAGTCCCCGCCGCGCGGGCCTGAGGCAATGTGGATTTTTTGGCCGATGACAAAGGGGAAGGGGGTGAAAATCGTCACCTGATGGAGGGGCATGGCGAGGCTCCTTTTATGAGTGCCTGGTGCTGAGTGGTCAGGGCAGGTAGACGAGCAGGGCCCCGCTTTCTTCCCTGGTCTTCTTTTCCCAGTGCCAGTCGAGGATTGAGCCGTCGTTTTTCATCATCTTGAACCGGGCCGCAATGATGTCCTTGAGTACCGGGCCTTCCGGCGAGTGGATCCCCTTGCCCGTGATGACCAGAACGGTTTTCAGGTGATTGCGCCGGGCCCTGGCCAGAAAACTTGTCGTCGCTGCCTCCGCTTCGGCGGCGGTGCAGCCGTGGAGATCGAGCTGTTCCTGGGGCGGGGGAAATTTCCTGATCGCGCCCGGCCGGGACTGGGCCTGGGTCGGCAGCTCCTCTTTTTCGGTGAGAATCCCGGTCAGGGCTGCGGCGGGAATCCCGCTTGCCAGCGCCTCGGCAAAGCTGTCCGGCAGATCGTCTTCCCGGCCGGAGGAGAAAAGGAGGCCCAGGTCATCGCCGGCCGAAAGCTGGCGGATGGGCGGTTTTCTTCCTTTTTTTTTCGAGCCCCGGACGGCTGGTTCCGCCTGCCGGGGGGAGCGGTTTGGTTTGCGCATGGGTCTTTGCTGAGGGAAAAAGGGGACGGAAGAAAGCATGGTCTCTTGCAGATATGCATAGCGTTTTTTCGGGGATGAGACAAGAGGCAAAAAATAATCAGGCCAGGAGAGGGTGGGGCACTATTTGTCCCAGGCGGGGTGGTATGCTCTGCGCATGGCAGGAAATTAGAGGCCTGGTAATGCATAAAAAAAATATGGCTGATGCCTTTGTTTCTTGCCGGAATCCGCCCGGTACAATACTGTGAATCCTGACAGGGGTTTTGTGTTTATGGGGCGCTCCTGCCAAAAACATGTGTATGAGTTTTGCCTGATGAAAAAAGGAGGCCGTTACCGCACCAGCGGACTTGCTGAGGACAGCTTTGAGCTGGATCACGGGGCCGGGTTTTGAAAGCAAGCTGGGGATCACCGGCAAACGGGCCATGGATGAGGCCGAGGCCCGCGAACAGCTCCGGTCACTGAATGAATTCCTGACCTGGTATGACGGGAATCATCGCTTTACCGCTAACTGGTGCTTATTCACCCCTTCCGGGAAGGCAACGGGCGTCTTGCTCGAATGCTTGCGGTACTCATGGGGTTGCAGGCAGGGCTGCCACCTTTTGACTTCGGCGGCATCAAGGGAAAGCAAAAGCAGAGATATTTCGCCGCAGTAAAGGCCGGCATGGGATATTACTATGAGCCCATGGAAAGCATTTTCAGGGCTGTTCTGGCACGGACGTTTCGGCAGGGGTAGGCAATCCCCGTTCATGATCCACCGCAAGCGCCCGGGCCGCAGACTTTCCCGCGCCTTCGACGGCACTGGAGGTCACGACGGTTCGACGCAGGAGCCTGTCCCGGTTGCAACGGTCTTTCAGGAAGCTGTTTGTTGTGATCAAGGATGATTTTTTCATGGCCGTATTATACCGCAACTCATTGGAATGTGAAAGAACTTTGATGGTGACGGTCGGGAGCAGGGGATGAGCCGCACCATTTACCAGGGCTTCGAACCGCTCCAGAAAGATGCCCGGGGAGGCGGCAACGTAGCAGGCAGACCCCGCCGGGATATTGAGAAGCGGTCTGGCAAAGCGGTGGTGACGAGCGAGAATTACAAGGAGTTGGCCGGCAAGTGGCAAAAGAAGTTGCGGAAGTGAATTCTCCACCGCATGGAAAAGGGTTGTTTTTACAGAGTGCCAATTTGGTTGACAAGATTGGGGGGATGGGAGAGAAATCGATGCCGGTGCTGGGCTTTCGCCAGCCGAGCTTTTAATTGGGAAGTGTCCCGGATTTTGGATTTTTTCCGGATTTTTCCATCCGGAAGCGGCTCCTTTCGACCGGAAAAGCTGGCAAGTCCGCACCAGGATGTGGTAAGGCTCAGGGGGGATCAAAGAATTGCAGCCTCTGATGCCGTGACAGGAAGCATGCCTTTGAATAAACGCCGGGTTGGGTGACATGGAGCCGATACGCATCTTCATCAGCAGCGTGCAGAAAGAGTTTGGCGAAGAAAGGGCGGCACTGCGCGATTATCTGCGGGGGGACCCGCTGATGCGCCGGTTTTTCGAGGTGTTCCTCTTCGAGGACACCCCGGCCAGGGATCGGCGGGCCGATGCGCTTTACCTGGACGAGGTCGAACGTTGCGACATCTACCTGGGTCTTTTCGGAGAGGCCTACGGGCTTGAGGATGTCGATGGGCTGTCGCCGACCCACAGGGAGTTCCGCCAGGCTACCGGGCAGAAGAAGCATCGCCTGATCTTTGTCAAAGGGGCGGAGGACGCACAGCGTCACCCCGGGATGGCGACCCTGGTCGAGGAGGCGGCCGGACAGGTGGTCCGCCGCCGTTTCGTTTCCCTGGCGGAACTGATTACCGGGGTTTATGCCAGCCTGGTGGAGTATCTGGCCGACCGGGAACTTTTGCGCTTCGGCCCCTTCGATGCCGCGATCTGCCGGGATGCCACTCTTGCCGATATCTCCGAGGAGAAGGTTCTCTGGTTTCTCAAGCGGGCTCGTTTTGCCAGGGGTTTCCCTTTGGACGCGGATGCCGGGGTCGAGGCCATTCTCACCCAGTTGCGCCTGCTGCGAAACGGCCTGCTCACCCATGCCGCCGTCCTTCTCTTCGCCAGGGAGCCGCAGCGGTTTGCCTATTCCTCGGAAGTAAAGTGTGCCCACTTCCACGGCACCACGGTGCGCAAGCCCATTCCCTTCTATCAGGTTTACAAGGGCAATCTTTTCGAGCTGGTGGACCAAGCGGTCAACTTCGTGCTTTCCAAAATTGATCTGGCGGTCGGCACCAGGGCTCAAGGCCCGGAGGCCCCGGTGGCCTACGAGATTCCGCCGGAGGTAATTTCCGAGGCAATCGTTAATGCGGTTGCCCATCGCGATTATACCAGCAGCGCCAGTGTTCAGGTGATGCTCTTTGCCGACCGACTCGAAGTCTGGAATCCGGGAAAGCTTCCGCCGGTCCTGAACCTCAGTACTCTGCGGGAGCCGCATGGCTCGTATCCCGGCAATCCGCTGATTGCCGAACCGCTCTACCTGACCAAGTATATTGAGCGGATGGGGACCGGCATCCATGACATGTTCGAGCGTTGCCGCGAGGCGGGTCTGCCGGAGCCGGAGTTCAGGCTGACCGATGGCTTTGTCACCATCATCCGCCGGAAGGCGGGGCAGGCTTTCGCGGCGGTGGGAGGGCGCACCCCCGAAGTCACCCCCGAAGTCACCCCCGAAGTCACCCCCGAAGTTTTGGCAATGCTTTCCCTTATTCAAGGGGAAATGACGCGCAACGAAATTATGCGCGGGCTCGGACTGACAGACGAAAAGCACTTCCGGGAATATTACCAGCAAGTCAGCATAAAACTTGGATTGATTGAGATGACCATCCCTGATAAGCCGACAAGCAGCAGGCAAAGATACCGGCTGACGGAAAAGGGGCGGCGGGCGTTGGGATTACGGAGTGAGGGCTGATGCGGTATCTTGAAGTGGCCTGTGCGATCATCGAGGGTGATGGCCGGGTGCTTGCAGCGCAGCGGAGTGCGGCCATGAGCCTGCCGCTCAAGTGGGAGTTTCCCGGCGGTAAGATCGGGAGTGGCGAGACCCCGGCGGAGTGTCTGTATCGGGAGCTGCGGGAGGAACTGGGGGTGGAGGTTGCGATTCTGCGGGCGATACCGGTGGCCAGCCATCGGTATCCGGACATTGCCGTCACCCTACACCCCTTTGTTTGCGTTCTGATTGGTGGCAAGCTTTGCATGCACGAACATGCGGCCCTGCTTTGGCTGTTGCCGGAGGAGCTGGCCGGCTTGGACTGGGCGGAGGCGGATTTGCCGATTGTTGCAGAGTATTGCCGTGAGCGACGGGAGGGTGGGGTATTGTGAGTGAATCCAAGCTGAGCCCCGGTATTTACGATGCCCTTCTGGATGAGTCCCTGCGGGATATTCTGGTCCGGGCTCCTGAATTGCGCACCGTCTTGGGCAAGCTTGATCCCGAAGAAGAACCGGCCCGTTACGCCGCTTTTCTGGCCAGGGTGGTGGAGCAGGCCCTCCGGGAAGAAACCGACCCCGAACAGCGTCGCCACCTCTGCAACCGGATTATCTCCCTGCTGGCCGGCACTCCCGCCAAAGATCATCTGTTGGCCCGCCAGCTGGTGGCCACCGCCAAGCCGCTTTTGCTGGAAGTAACCCCGCCTCACTACGGCAGCAAAGGGATTCTCCGGCCGCAAACCTCGATGGTGGAAAGCAGCCTGTTCACCGGCTCGCCCCGTGAACCCCAGTTGAGCCACGAACTGCTGGCGGAAATGCGCTCCGCCGACGCGGTGGATATCCTGGTCTCGTTCATCAAATGGTCCGGTCTGCGTCTGCTGTTTCCGGCCTTTGAAGAACTCCGGGATCGTAAGGTGCCGGTTCGGGTCATCACCACTTCCTACATGGGGGCTTCCGATGCCCCGGCCGTGGAATGGCTGGCCGGGCTGGCCAATGTTCAGGTCCGGGTTTCCTACGACACCGAGCGGACCCGATTGCACGCCAAGGCCTATCACTTCAAACGTCACTCCGGCTTTGCCACTGCCTATATCGGTTCGGCCAATATGTCCCACGCCGCCATGACCAGCGGCCTGGAATGGAATCTCAAGGTCAGCGCCCAGGATATGGAGCACATCCTGGAAAAATTCGCCGCCGAATTTGAAACCTACTGGCACAGCCAGGAATTTCTGCCCTTTGACCCAGCCGACCCTTTGCCGTTGCGGAGCGCCATTGCCCGCGCCCGCAACCAGGGCACCGCCGGCCCGCAGGTCTTTTTCGACCTCAAGCCCCATCCCTTCCAGGAGCGCATCCTGGAAGCCCTGGTCCGAGAGCGCACCAGCCGCGACAGTTGGCGCAATCTGGTCATCGCCGCCACCGGCACCGGCAAAACGGTAATCTCCGCCTTCGATTACCAACGCTTCCGCCAGGCCAACCAGCAGCAGGCCCGGCTGCTCTTTGTCGCCCATCGCCAGGAGATTTTGCAACAGGCCCTGGCAACCTTCAGAAACGTTCTGCGGGACCAGAACTTCGGGGAACTGCTCACCGGCAACTTCCAGGCTCAGCGCCTCGATCATCTTTTTTGTTCTGTGGGGATGCTCGCCAACCGCCGACTCTGGGAGCAGGTGGGAGCCGACTTTTACGATTACATCGTGGTTGACGAGGCCCACCACGGCACTGCGTCCAGTTACCGGTCGCTCTTCGATGAGTTCTCGCCGCAAATCCTGCTGGGGTTGACCGCCACCCCGGAACGGATGGACGGCGGCAATGTGGCCGCCGACTTTGGCAATCGTTTCGCCGCCGAAATCCGCCTGCCTGAGGCCCTGGAAGAAAAACTGCTCTGCCCCTTCCACTACTTCGGGGTGGCCGACCCGGTGGCCCTGGCCCATGACCGTTTCTGGCGCCAGGGCAAATACAATGTCAATGAGCTGGAAAAGGTCTATACCGGCTCCCATATCCAGGCCAAACAGCGCTTGGAGGCCATTCTCGCCAATCTGTATCGTTACGAGCCAAACCCCGAGGCCATCAAGGGGGTGGGGTTCTGCGTCAGCATCAAACATGCCCAGTACATGGCCGAGATGTTCAACCAGCGGGGCATTGCAGCGGCAGCCTTCGTCTCCGGGGTGGATTCCGTCGAGTGCGCCTCCATGCTGGCGGACTTGCAGGCCGGTCGGCTCACCTTCCTCTTCACCGTGGATAAGCTCAGCGAGGGGGTGGACGTGCCGGATATGAATGTGGTGCTGTTTCTGCGGCCCACCGAAAGTTTGACCGTCTTTCTCCAACAACTGGGCCGGGGGCTGCGCCACGCGCCGGGCAAGGATTGCCTGACGGTGCTGGATTTTGTCGGCCAGGCCCACCACCGCTATCGGCTGGATACCAAGCTCAAGGCCCTGCTGCCCAAACACCGCTTTGCCATCGACCGGGAAGTGGAAAGCGATTTCCCCCATTTGCCGCCGGGCTGCTCCATCCAACTGGATCGCCTGGCCCGTGGCTATGTGTTGGAAAACATCCGCCACAACCTCCGCAACCTGGCAATTCAGGTGCCGGAACGCTTGCAGAGTTTCCGCGCCGAAAGCGGCCAGGAATTGACCTTCGGCAATTTTGTCCGCTACCACGATTACGAACCGGAACAACTGCTGTTGCGCGAATCTTGGAGCGGCTGGAAGTCCAAAGCCCACCTGGCCCCCATCCCCAGTGACCCGGACCTGGAGAAGCTGAAAAAATCCCTGGTGCGGGCGGCCTTTATCAACGGACCGGCAGAAATCGTCCGGCTGCGGCAAGTGCTTGTCCATTTGGCTGTCGATAACGTGGATGCTGCTCTTAAGGCAGCCGGCGAGCAAGCCACGATGATCCATTTTCGGCTATGGGGCGAAACCGGACCCAAGCTGGGGATTGCCAGCCTGAAGGAGTCATTTAACCGCCTGGCTCGCAACCCCTCGTTTCTCAGCGATCTTGACGAAATCCTGGCCTGGGCGCAAACAGAAACCGAGGCCAGCGGCCTGGTGCCGGAACTACCTTACCCCTGCCCGCTGGAATTCCACGCCCAATATGGCATCCAGGAAATCCAGGCTGCTTTTGGCAGGGCCGACCTGACCAGCGGCGGTCAGCGAGGGGTGGGAGTTCTCCATTTTGCCGAACAGAAAACTTACGCCTTACTGATAACCTTCCAGAAAACCGAAAAAGAGTTCTCTCCCAGCACCATGTACGCCGACTACCCCATTAGCCGCGAGCTGCTGCACTGGGAGTCCCAATCCAACACCAGCCAGCAGTCTCCTTCCGGCCAGAATCTCGTGGACCACGCAGCGCGGGGCTACACCATCCTGCTTTTCACCCGAGGCCAGAAGAAACGCAACAACTGCACGGTCCCGTTCACCTACCTCGGCCCGGCCGAACGGATCAGCTTTGAAAGCGAAAGGCCGATTAAAATGGTCTGGCGTTTGCGGTATTCGATGCCGGTGGTGATGTTTGAGGAAAATCGGCGGGGGGGATGATTGGGTGTGTCGTTCTGGTCTGTATGCATATCAAAGGTAGGGTTGTAAATAAATAGGGGATAAATGGAAGAGGGAATAGGTACTATGATTTCGGAATTGTCTGAAGGGGTAAGGTCTCCAGATTTACTTCCGGCGTTGGGTTGGATGTAAATCTAAAATTCTTTGTGTATGTCGGGAGGGGAAATGGGTAGACGGAGAAGGCAAAGCACTTTTGAAGATATTGTCGAAATTGCATCAAAATTCCCATGGAAGGTTGGTTTGGTCCTGGCGGTGGTATCTTATCTGGTCCTGCACACTGTCGCAGGGATTCAGGTTGATCGGCCGGCCAATCTCAACACCATGGGAAATTTTATGATCAAGCAATTCATGGTGACCGTTGTTGCCGGCTTCGGACAGATGATTCTGCCTTTTTGTTTTCTGGTCGGGGCTGGGTGGTCTTTTTTCAAGCAGCGGAAAAATGAGCGGCTTTATGACTCCATTGCCTCCTATTCTCCGGCGGGGGCGAAAGATACCGCCATGCAGGCAGTTGAGCGGTTAACCTGGCAGGAATTCGAACTGCTTGTCGGCGAGTCCTTTCGTCGCAAGGGGTATGTCGTAAAAGAAACAGGCGGTGGCGGCGCTGACGGTGGCATTGATCTTGAGATGAGCTTGAACGGCCAGAAGTATCTGGTGCAGTGTAAGCAATGGAAGGCCTTCAAGGTCGGGGTTAAGGTGGTGCGGGAATTTTTCGGGGTGATGGTGGCTAATGGCGCAACAGGCGGCTTTGTCGTTACCTCCGGCGTCTTCACGGAAGAAGCCGCCGCCTTTGCCGAAGATAAGGATATTACGCTCATTGATGGCGGCAAACTGGTGAAGATAATCAATAGTGCCCAGGCTGCCCAACACCTCGAAAAGAAGAATATCCCTCAACCAACCCTTGAGGATATCCCTTGGCTAAACAAAGAAACAAACGCCTCGCCGTCGTGCCCGAAATGTAACAGTGCGATGGTGAGAAGAACCGCCAAGCAGGGCGCAAATGCCGGGAAAGAATTTTGGGGGTGCTCGCTGTACCCCAAGTGTAAAAGTGTGGTTGCCATAACCACATAGGAAATAAACTGGGAAACGTCCCGGATTTTCCCCATGTGACTACCCGTGCGGGAAGACCAGAGGCCCACTAAAAATGAACAAAATTGCGGCGCAAGAAAAAATGGACACGCTGCCGACTATTGCGAATCTAACGGCGTTCTACCTGAGTCGTGACCGTGTTCTAGGTCTGCTGAACCATCAACACCTACCCGCGCACGTACTGGCGGCGCTTCAGGGCCACGACATTCAGATGTCGGCAGCAATCCTTTCGAATGCGGTCGGCTCATACCTGCTGCAAACGATCGCTAAAGGTAGGGTAACGACGCTGTCGCAACTGGCCTTTGAAGGAGAACTCAAGGAGGGCACCCAGTTCATCTATAACGGTCATGTCACCGGCAAAGGCTTCGCGGTTGCCAACAAGAGCCCTGCTTTGAGTCTGACAGAGAAGCTTGACGAACCTCTTGCCGGCAAAAAGCTCGTCTTCGAGTTTTCCAAGAACGGGCTGGTGAATGACACTGCGTACACCCGCATGTCTGGCTCTACGCGCCTGTTCGCGTTCGGCTACATCACGGAAATCGACGACAGCACCATCCGCGCCGTGCCTTACATCGTGGGGGATCTGGTCACAAGCAGCCACGCGATGGCCTCGCCATTCCTGCCGACACCCGAACTGCGCCCTGAGGAAATCGAGCAGTTCGCCGGAATGGACGAGACTTGGTTTCCTTCCAAAGCCGAGTTCAAGCGCATGACCATGGTCCCGGAACTGGCCGTCAAAGAACTGATCTGTCGCCTGCTTGACGAACACTCAGTGCCCAGCGATTGGGGTGGAGAGGAAAGCGATGTGATGTCGGCCAACTTGCTTGTTGATGGCCACCGTCACACAGGGGCGTTCTTGCTCAAGGGGCCGGCACGGTTTCACCCGATGAAGCCAACTGATCTTGGAAAAAATGGCGACCAACTCTATCGCCTCTTCAACATTCCTGCCCAGATCTATGTCGTGCAGCATTGCCATAATATTGGCGCCGCCGTCCGCAAGCAGGCGGAGGCGTTTGCGCTCGCACGCAGTTTTGTCGCCCCCTGTAAGATCGTTTTCATGGATGGCACCACAACAGCGCGCCTGCTGCGGGCTCATGACCTTTGGCCGGCGACAGCGCCGATTTCGAGAAGAGGCAAGGCAGCATGACGGTTCGGTCACCCCATCGCGACGCCTTGCGAATTCTGTTCGTCTTGAGGGCAGGAGGTAGCCCCGTCGAACCACCGACGGCTGAGCATGCTCTCATCTTCAAAGGCGAAGCACGCCTACAAGCGTTCGACTTCTGGATGCGAAATCCAGACTATCTTGCGGCTGAGTTGCTTGATTTATTCTCAGAGACAAAGGACAAGAGCTACTACGAAGCAGCGCAGGCGATCTTGGACGACGAGGAACCTGCCCTTCGCCGTGTTCCAATGGTCCGGTACTTCTTTGGGGCCTACGAACGCCTGGATGATGCCTTGTCAATACTGAGGTCCCGCGATCTTATTCGCATCACTGGTGTCAAAGGAGCTAACAATAAGGTCTTGGAGACAGACTTCGTTCTCACGAAGACCGGCTATGACACGTGCTCAACCGCAGTGTCACTGGAGCCAATCCTTCAATGGTACGCGGATAGGGCCGAGTTGGTAGCCAAGGTTGCGGGCACCATGGGTGGAACAGCTTTGAAGCAAAAACAGTATCAGCGCGCGAGCTACGCGGAGACCAAGTTGGGTGGGGTTATTCCTGCCATCACCGAAGATGTGCGAGCTCGCCTAACTCAGCTGCAATCCGACTAGCGATGGGGAGAAAGATGGCGCAACCCAAGGAAGAATGGCTGCAAGCGATAGCCACGAGGGCAGAAGTGGAGGCTACCGCAGTTGAGGGAGTCCTTTCCGCTCACCGAATTCGACCATCACCTGTAATCGCCCAACCTCGCAGGCTTGTTCTGAGAGAGGTCGAGTTTTCTGGCGAGAAGGACGGCGTCGCGAACGCTGGCGCTTTCGCGTTTTCATGGACGGCCCTTGATCACGGCCTGTGGGCCATGCTCTCTGAGCACAACCTGAGGGGCAAGTCAACCATCATCGAAATCGTTCGATGGATGATAAGAGGAAGACCGTCAAGCAACCTGCAAGACGATGTGCGGCGATGGGTCCATGCCGTGCGGCTGGGTTTCCTCCTTGATTCAGACGAATACGAGATCGTTGCTAAGACTCAGGGTGAGCCTATCGGTAGCCTGTACCGTATTCGTGCGCCCGGCGCTGCCGGAGGCGAACCGTCCTTGCCGACTTTGCCACCGATGGCGAGTTCGAAGCAGTCATGGCGGATTTCTTCATGCGCACGTTCGCGATGGACCCGATATCGACCTGGCGACAGGGAAGAGAAGACGAGGGGCAGTCGGTAACGCATAGCTGGGTATCTTTTTCAGGCGCCATGTTCATCGGAACCAACTACGAGGTACTCCTTGGCGACATGCCCGTCGCCACTGGCCTCACATCGCGGCTGATGCAGATGTACCTCGGCGTCCCATGGGTTTCAACACTCGCTGCTGCGAAGACCGCGCGCCAGATCGTTGAGCAAGCTGTTCAAGTTTCTGCGCGAAAAAATGAACAGGGACATGAGGCGACCAATGCGCGCATTGCAAGCATTAGCGCCCAACTGGCAGAGAAACGTGCCGAGCTAGCGAAGATTCCAAGCGATGAGGCCGTGCGCAACGCCATTGATGCCGATGTGACCGAACTGGCCGATGTCCGTCGCCAAGAGCGAGTCATGGTTGAACATGCGGAACGCGCCGTTGCCGCGCTCCGAGAATTAACCACCGTCCACCAGGAAGATCGGCGGGACCTCCAGACACACATGGATGCCATGTCCGCGACGGCAGTGTTTCGTCGCCTGGAACCGAAGTGCTGCCCTCGCTGCGATCACACGATTTCCAAGGCGAAGAAGGAGCTTGAAAGCTCCACACACGCGTGCTCTGTTTGCG
Organism: Desulfurivibrionaceae bacterium; assembly: GCA_041675585.1. Lineage (GTDB taxonomy): Bacteria > Desulfobacterota > Desulfobulbia > Desulfobulbales > Desulfurivibrionaceae > Thiovibrio. The sequence goes on from JBAYTO010000007.1 coordinate 22,376, forward strand.
GTGAGTCGATCACGAACTCCGAAGACGGCGAGGCGATCAAAGCTGAGCTGCAGGAACGTGTTACGGCATCAGAGGCTGCAGTAGCACGCGCCTTGGCCGAAAAGGAAGAAGCGGAAAGTGAATTGGCCACCCTTCGAGGAAAAGTTGATCTTCTACAAAATCGCCTTGAGTCGGCTTCTAAGGAGCTAGGTTCCGCAGTGCGGCGGCAAGATGCCGCAATGGCCGTGGCGGGTCTGCAAGGTCGGCTGGAAGAAGCCTCGATAAACCCAGTTGCGCAAGCTGACGATCGAAGCGGCGAACTGAAAATTCTGTCTGCCGTCGTGGCGGAAACGGAGGCTCGGGTTAAGGCCGTGCGGGACGGATTGCTCACCGATGTTTCTGCACGCTTGGTCGAATACGCCAAGGCCTTCGGAATGGAGAACTTGTCGGAAGCGTCACTGAAGGGAAACGCGGTTCTGTCGTTGGTCAAAGGGGGGGTGCCCACGAGCTACAGCAAGGTGACGGAAGGCGAGAAGCTGCGACTGAAGGTGGCGGCCGTTCTTGCGATGATCGAAATTGCTGAAGCGCGGGGTATTGGCCGGCACCCGGGATTGCTCATGATTGATTCGCCCGCTGCTCAAGAGGTATCTCCAGTCGACGTGGATCACCTCATTGCCGGGCTTCAGGCAGTTTTCACCAAGCTGCCGCATTTTCAGGTGTTTGTCGCCGGTATCTCATCCAAGGCGATAATCGATCACATACCGGAAGCGCATCGCCGTGAGGTTACCGGCAACGCCTTCCTATGGTGACTGGCATGCTGCATCCCATCGAAGCCGAACTCATAGAGATCGTGAAGAGCGGGCGAGACTGGCAGTTGGAAGATCTTGGCGGGATCGCTAAACTCGCGCTGGCAGCACGATCGCTCGGCAGTACGCCCATGATGCCCGAGCTGCTTCATCCGCTTGTGTTGGGGTGGAGCAATGCCAAGGCGGCTGATCGAGACGCGCACAAGGGTGTCCTGCATGATCTATTGGATGTCGCGACAACAGACTTCATACTCCTTGAGGCAGTCGATATCTTAGAACATCATCGACCGCTGCCGGACGACGGAGATGAGTGTTGCTTCATGCTTTTCCTGGCAAAGGCAGCAACAGGCGACCATTCGCTATCTGGGTTATCGCGCAGCGCAGCACTTGATGGCGCTTTTCGCTGGGCCGGCGACAACAGACGCTGGCAGCTTCGCTTACTGGACTTCTTCCTCGGTCTTGCACCAGGTGACGACACAGAGTTCCTGCGACGGGCCGCCAAGATTGTCGGCGTCGCTTTTTCGCACTGGCGCGACAAGGAACTGGTCGAGGTTCTGCGCAAACTCGCTCAACTCGAAGCGGTTCGGCCTGAGGCAGCTTTCGAGTTGGGGATGGCGGTTCTTGCTGAAGCCATGGATAGAGCGGACAGCAACGCAGCAGCTACCGCCTTCCGTGAGGCCAGAGACTGGTTTGGTGAGTCCGACGGGGTATCTGAGCACCGTCCGGAAGCCAGTTTGTACCTTGATGGCCTTGACCTACTCCTGAGCTTCCACAGCGGTGTCGCAAGCGCATCGTTCGGTACCGTGAGCGCCCGCGTTCAGCAGCACGCGTTCGAGCTGCACGCCTGGTCCGGAGGCTCCGGCCCTCCGTGGTTGGGGGCAAGACAAACCGAGGCGGCGTGTTGGAGCGCGTTGGCCAGTGCCGTTGCGGGGCTGGCAGGCTCACTTGACAAACCAAGTTGGTGGGAGCCGGCAGCTGTCATCGAAGATGGTCTCCTATCTGTGTACAGCGCAGGTCGATCGATCTTGCGTCGAAATCAGCACGGTGGCATCGAAGCGATGGTCAGACCTCGAATACGCGCAAGTGTCGCCACGCAGGCCGGACAGGCGCATCAAGTTCGCACGTGGCTCCAACAAAACGCGACCCACGAATGGGCTGCGGAAGCGCGAAATCTGATTGCACAGATTGATGCTTTCATTGAACAGTCAGGCAGTCTGAAAAACCCTCCTGAGGCGGCGAGCGAACGGACCTCGCTCGCCGCCATCATCGCAAGGTCCAACTTCCCGGAAGAACAGAGGGATGTCCTCTACGGTGTAGTCGAGAACGCCGTGTCTTTGCAACTTGCCAACCTGACAGGTGCCGAAGCCGATGTTATCGAACGCTGCTGTAAGGAGGCGCGGGGACACACTGATTACAGCGCGAACACGAATGGGGCACGTCTCTTCGACACCGTGCTTCTCTGGTTGGTCCGTTTTATTTTCAATCGCTTGGAATTGACTAGGGGCGACGACCCAACTGGCGCCTACCTCTTCGAACGCGATGACGGTTCACTGCCTCACGAGGACGAACTACAGCGGGACTTTTTCCGCTGGGTGGCAACGTATGCCGCCGGGAGCGACCTTGAACCGACAAACATTGCGAGTGGCAGAGCAGACATACGCCTGAGGTCTGGCCCCGAACGTCTCGTTGTCGAGGTGAAGCGCGAGGAAACAGACTGCTCCTTCGATGCGCTCCTCAAATCCTATGCAGCACAAACTACGGACTACCAGAACGTCAGTATCCGGTTGGGCGTATTGTTGGTGCTCGACCTTGCAACACCCAACCGCGAAGGTACTCCGTATCTAACGAGCTTGTTTGAGATGCGCCACGTTCGCCGCTGCGGCGAGTCCCAGTCACGGCTGATCTTGATCGTCAAGGTTCCAGGCCGGCGGAAGAGGCCGAGCGACCTTACCAAGCTTGCCAAAACCAACCGACTGTAGACGGCGGAAACGCTGTAGGAAAACCAGGGACATCCATGATAAGAGAAGAGGGACGGTTACGGTAGGAATGCCGGTTGCCCGGCACCCCCCGCACAGATCCGGAAGAAGGGGCGGGACACTCTTAAACAATTAAGTAAAAAATATGCCAGTTTAATTTCTTAAGAGCGTCCAGTGCTTGGGAGTGAACAACCTTGGCCATTACGGTCGATGGGCCTTTGCCGAATTCACCGAAGTATAGCGGATTGAATCTGATTTCGAGGCCAGGGTGGCGGAGGAGTTTGACAAAATGGTTGCACGATTTGTTAAGGGTGACGCATGAGCAACATTTAATTGTTCGAGTCCAAGAAGATCCGTTCTGTTTGGCATGATATAGACAGCAAGTGGTATTTCTCGGTTATCGATGTGGTTTCGGCACTGACCGACAGCCGGAATCCTAGGGATTACTGGTATCGCATCAAACAACGGGAGAAAATTGGCGGCGTTGAACTGTCGACAATTTGTCGACAGTTCAAACTTGGAATAGTCCGGGACGCCCTTAAGATTTAAATATTTGGGGGTATTATAGGGGCAGGCTAGAATTTCGGACATTCGCCCGCAAACTCACTGAGTATTCCGGCGGGAAGCCGGGCAAGGATTCCAGTCTGATTCCGGCCAAGTGATTAGCATCCCATGTTGTTGGCTGCGCCTTTGGGCGGTTTGTTGCGGGTACTTCGGGTATTGCTGGAAGGCGTTTGAGTTTTATTGGAGCCCTTCGGCTTTTTGATGGTGACGTGTGGCTCCAGGCCGGCAGTTGTGGCCATGTCCATCATCGAATCTATCGAAAACAGGCTGATTTTGCCGCGCATCAGGTCAGACATGCGGGGCTGCGTGATGCCCAGGAGCTGGGCAGCTTCGGCCTGAGTTTTTCCGCTGATTTTTACCCATTCTTGCAGAGCCATCATAAGCTCCGACCGGGCGCGCATGCCGGCGGCCTGCCGAGGAGTGTCTTCGATGGCATCCCAGATGCTGGTGAATCGTTGCCCCTTGCTCATTGCTGTTGCTCCTTCATCAAGTCTTTGTAACGCTTTCGCGCCAAGCGGATATCTTTCTGGCTGGTTTCCTGCGTCTTTTTCTGGAAGCAGTGCAGGACATAAATCGCTTCTGCCAGCTTTGCCAAGTAGATAACTCGGAAGGCTCCGGCTTCATCTCTGATCCGAATTTCTTTGACGCCCTGACCGATAGTGGTCATGGGTTTCCAGTCGTCCGGCTCCTCGCCGCGTTGCGTTGTACTTTGTCCACTTGGAAGCCGGCTTCTTGGCGAGCACTGTTTGGGAAGTCGCGTAAGGCTTCGAGGGAGTCTCCAAGAAATTCAACGAGCTTGATTAGCATGAGACAAATATACAAAAACTTGTAACAATAACGCAAGGAAAAAATGACCCGGTGTACGGAAGCGGGGCATCCATGTGAAGAGGGCCTGGACGTTGCTTGCTATTTTTCTAATTCTTACCGCAGGTCGTACCAAACCCCACGGCCGTTACCGTGCTGGTTCAGCGTGCCGCGTTCGACCAGCGTGCGGAAATGCTGTTTGAGCGTGTTGCGGCTGGCCCCGGTCAGCTTGATGGCCTCGCCAATGGTGACGCGGCCGTGCTCACGGACGAACTCGACGATTTGTAGCTGCAGTTCAGGCAGGGCCGCCAGCACGATCTTTTCGCGTTCTACCTTCTTCTCCAGTCGCCGCACCTGCTCAGCCAGAGAGCGCAGGAAGAAAACCAGCCACGGCTGCCAGTTCGGGGAATCCGTGCGGATCGTGCCTTGGGTCTGCCGCAGCGCCAGGTAGTAGGCCTCCTTGCTCTGTTCAACCACGCTTTCCAGCGAGCTGTAGGGCACATAGGCGTAGCCGGCCTGCAGGAGCATGAGGGTGGTCAACACCCGGGAGAGCCGACCGTTGCCGTCCTGAAAGGGATGGATCTCCAGAAACACGACGACAACCAGGGCGATGATCAGCAGCGGATGCAACCGGGCCGTCTCTCGCTCCCGGCTCACCCACGCCACCAGTTCAGTCATCAGTCGCGGGGTGGCGAACGGGGTGGCGGTTTGGAACACGATGCCGATTTGCGCGCCGTTTTCGTCGAAGGCGGCGACGCTGTTCGGGTGGGTCTTGTAGCTGCCGCGATGTCGGGTGTCCTTCTCGCTGTAGCGCAGGAGGATCTGGTGCAACTGCTTGATGTGGTTCTCGGTGAACGGGATTTTCTGCCAGGATGAAAACACCAGGTCCATCAGCTCGGCATAGCCGGCCACTTCCTGTTCGTCGCGGCTGGTAAAGGATTTGATCTCCAGGTTTGCGAGGAGTCGTTCCACCTCCCGGTCGGAGAGTTTGCTGCCCTCGATGCGGGTGGACGAACCGATGCTCTCGATGGTGGCAACCAGCCGCAGGGCCGACAGTCGGTCTGGAGCAAGGGTGCCCAGGGCGCGCCAGGCGCCTTTGAACTCGTCGATCCTGGCGATGATGCTCAGAATCTCTGGAGTGATCTGGAGGGTGTCGGTCAGTAACATGCGCCAATGCTACACCCATTTACACCCAATTGCAAGCTTGCTGTAAGCCTGCGAAAGAAGAGGTCAAGAACCGGGGTCAAGCTCGACTTACTGACATTTGGGAAATTGATGAATACAAGCTGGGGCAGGTTTTGAAAAGCAGCTTTCCGACTTACAGTTGGCAGGATATCGTGACTTTAGAGCGGTATACCGCTGGTCATCCGGGGCCTTTTATTCTTTTCTGAGCAATCTCTTGGCCACCTCGGCATACACCTCAAAATCCGCCCGTTTGCCGATGCCGACCACCTCGACGATTACCTCTTCCTCCACGATCCGGTATACCACTCGGATCGATTTCCGGACCGCATACAGCTTATAATAACCGGTCAGCTCAAAACCGCGCAGGTTGCCGAGCGGCTGGCCTAGATGGGGGGCGGCTTCCAGCTTTTTGAGCTGGGTGGCGACCAGCTTCTTGAGCGAACCGTCCAGAGCCCTGAAATCAGCGGCTGCGTCCTCGGTGAACACCACCCTATAAGACAATGCCTTCCTCCTGCAGGAGTGAGTCCAAGGGGATCAGTTTGCCGGTGGTTTCCTTTCTTTTGGTGATGAGGTCGTAAATCTCGAGGTGTTCGACAAACTCGACGATGTCCGCCATGTATTCATACTCCTCGACCGGCAGGATGACCGCAGTGATTTCATTATTTTTGACCACGGCGGTCTTGTTTCTTCTGTGTTCGGCAAGTTCCGTAACGACCCTGCCGAAGTTCTTTGCCGCAGCAGTGGCGCTAATCATTTCATCCCGCGTAAAATTTGCCCGCATGTTATCTTTCTCCTTGTTAGACGTATTATTATACGGAATATAATACGATTAAAATACCGCTTCCCGCAACCATAATTTGGTGGGAGATGAGGGGAAATGTGTGCAAGGGGCGGGACGCTTTTAAATAATTAAGTAGAAAATAGGAGAGAGGGGGGGAGGAGGGACGGGAGGTTGCTTTCTATTTTTCTAATTTTATGGCAATAGCTAATTGGCAAGCAGCCCCTCTCCCTTTCGCCCTCAGCTTCCCGCTCTACCCGGAACTCCCTTTGCCCTCCGTGGTACTGGATCAGGCTGGCTCGGCGTGCAGTCTCAGTCCCAACGCCTTGACTACCTTCAAGATGGTGCCGAATTCCGGGTTACCTTCGGCTGAGAGAGCCTTGTAGAGGTTTTCCCGCGCCAGGCCGGTGTCCCTCGCAAGCTGGGACATGCCACGGGCACGGGCAATTACCCCCAGGGCATGAGCGATGAAAGCGGGGTCGTCGCCAGCCTCCTGGAGGCAGGCATCCAGGTAGGCGGCCATGTCCGCATCGGTCTTCAGATACTCCGCGGAGTCGTATTTGGTAAATTTTTCAGCCATGGCTTTGTTCCTCCCATTCTTGAGCGATCCGCTTCGCCTGTTCGATATCGCGGCCCTGTGAACTTTTGTCCCCGCCACAGAGCAGTACCACCATTTGCACGCCGCGTTGCATGCAATAGAGCCGATAACCCGGCCCGTGGTGGATGCGCAACTCGGTAAGCCCATGCCCGATCGGTTGTGCATCGCCGAAGTTTCCCATGGCCACCCGGTCCAGCCGGGCATGGATGCGCATCCGCGCCTGATAATCCTTCAGGTTGGCAAGCCAATGGGCAAAGGTGGCGCTTTGGATAATTTCGAGCACGAATGATTGTATCTTGTAAATTACAGATCGTCAAGGTGTTTGCCAACAGCGAGTTGAGTGGGGGCAGGATCGGGAATTCTGGGGACAGTTTATCTAATTATTGAATCCACCGGATAATCGTGAAATTCAAGGTGAAAACTAGGGCCACTCCCCCTATTGGGAAATGAGAGGAAATTCGATACATCCCCCAATTTATCAGCCGTCAGCGGAAGCGCTGAGATTGGGGCAGGAGAAAGCGTTACAGACGTGAGCGTGCCGCCTCGTACACCTTCTGTTTGTCGCGGCGTCCTACGGAAATGACGGTAACGAACACCAACTGGTCATCTACTCGATAGACCAGCCGATACCCGGCGCTACGCAGTTTGATTTTGTAGCAGTCCGGCATACCGGTAAGCGCGGCGGACGGCACCCGCGGATTTTCCAGACGTTCGGCCAGCTTCTTTTTGAGCGGTTCGCGGATGCTGGCATCCAGACGGCGCCATTCGGCCAGAGCCAATTCGTGAAAACGCAGCTTATAGCTCATCCAGCCCCACCTCAACAAAGGGGCCATCGCCTCTTTCCCTGACCAGCTTCGCGTCTTCCATATCTTCCAGATATGCCATGAGCCGTTCATAATAAGCGGCCGGGAGCAGATATGCCTCGGGCCGGTTGTGGTTCAGAATAGCCACTGGCGAGTCGTCTGCCTGCTGAAGAATGGCGGCGAAATTCCGCTTCAATTCGGTAACGCTGACGGTGGTGTTGGAGTAAATAGTGTCCATTGTCGTAACCCCTTAATAAATTAATGCATTAATTGATGTCTAATATAACATCAATTAATGCAAAAGCCAAGAGTACAACCAACGAATAGAGTAAATCCGGGACACTCTCCGTATTAATCGTATTTTACGTGGGCGGCTTTACAGCCAGTTCTCAACCGGCAGATCAAGGATTCGTGAAAACTCGGCGGTGTTGGCGGTAACCATAATCAAGTCAAGGGCCAAGGCGTGGGCGGCAATAAGCAGATCATTGGGGCCGATGGGAGCGCCGCTTGCTTCCAACTCTGTCCGAATCTCAGAATAAAGACGGTCGGCATCCGCATCCGGCGCCAGAACCTCAATGACGGAAAGGATATCTTCCACTCTGGCGTAAGAAGCGCGGAACCCTTTTCCCGGGCACCAAAGCGCAACTCGCAGGCAACCACGATGCTGGAGCAGACGGTGCGCCCTCCCTTTTCGGCAATCCGTTGTGCCACCTTGCCGGCAAAGGTGGCGGCTCAGGTCGGAGATGATATTGGTATCCAGCAGATAAACAAAGCCGCTCATCTCATAACTCAATGTCCTCAAGCGGCATCAGCTTTTCGTCCACATCAGGAAATTCTTCGGGCAGAGGCTCCCAGCCGGCAAGCATTGCCAACAGGGAACGGCGCCGCACCGCTTCAATGATCAGCCTGTCCCCTTCCCGGCGGATCACCGCTTCATTGCCTTGCAACTCGAATTCCCGCGGAATGCGTACCGCCTGATTCCTGCCGTTTTTAAAAAGCCGCACATGTTTTTCAGCCTGCATGATCTCCCCCCAATGCGTTGTATATGCCTTGGCATGTGTTAGCACAGCGACGGATCTTCGACCAAATAAAAAATCAGGATTGAGGTCCCGGGGCAGGTTTGACTTACTGCCATTTGCTCTCCTGAAACCTGGAAAAATGCAGGGGAATTCTGGGGACGGGGAGTTCCGGGGGCAGCTTCCCGAACTATCGCGGGAAGAGCGAGGGGGGTACCCAACAGGGGTGTACCCGCTTGCTGGGCAATATTTTGCTCAGTCCATTCCTGGACTGTTTGCCCCCATAATTTTGACCAGCCTGGCCCTGCTTAATACCCGGGGACTGAGTATTGCCAGAAACTTGTAGAGCGGCCCGCTGATCACCGTAGGTTTCGTCCTCCTTTTCAGGGCACGGATCGCTTCTTTCACAACAACTTCAGGAGGATAAGACGGGCGATTAGCCTCTTTCGTTCTTGTTTTTCCTAAGGCAATCAGGTGAAAATCCGTATCGGTGACTCCTGGCAACAGAGCCATGACATAGACCTCTTTATCCTTGCATTCATACCAGAGCGCCTCGGTAAAGTTGGTGACGAAGGCCTTGGTGGCGCTGTAAACAGCCCCGCCAGGAAACGGGAGGAGAGAAAGCACCGACGAAACATTGATCAGCGCATCGCCTGCGGATGCAGTATTCAGGAAGACATGAGAAAGCTGGACCAAGGCGCTGATGTTGAGCTGAATAAGATTATGGATTTTCGCGATGGGGATATTTTCGAACTTCTCGTATATCCCATATCCGGCGTTATTTATTAACAGTGAATATCTTGTGTCGCGTATCTCCTGGGAAACGGCAGCCAGATCATCTTTGTCAGTCAGATCCGCTCTGATAAAGCGGTGGTTACCGCCGAGATCATCGACGAGCCTTCGGAGTTTCTCCTCATTTCTCGCAACGCAGGTAACCGTGTATCCTTCCTTGGCGAGCTCCTTCGCAAAAACCAAACCAATTCCACTGCTTGCCCCGGTTATAAGTGCATTTGCGTTTTGCATGAAGGGTCTCCTGCGTTTCAGGGGCCACCGCCTTTGCGAGGCATCAGCTCGCCTCAAAACGGCCCCCATATCTTATGGATTCCAGGGTATCATGGCAGATGTTGCCGGACAACATGGAAGATCAAGGGGCGGTCTTAATTTAATAACTTGATGACGAGGGCGCCCTAACGTCAAACCCTTTGTGGCAGTGACGCCGGCTTTCTCGGTGACAATTTCGCTTTCTTGCCTTAAAAATGTCAAGCATGGGGATTGAAAGTGGGGTCAGAGAGGGCCGTCCAGGATTTGATGCGTTTTTTGCCACAAACAAGGAAACAGAAGAGCATGAAGAAAGAGCAAGTGGCGGTGCGGGAGGGGGTGATCCGGCTGGGGCAGTTTCTCAAGCTGGCCGGGGTGGTTGATACCGGCGGCGAGGCCAAGGCCCGGATTCAGGAGGGCGAGGCCAGGGTTAACGGCGAGGTGGAAACCCGGCGGGGCCGGCAGCTTGCCCCAGGCGATCTGGTGGAGTTTGGTGGAGCCGCCCTGGAGGTTGTGCTGCGACCGGGCGATTAGGGCTTTTCCGCCAGGGCCTTTTCGTAGGCGCGCCTGGTGTCGCGGTTAAAGCAGACAAAGAGGATGGCGGTGAGGGTTTTGTTCTCCGCCAGGGCTTGGCGCGCCTCGTGTACCGCAATACGGGCCGCCTCTTCCTTGGGATAGCCGTAGACCCCGGTGCTGATCGCGGGAAAGGCGATGCTGCCGAGGCCGGATTCGCGGGCCAGGGAAAAGCAGCTTTGGTAGCAGCGGGCCAGCAGCTCCGGTTCGCCGTGGACGCCGCCGTGCCAGACCGGCCCCACGGTGTGGATGATCCAGGCGGCGGGCAGACGGTAGCCCTTGGTGAGCCGCGCCTCGCCCGTCGGGCAGCCGCCCAGGCTCCGGCAGGCCGCGAGCAGTTCCGGCCCGGCAGCCCGGTGGATGGCGCCGTCCACCCCGCCGCCGCCCAGCAGAGAATTGTTGGCGGCGTTGACGATGGCATCGGCTTTGATCCTGGTGATATCCTCTTCGGTTAATTGAATTTTTTCGCCGGTCATGCTCTCCTCCTCCGATTTTTTTCTTAATTATATGCGGAAAGAGGGGGGTGGTGGGCAATAAAAAAGGCAGACCCGAAAAGGGATCTGCCTTTTTTGTTGCGAATGAGGGGGAAACTCAGATGCCGGAAGCGGCGCTGGTCATCTGGTCGTAGAATTCGGTGATCTGGTTTTTCTTGTCGGATTCCATGCAGGCCATGGCCGCCCGGGGATGCTGGTTCATGACCCCGCCGACCATGTAGGGGATGAAGTAGCCCCAGTCTATTTTTTCCCGCCAGGGGAGAATCTCCTCCTCGATGGCCTTGATGAGCGGACGCACGTTGAATTTGGGGTTTTTGAGGAAGGAGAGCAGCAGCTCCGTGGGGCAGTTGCCGGCGCCGCGCCCCATGCCGTACAGGGTGGCATCCAGATAGTTGATTCCGCAGATTATCGAGGAAATGGTGTTGGCAAAGGCCAGCTGCTGGTTGTTGTGGGCGTGGATGCCGATGGTTTTGCCCGGCAGCCTCTCCATGTATTTTTTGGCCAGCAGCTCGATGTCTTCCTGGTAGAAGGCGCCGAAGCTGTCCACCAGGTAGATGACCGGCACCCGGCTGTTGGCGAGATCGGCGAGCCCTTCCTCCAGCTCCCGCGGCCCCACGGTGGAGACGGCCATCAAGTTGATCGTCGTCTCGTAGCCCTTGTCCTGGCAGTGGTGGGCCAGGGCGATGGCCTTGTCGATCTGGTGGATGTAGCAGGCCACCCGCACCATATCGAGGACGCTTTCCTTTTGGGGGCGGATGTCGTTGTAGTCGATGCGGCCGATGTCGGCCATGGCCGAGAACTTGATCTTTTTTTCCCCCTCGCCGATGATGCGCAGCAGATCATCCTCGGCGCAGAATTTCCAGGGGCCGACCTCACTGCGGGAAAAGGCGCACTCGGAGCTGAGGTAGCCGATCTCCATGTAGTCGACCCCGGCCTCGGTCAGCCCCTGATAGACGGAGCGGACGAACTTGTCGTCGAATTGCCATTTGTTCATCAGGCCGCCGTCGCGGACAGTGCAGTCAATAACTTTGATTTCCGGTCTGAACATAGGTGAATCTCCCTGGGAAAGGCGTAATTTTACGAACTAAAGGAGTAGGATCATACCCGATCTTTCGTTTGGCGGCAATGCTCGAGAAAATTTTTCACGTTTTCGCCGATCCTGGCAGGGTTTTTCTCTTTTAACGCCACGGCGCCGAAAAGGCTGGTGGATACCCCCACCGCTGCGGCGCCGGCCGCGAAGTACTCACCAAGATTGGCCATGGTTACCCCGCCCACGGCAACGAGTTTAAGCTGATCGAAGGGGCCGAGGAGATCCTTGAGGTACCGGGGGCCGCCCATGGCGCCGCAGGGGAAGACCTTGATCAGATCGGCGCCGGCGGCCCAGGCAGCGTACACCTCGGTGGGGGTCAGCGCCCCGGCGACAATGGGGATGCCTGTTGCCCTGGCATACTCGATCACCTTCAGGTCCAGATTAGGGGTCACCAGAAACATGGCCCCGGCCGCCACTCCCCGCTTCGCTTCCTCGAGATTGCGGATGGTGCCCATGCCCAGCAGCTTGCCTTTCGGCACGGCGGGGCGGCATTTTGCTACGATTTTCTCGGCGCCCGGGGTGTTCATGGTGATTTCCAGGGCGGTGAGCCCGGCGGCAAAGGAGGTCTGCATGACCTCGCCGAAGAAATCATCTTCCACCCCCCGCAGTATGCCGATGACCGGGATATCAAGCTTCATGGGTTGTTCCTTTCTGGATTTATTCTGCTTACCTGGCAATCTCAGTTGCACGAGGAAGACGCTGTACTCCTCGATGCTGCCGGGGCTTTGCAAACTCGGCTGCGCCTCAAACAGTGCAAATCCCTTTTTTCGGCAGCCTCTCCGGTGCTCGGCGGCGGGCCAATGGGATTTTAACTGCATATGAAAACAACGGGCTTTACTGATACTGCACAGGTCGCAGATTTTTTTCGCCGAGATATTGTACCACGCAGGATTTGTCCCCTCAACTTCCGCCTATTTTCTGGGCTTGCTCCGGCTGGTGGGCTGGGCCTGCCAGGGGTCGTCCGGCCAGTGGTGCTTGGGATAGCGGCCCCGGAGCTCTTTTTTCACCTCATGGTAGGCCCCTTCCCAGAAGCCGTGCAGGTCCTGGGTAATCTGCATGGGCCGCTGGGCCGGGGAGAGGAGGTGGAGGAGGACCGGCACCGTGTGGTTGCAGATCTTCGGGGTGTCGGCCAGGCCGAACATTTCCTGGAGACGCACCGCCAGGATCGGCGGCTCGCCGGGGGTGTAGCGCAACCGAACCCTGGAGCCGCTGGGCACCGTGAGGTGAGTGGGGGCCTCCCGGTCCAGCCGGCTCTGCTGTTGCCAGTCGAGCCGGGCGGCGAGGATGGCGGCCAGATCGAGCTTCTTCAGCTGTTCCATGCTTCGTATCCCGGTGAGGTAAGGGGGGAGCCACTGGTCCAGGCTTTGGCGCAGAGACTCATCGGAGAGTTCCGGCCAGCCCGCTTCCGGCTGCCAGAGGCGCATGCTGCTGATTCTGGCCTGCAACTCCCGGGCCTTGTCGCTCCAAGGCAAGGCGGCAAGGCCAAGGCTGCGGAGGCCGGAGAGCAGGGCACCCTGCACCGCCTCGGCGGAGGGGTTGTTCAGAGGGGCGGTATCCAGGATCAGCTCGCCCAGCCGCAGGAACCGCTGCCCCTTGACCGTGCCGCTCTCTGCCTCCCAGTACACCTTATCCTCCCTTTGCAGCCGGGAGGCGAACAGGGAGAGCAGATCTTCCCTGGCCAGGGGGGCGGCGAGGAATATTCTCCCCTCGGTTTTGCCCGCGTCCAGTTCGGCCACCGCCAGATACTCGTGGGCCGCGAGCCGGTCATGGGCTGGGAGTACCGCGCCCAGGCCGGAAGTGAGCTTGTACTGCCCCCACCCCTCACCCCGCCGCTGCGCGATCCGGTCCGGGAAGGCCAGGGCCAGGAGTTCGCCCGCGGTTGCAGCTGTCTCCCCTTTCTTGGCGTGGGCGGTCTTGGGCAGGTGCTCCAAGAGCTGCCTGCTGGTCTGGACCACCCTGCGGCAACCATCGGTGTCCGCCTCCAGGGCTTTGGCCGCGGCCGGGCCTTCGCTGCGAAAGACCGTCAGGGCGTGGAGCCGGTCTTCGATATCCGCCGACCGCTCCCGCCCCTTGCTGATATCACGCTCAGAGAGCAGGGCGGCAAGGTCGCAGGCCAGAGGGCTCGCGTTATGTTCGGCCGCCGCCAGCAGCATGTGGCCGAGGCGCGGGTGGGCCGGAAGTTCTGCCATTTTTTTGCCGAGCGGAGTGATCCGCCCCTGCGGCTCCAGGGCGCCGAGGGCCAGGAGTACGGCTTGGGCCTGGGCGAAATGGCCGGTCGGCGGCGGATCGAGCCAGCTTAAGGCCTCAGGTTCATGCACCCCCCAGCGGGCCAGATCCAGAACCAGCTGGCTAAGGTCGGCGGTAAGGATCTCCGGCGGGTCGAAGGGCTTGAGGCCGTGCTCCTCGCCCAGGCTCCACAGCCGGTAACAGTATCCCGGGCCGAGGCGTCCGGCCCGGCCGGTGCGCTGGGTGGCCGAGGCGCGGGAGATGCGTTGGGTGGTCAAGCGGTTCAGGCCGCTGTTGGCATCGAACTGCGGGCTTCGCCTCCAGCCGCTGTCCACCACGGTATGGATCCCCTCGATGGTGACGCTGGTTTCGGCGATGGGGGTGGCCAGGATGATGCGCCGCCTCCCCTTGGGGTCCGGCTGCACCGCGGCGGTCTGGGCGGCGATGCTCAGGTCGCCGTACAGGGGATGGATGGCGATTTCTCCCGGCACCAGGGCAGAGGAGAGCAGCGTTTGGGTGTAGCGAATCTCCGCCGCGCCGGGGAGGAAAGCCAGGATATCGCCCGGCTGCTCGACTAGCGCCCGCTGAATGGCGGTGGTCATCTGTCTGGCGATCTCCCGGGGCTGAGGCTGGTGCAGTTGTCCGCTCCGGCAGTATTCCACGCCCACCGGGTAGCTTTGCCCCTTGCCCATGACTACCGGGGCATTGCCCAGCAACCGACTGACCGCGGTGGTGTCCAGGGTGGCGGACATGATCAGCAGTTTGAGATCCTCCCGCAGACCGGCCTTCACATCCAGGCAGAGGGCCAGGGCCAGATCAGCCTGCAGGCTGCGCTCGTGGAACTCGTCGAAGATGATCAGCCCCACCCCGGCCAGCTCGGGATCGGCCTGAATCCTCCGGGTAAGCACTCCTTCGGTGACCACCTCCACCCTGGTGGCCGGAGAGATTTTGCTCTCGAAGCGGACCCGGTAGCCCACGGTCTTCCCGACCTCCTCGCCCAGCTGCCGGGCCATGAAGGCGGCGGCCAGCCGGGCCGCCAGCCGGCGTGGCTCCAAGAGCAGGATGGTCCGCCCCGCCAGCCAAGGCTCGGCGAGCAGGGCCAGGGGCGCCACCGTGGTCTTGCCCGAGCCGGGCGGGGCGCTGAGGACCACGGCCTGGCGGCTGGCCAGTTCGAGCCGCAGCCGGGGCAGAATTTCGTGGATGGGGAGGGCGGAGTTCAAGCCGGGATTCCCGACTGAGCAGGCCGGGCTCTTTCCCAGGCAAGCATCGCGCCTTTGCGGGCCTGGCCCCAGCGATAACCGCCGAGACCGCCCGAGGCCGGCAGCACCCGATGGCAGGGGATGAGAAAGGCGATGGGGTTTCTGGCCACCGCGCCTGCCACGGCCCGGACGGCGGTGGGCCTGCCGATGGCTGCGGCCAGTTGTCCGTAGCTGAGTGTGTTCCCGCAAGGTATGCGCAGCAAGGCCTGCCAGACCATAACCTGAAAGGGGGTGCCCTGGGCAAAGAGGCGTATGGTTTGGCGGTTTGCGCCCTGGTGGGCTGCGCTGAAAACCGCCGTCGCTGTCCGGGCTGCGGCGGCATCATCCTGCCGCAGCTGCGCCTGGGGCCAGGCCTGCCGCAGAGCAGTCCACTCCCCTTCTTCTTCCCCGGCCTCGGGGAAGGAAAGACGGCAGATCCCCGCAGGGGTTTGGGCCACCAGGCACCGGCCGAAGGGGCTTGAGGCAAAGCCGGCGCTGATGGGCAGATCCTGGCCGGAGGAGGTCAACGCGCCGAAGACGGCGAGCTCGGAAATCTGGACGGAGGGGCACGGATGATTGTTCATGGGTTTATGATGCCATGAATGGCGGGGCGTTGCCAGCCGATTCTTGCAACTGGGCTGTTGACGGCATTTTCCCCGCCCCGGCAAAAGCGGCCGGCAGGGAATAACTTCTTCCGGCGCAGGAGGAATCGCTGTTTGTCCTTGTTTCCCGGCACCACTCCATCTAGAATGGATTTGGGCAAGGATGATGCTCCCGAGAAACCGGCCTGCGGTTGTTCGGCTTTTCCCAGGTGAGGCGCGATGATCGAGTTTGCCGAAGATGAAAAAATGGTCCTGAAGATGGCCTGCCTGGTCATCGACCATCCGCCGCCACCTTCAACCTGACCCTGTCGCTGACGAAGGCATAGATCAATGGCAAAATACCCAGAGATGTTCAAGAATATCCCCGCCGCCGGCGAGCCTTCCTCACCTGCGGAGCGGGAAAGCGAAGCCGGGCCGGGCGAGGCGGGCAACCCCTGCACCCTGCTTTTTGTCGATGACGAAGAGGGGGTACTGAAAGCCCTGCGCCGGATATTTCTGGATGAGAACTACCGGATCCTCACCGCCCTGCGGGCCGAGGACGCCCTGGCCATTATGGGCAGGGAGCCGGTGCAGCTGGTGATCTCCGACCATCGGATGCCGGGGATGACCGGAGCTCAGCTGCTGCGGGAGATCAAGGAGAAGTGGCCGGCAACCATCCGGATCATGCTCACCGGTTATGCAGATATTCAGTCGATCATGGGGGCGGTCAACGAGGGGGCGGTCTACCGGTTCATCACCAAGCCCTGGAACGATGAAGACCTGCGGCTCACGATCAGGCTGGCCTTGCAGCAGTATGCTCTGGTCCAGGAAAACAGGAAGCTGCGGGAGCTTACCAAAAGGCAGCGGGAAAAGATCAGCAAATACGCCTCGGTTCTTGATGAAAACAAGGGGGTGCTGACCAATTACCTGCTTCAGGACGGAGAGATCGGCAAGGAGGAGTTGGCAAAGGCTCTCAAGCAGAAGGAAGCGGGAGAGTTCCCGGGAGAAGTCCTGGTGCGGCTTGGCCTGACTACCGAGGGCAAAATAGTAAAAACGCTTCAGAAACATCTCGGCTTCGAGTATGTCGATCTCCAAGGGATGGAACCGGCTCCGAACGTCGTCAAATTATTGCCCATGGATCTGTGTGAGCGAAACCGGCTTATTCCGATCCGGCTGGACAACAAGCAGCTGACCGTTGCCATGGCCGACCCTTCGGACATGCCCAAGATCGACAACCTCGGGGTAATGACTTCGCTCAAAATTTTGCCCCTCATCGCCAGAAGCTCAGGCATCCTTGCCCAACTGCGGCGGATCCATGGTGCGGTGGAAGGCGACAAGTTCGAGGATGTGGAAATCCTGATGGGGCTGGAGGAGGAGCCCCTGGAGGAGATCGACATTATCATCGATGATGGCGAGGAGCAGGTCAATGTCGAAGAGTTGCTCGGCTCATCCAAGGTGCCGCCGATCATCCGGATGGTCAACGCCATCATTGCCGAGGCCGTTCGCTGCAAGGCCAGCGATATCCACATTGAACCCAAGAGCAAATGCTCCGTGGTCCGTTACCGCATCGACGGCATGATGCGCAGCAAGATCAAGATCCCCACCGATATCCACCTGCCCGTCGTCTCCCGCATCAAGATCCTCGCCAAGATGGACATCTCGGAACGCCGGCTGCCCCAGGACGGCAGGATCACGGTCAAGGCGGGGGCGAAGATGGTGGATATCCGGGTGTCCACCATGCCCACCATCAACGGGGAAAAGGTGGTTATGCGGATCCTCGACAAAAGCGCTTCGATCAGAAAGCTGGAGGAGATGGGCGTGCTTGAGCGGGATCTTTCCCGGATCAACATTCTGATAAAAAAACCGCAGGGGATCATCATCTCCACCGGTCCCACCGGCAGCGGCAAGACCACCATGCTTTATTCGATCTTGAACTCCATGCTGGACACCACCCGAAACTTCCAGACCATCGAGGATCCGGTGGAATACTTTCTGGAGGATGCGAACCAGATCTTCATCAAGGAGAAGATGGGGCTTTCGTTTTCCTCGGTCCTGCGCTCCACCATGCGCCAGGATCCGGACGTGATCCTGGTCGGGGAGATCCGGGACGCCGAGACCGCGGATGTCGCCTTCAAGGCGGCGCTGACCGGGCACATGGTCCTGACCACCCTGCACACCAACAACTCGGTGGCCTCCATCACCCGGCTGATGGACATGGGCATGGCGCCCTATCTCATCGCCTCGGCCATCGAAGGCATTCTGGCCCAGCGGCTGGTGCGCCGGATCTGCCCGCATTGCCGGAAGGAGCAGGCGCCGGATCCCGAGCTGCTCGGCTTGCTCAAGATTTCCACCGGTGATGTCGGCGAGGTGGTGTACGCGGGCGGAGGTTGCGAGCGGTGCAACAATACCGGCTACGTGGGCCGAACCGGGGTTTTTGAGTTTTTTGTGATGAACGACGACTTTCGTCAGGTAATCAGCGGCAGCTACAAGGAAGGGGAATTGTTCAAGATGGCCAGGGCCGGCGGGATGCATACCCTGCTCGAGGACGGCCTGGAAAAGGTGCGGTTGGGGGTTACGACCCTGGAGGAAATTCTCCGGGTCATCGGTTCCCAGACCAGGTATGAAAGAATGTGCCCCAGCTGCCGGCAGATGATCGAGGCGACCTTCCTCTTCTGTCCGTTCTGCGGGGAGTTCAAGGCCAATTACTGCACCGGCTGCCGGATGCAGCTCGAAGAGGGCTGGCTGGTCTGCCCCTTCTGCGGCCAGAAACGAGAGCCCCAACCGCTGGCCATGGCTCATGCCGGAAAAGCCTTGAGTTGATCCGGCCTGCTGGTGGTACTGTTCATTTCTTTGCTGAACTTTATGCCCGTCAGGGTACAAAGAAACGAACCAAAGAAAGGGCACCCCGCCACTTGTCCCGCCGGAGGCGGGATGCCCAGAGTTTTCACCCTTCGGGTATAAGTTTCGTTTGAGCAGACAAGCTGCTCAACTCAGCTATATGCCCCGCATGGGGTACTCCTCGATGCTGCCGGGATTTTGCAAACTCGGCTTCGCCTCAGACAGTGCAAACCCTTTTCGGCAGCCTCTCCGGTGCTCGGCTGCGTGACAATGGGGAAAATGCAGGAGCGGCTTGCGCCGTTCCAACTTATGTTGTTATCAGCTTCATGGCTGAAGTTCGATGGCAATCAAAAAAAATCCCGCCCCGGGCATGGTTGCCGGGCGGGATTTTCTGTCTGACGCCTCGGGCGGCTATTTCACCGTGACGCGTCTGCTGCTCTCGTGGAAGAGGAACTTGCCCTTGCCCGCTTCCAGGGCGGCCAGCTCGCCGCCGGCCGGCAGATGCCAAAGGCTTACGACCACGTCCAGCTCCCTGGCCGTGACATTGCGCATCTTCTTGCCGTCTTTTTCCAGGTCTTCAAAGGGGAATTTTATTTCCATGGTTTCGGTGCGGGTTTGCCCCGGCTGCAAGGAGGTATCCCGCAGCATGCCGGATTTGCGGTGCGGCCCGTAGACCATCTTGTCACCCCGGCCCTTGGCCGGAGATTGGGGCATGTAGATTTTTTGCTGGTTGAATACGGTTTTGCCGTCTTTGGTTTTCGCGGTCACATCCAGGACCAGCCGGTTGGGAGACGGTCAGCCATCCGGAATGCGGTGGCCGGCATGACTGGTCATTTTTATCGTGACCACCGCAGTCGGCACCGAGTCGCCCGCCTTGGGCAGGAAATAATAGCCGCGCGCATCCACCTCAACCGTGACCGCGCTCTTGGCTATTGCCGGATCGCGGTAGCCGGGCATGACATGGCCCAGGCCGCTCTTTTTTATGTGGCAGTCCTGGCAGGTCTCGCTGCCGCCGGAGGGCACATAGGCGTGGAGATAGCTGCCGTAGAGGGTGGCGCACTGGGTCGGTTCGGCCAGCTCGAAATTCGGGCCGAGGCCGTGGCACTGGCCGCACATGATCGACTCCGAGATGGTGTCGCTTTTTTTGAGTTTGGTGAATTTCTTGTCCGGATGACCGCCATCCTTGCTGCCGTAAACCGCATCCGGGACGATCTCGCCATCGGTCCATTTGTGGATCAGGGCCTTCTGGTTGTGGCAGATCAGGCAGTTGATTCCGACCCTGGCCAGCTGTTTTTTGGCGTTTTCATCACCCGCGGCCCCGTCGATGGCCGCCTGGGCGATCTCCCTGGCCGCCGCATCGGTGGCGTCCTTCAGTTGCGGCAGATGGCACTTGGCGCAGATCATCAGGTGCTCAACGGTGAGATCCTTCACTTCCTTGGCCCCGGAATGGGTGTACTCCTTGAGCAGCCCGTCCTTGATCGTGCTGGCGATGGTGGCCATGGTCCGGGGCGAACCGACCAGGGATGCGGCATGATACGATTTTTCCCATTCGGCAAAGATCTTGGCGTGACACTCCTTGCACGTGGTCACATCATACATCCTGGCCAGTTCATCGATGGAATTCGCCTTTTTCCCGGCGGCAAGGGCCGCAGGGGGCAGCAGGACGATTGCCGCTGCCAATCCTAACCGTAGCAGCTTCATGAACTTCTCCTTGTTTGATTGTTTTCTCTTTGCAACAGCCTCCGTCTCCCAAATTGCGGGCAAGCAAAACGCGAATTTCTCAACAGCCGGTGGAACACGACGGATCGACACCTCCTTTTCGATTTTTTGGTTTTTTTACGGGAGAAGGAAGATGTTGCCCTCCAGGCAGCAACAGGGTTGCTTTTCGGCGAAAGGGTCAAACAGCAGGATCAGGGGCGCCGGGAATGCGCTTGCATCATTTTCTTTCATTATAGTGAAAAGTGATCACGGCAATTGCCTTTTTTCAAAAAAATACGCTGTTTGCCGGGATCACTCTCCGTCAATATTGCAGCGCATGCCGGGGTCCGGCTTAATTATGACTTCAAGGGTGTGACAATTTACCGCATTTGCCCGCCATTATTTTCATGGTAGTACTCCTACATTGTGAGACGAACCACGCCATGTCCATGGGGATAACGCGGGGTTCGCTGGTTGAGCGAGGCTGCGGCCTCATAAAAAAAGGAGGAAGTGTCTATGTCTATGGAAGAGAAGATGGACGACAACGGTGTATCCCGCCGGCAGGTGATGATCGGCGCCGGGGCGCTGGCGGCAGGTGTGGCCCTCACCCATTTCGGCGGCCTGGTAAATTCCGCCCAGGCCATCGGCTGCAGCTCCGAAAAGTGGCCGTGGCCTTATGAGAAGCTCGACCCCGCCAAAACGGCGGAAATTTGCTACAAAGAATGGTACCGGGTTTTCTGCGGCGCCGCGGTGATCAACAGTGTTTTCAGCCAGCTCCGGGAAAAGTTTGGCGAACCCTACCAGTCTTTCCCTGCCGATTCCTTTGTCTTTCTTGAGGGCGGCCAGGTTGGTTGGGGGACAATCTGCGGTTCTCCGGCCGGCGCCAATATCGTTGCCAACTGCATCATCGGCCCCAGGATTGCCGGAGACACCGCCGGTCACCGCATCGCCGAGGATATGATGCAGTGGTACTCCGAGGCATCCATGCCGGTCTTCATGCCGAAGGAGCCTAAAATTACCGCTGAACTGCCCAAGACCATCAGTAACTCCCCTCTCTGCCACATCTCGGTGGGCAAGTGGATGAAAGCGGCGAACAAGCCAATCGGCAGCGCGGAACGCAAGGACCGTTGTGCCCGGGTTGCGGCCAGCACCGCCTATCATCTGGTTGAGCTGCTCAATGACTGGAAGGACGGCAAGTACGTAGCCAAGGCCACCCATATGCCGGTGAAGGATTTCGGCATCACCTCGCAAATGAACTGCATGGAGTGTCACGGCAGCAACATTCCTACTCCGCCGATGGCCAAGAAATAGCAGTTGTAGGCTGTCCGTTTTCGCCTGTCTTCAGGTATTGCATTTTGCCGGAATCGTGCATTATGCAATACCTGGAGGCCAGGCCTTTGTTTTGCAAAACAACGCCCTCAAAGCTCACCTTTGTATTTTCTCTTGTAATTTCATCGGCTTTACCCTGATTATCTTTTATTTCCATCAACTCTTGTTCTCTGGCATCAACCTTGCTCCAGCATGATGGCAAAGCAGGGACCACGCTCAGGCAGCGGGGTTCTCACCACACCACTCGTGCATACAGGAGAAAGAGTATGTCAAAGGCAAAAAATATCTTTTTGCTCCCGGCCCTGGCAGCAGCCACGCTGGCAATCATGACCGGTCAGGCGGTTGCCGGCAAAGCCCAGGTTGCCAAGAATTGTGTCAAATGCCATCAGGCCGACGAAAATACCCTCCGGGGTTTCATGAAGGCCGGCAGCCAGACCGACACGAGCTTCGCCGTTGATGTGGACGGCAAGACCGTGGAAGTCAGTTACAACGGCGCCACCAAGATGGCTAAAAACCTGACCACCGCCAAAGAGCTGGCCGACGGCAAGCTGATCATGGTCAAGGTGAAGGAGGAAGGCGGCATAAATGTGGCCACTGAGCTGAGCTACAAGACCCCCGAAGCATACAGCCACCAGGAGCGAATTATCGAGGCTGCTGAGCTGGCCGCCCTCATCAAAAAAGACCCCAAGAAGGCCAATTACGCCATCCTCGATGTGCGCGGGGTTTCCTACTATGAAGAAGGCCACCTGCCCGGGGCGATCGTCATCCCCAACTATCGCTTCGCCAAATACAAGGATCGGCTGCCCAAGGACAAAAACACCCAGATCATCACCTACTGCAACGGCTACACCTGCTCGATGTCCCCCAACTTTTACCGGGTGCTCACCGAGGGCTACGGCTACAAGAACGTCAAGATGTTCGCCTCCGGTTTTCCGGCCTGGCGGACCACCGGCGCGCCGGTGCACACCGAGCCGGAGTTTGTCAAATATGTGATGGACAGCGGGCAGAAGGATGCCTTTGTCCTGGTTGACCTGCGCAGCCCCGACAAGGCCAAGGCCGAGCACATCCCCGGCGCGGTCAACCTGCCTGCCTCGGATATGAAAGCAATCTGGCAGGCTATGCCCAACGACAAGAAGGCCCGGATCATTCTCTATTCCGATAGCATGACCGAAGCGGAAAAGGCGATGCGGGATCTCAGGGTCAACGCCTATGACATGGTTTCGGTTCTGGCCGGCGGGGTCAAGGGCTGGAAGGCCAAGGGTTATCCGGTGGCGGGAAACAGCCTGGCAACGGAGGTGAAGTACAAAAAACAGCTCATCCCCGGCCAGATCAGTGTCGAGGAGTTCAAGAACATCGTCAAGAATCAGCCGGCCGACAAAGTGATTGTTGACATGCGCCGGCCGGACGAACGGGCCAACCGGGGCAAGGTTGCCGGATCGATCAGCATCCCGGTGGACACCCTGGACGTCCGCTGGACCGAGTTGCCCAAGGACAAGGAGATTATCATCCACTGCCAGGATGGTCCCAGGGCGAGCGTCGGCTTCGATGTCCTTAAGGAACACGGAGTCAAGGCCCGTTACCTCTTCGCAGGCTTCAAGTGGAACAAGGATGGCACCTACGAGATTCAGGGCAAGTAATATTGCTGGCCATCCTTTCAGTGTAAAATACCCCTCCAGCCCCCTTGTCTGGTGGGAGGGGTATTTCTTTCTGCCCCAGGAATCCAGTCTATTTGCTGCCTTAACCATGGCGCCATAGTTGGGCCAGGTGGCCGAAGGGCAAGGTGGATTTTTCCGTAACCATCAGTTAAATGGAGAAAAACTAATGCGAACAAAGCGTGGGAAATCTGTCATACTGGGTTGTATACTGTTGCTGATGTCCTCTCCGGCCATGGCCGTCGATGGCAAGAGTGAAAATTCGCCAGACTGGTTTTACCCGAAAGAAGTCTCCGAAGCGAAATACAACACTCCCCTCCGTGTCCGCGATACGGACAGTGCCCTCGGCAGATACAATCTTAAAACCAAAGAACTCGGACTTAAGGATCTGGTGCGGGTTCATGGCCATGCCTGTGATGGTCTGCTCATCTCATTTATCGAAATCAGGGCGGCGCTTGAAAAGCTGTTTCCCGATGGTGTCGTGGACAGAACCGACATCCGGGTAGTTTCAAAAAACGGCCCTTGCTGGGTTGACGCAGGAGCGATGATAACTGGCGCCAGAATTAATTTCAAAACCCTGCGGATCGATAAATCCATGGGTGACGGCTTTATTGTTCAGAAGAGCTCTACGGGAGAGGCGTATGATGTCCACTTGAAACCGGGGGTATTTCCCGCTGATCAGGCCGCCTTGGAAGCAAAAATCAGAAAATTACGTTCTGAAAATAAACCGGTGACAGCGGAAGATATCAATGCTGTGGAAAAAATGGCAAAC
Organism: Desulfurivibrionaceae bacterium; assembly: GCA_041675585.1. Lineage (GTDB taxonomy): Bacteria > Desulfobacterota > Desulfobulbia > Desulfobulbales > Desulfurivibrionaceae > Thiovibrio. Next base: position 46,414 of record JBAYTO010000007.1, read on the forward strand.
GCCTTTAATGCAAAACTGCTGAACACCCCCCCAGAGCAGCTTCTCGATATCAAATCCGTTGCTGATTTTAAATTCAGCGCCAATGATACCGTCGAAGTTTTCGGTAATCGGGGCGACGTGGTGAATAAGAATATGCCGCGGTAACCTAATGGCTTGATACAATTCAGCGAGAGCTGAAAACCCGGGAGCCCCCTTCTTCTTCCGGGGTTGTGAGTGGCAGCGCCTGGCCTGAAACCAGGCGCTGTTTTTTTTGATTGCAATCTGCAATGGTTTAATAGTTGAATGGTTTTCATGCGCCGATATCCTGTCTTGACCATCATGCTGATTCTTGCTGCACTCTGCATCGTCGGACCTGGCCCGGCCCTTGCGGAAGAGCTGGTTTTCAGCACTCATCCCTTTGCCAACCCGGCTGCCGTCCATAAGACCTTTCAACCGCTCATCGAATATCTCCGCCGGGAAACCGGCTTGGCCATCCGCCTGAAGATTGCCCCCAGCTATACCGCCCATGTGACGACGGTGGGGCTCGGTCAGGCCGATCTGGCCTTTGTCGGCCCCTCGCCCTATGTGCGGATCAAGGACAAATTCGGCGGGGTGGAGCTTCTGGCTCGGCTGCGGATGGAAGACGACATCAGCGACAAGGTGGTGGTTGTCTGTCGGGCTGCGGCGCCCTTTAAGTCTTTGGCCGAGCTCAAGGGCAAAACCTTTGCCTTCGGCGATCCCCAGTCCTACGGCAGCCACTATCTGCCGCGCTGGATGCTCCGCAACAGCGGCGTGCCGGTCGGCTTACTGGCGGCCTACGATTATGTAAAAAGCCACGATAATGTCATCCTTTCGGTGCTGCATGGCGATTTCGACGCCGGCGGCGTGCGGCTGGATGTGTACCGCAAATATGCCGACCGGCCCTTGCGCGTGCTGGCCGGCCCTTTTCTCACCCCGCCCCATGCCATTATCTGCCGGGCCTCTCTGCCGCAAGACTTGCGGGACAAGCTGCGCCAAAGCCTGCTTGCCCTGCGCGACCGCAAGGTGCTTGAGCGGATCGATCCGGCCATGCAGGCTTTCGAGCAGGTGACGGACAGCGATTTTACCCAGGCCCGGCAGGTCATCAAGGTTATCGAGGCCAGATGAACCGTTCGCTTAGAAATATCTTTTTTCGGCGCCTCAACCTGCTGGCCATTGCCTCGGCGGCCATCTTCGGCCTCCTGCTGGTGCAGGCGGAGCGGGTCATTCTGCTCAACGATCTGCACAACAAGGGGCAAAGCATCGCCCGCATCCTGGCGGCGGTAACCCTGGACGCGGTCATGGCCCATGATTACGCCACGGTGGAACGCTATGTCAGCGACATCGTCGCCGACTCGAGTATCGTCTCTTTAACGGTGAAGCGCGCCGACGGCGAAATCCTTGCCGCTTACGGGGAAACGGCAGGCGCGGAGGATCTGCTGGCCATCTCCCATCCGGTTATGATCGGCGGTGAGGTCTTCGGCGAGGTGCATCTGGATTTCTCCACCGCGCGGGTCCAGTCGATTTCCCGGAATCTGCTGCTGGCCACCGTGGCGGCGGTGATCATCTTTCATCTGCTCGGGGTGCTGATCAGCCGCTCCGCTCTCAAAAGTGCCGTGGTAATGCCGCTTGCCAAGCTGAACCGGGCCATCCTTACCCTGCGCCAGGGTAATCTCGACCAGCACATCGACATCGATGAACCGACTGAATTCGCCGACATTGGCATATCGTTCAACGAGATGGCCGCCACCATCCGGGAGACCTTCGACGATCTCAGGCAGCAGCGGGAACGGCTGCAATTCGAGCAGAGCAAGCTGGCCGCCATTGTCAACAATATGGCGGACGGCCTCTTTGTCACCGACACCAGCGGGGTCATCATCTCCTTCAACAATTCCGCCGAAAGGATCACCGGTTTCAGTGCGGCCGAGGCCGTCGGCCAGAAATGCTCCGATCTTTTCCGCAGTTCCCTGTGCCGGGACGCCTGCGCCCTCTACCACGCCGGCGAGACCATCAACAACCGGCCGACGACGCTGACCACCAAAGCCGGCGAGAGCATGGTGGTGGCGGTCAGCTCAGCCATGCTCTTCAATGCCGAAGGCGAGGTGGTGGGCGGGGTGCAAACCTTCCGCGACATCACCGCCGACCAGAAGCGGCAGGAGGTTTTCTGCCACACCGAAAAACTGGCGGCCATCGGCCAGCTGGCCGCCGGCCTGGCCCACGAAATCAACAACCCTTTAGGCAATATCTTGGGCTATGCCAAGTATCTTGATCAAGCCGCGCCGCCGGATGATTTTGCCAAACGGGTGGAAATCATCGTCGAACAGACCAAACGCTGCAGCGGTATCGTCAAGGGGCTGCTCGATTTCGCCCGGCGCTCGGCCTCGCGTCCGGAAGCCATCGCGCCCAACAGCCTGATGGCCAGGGTCGCGGACATCGTCCGCTTTCAGGCCGACAAAAAGGGCATCGCCATCCATCTCGATTTGCAGTCGGCGGGGATGATTATCGCTGATCCCCAGAAGATTGAGCAGGTGATTTTAAACCTCATGCTGAACGCCATCCAGGCCATGCGCGGACCCGGCAATATCTGGGCGGGCACTGCCAGGCGCGGAGAGACGATTCTGTTGAGCGTGGCCGACGACGGGCCGGGGGTTGCCCCGGAATTCAGCAGCCGGATCTTCGACCCGTTTTTCACCACCAAACCGGTGGGCGAAGGCACCGGCCTGGGGCTCGCGATTTGCGAGGGCATCATCACCGAGGCGGGCGGGGCCATCGATGTCGAAGATCGTCCCGGCGGCGGGGCCATCTTCACGGTAATCCTGCCGGGCGCAAATTTCGCTGCGGCTAACCAGCCCCCCAGTCCTGTTTCAGAGGGAGTGTAAGGTTAATGGCATGAGCAAGCCAACATTTAGCAAACAACACCTGCTGCTGGTGGATGACGACCAGCGGATGCGGGAGCTGCTGACCGACGTCTTCACCGGCAAGGGCTATCAGGTCACCGCCACCGCCGATGGCCGCGAGGCCCTGCTGCATCTGGAGACCTCCGCCTTTGATACGGTGATTACCGATCTGATGATGCCGAAGGTCAGCGGCGCCGAAGTGCTGGCGGCCGCCCAGCGGCGGGATGGCCAGCTGCCGGTCATCGTCATTACCGGCTACGGCACCGTGGATTCCGCCATCGCCGCCATGAAGATCGGGGCCCACGATTACATCCAGAAGCCCTTCGATCCGGAAGAGCTTGCCCTGATTGTGAAACGCGCCCTGGCTCACTATCAGCTGGTCAAACAAAACCGCGACCTGACCGCTTCCATCACCATCCTGCAGGGCACGGGGCTGATCGGCTCATCCCCGGCAATCCAGGGGGTCAAGGAGATGATTGCCCGACTGGCGCCGCTGGCGGTTTCTCTGCTCATCTGCGGCGAGACCGGCACCGGCAAGGAGCTGGTCGCCCGGCTCATCCACCAGAACAGCGACCGGGCGGCGAACAACTTTTTGGCCATCAATTGCGGGGCCTTGAGTGAGACCCTGCTGGAATCAGAGCTGTTCGGCCATGAGCGGGGGGCTTTCACCGGCGCGGTGGAGCAGAAAAAGGGTTTGCTGGAAGCCGCCCACGGCGGCACCCTTTTTCTCGACGAGATCAACAGCATGCCGCTCTCCTTGCAGGTCAAGCTGTTGCGGGTGCTGCAGGACGGAACCTTCCTGCGAGTGGGGGGAACAAAGGAAATCACCACGAATCTGCGGGTGATCAGCGCCAGCAATACCGACCTGTTGGCGCTGATCAGCAAGGGTGTTTTCCGCGACGATCTCTATTACCGGCTGAACGTCATGGAAATCGATCTGCCTCCCCTGCGCGACCGGCGCGAGGATATCGCCGAACTGGCCTACCACTTCCTGAACCGCTATTCCCGCAAATACGACAAGGCGATCCAGGAGATCTCCCCCCAGGCCCTGCGCATGCTGAGCGATGCCCCCTGGCCCGGCAATGTCCGGGAGCTGGAAAACGTCATGAGCCGGGCGGTCATCATGGAGCCCACCGCTGCCATCAGCAGCGCGGCCCTGCCCCCCTCCCTCGGCGCGGCCGTTATGCCGCCTGCGGCCGCAACCCTGATGACCCTGGAGGAGATGGAACGGTATATGATCAACAAGGCCCTGGTCGCCACCAACGGCAACCGGGCCTTGGCCGCGCAAACCTTAGGCATCGACGCCTCAACCCTATGGCGCAAGGTGAAACGCTATAATTTGTAATTGGGCTCAGGCGGCAGGCCCTTAGCTTGTCTGAGTTGGAACATTTTGTTTTGAGGTGAAATCTTGTCAACTGCGCACCACCGTCGCCACCGGCATCAGCCGCACTCAGGACGGGGCGGCGAACATGGTCAGCCGTGTTCGGGTTATGGGGTTGAAATTGTTTTGGCTGCCGCTGCCTCCGTTGCCGCGGTCTGCGCCCTTGCCTTGCTATTTCCTCCAGCCATCGGCAGGGAGATCAGTTTCGCCGCCCCCTACCAGCCCAAGCCGGAATGGTATTTCCTCTGGTTTTACCAGGCGGCGCGGTATTTCCCCGGAGCTTTGGCCTTTTGGGGGCTGGTTATGCTGCCCGGCCTATTTTTTCTCGGCCTGCTTATGCTGCCTGCTCTCGACGGGAACAGCACCAGGGGGCGGACCCTGGCCCTTGCTCTTAGTGGTCTGCTCACCTTGGTGTTTCTCGGGCTGACCGTGCTTGCCCTGGTCCGATGAGAGGTAACCGTTCAGCAGCACCACATCTTCGGACGATCGACCCGGCTTACGTACACGAGGTACGCGGCGCCGGTCTGCTTGTCCAAATCCGCGGCACTGCTGAACGGTTACAGTCCGGCGGTTTTTGGTACTTTGCTGGCCGCCCCGGTGAATGGTTACGATGAGAGGCAGCATGGGAAAAGAGTGCGAAAAATACCGGCCGCCTGCCTCGGCCCGGCGGCGCTTTCTTGTCCGTCTGACTCAGGCGATGCTTGGCCTGTTGGCGCTTTTTTTCGGCGCGCTCTCCCTGGCCTTTCTTTTGCCCCGGAAAGCCAAAAAAATGGAGCCGCTCCTGGTCGAGGTTTTCAAGGAGGAGGAGCTGCCTGGCCAGGGGGTGAAAAGGGTCGATCTTTTAGTGCCGGCCGCGGTCGGACAGCGGCCGGTGAGCCACCGGGTCTTTGTGGTGAAAAAACAGGCCCGCCTTTTTGCCTTGTCAGCCCGCTGTACCCATCTCGGCTGTCTAGTTGAGTGGTCGCGGCACCGGCAACGCTTTGTCTGCCCGTGCCATGGGGGAATGTATGACGACGAAGGCAGGGTGGCCCAAGGCCCCCCGCCTACTCCTCTTGTCCGGCTGCCGGTCTTTGTCCGGGACGGCCGGGTGTATCTTGAACTGGACGGCTGACTTTTATGTACAGGTTCTTCAGATATCTTGACCGGCGCTTTGACCTCTCCGCCTGCCATCCCGGTTTTCTCGCCAGGAAGATTCCCGCCGGAGTGAGCTACCTGCACTGTTTCGGCGGGATCGCCTTTGTTCTCTATCTGCTGCTCCTGCTGACCGGAATGCTGCTGAGCGTTTACTATGTTCCTGCCGAGGCCGAGGCCTTCCGCAGCGTGGTCGCCATCAGTCGGGAGGTACGGCTGGGCTTTCTCGTCCGGGGGATGCACCGCTGGGCCGGGCATCTCCTCCTTGTCCTGGTCCTGCTCCACACGGCCCGGGTGATCGGCCATCGGGCCTATCTTCCCCCTAGGGAGTTGAACTGGCTGGCCGGCGCCTTCATCCTGCTGCTCCTGCTTGCTTCCGGTTTTACCGGGGCGCTGTTGCCCTGGGATCAGAAGGCCTACTGGACCACGGTGGTCGCCTCCGGCATCGCCGGGACCGTCCCCGGGGGCGGGGAGACCCTGTTGCCGTTGGTCCGGGGAGGCCAGGAGGTCAGCGGCTCCACTCTGCTTAGGTTTTACAGTCTGCACGTTCTCTGGCTGCCCCTGGCGATCAACCTGCTCTTGTGGGCGCATTTCCACATGGTCAAGCGCCTGGGCGTAAAGGGAGTGCTTTAGGTGAACCGTTGTTCCGGCATCCTTAGCCGCCGGCCGGGTCCGGCCACGGTCCTTTCGGCAACCCTTCTCCTGCTTGGGGTTTTCGCCTTTCTCGGGCACCGGGCCTGGCTGGACAGCTCGGCGGAATGCGTGCGCTGCCACGGCGACCAAGCCAGGCTTATCCGGCTTGGCGCGCCTTGGGCTTACGTTACGGAAGAGGCCATGCGCAAGGAGTCCCGCCATCCCTATATCCTGTGCCGGGACTGTCATCTGGGCAACGGCCGGGCCAGGGATAAGGAGCTGGCCCATCGGGGGATGCTGAAGATGCTGCTGGTCGGCGACGACGGCAATCTGCTGCCCAGGGCCAGCCATTATCCCTACGGTCTTTCCCGGACCGGACCGGAGCGGATTTACGGCCTGCTGCCGAAAAAAGAGGAGAACGGCGAGTGGCTGTTTTATCCGGTGCGCAACCTCCTCTGGCATGACCGTAATCCCGAGAGCCTCAACTTCGACCCCAAGCTGGCCGCGAAAACCTGCGGTAAGCCGGGTTGCCATCCCGAGGAGCTGAGGCAATTTCTCACCACCACCATGGGGACCAATCGGCGGCAGCGGACCATGAAGAGCTGGCTTGAGCCCTACGGCCCGCACAACTGCGGTCCATCCTTCGCCGATCTGCCGCCGGCGGAGGTGCTGCGCGGTGCCGGCTTTTCTCACGACAACACGGCCAAGGTGGCCGGGGAAATGAATCTGCCTTTTTCCCGCAGCCAGGCGGAGGTGAAGCAGAAGCTCTGCAATGTCTGTCATACCGGCTGCCTTGATTGCCACTACCAGCCCGGCGACGGCAAGGGCGTCCACAATCTGGTCAAACAGCCGGCGGCGGAGAGCTGTGCCGGCTTCGGCCGCAGCACCAGCATGTGTCATTCCGGCGCCATGCAGAGCCGCCGGGGGGGAACCTATCTGGGCGGCGATTACGCCATCCCCGCCGGCATGAAGGCGGACCGCCACCATGAGAAGGGGCTTGCTTGCACCGTCTGTCATCTCACCGGCGAAAAGGGGATGGGCGACATGGAGCGTAAGGCCGAGTGTCGCGACTGCCACCTGGCCGCAGAAGAGGCCCTGGCGAAGAGCGTACACCGCAAGCTCTCCTGTGCTGCCTGCCATGTGGGGGAGCTGGGCGGCTACCAGATAACCGTCTGGGGGCCGGGCCTGGTGGGGGAGGAGAAAAACCCCTTTCACAAATATCTTTATTATGGGATGCAGAAGCCGCCCCTGCTCATGAAAGACCGCAAGGGCATCTGGCAACCGATGAAGCTCTGGCCCAACAGCGTGGGCAATATCAAGGCAGAGGTGGAAGCGGGCAAGGGTTTTCTCTTCCGCTGGCCAAAGGGCGAGACCGCGGACGGTTATGCCGTTTTGGGCACGGTGAATATCGGGGCGGGTGATCGGCACCTTTTCTGGCTTGAGGCCGAACAGGCCAGCCACCCTTACGGCCAGGCCAGGGATTGCGCCTCCTGCCACCAGCAGGAGGAACAGGTGGTTGTTTCTCGCTGGGAGTTTGCCGACGATCAGGGGGGCGAGCCCTTTGCCGGCGGCTGGCGGATTACGGCCGACCACCGGGGCCTGCGACTGGCGGGGCTGAAAAGCGATGGCCCCATCCGCGTCCAGCCGGGTTTTACCCTGGCCGATTTCGCCCCCTGGGTCAGTTTTGCGCCGGTCTGGCAGGTGCCGGGCGATTTTGCCATCCGCGCCGATCAGGCAAAATACCGGCGGGAGCTGGCCGCCTTTGCCGGGGTGAAAAAGCGCTTTGCCCTGCTGGCGGGGCAGAAGAGCGAGGAGGAGAGGCAGCGCCGCCCCTACCGCGATCTGCGCGACAGGGCGTTGCATGATCCAGTAAATGAGCCGGAGGGGAAGAAACCATGAAAAAATGGAAAACAGGTGTTCGGATTGCCGCCTTTGCGCTCGTTGTAGCCCTGGCAATTATTGTTCCCGGCCGCGCCCTGGCCGCGAACGAAATCCTCACCTTCGGGGTCTATCCCTACGACAGCCCCACCCAGGTGTACAGCAGCTTCGAGCCCCTGGCCGAGGCCATTGCCAAGGCCATCGGCCGCAAGGTGGAGATCGTCATCGCCCCCAACTACATGGCCCACATTGCCAATATCAGCGAGGGCCGGGTTGATCTGGGCTTCATGGGGCCGTCTCCGTACATCAAGGCCCATGATCGCTTCGGCGGGGTGGAGCTTCTGGCCCGGCTGGTCACCCAGGGAGAACGCAACGACCGGTTGGTGGTCATCGCCCATCAGGACAGTGGCATCGGCTCTCTGGCTGAACTCAAAGCAAAAACCTTTGTCTTCGGCGATCATCAGTCCTACGGCAGTCATTTTTATCCCCGCTATATCCTGAACCGGGCCGGAGTAAAGCTCAAGGATCTCAAGTCCTACGATTATCTCGGCAACCATTCCCGGGTGGTCCTGGCCGTGGCCCATCGGGATTTCGACGCCGGCGGGGTGCGGGAGGACATCTACGAGCGCTACCGCGACCGGGCGATCAAAAAAATCGCCGGGCCTTTCAACATGCCGCCCCATGTGATCGTCTGCCGCCGCGGGCTTCCCAGGGAACTGAAGGAGCAGATCCGCAAGATGCTTCTTTCTCCCATGGCCCCGGAGGTGCTCAAGGCCATTGACCCCCTGCTTTCCGGCTTCGGCCCGGTGGCGGACCGCGACTTCGCCGAGGCCCGGCGGGTGGTGGATTTCGTGGAGGATAAGTAGATGGGGATCAGAAGGGGGCTCAACACCCGCTTGAGCATCTTGCTCCTCGTCTCGGCCCTGGTGATTTGCGTGGCCATGATCCGCTATGTCCGGGAGCTGCTGGCCGATGACCTGCGCGACAAGGGCGAGGCCATCGCCCGCCTGCTCTCGGTGGTGAGCATGGATGCCATGCTTACCCACGACTACGGCAACATGGAGCGCTATGTCTATCAACTGGTCCAGGATCGCGACATCAGCCTGATCCGCATCCGGCGGGCCGACGGGGAGATCATGGCCGAGGCTAGAAGCGACCGGCATCGTCAGGAAAATTTGCGGGTGAGTTATCCGGTGGGTATCGGCAACTCTCGGATCGGCGAGGTGGAGGTTTTGTTTTCCATGGAACGCCTCGGGCCCATCACCCGGAAGATCGTCATCTTCGTGGTCGGTCTGGTGGCGGTCATCCAGGTCATCGGCTTTCTCTTGAACAATCTGATCCTGCATCGCCTGGTGCTGAAGCCGATGGAAAGCCTGATCTCCACGGCGCGCCGGTGGCGGGACGGGGCCCTCGAAAGCCGGATCGAACTGGCCGGGGCCCGGGAGTTCAACGAACTGGCCGCAGCCTTCAACGATATGGCCGGAACCCTGGAAAAAAACTTCACCGAGCTAGATCAGGGGAAAAAAGCGATCTTAACCGAGAAGGGCAAGCTCGAAACCATTGTCCAGAGCTTGGCTGACGGGTTGTTCGTCAGCGCCCCGGACGGGGTGATCATCTCTTTCAATCGGGCCGCGGAAAGCATCTCAGGCTATACCGAGGATGAGGCCCTGGGGCTTGGCTGCACCGAGCTGTTCAAGACCAGGATCTGCGCGGACGCCTGCGCGCTTAGCAATACCGACCGCACCATCCGAAACAAGGAAACGGAGATTATCGCCAAGGATGGGCGCAGGCTCAGTGTTTCGGTGAGCTCCGCCATCCTGCGCAACAGCGAGGGGCGGGTGCTTGGCGGGGTGCAGACCTTCCGGGACATCACCGAGGAAAAGGCGCGGCAGGCCATGTTTTTTCAGGCTGAGAAGCTTGCCGCGGTGGGCAGGCTTGCGGCCGGGCTGGCCCATGAAATCAACAATCCCCTGGGCAGTATCGTCGGTTACGCCAAACTGATTTTGAAGGACCAGGGGCTTTCCGGGCAAAGCCGGGAGCGGCTTGGTATAATCGCCGAGCAGGCGAGAAAAGGCAGCGAGATCGTCCGGGGGCTCCTTGATTTTTCCCGGCAGAGCAAGGGTGACCGCCTGCCGGTTGCCATCAATGACCTTCTCGCCAGTGTGCTGAAGCTCCTTGCCCATCAGGCCGGGAAAAAGGGGGTCAGTCTTGAGGCCGAATATACCGAGCTGCCGATGATCGAGGCCGATGCCAGGCAGCTTGAGCAGGTTTTCTATAACCTGATCGCCAACGCGGTACAGGCGGCGAGGGAGAGCGATCGTATCGTGGTAAAGAGTTCCCGGCCTGGCCCTGAGCGGGTAGAAGTGCGGATCAGCGACAACGGCCCCGGAATCCTGCCCGAGCATCGGGAGCGGATTTTCGAGCCCTTCTTCACCACCAAACCGGCCGGCGAAGGCACCGGCCTGGGGCTTGCCATCTCTCTTGGCATTGTCCGCGAGCACGGCGGCGAGATCAAGGTGGAAAGCGAGCCGGGGCATGGGGCGACCTTTACCGTCAGCCTGCCGGGGTGACAGAAGTCAGAAGGCAGAATTAGGAGATATTGCTTCACCTGTTGTTTGGCAGGTGGGGGCCCATTTTTTTGCATCAAGGTGACAAATGTTTGAAATTCTGGTGGTTGATGACGATTTGCGGATGCGGCAGCTCATCGGCGAGATTCTGGTCGAGGAAGGCTATGATGTTACCCTGGTGGGCGATGGCCGGGAGGCCTTGCTGCTGCTCAAGGAAAAGGAGTTTGCCGTGCTGGTGAGCGACCTCAGGATGCCGTATGTGGACGGCATCGAGCTGCTGGCCTTTGCCCGGCGGGTGCAGCCTGACTGCCCGGTGGTTTTGGTTACGGCCCACGGCACGGTGGAGTCGGCCATCGAGGCGATGAAGAAGGGGGCCTACGATTATCTCCAGAAGCCCTTTGATCCGGAGGAGTTGCAGTTGACCGTGGCCCGGGCCGTGGAGCGGCGCTGGCTCAAGGATCAGAATAAAAGACTGGCCGCAGAGGTGAAAAACCTGAGCGGCGATGAGTTCATCGGCACCAGCCGGAGCATTCTTGCCATGAAGGAGCTGGTGGCCAAAGTGGCCCCCCTTGACACCACCGTGCTGATCCAGGGGGAAACCGGCACCGGCAAGGAGCTGGTGGCCAGAATGCTGCACCGCAAGAGCCGCCGGGCCGCCGGGGTTTTTCTCCCGGTTCATTGCGGAGCCCTGGCCGAGACCCTGCTCGAATCAGAGCTGTTCGGCCATGTGGCCGGGGCCTTCACCGGCGCCCAGGGGGAAAAGAAAGGGCTGTTCGAGGCGGCAAGCGGGGGGACCATCTTTCTCGACGAAATCAACAGCACCTCGCCGGCCATGCAGGTGAAACTGCTCCGGGTTTTGCAAGAAGGCACGGTGATGCCGGTGGGCTCGGCCAGATCGGTGTCCGTTGATGTCCGGGTGATCGCCGCGAGCAACAGCGATCTCGGCAAGGAGGTGGCGGCCGGAAGATTCCGGCAGGATCTCTACTATCGTCTCAATGTGGTGAGTGTCGATATCCCGGCCTTGCGGGAACGGCGGGAGGATGTCCCCCTGCTGGCCCATCATTTCCTGCACCGTTTCGCCGCCAAGTTCGGCAAAGGGGTTGAGGGCTTCGTCCCGGCGGCCCTGGACGCCTTCATGGGCTACGGCTGGCCGGGCAATGTCCGGGAGCTGGAAAATGTGGTGGAGCGGGCGGTGATTCTCGCCTCCGGGCAGGAGATCGGCCCGGATTCCCTGCCCGCCGAAATGCAGGCCGTCCCGGCGGACCCCTTTTCCTGTCTTGGCCTGATAAGTCTCGAGGAGATGGAGAAATTCCTGATCGCCCGGACCATGAGGCTTCTGGACGGTCAGAAGGCCAAGGCCGCCGAGTCCCTGGGCATTGATGGGACTACCCTCTGGCGGAAGATGAAGCGCTACGGGATGGAATGATCCCGTAAGCGGCCACAGGGTGCCGCAACCTGCGGCACCCTGTGGCCGCTTTTAGTTGAGTTGAGCATCTTGTCTGCTCGTACCCGAAGGGTGATTTCGTGGTTCTTTGACTACCGGGGCTTGCCCCGTGATCAGTTACATGCCGGGTGCACTCGACCGCAGAGCGTAAAAACTTGCATTGCATTTTGCAGTCTGACTGCATTATGCAGGATCGCAGGTTTTCCTTTAGTTTTCAGTATGTTACCCTGACTTGCCTGCAAAAGAGCAGGTCTCATGGTTTTCCTGAGTTGCAAATTTCCTCGTAAAATCAACATGCCACTTTGTGGCACGCAAGTTGCTTTTCCTTCTTGGCACGAGGACGGCCGGATCGGCGGTCCTTGCTAAGCCACCAAAAACCAAGGAGGAAGGATGAGCACGAATAACCCGATTTCGGCTTTGTTTACCAAGCCGATTGATCCAACCTACGCGATGATCATCATCGCCATTCTCAACGGCTTCTTCTTTGCCATCGTCGAGGCCTGGACCGTGGGCGGCGGCGAGGGGGCGATAACCGGCCTGCTGGCTCAGGCCCTGATTGGCCCCACCCTGGCGGAAAGGCTGCCTTTCTGGTCAGGGCGCACCGTTTATATCAGCCCGTTGTACTGGAAAATCTTCATCAGTCTGGGGATGTGTTTCGGCGCTTTTGTCGCGGCAGTGCTTTCCAAGGAATTTTTTATCCGCATCCCCCGCAAGATGAGCGAGTGGGTGATGATCACCGTGGGTGGGCTCCTGATGGGGATTGGCATCAGGTTTGCCCTCGTCTGCAATGTGAGTACCTTCTTCGGGGCCACACCCCAACTTTCCCTGGCCGGATACTTCGCGATCATCGGCATCCTGCCCGGGGCCTGGGTGGGCAGCATGATCTACCAGAAAGTCATGGAAATGGATTAGGAGGCAGCGAATGGGCATTTATCACAGCGTGGATGTAACCCTGCTGGGTTCTATCGTCATTACCTTTGTTTTCGGCAGCATTATCGGTTTTCTCTTTCAGCGGAGCCGTTTTTGTAACGCCTCGGCCCTGCGGGATGCCATTCTCTTTAAATCGTTCCGCAACACCAAGCCCATGCTGGTGGGGATGATGGTCACCACCTTCATCTTTACCCTGTGGGTCACGGTGGGCCAGGGCAACATGATCAACCTCAAGGCCGGGCTCTATACGGTGATTGGGCTTTTCCTTTTCGGAATCGGCATGATCTTGGCCGGGGCCTGCACGGTAACCACCTGGGTCAAGGCCGGGGAGGGCAACCTTGGCGCCTGGTGGGCCCTGCTCTTCACCTTCATCGGCATGTTCCTCTACTCGCTGATCTGGAACGAGATCCGTTGGCCCATGGAGGAGATCATGTTGACCAACACCCCGAAATGGGATGCTTTGCACTTTGGTTACGGCAATGCCCAGACCTTGCAGGAACAAACCGGGATCCCGGCGATCTTCTTCGGTCTGCTCCAGATCGGAGCCCTGGGTTTTATCTATAAAAAGATTCTCGATCACGAGAAAAAAGCCGGCTCGGCAAATTGATAAAGCTGAGTTGAGCAGATTTTCTGTTCAAACGAAACTTATACCCGCAGGGTGAAAGGAGGAAAGAGTATGGGACTTTTCGGCGGTAAGAAAACGGCAAGCGTCCAGGCCGAGGCGGGGGCCGAGGTTGAACTTGAGGGAGTCGGCAAGGTGAAGATCACCCGGCTGGTTGACTGCGTGGGCGACTCCTGCCCCAGGCCCCAGCTCAAGACCAAGAAAACCCTTGGCGAGATGAGCGACGGCGAGGTCATGGAGATCGGCATTGACAACCAGTCTTCCATGGAGATTCTTCCCACCATGATGGGAGGCTTCGGCGCCAAGCATCTGGGCACCGTCCGGGATGGCAATGTCTGGAAGCTCTATATCAAAAAAGGAGCGTGAACCAATGGCCCAGGCTTTCATCAAAACAATGGTGGCCCTTGTCACCCTGATAAGCTTCGTGGTTCCGGCGTATCTCTGGATCACCAAGCCCGCCTATCTGCACAGCCTTGATGTGATGGACAGCATCAAGCCCTTTGAAAATCCGCTGGCCGGCACCGGCAAGATCATCCAGCCGGTGGATCTGCTGAAAAGCGACCAGGAGCTGCGGGAGCTTAAGAGGCAACTGGCCGGGCTGGAAACCAAGGGAGGGGAGTGAGATGGAAATGATCAAGAAAATCTTGAACCACTGCCTGCCCGGAGGCAAGCCCCGGCCGCACAGCGCCGGCCTCACCCTGCTCAGGCTGCTGGTTCTCACGGTGGTCACCGGGGTGCTGCTGGTTCCTGCCTATCTGGGCCTGCGAACCGAGGGCTACAAATACACCATCGATAACATTGAGCAGGTTCCGGCCATTGTAAATCCGTTGACCGGCGAAACCGTCACCATGATTGAACTTTTGCGGCGGGATGCGGAATTGCAGGATGTGCGCCGCGAGGTGGCCAAAAAGATGGGGGTCTCCCTGCAGGCCAAACCGGTAAAGAGGGGGTGTTGATTATGGAAAGTGTCTGGCTTGAACTCGGGGTTGCGGTTTTTGCTTTTGTTTTCATGTATCTGATGCTGCTTAAATCTTAATGGCATAACGGCCGTGCCGGTTTTCGGCCGCGGGCCGACAACTCTCCATAACGGAGAAAAACAAACAAGCGAGGGAAAAATCATGAAAAAAATCATCTGCGCCATGTCCATGTTCCTGCTGCTCGGTTCCGCCGGCAGCCTGTTTGCCGCCGAGCCCTGGCAGTCTCCGGCCAAGGGCTATATCGGCAAGAACTCAGAAGCGTTGCGGAGCGCGGCCGCTGACTATTTCAAGGGGTTGCCCAAGGATAAGAACTATGTCCTGGCCAAGGATGTGCTGGCCGATGTCAAGGATGGGGCAAAGAAGTATTTCTACCTCGATGTCCGTTTCCCGGCCAAGCAGAAGTACAGTGAATGGGGCCATATCCCCGGCGCGGTCTCCATCCCGCTCACCGATCTCTTCGAGAAAGAGAACATCGCCAAGGTTCCCAAGGACAAGCCGGTGGTGGTGATCTGTGACACCGGCCATGACGAAAACCAGGCCCTTTCCGTCCTGCGGCTCATGGGTTACGAAGCCTACGGTCTCAAGTGGGGCATGATGTCCTGGGCCTTCTTCCCGCCGTCCGAGGCCACCCAGAAGGCGATCAACGAAGGCAAGCTGGGCGGGTATCCAATCGAGAAGTAAAAAGCCGCATGTAACTATCCAGCTCAATGCCGGAAATGACTCGAACTACCAAAGCGTAACTATTCAGCAGTGCCACAGATTTACGTTAACCGGCCCGATCGCCGCAAGATGGGGTGCTGCTGGATAGTTGCTAATTTGCAAGGCAAGCGTTGACTGCGCCGGCTCATTCCGGCCGCTACGGCGTCCCGACACCCGTGAAAATGAACAACAAGGCCAGGACCAGGGTCTGAATGAGCCAGCCGATCGCGCACACCCCCACCGCCCGCCAGGTACTCTCGTAGTCAAGAGCCTGCCGGACCGCGACCACCATTGTTACCAGCATCCAGACGGAAGCCGCCGCAAAGACCAGTGAGCCAAGCCCCGGGATGATTCCCAGAATCCGGATCAGGCCGGGGGCGCTGGAAAAGCCGGTGGTCCGCAGCAATTGGCCAAGATCGGCTTCGGTCTGCGCTTCCGGCAGCAATCTGGTGCCGATGAAATAGGTGAGGTAAGCCCAGATATACCACCCGGCCAGGGCGGCGAAGGTGCCGAACAATATCCCGCCCAGGCCCATGCTGCCGATGCTGCCCACCCCGGCGGCGAGGCTGCTCAGAAGCACAACTCCCATGGCCGGACGGGTTGCGTTTCCGTCTGCCTCGACCTCTTCATAGAGATGAACGTCCAGTTTCGCCGCCCGAATCATTTGGTTCATAAAATTGGTCATGATGGCTCCTTAAATTTCAGTGAAAATTAAAGCTGAGTTGAGCAGCTCGCCTGCTCAAACGAAACTTATACCCCCTGGGTATCAGAAAGAGATCCAAAACCTGCCGGAAACCGTTCCCCAAAGGCGGCGGCAAGGTCGAGGGGCGGTGGCAAGCCCCAGGTCTTTTATGGAAGTCCAAAGGAGATGATAACCTGGCTGCCGTTTTTTTGCCAGCTCACCTTGTCAGCGCAAAATCTGATGATGGCCAGACCCCGACCGTTCTCCTCGATAAGCCGGTCCTTGGTGAAAGGATCGGCCTGGGTCTGGCAGGCAAAGCCCGGCCCGGCGTCGAGAATCTCAATGGTAAAGTCGTCGGCAAACCGCCAGCGGAAGGTGATCGGCAGATCAGGCCGCCGGCAATTGCCATGTTTCCAGGCATTGACCAGAGCTTCGTGCAGGGCGAGATGGATTTTTGTTTCATTGTGGCCATAGCCAAGCTGGCTCAACCCCTCTTTTACCATATCCCAGCAGGTTTCGATCAGCGCATCAATCCCGGCAAAATCGGCGGGAGTCAGGCACTTTTCCCCGTGGCTTTGAAAAGAAGGGGGGGGGGGCACCCCGTCCCTGCCGGCATTTGCGGTATGGCGTGCAGCCGCGGTCATGGCGGAAACTTGCCCAGTGAAGGGGTGTAGTATTTATGTTGATCAGGGTGGCCGGTGTAGCGGATGGCGAGCATGGTGACATCGTCGGGGAAATTGGTATGGTTGGAGAAGCGCAGCATTTTCTCGAGAAATCCCGACAGATCTTCCTCCGTTTCCGGAAAGCCGTGGGCATCGATCAGGCCGCTCATGCCGCCGCTGCCCAGCATGGCATCCTGGCGGTCGGTGATCTCTATAGCCCCATCGGTGAAGAGGAGCAGGCCGTCGCCCGGCTCCAGTGGCATCAAGGTCATCTCGTAGAGGTGGTCATGGATCAGGCCTAAAGGCAAGCCGGCCATCGTGACTTTGCGGGTTTTCCCCGCACGGGTCAGCAGAAAGGAAGGGCTGCCCGCCGCGCAGAGGGCCACCGCCGCGGCCCGCAGATCGATGTAGCCGAAAAGCCCGGTGGCAAAGGATTCCCCGTCCCGCACCAGTTGGCAGAGGCTTTTGTTGAGTTGGGTTACAAAGGAGGCGGGCCGGTCCAGAATCCGGCGATTGGCTTCCCAGAGTGAGTGCAGGTGCATGGCGTACATGCCGGCGGCGGTGCCGTGTCCCATGACATCGACAATGCAGAAGGCATAGCGGTCCTGATCCAGCTTTTCCACCGTGTAAAAGTCGCCGCCGATGATGTCGTGGGGCAGATATTTGGCTGCGAAGCGGAGACGGGGATTGTCGTTGGCCGGCATCCGCATGGAAAGGGTCTGGATGGTGCGGGCCCGCTCCAGATCCCGCATCTGGCTGGAGGCGTCCCGGAAGATCTCCACCCCGCCGACTACGACGCCCTGGTCGTTGTGGATGGGCGCAACGCTGACCTGAACCGGGATCTTGCCGCCGTTGCGGCCATGGGTGAAGATCAGAATCGGCTCGGAGGAGCCGACGGCGGTGACGATGGCCCGGTGCAGGGGGCAATGCTCCTTGCCGCACAGGCTCTTATTGTCCTTGTCGGTGTGACAGAGAATATTGTCATGGCAGTTGCGGCCGACCACCTCTCCGGGCCGCCAGCCGGTGATCCGCTCGGCCGCCCGGTTCCAGTAGACGATGCGCCGGTCAAGATCGGTGACGTACACCCCGTCGTTCAAGGATTCCAGAATCTGTCCAGCCGAATACTGGAGAATGGCGGCGGCGTTCATGCGTCTTATCCTTTCTGCACGGAAAATTCCGGTTTTGGCCGGCCGACATGATAACCCTGGGCATAGTCGATGCCCAGGGTACGGCAGGCCTCAAGGATCCGCGCATCCTCCACATATTCGGCCACGGTCTTGACCTTCAGTTCCCTGGCCAGGGTAACGATACTCTTGGTGTAGGCCATATATTCGACATCCTCCAGCATGTTGCGGATGAATTCCCCTTCGATTTTGATGTAGTCGATGGGAAAGAGTTTAAGGTACTTGAAGGAGGAGTAGCCCGAGCCGAAATCGTCCACCGCGAACTGGAAGCCGAGGCTTTTCATATGGGCAACGAATTTTTGCAGCATGGCCATGTTGCGCACCGTATCCCGCTCGGTAACCTCGAAGACAATCCGGTTGGGATCGATCTCGTAGCGCTTGGTCAGCTCGAGGATATTCGGCATGAACTCCGGAATAATAAGGGATTTAGGGGTGAGGTTGATGAAGAGCTTGCCGTGGTATCCATCGGCGTTGGCATTTTCGTAAGCCTTTTGCATCAGAAGCTGGTCAAGCCTGGGCAGCAGGCCGATCCGCCCTGCCGCCTCGATGAATTCGCCGGCGTTTAGAACCGTGTCCCCGGTGGTGGGAATACGCATCAGCATCTCGTGGGCCAGGATGGTGCCGGTTGCCAGATCGAAGATGGGCTGGAAAAAGGGAACGATGTTCTGCCGCTCCAGAGCTTGGTAAACCTGAAAGTTGACCTCGCTTTCGTGCTTGAAAATTTCGGCAATGTCACCCTCGTCCGCCACGGCCAGGGTATTTTTCCCCTCCTCCTTGGCCTTGTACATCATGTTGTCGGCCACCAGAAAGACATCCCTGGCGCTGCGGCCATGCTCAGGATACATGGCCATGCCGATGGAAACAGAGTTCTGGATCTTGAATCCCTCCGTGGTCATGATGTTGAGGGCCGCCACCGAGTCGATAACCCGGTTGACCACCATATGGGCCTGTTCCTTGCTGGTTTCCGGCAGCAGAATGACAAATTCGTCCCCGCCGTAGCGGGCGACGATATCGCCGTCCCGCACCGCCGGCCGCAGGGAGTTGGCGACCTGTTGAAGAAAGAAGTCGCCAAAGACATGGCCATACTTGTCGTTGACTGTCTTGAAATTGTCCAGATCAATTACCAGCAGGGCAAAGGTGGTGTTGTGCCGGTCGGCCCGGCCGGTTTCGTAGCCGATCAGCTCCCAGAACATCCGCTGATTGTAGAGATGGGTCAGCGGATCCCGGGTGGCATAGTATTCCAGATCCTTGGTGTATTTATAAATGGCCTTGACCGAACCAACCAGGTTGATGAGCGTGGCCAGAACGCTGTCCAGAACGATGTGGTAGATCGAATCCATCGCCAGGTTGGACTGGACCCCGATGCCGACAATGCCGCCCACCTTGGGAGCTTCAAGAAACAGCGATTTGGTGCGCAGTTCGAAATCATTCTGAGCAAGATTTTGGGGCAGAGGGATATCAGAGCCGCTGTCGTGGTGGATTACCTTGACCGAGGGAGAGTCGGAGGCAAGCTGAAAATGTTTGTAGATCTGCTGCTGGATCAGATTTTCAAAACCGACCTTGATCTGGTCGGAGGGGGCGCTGCGCCAGAAGATGTCCAGCTCGTAGTCTTGTTCGCTCTCCTGGAAAAAGGCCATCAGCGCATAGGTGTCGACGATGCTGTTGATGTCTACTAGGAGTTCCTTGACAAAGGTGTGCCAGTCCTGCACCACATTGGAGGTGATGATGAACTTGTTCAGGATTCTGATTTCAAATTCGAGGACATCCTTGTCCACCGCCACGTCCCGGAGCCGTTCAGCCAGTTCCCCCACCGCATTGAAGGCCTGATTGAGTTCCGTAAAACCGAAGGTGCTTTTCCCAAGTTCACTGACGGAGGACAGGTCAACCACCGATCTGATTTCCGAGGTTTTTTCCCGGAACTGACTAACCGCCCCGGTCACTCTGGCTACCACCAGCATGGTGACGAGTGCTACCAGAGCGATGGTAACAGCGCCGTAGAACACAAAAATCCAGAGATAGTCGGAACGCATCCGGGCCGCCATCTCCTTGACGTTCTGTTTTACCTCCACCACCCCCAGAACCGCGCCCGCCTCGACCCCGGCATGGCAGTTCAGGCAGGCAGGTCTGGCCCTCAACGGGTAGAAATGCCTGGTCCAGGTGCCGTTTTCCATAATTTCCTGCCTGCCGGCTCCGGCCATGATTTGGCGAATCGTTTCGCTGGGGGAGGGCGCGCCCTCGACGGCGCCGTACTGATCATCCACCAGGCTGCTGCGGTACACCTCGATCTGGTATGGGGAGGTGGAATGGGCTTTCTTGATCGCCTCG
Source organism: Desulfurivibrionaceae bacterium (assembly GCA_041675585.1). Classification (GTDB taxonomy): domain Bacteria; phylum Desulfobacterota; class Desulfobulbia; order Desulfobulbales; family Desulfurivibrionaceae; genus Thiovibrio. Next base: position 66,423 of record JBAYTO010000007.1, read on the forward strand.
ATGGTGGCAACAAGTTTCTGGCGACTGGGGCCGTAGGGCATGAGCGCCTCGATGGAGACGTAGGTCTGGCCGGCGATCCCGCGCGCGGTGTCCCGGGATTGCCGGATGATCAGGCGGTCGTACAATAGGGTGCTGGTCGCCAGCACCAGCACGAACACCACCAGGGTAGCTCCCATGATCCGGGAAAAAAGGTAGCCTCGCAGGGAGCTATCGAATAATGGCAGATCCGGCAGCCGTTTAAGGCATTTATGGCAGAAAAGAGAAAATCTGTTGAACATGGCCGGCTCCGACGGGTTTAATTTTTATGGGCTTTCAAGAACTGAAAAATCGCTGCATTCCGTCAGCCAGGGAAGGGCCGGAAGCCAGTGTGCCTCGAATGTTTCAGCAGGGCTTGTCCCATGTCTTTGCCGGGATGACGGTTGGGCGAGAGGCTATCACTGTCAAGGCGACAGGCAATGGCTAAGGTGGATAGATTGCAGGTATTCAGGGGGACAAGGAGAAGCCTCATCCATCGTATCCAAGTCGGGGGGTGGGGGAATTTTCCCTCTCCCCTGTGTCCGCACCCCCGCTCTCCCCGTAAACAAGCCTTTCAAGATCGGCCACCACCGATTGCAATTCATCCGCCTGAGCGGTAAGCTGAACGGCGGCGGCGGCCGCCTCTTCGGCAGCGGCAGCGATCTGCTGGGTGGCGGCGGAGCTTTCGTTCATGGCTTGGGAGATCTGGGAGATCCCCCCGGACTGCTCTTCGTTGGCCTGGGTTATGGCGGAATTTTTCTCCCCGATCATGGTGGCTGATTCGACAATGCCGTCAAAATCGTTGTTGATGCTTTTCAGGGAAGCGGCGCAGGCGGAGATCCGCGCCACGGTGGCGTCCAGCAGGTTCTGGATGTTCTTGGCCTCCTGAGTGGTTTTCATGGCCAGGCTTTTTACCTCGCCGGCCACCACTGCGAAGCCCGCTCCGGACTCGCCGGCCCTGGCTGCCTCCACTGCAGCGTTCAAGGCCAGCAGGTTGGTCTGAAAGGCGATGCTGTCGATGGTGGAAATAATCAGCCTGATCTGGCCGCTGTCCTTTTCGATCTGGGTCATGTTCTGAGTGAGTCCGGCCAGGGCCTTGAGGGTTTGCCCGGATTTGGTGATATTCTCTTTCATCAGTGTTTCCGACCCCTGGGTCAGGGCGGTGGTCTGAAAGCTCTGGGCGGAGAGTTCCTCAAGGGAGGAAGAAGTTTCCTCCACGATGGAGGACTGCTGCGAGGCGGAATCGGACAGCACCTGGCTGCCGCTGGAGATCTGCAGGGCGGCGTCGGAAACCTGGGCAGCGCTGCCTTGAATGTTCCGGGCCGCCATACCAAGAACCCTGGTGAGCTGCACCGCCAGAATCCGGGAGATAACCATGCCGACCAGCAAGGCGAAAATGGCCAGCCCGCCCACGGTGTACTTGGTGGTCTTGGCTGCTGCCAGCATGGTCTCATCAGGAAGAATGCTTGCCTCCGCCTCTTTGCGAAGCTGGTGGAGCAGATCCTGGACCTGCCGCAGGGCGGGAATGGTCTCGGTAAGATAGGTCTCCTTGGTTTCTTCCCTGTTATTCAGGCTGACGATCTTGATCGCGCTGTGGTGCAGATCGGCATGGGGCTTTTCCATCTGTTTAAAGAGAGGGGCCAGCTTGGGCAGCATCGCCTCGGCCTGCTTGCGCTCTTCACCATACAGCCATTTGCCCAGTTTGCACTTGTGGTCGTCGGTTTCCACTTCCAGCCTGGAAACGGCGGGATCGGTAAAGAAAAGGCCCACCTTGCCGGCCCAGTTGAGATGGTCTACCTCCCTTTCGGTCAGGGTGAGGTAAAGTTCATGGCCGACCACTACTTCCTTGGCATCCGCAATGATATGGTTGATGCCGATGAAACTTATTCCGCCGCAGAGGAGGAGGAAGGTCAGCACCACGATAAACCCGATGGTGATTCTGGCATTGACGGTAAGCCTGCCGAACAGGGAGGTGGCGCCGGATGTTCGCTGCTGCATGGCTGGTTGCTCCTGGGGCTGTGGTTGGCTGTGGTGTCGGTCCGGGTGTTTTGCGCCGCTCCGGCTAAGCGGCCATGGTGACGGTGAAGAGAGTGTCCAGCTTAAGCTCGGTAAACAGCTCAAACATGGGAGCGGATAGATTGACGACCGAAAAGCTGCCCCCTTTGGAGGCCAGCTTTTTGTAAAGCAGCAGCATCTTGCCGATCCCGGAGCTGCCGATGTGCCGCACCTCCCGGCAGTCGATGACTACCTCCCGCACCGAGTCGAGGTCCAGCTGGAGTACTTGTTTTTTTAAGTCCTCGGCCCCTTTTTCGTCCACAATTCCTTGAAGCGCAATGTGTACCCGATCGCCGTTTTGAGTGGTTTTGATATTCATGTAATTCTCTCAGGTAAAAATTGATGACCGCGCAACAACTGAAAAACGCCCGGCTAATAAGCATACTTAGAAGAGCATGCCATTATTGGCTTGACAGTTCAAGCAAAAATACATGCATCAGTCAGAACAGCAAATTTTAACCATTACAAAACAAAATAACGGCTATACTTCCGGACGTTTCTGATTTATTACGGAACAAAACAGCAGGACCATCGTTTAAACATCCAGGGGAAGCTCGGTGCGAGCCCATGGCGGGCCGACTCCGGGCGGCAACATCGCAACTGCTGTCGTGACCGATCACGGGGAAACCCCACAAAGGTCAAATAACCACCGAACAAGCGGTCACAGGGTGGTACAGGTTGTGGCAAGCGGGACGGCGATGCGTACATCATGTACGTGAGCCGGGCCGATCGCCGCAAGATGTGGTGCCCTGTGGTCGCTTTCCTGCTGTCAACCTGAGAGGAGAAAATTATGCGGATAAAACAAATTGCGACCATTGTCCTGGTTTCGCTGCTGATCGTCCCCCCGGCCTTCGCTGCCGATGCGCGGCTGGCCCTGGTGTCGAGCGAAGGGGAAAATTCGGTAACGGTCCTTGATCTGTTGAACGAAAAAACCGTCAAGGTTCTGCCCACCGGCAAGGTGCCGCACGCCATGGCCGCCTCGCCGGCGGGCAAGATTTTTGTCAACAACCGCGGCAGCCAGGATTTGACCGTGATCGACGCCAATACCCTCACCGTGACCGCGACCATCCCGCTACCCGCGACCTCCTTCCAGCTGGCCCTGGCCCCGAACGGCAAGACCCTGGCCGTGGTTTATAAGGATGCCCTGAAGCTGACCCTGGTGGATGTGGCCACCAGCACGATCATCCGGACGGTGGAGATCGGCGAGCTGCCCGCACCTTTCAAGGGGGCGATGATGAAACATCCCGCCTGGAGTCCGGACGGCAAGTATGTCTACTGCCCCGAATCGGTGGGCAAAACCATCGTTAAGGTCGAGGCGGCCACCGGCGCGGTGGTGAAGCGCCTTCAGCTGGCCATCGGCAATCACTACCTCCATCCCTCGCCGGACGGCAAGCTGTTCTATGCGATAAACGAGGGTTCCAAAGAGGGCGCCACCAGCCTCACCCTCATCGATCCGGCCACCGACACCGTGGTGGCCGAGCTGCCGTTGCCGCTTGCCCCTGGCGAAAAAGGCGAGGGCCATCATGCCGCCTTCAGCCCTGACAACCGCTATTTTTTCTTCGGCAATCTCGGAAGTTCCGGCCTGCATGTCCTTGAGGTGCAAAGCCGCAAGTGGACAAAGGTGATCAAAACCGGCAAGGGGCCGGGCCATCCGGCGATCTCGCCGGATGGCAGGTATTTCTTCATCGTCCACCATAAGGACGGGGTGATCAGCGTCGTCGATATCGCCCGCCAGGAGCATGTGAAGGACATTAAGATCGGCGACGGCAAGGCCCAGGCGCACGCCGCCTATTTCACCCCGGACGGCAGGTATTTTTACGCGGTGGCCGCCCAGGACAACGTCATGGCCAAGATCGATGTGGCAAAAATGGAGCTGATCTCAACCCTGCCGGTGGCCAAGGCTTCGATGTTTTTTGCCGTCAAGGAGGGGAATTCCTATCCGCCCACCGAATGATCTCCAAGAGGCGAGTTGCCGCAAGAAAACAAAAGGGCGCCGACCGGCACAGTCAGCGCCCTCTTTGTTTTGCTCTCTTCCCCACGCGCCTTGACCGGGGCGTGCCCTGCCGATCAGCAAAGGGGCAGGCTGCGCAGCATGCCCCCCATGGTTCTGAAAGAAAAAAGGCTTGCCCGATGAAAAAGTACGGAACCAAAATGTCCGGTAATCGTTAAAAGAGCATCATGCCTGAAAACACGGACGATCTTCATCTCATTGAACGATGCAAACGCGGGGAGACCTCCCCGTTTGGGCAACTTGTCCTGAACCATCAGAACAGGATTTACAACCTGTGCCGTTATATGCTCGGCAATGTCCAGGACGCCGAGGACGCGGCCCAGGATTCCTTCCTCAAGGCCTTTCGGAACATCAAGAATTTCAAGCCGGACGCCTCGTTCTATACCTGGCTGTACCGCATCGCCATCAATACCTGCCTTGACTACAGGAAGAGACCGCTCTTTGCCTCCTTGTTCACCAGATCGAAGGAGGGCGAAGAGTTTCCGATCAAGCAGCTGTCCCATGAATTCTCCCCCGAAAGGCTCTATGCGGCAAAGCAGGCGAGTCAGACCTTGCAGGTCTGCCTGGGGGAATTGTCGCCAAAGCTGAAAGCGGCCATTCTTCTCAAGGAAATAGAGGGGTTTTCCTACGAAGAGATCGCCGGGATTATGGAGATATCCCCGGGAACAGTAAAGTCGAGGATATCGCGAGCCAGGGATGAGTTGAGGGGCTTGATGAAAAAACATACGGAACAAAAGCGAACCCCGATCGTTTAATCAAATGGGAGGAAGACGAGATGAGATGCTCAAAAGCGCGCAGATTGATGTCAATTTCCCTTGACCAGGAGCTGCCGGTCAAGGAGCAGCCGACCCTTGCCTCGCATCTCGGACAATGCGCGCCCTGCCGCGAGGCATTCCAGGAGCTGCGGGAAACCAGACGCTCTTTCACCCTGGCGGAACAATTCAACGCCCCGCCTGGTTTTTCCCGGCGGGTCATGGCCGGGCTTGAGCCGGCGGCGCCGGGCCACTTTTCTTCGCTCTTTTTTGTTCGTTTCGCCGAGGCGGGGGTACTCTTTCTGGTCATTGGGATCGGCGTACTCTTCGGCCATTTTTGGGAGCCCGCTCCTGGGCCGCCGAGGCAGCCCAGTCTGCGGGCGGAGCTCGCCCGCCTCTCGCTGGATCTTTTTGACCCGGCCCCGGCCGGCTCTCTGAGCGGGGCTTATCTGGCAATGACGGAGGTCAGAGATGAGCAATAGCACCCTCAAATATCTGTTGTTGCTTTCGGTGGCCCTCAACCTGACGATCCTGGGGACGGTCGGCTACCGATATCAGCAAAGGCACAGCTCCTGGACCTCACCTTTCGGGCCGCAAATGCGGCGAGACCGCTTCCTGTTCGAAGAGCTCGCCTTGGAGCCGAAGCAGATGGCAGCCATGAAGGAGAGGGCGATTCCGTTTCGCGCCGAGCTGGAGCGTCAGCAGGCGGAGATTGCCGAAAAGAAGAAAGGGCTGATCGTTCTCCTGCGCCAGGAGAACCCGGACCAGACGGCGATCAGCTCGCTGATCGCCGAAATCAGCGCCAGACAGGAAGAGATGCAGCAACAAGTCGCGGCCCACATGCTGGGGGTGAAGGGTTTGCTGGACAAGGAGCAGCAGCAGCGCTTTTTTAACCTGATTGATGCTGCCATGAGCAAAGGGAGTCAAACCGGATGCCCATCAACCGAATAAAAGCCGCCGGGGCAATCGTCGCCGTCATCTTACTCCTCGCCACCGGCAACGTGGTCGGCAGCGAGACGGTCAGCATTGATGGCAGGATCCTTACCTTGCGCCAGTGTCTCGACCTCGGCCTGAGGATGAATCCCGCCTCCGCTATCTCCCTGCAAGGCCTCAAGGCGGCGCAGGAAAAAATCGAGGAGGGGAGGGGTGGCTACTACCCGTCCTTCAAACTTTCCTCCGCTTATACCTACACCACCCCGCAAGAGAGCATGCCGCAAGTCGCCGAAGACAGCTACGACACCCGACTGGCCCTGAGGCAGACGCTTTTTGACGCCGGCGCCACCGCCAACCTGCTCAAAGGCCTGGAGCACGGAGTCAGCGTCCAGGAACACGAGGTCAGTAAGACCGAGCTGGATATTGCCTACAATATTCGGCTTACCTTTATCGACACCTTGAAGAAACAGGCCCTGCTGGAGGTGGAAAAAATGGCGCTGGCGGGCAGAGAGCGCCATCTCGCCCAGGCTCAGGCGCTTCACCAGGCAGGGGTTTCCTCCCGGGCGGATGTGATTAAATCCGAAGTTCAGCTCTCCAATGCCCGGCTCAATGTCGTCCGGGCCGAAAACGGTGTGCTCTCGGCCAAGGCCGCGCTTTCGGCCTTCATGGGGGTGGAGGTGACCGTGCAGTTTGCCCTTGACGGCCGGGAGGTGGACAGCCTGCCCCAGGCAGGGTTGCCGGAGGTGCGGGAGCTCCGGGCCGAAGCAGTTGACCGGCGCCCCGAACTGAAAGGCATCCAGGCCCGGCTTGAGGCCGCCGCCGCCGCGATCAGCCAGGCGGAAAGCGGCTCTTATCCGCAGGTCAGCCTCGACGCCTCCTATGGCTGGCAGGAGAACAGCTTTGTCCCGGCGGACAAGAAGTGGGGGGTGGGGGTGACGGTCGGCATCCCGATCTTCGAGCAGCTGACCACCCGCGCGAAAGTCGCCCAGGCCGTGGCCGGCCGCAAAGGCCTCAAGGGGGCGGCGCTTCAGGCCAGGCAGCTGGTTGAACTTGAGGTCGAGCAGGCATGGCTTGGCCTCAAGGAGGCGCAAGAGCGGCTGCCGGTAAGCCGGAAGACGCTGGCCCAGGCGGAAGAGGATCTGCGGGTCTCGGAAGGCAGATATAAAGAGGGGGTCGGCACGATCCTCGAGGTGATCGATGCCCAGACCGGGCTGACTTCCGCCCGGACAAATTCCGTGGTCGCCGCCTACGATATCGCCAACGCCCAGGCAAAACTCGACCGGGCGACCGGCAAAGGAGCTCGATAAATGAAGAAGTGGTTGCTGGGTATTATTCTCGTTGCCGCGGTTGCCGGGGGTTCGCTCATGGCTTATCGGCAGCGGACGGGGCAAGAGCAAAAAGACAGGGCGCTGCCGACGGAGCTGGTGCAGAGGCGGGACATTGCCTCCGTGGTCCAGGCCACCGGAGTCATCCGCCCCAGGATCGGGGCCGAGGTAAAGGTGGGTGCCAGGATCTCCGGCCGGGTGGAAAAGCTCTACGCCAATATCGGCGATGTGGTCGAGAAAGGCCAGCTCATTGCCCGGATCGAACAGGATGATCTGCGGGCCAAGGTCAACGAGGCTAGGATGAATCTCCGCGCTGCCGAGGCGAATCTCGAGCTGAGTCGCAAAACCCTGGCGCGCATGGAGAGTCTTTTTGCCAAGGACTTTGTCGCCCGCGACCGGGTGGATGTAGCGGAAAAGGATCATAAGGCCGCCCAGGCCCAGGTTAATCAAATCAAGGAGACCATCAGCTTTCATACCACCCAGCTCTCGTATGCCGATATCCATGCGCCCATCCGCGGGGTGATCGCCTCGGTCGCCACCCAGCAGGGCGAGACCGTTTCCGCCTCATCCCTGAATGTCCCGACCTTCGTCACCATCGTCGATCTGGACCGGCTTGAGGTCTATGCCTATGTTGACGAGACCGACATCGGCAGGATCAAGCCGGGGCTGGAGGCGGCTTTTTCGGTGGATTCCTATCCGGAGTCCGAGTTCAAGGGCAGTGTGTCTGCTATTTATCCCAAGGCCACCATCCAGGACAATGTGGTCTACTACATCACGGTTATCGCCATCGAAAACCCTGCTGGAAAATTGAAGCCGGACATGACCGTGAACGCCACCCTCCATCTGGATAAACGAAATGCGGTCCTGGCGGTTCCCGGCAAGGCGATCAGCCGGGAAGGCGGCAGGAAGGTGGTCATGGTTCTGGAAGGGGGCAAGAGCGTAGCCAGACCGATCAAGACCGGCTGGAAAGACAGCCGTTATACCGAGGTGCTTGAAGGGGTAAAAGAAGGAGATCTGGTCATAATCGGCGATGGACAACAGGCCGAAAAAAAATAACTGGTACGGAGGCTTTAATGATTGAACTGAAAGGCATCACCAAGACATACAGAAAAAACGGCGGGGCCGAAGTCCGGGTGCTGCAGGGCGTAAACCTTGAGGTCAAACAAGGCGAGTTTGTCGCGATCATGGCCCCGTCCGGCATGGGCAAGTCGACGATGATGAACATCATCGGCTGCCTGGACCGGCCCACCGCGGGCGAATATCTCCTGGACGGGATTGAGGTGGCCGGGATGAACGATGACGATCTTTCCCGCACCAGAAACAAGAAGATCGGCTTTGTCTTTCAATCATTCAACCTGCTGCCCATGACCACCGCCCTGGCAAATGTCGAACTGCCCCTGATCTACTCTCCCGACGATTTGGATATCGCGGGCAAGGCGAGGACAGCCCTTGCGGCCGTGGGCCTGGGCGACCGGGTTAATCATCTGCCTTCGGAGCTTTCCGGCGGGCAGCAGCAGCGGGTCGCCATCGCCAGGGCCCTGGTCAACGATCCGGCCCTGATCCTGGCCGACGAGCCCACCGGCAATCTCGACTCCGCCTCCAGCGCCGAGGTCATGGAGATCTTCAAAAAGCTCAATCAGGACGGCCGCACCGTCATCCTGGTGACCCACGAGCAGGAGGTGGCGGACAGGGCCGACCGGATCATCCGGATGAAGGACGGCCAAGTGGTGAGCGACGAAAGGAGGGGTAACTGATGAAAAGCGGAAGACTCATCGGCTTGGCGTTCACAGGACTTGCCGGCCACAAACTGCGGACCTTCCTGATGATGCTCGGCATCATTATCGGGGTAGCCACCCTCACCGTCATCATCTCCCTGACCAAGGGGGCGCAGCACAAGGTGATGAAGGGGATTAAAAACTTCGGCGCCAACTCGGTCATGGCCTCGGCCGGCGGCGGCAAAATGTTCGGCCCCCCGGACGGCAGCACCACCACCCTGACCCTGGATGATGCCGCGGCCCTCAAGGAGTCGATCAAGGGGCTGAAGCATGTGGCCCCCTTCACCATGCACGTTGCCCAAACGGTGATCGCCGGCAACCGGAATACCGACACCGCGGTCTTTGGCGTCACCCCGGAGTTTGCCGACGCCTGGCAGTGGTTTGCCGAGCGCGGCGATTTTATCGCTGACGAAGACCTGGCGACGCTGAGTAAGAATTGCGTTCTCGGCCAGACCGTGGCCCGTGAGCTTTTCGGCGATCAGGACCCCATCGGCGAAACGGTGCGGCTGAACAACACCAACTTCAAGGTGATCGGCGTGTTGAGCAAGCGCGGCGCCAGCCCGCACGGCATGGACATGGACAATCGAATGGTAGTGCCGCTCACCACCGCCATGCGCCGGCTCTACAACACCACGGCTCTCGGGATGATCCGGCTCTATGTCGCTGATCCTGGCCGACTTGACGAGGTCAGCGATTCGGTAACGGCGATCCTCCGGGAGCGCCACCAGATCACCCCGCCCCAGGAAGACGATTTCCGGGTGACCAATTCCATGGCCATGGCCAAGACGGTCAAGGGGGTTTCGAAAACCCTGACCACCTTTCTGCTGCTGCTGGCCTCGGTCTCCCTGCTGGTCGGCGGGGTGGTCATCGCCAACATCATGTTCATCTCGGTGAATGAAAGAAAGAAGGAGATCGGCATCCGCCGGGCCTTCGGGGCCCGAGCCCAGGACATCCGCCGGCAATTTCTCGCCGAGGCCCTGATCGTCACCCTGGGCGGCGGCATCGGCGGCACGCTCCTCGGGGTTGCCGCGTCGTTGGCTATCGCCTCCCTCAAGAAGATGCCGGCCATGCTCTCCTGGGAGCCCTTTGTCGTGGCTGTGGTCTTCTCCGGTGCGGTGGGGATCATCGCCGGGATCCAGCCGGCCCGGAGAGCGGCGGCTATGGACCCGGTACAGGCAATCCGGGGATAGATGCGGCTCATCAAAGGTACTAGCCTCGCGCTGAAAACCCTGTTTGCCCACAAGCTGCGCACCGGCCTGGCGACGCTGGGCATCGTCATCGGCGTCTGTTCGGTAATCGTGATGGTGGCCATCGGCGATGGGGCCCAGCGTCAGGTGCTGGCGAAGATTCAGGCCATGGGCACCGATCTGGTCATGGTCACCGCCGGGCAGGTCCGGATCATTGCCGGACGATCCCGGCAGACCGGCAACGTCAGCAGCCTCACCCTGAAGGATGCCAGGGCCATTGCCGAGGAATCCCGGGCGATCAAGAATCTTGCCCCGGCCCAGGGGCGTAAGATGCTGGTCAAGCACGACCTTCTCGCCACCACCACGACCATCACCGGCACCACCGAATCGGTGCTGCCGGTCCGGGGGTTGGTCCTGGCGCAGGGGAGATTTTTCAGCGAGGATGACGACCGCGCCAGGCAGCGGGTTGCGGTGCTTGGCCGGACCGTGGTCCAAAACCTCTTTGCCGGTCGCCGGGCGGTGGGGGAAGAGATCCGGATCGGCAAGGTAGCCTTCGAGGTCATCGGGGTTTTGGCCGAAAAGGGTACCGATCTGACGGGCGGCGATCAGGACGATGTGATCTACATCCCGCTTGAGACCGCCCTGCGGCGGCTGTTCAACCTCACCTATCTCAACAACCTTTTTATCCAGGCGGCAAGTGGCGAGCAGATCGAAGCGGCAAGCGCGGAGATCCGGGAGATCCTGCGGGAAAGGCACCGGCTGCGGGGCAAGGCTGACGACTTCACCATCCAGAGTCAGGCGGAACTTCTTGCCACGGAAAGGGAAACCAGCCAGGCCTTCACCAATCTCCTGGGGGCGGTGGCCGGCATCTCGCTGGTGGTGGGCGGGGTCGGGATCCTCGCGGTCATGCTGATCTCGATCAAGGAGCGGACCAGGGAAATCGGGGTCCGCCGGGCCGTGGGCGCCCGCAGGCAAGATATCCTCCAGCAGTTTCTGGTGGAATCCTTTATCCTCAGCGTCAGCGGCGGCTTGGCCGGCATCGTCCTCGGGGTGGTTCTCTCCTTCGGGGCAGCCTGGTTCACCGGCTGGCCCCTGACCATGCCGGTGGCCGCCACCCTGGCCTCCTTTGGCTTTGCCGCCCTTATCGGCGTTATCTTCGGAGTTTACCCGGCAGTCAAGGCCGCGCGTCTTGATCCCATCGAGGCCCTGAAGGCGGAATAACCGGCCTCAGGATGACCTTATGAGACCGGTTCGGCGGTAAGGCTCTTTTTGCGATTATGTTCGTAACGCATCTGCAGGATCTCGACCAGGAGGGCGAAGCCCATGGGCAGGTAGATATAGCCCTTGGGCACATGCTTGTGCAGCCCTTCCATGAAGATGGTCACCCCGATGGTGATCAGAAAGGAGAGGGCGAGAATCTTGATCGCCGGATGCTTGAGGATGAACTCGCCGATGGTCCGGGCAAAAAAGAGGATGGCCACGAAGGAAACCACCACCGAGCTGATGATGATCCAGACCTGATCGGTCAGGCCGATGGCGGTGATCACCGAGTCGATGGAAAAAACGATGTCCAGCAGAACGATCTGGCTGATGATCGCGGCAAAGCCGCCCATGACCATGCCTGGTCCGCCCCCCTCCTCCTTGGCCTCCACCGTGTGGTGGATCTCCTTCACCGCCTTGAAGAGCAGAAACAGACCGCCGCTGATCAGGATCAGATCCCGAACGGAAAAATCCAGCAGCACGGTGTTGGTGAGATTGGTCAGGCTGAGCAACGCCATCAGCACGCCGATCCGGGCGAGCAGAGCGAAGGCCAGTCCGGCCAGCCGGGCTTTGTCGCGCCTTTCCTCGGGCAACCTGCCGACAAAAATCGAGATGACCAGGATGTTGTCCACCCCGAGAACCAGTTCCAGCCCAACCAGCAGGGCAAGCAGCGCCAGTGCGTCTCCCATGATTTATCCTTTGCGTAACGGAGAAAATGAAAAGCCGGAGCAGGTGTCCGGCCGAGTGGCCACGCCCCGGTAGTGGCGGAGGCGGACCGTATTTTTTTGCAGCAGATATTTGTATCCTGTTTGCCGGAGAAATACAACTCGTGAAGTGGGTAGCGGGAAGTGGGAAGTGAGCAAAACCGGGACTGTCCCCGGCCTTATCGGGGGCTGTCCCAGGCTTTGCGGGTTGAAGCCACAGCAGTGGCAAAAAGCCTGAAACATAAAGTTTTGCGGCGCCGGCCGCCATGGTTGCCTCAAACCCGTAAACTTCGGGGACAGCCCCCGATAAGGCCGGGGACAGTCCCAAGTTTACTTCCTGCGGTTACGAAAAAAGATTACCCTGAGAGGTCTTGAGAGAGTAAGCTGTTGTGGAAAGATTTTGCGGTATCCTGTCGCATAACGGAGGAGTTGGCATGACTGACCCGCATCCAGGAAAAGCTCGCAACCCTGCCGGCAATTCGCGCCCCAACCCCCGCCACCGTTATATCCTGCGGGTTATCCTCGGCTACGCCGTCTTCGGCGCACTGTGGATCTACCTCTCCGATTTCCTGCTCTCCGTCCTGGTCGACGTTACCGCGATTTACTGGCTGTCCACGGCCAAGGGGTTGCTCTTTATCGTGGTGACCACCTTGCTGCTCGCCATCGCCCTGCGCGGCGTTCCCGGAGAAGCCCCCCCCCAGGCGGTCGTGCCCCGGCTGGAATTGCTCCTGGCCGCCTCGCCGGGAAGGCGGGCCTGGCTGTATGGCTTCGCGGTGGCGATAACCTCGGCCATTCTCCTGGTGCGTTCCGCTATCGCGGTATCGTTCGGTGAGCGACCGCTCTTGATCATTCTCATGTTTCCGGTCATCCTTTCGGCCATGGCGGGCGGCCTTGGTCCCGGTCTGGTCGCCACCCTGCTCGTCGCCCTGGGCGCGGCCCACTGCCTCCCTCCGGTCGGCAGTTTTTTCATCAGTCAGCCCCACGACTTATTCTCGTGGAGTTTTCTTGTCGCCAGCGGCGTGCTGGTCAGTATTCTTGCCGAGATGCTGCACCGGTTGCACCGGCACAGCGAAGCGAGCCTCCAGCTCCAGGCTGTGACCCTGGCCAGCATAGGCGACGGGGTGATCACCACCGATACCCGGGGGCGGATCAGCTTCATGAACCACGAAGCGGAGCTGCTGACCGGCTGGACGAGTGGCGAGGCAACGGGCCACCCCTTGGCCACGGTGTTCAGGTTAATCGATGCACAGAACCGGCAGCCGTTGGAGAGCCCGGTGGACAAGGTTATGGTCTCCGGACAGGTGGTGGAACTATCCAGTCAGGCGCTGCTCCTTTGTCGCGATGGCCGGGAGGTGCCGGTGGTGGACTGCGGCGCGCCCATCCGGCTGGGGGACGGCGCTTTGGCCGGGGTAGTGCTGGTGTTCCGCGACGACAGCAAAAGGCGGCAGGCCGAGATGATTCTGCGCCAGGAGCGCGGTTTTCTCAAAACCCTGATCCGCACCCTGCCCGACTTGGTCTGGCTCAAGAATCCGGATGGCGTTTACCTTGCCTGCAATGCCAGGTTTGAGCGGTGTGTCGGGGCGCGCGAGGCGGAGATCATCGGCAAGAGCGATTATGATTTTGTGGACCGGGAGCTGGCTGATTTTTTCCGGCAAAAGGATCGCGAGGTCATCGCCAAAGGGAGCCCTTTGCTCAATGAAGAGGAGATTACCTATGCCGATGACGGCCACCGGGAACTCCTGGAAACCATCAAAACTCCGATGTACGACGCCGGCGGGGAGCTCATCGGCGTTCTGGGCCTTGCCCGGGATGTCACCGCCTCCCGGCAGGCCGAAAATGCCCTGCGGGAAAGCGAGGCCACCTACCGGTCGCTGTTTGAAAACATGCTGAACAGTGTGAGCCATTGCCGGGTTATCTTTAAGAACGGAGTTCCCGTGGACCTTGAGTATCTTGCGGTCAACCCGGCTTTCGCGGTGGTGACCGGGATCAGCGAACCGGTGGCGGGCCGGAGGATCAGCGAGGTCATCCCCGGCTACTGCCAAAACAACCCGGAATCGATGGAGATGTTCGGCAGCATTGCCCGCAGCGGCATTCCGGCTCGCTGGGAACATTATCTCATGGAGCTGGACCGCTGGTTCTCTTTTTCCATTTATTCGCCGGCCGGCGAAGAGGTGATCATCGTTGCCGAAAATATCAGCGAGCGCAAAAAAACGGAACTTGCCCTGCGCGAGTCGCTGGCCGAAAAGGTCGCCCTGCTTAAGGAAGTGCATCACCGGGTCAAGAACAACCTCCAGATCGTGGTCAGCCTGCTCAACCTTCAGGCCGAACGGATCGTCAATCCGGAGGCGGTGGCGGCGCTGCTCGACACCATAAACCGTGTCCGTTCCATGGCCCTGCTGCACGAGGTGCTTTACCGTTCCGATAATCTGGCCCGGATCAACCTCACCGCTTATCTCGGGGAACTCTGCCTCCACCTGCAGCGCTCTTTCGGTCAGGCCTTAGGCCGGGTTCAGGTGGAGAAGCGGGTTGCGGCCATCAGTCTGCCTCTGGAGCAGGCGGTGCCCTGCGGGCTGCTCATCAACGAACTGGTCACCAACGCCTTGAAATATGGCTTTCCGGACGGGAAAACCGGCCGGGTGCTGGTGGAGGTCGTGCTGGATGACGGGCAGATCACTCTCGCGGTCAGCGACAACGGCGCGGGGCTGCCCCAAGGCTTTGACCCCTTTGCCTCTTCCACCCTTGGCTTGCAGCTGGTCACCAATCTGGCCGGCCAGCTGGGGGGAAGCCTCGAGTGGGAGCAGGGCAGCGAAGGCGGCGCGCTCTTCAAGGTGCGCTTCCCCGCCCCCGGCGTAATCGAACAAGGAGATGTCCCGTGAACCATCGGATCATGATCGTCGAGGATGAAGCCATTGTGGCCATGGACATTGAGTCCCGCCTGACCGCCATGGGCTATGCCCTTGCCGGGAGGGCGGCCGGCGGGGCGCAGGCCCTGACCATGGCCCAGGAGGCGCAGCCGGACCTGATCCTGATGGATATTCGTCTGCAGGGCGAGATGGACGGCATTGACGCGGCCCGGGAGATATATCAACGGTTCCGGATCCCGGTGGTCTTCCTCACCGCCTATTCCGAGGAAACCACTCTGGAGCGGGCCAAGCTCGCCGAGTCGTTCGGCTACATCTTCAAGCCCTTTGATGACCGCGATCTCAAGAGTACCATCGAAATCGCCCTGTACAAGCATCAGGCCGAGCAGGAACTCCACCGGACCAACCGGCTGTATGCCGTGCTGAGCCATGTCAACGAGGCGATTATCCACATTGAGGAGCGGGAGGAGTTGTTTCAGTCGGTCTGCCGGGTGGTGGTCGGCTATGGGGAGCTGGATCTGGCCTGGGTAGGGTGGCTGGACCAGGAAAGCGGCCGCCTCAAGCCGGTTGCCTGGTTAGGCAGAGGCAGCGAGGCGGTGCCCCGGACGGATTTTTCCTTCGTCGGCAGGTCGGGGGAGCAGGAAAGCAGGAGCCTGGCCATCCTTCAGGGGGGCAAGCCCTTTATCTGCAACGGTTGCAGCGACGAGGGATGCCCTTATTCCGAAGAGCGGGAGTTTGCCCGCTTCGACTTTAAGTCCTGCGCTTCCTTTCCCCTCTGGTTTCAAAACGAGGTGCGGGGAGTTCTGAATTTACGCGTTTCTGTCCCCGGATTTTTTAAAGAACCGGAGATCGACCTGCTGGGGGAGGTGGCGGCCGACGTCTCCTTTGCTCTGGACAAGATTGAAAGCGACCGGCAGCGAAGGCAGGAGGAGCGGGAAAAGGAACTCACCGCCGAGGTGCTGGCCCTGATCAACTCGGCGACGGATTCCAAAGCCCTGCTGAAAACGGTGCTTGCCAGCCTCAAGAGTTGGTCGGGCTGTGAGGCGGTGGGTATTCGGCTGCATGATGGGGATGATTATCCCTATTTTGAGACCTCCGGGTTTCCGGACAGTTTCGTGCGGCTGGAAAGCAGCCTTTGTACGCGGGATGGTGCAGGCAAGATCGTGCGCGACCCGGAGGGCAAGCCTCTTCTTGATTGCATGTGCGGCAATATCCTGCAGGGCCGGGTCGATCCGGGCCAGCCATTTTTTACTAACGGCGGCAGCTTCTGGTCTAATTGCACCACCGAGTTGCTTGCCACCACCACCGAGGCGGACCGGCAGGCCCGCACCCGCAACCGTTGCAACGGGGCGGGTTATGAATCCGTGGCCCTCATCCCCTTGCGGTCACGCGGTCAGACCTTTGGCCTGCTCCAGCTGAACGACAAGCGGCCGGGGCAATTCAGCGGGGGAAGAATTGCCCTGTTGGAGCGGCTGGGAGAACATCTCGCCAATTTTCTGGCCAGGATGCAGCTTGAAGAAAGGCTCAAGGAGAACGAGGCGAGACTGCGCGCCCTCGGTGACAATCTGCCGGAGGGTTATATGTACCAGTATACCCGCGGGAAGGACGGGATCCCCAGGTTCCTTTATGTCAGCGCCGGGGTGCGCCAGATCAATGATGTTTCTCCCGAGGAGGTAATGCGCGACGCCAACGTGCTGCGGAGCCAGGTCGATCCGGCCCAGGGGCGGGCCTTTATCAAGGCCGAGAGGCAAAGCGGGGCCGAACTCGGGGATTTTGTCATGGACCTGCGCATGCGGCGTCCGGACGGGGGTTGGCGCTGGCTGCATGCCAGCGCCCGCCCGCATGCGCGGCCCGATGGGCAACTGGTCTGGGATGGGGTGGCCATCGATATTACCGCCCGGCGGGAAGCGGAAGCGCAGCTGAACAAGCTGTCGGCCGCAGTGGAGCAGACCCCGGCGGTGGTGGTGATCACCGATCCGTCGGCAAGGATCGAGTATGCGAATCCGGCCTTCACCAGGATTACCGGCTACACCCTGGAGGAGGCGCTGGGCAAAAACCCCAGTCTGCTCAAGTCGGGGGAAACACCGGTCGAGGTGTATAAGGATCTTTGGCAGACCATCACCGCCGGCCGCGAATGGCGAGGGGTTCTGCGGAACCGGCGCAAGGACGGGACCCTGTTCTGGGAAAGGGTGGTAATCTCCGCCGTCCGGGACGCGGCCGGGAAGACCACGAGCTATGTCGCGGTGAAAGAGGACATCACCGAGCAGAAGGGGCTGGAGGATCAGCTCCACCAAGCCCAGAAGATGGAGTCCATCGGCCGTCTGGCCGGCGGTGTGGCCCACGACTTCAACAACATGCTGATGGTGATCAGCGGCTACGCCGATCTCACCCTGATGCAAACCGCGAGTGACGACCCGCGCCACCAGGGACTCCAGGAAATAAAAAACGCGGCCCGGCGTTCGGCGGACCTTACCCGTCAGCTCCTGGCCTTTGCCAGAAAACAGACGGTCGCGCCCGTGGTCCTGGACATGGACGAGACGATCGAAGGGATGCTCAAGATGCTGCGGCGCTTGATCGGCGAGGACATCGAGCTGGCCTGGCTGCCGGGCGCCGGGCTGTGGAAGGTGAGGATCGACCCCTCCCAGATCGATCAGCTCCTGGCCAATCTGGCGGTCAATGCCCGCGATGCCATTGCCGGAGTAGGCAAGATCACCATCAAAACGGAGAACGTGGTGCTTGACGCCTCCTACTGTGCCCGCCACCATGGATGCAGTCTCGGAGACCATGTGCTGCTGATGGTGAGCGACACGGGGGTCGGCATGAGCCAGGAGGTGGTGGCGCACATCTTCGAGCCTTTTTTCACCACCAAGGAGGAGGGCAAGGGAACCGGACTCGGGCTGGCCACCGTCTACGGCATTGTGAAGCAGAACCTTGGCTTTGTCAGCGTGGAGAGCGAACCGGGCCAGGGAACAACCTTCCGGGTCCATCTTCCCCGTTTTGCCGAGAAGGCAAAAGCCGGCAGCCTCGCGGCGCAGAGCCGGGAAGAGATCCTGCCCGGGGGCGCCGAGACCGTGCTGCTCGTGGAAGACGAGAAGGCCATCCTCAATCTCGGCCGGCAATTCATCGAGAGCCTGGGCTATAAGGTTCTCCCCGCCAACTCACCGGCGGAGGCCATGCGGCAGGCGGAAGGGTATGAGGGCGCCATCCAGCTTCTTGTTACGGATGTCGTGATGCCGGAGATGAACGGCAAGGATCTGGCGGAGCGGCTCCGGCAGCGGTTCCCCGGACTGAGATGTCTTTTCATGTCCGGCTATTCCGCCGATATTATAGCCAAACACGGGATGCTCGAGGCGGGCATCCATTTTCTCCAGAAGCCGTTTGCCCTGCGGGACATTGCCTTCAAGGTGCGCAAGGCGCTGGATGAGTAAGCGGTCACAGGGCACCACATTTTGCGGCGATCGGCCCGGCTCACGTACTTGATGTACGCATCGCCGTTCCGCTTGCCGCAACCTGCGGCACCCTGTGGCCGCTTATAGCTGAGTTAACATTGCGGGTCAGGCCGGAATGGCGCTGGTTGAAGCGTTTTTTGCAACAGCGGGGACAGTCCCGGTTTTGCCGGCCTCCGTCCTTAAACTAGCGCCATTTGGGTCAGCCCAGCCTTTTCGCCCTCGTCATGGCCCTTTTGAAGCCATCGGCGGACCTGCTGCCTTTTAGTTTCATGCCTAGACCATTTTCTTACGGAGACCGAGCAACGCGGCAATCGGCAAAGGGGTGTTCCAGGATGGGCACTACCTATTCCCGTTGAAAAGTCAGCCAGCGGCTCTGGGCCGAGGAACTTAAAACCCCCACCGGATCAACATAGTCGTAGACCCTGGGCTGTTTGCCGTGGGCCGGGCGCAGCACTCTGCCCACCACCTGGAGGAGGCGGCCGGTGAACTTGATCGGCGTGGTAAGAAAGAGGGTGGCGAGATCCGGGCAGTCGAAGCCTTCGCCGATGAGCTGGACCGTGGAGATCAGCACCTTGACCTCGCCCTGGCGGACGGCCTCCACCAGGGCGGTGCGCTGCTCGGCCGGGAGCTTGCCGGTGAGAACCGCGCTGGGGCAGCCCTGCTTTTCGAGCATCACCGCCAGGGCCTCGCAGTGCATGACCCGGTCGCTGACCACCAGGATAGTGCCCGGGGTGGCGGTTCGTTCCTTGAGGATGTCGGCAACAATGAGCTGGTTGCGCTCCGCGTTGGTGGTGAGCGCCTTCATCAGGGCCTGGTAGTTGCCCCGGTACACATAGCGGAATTCCGTGGGACGCTGGAGGTATTCCGGCTTGAGCACCGCGCCGCTTTCGTGCAGGTCCAGGGTTTCCACCTTGAAGGCCCGGTCGCCCAAGTACATGTAGATCAGCTTGGTCAGGCCGTCCCGGCGAAAGGCCGTGGCCGATAAGCCCAGCAGGTAGCGGCAGTTAAAACCGCTTACCACCTCGGTGAAGAGCGAGGCCGGCACCCGGTGGCATTCGTCCACGCAGAGCTGGCCGAAATGGCCGGGCAGCTCTGCGAGCCGGTTTTTGGCTGAGTTGACAATGGCGACGGTGACCGGGGCCAGGGAGAAATGGCCGTCGCCGATCAGCCCCGCTTCCAGGCCGAGAAAGGTTTTGGCCCTCTCCGCCCATTGGTAGAGGAGCTCCTTGGTGTGGACCAACACCAGGGTCGGCTGGCGCCGCCGGGCGATCACCGCCAGGGCGATCACCGTTTTGCCCGAGCCGGTGCCGGCCTCGAGTACCCCGAAGTCATGGCGGGTGATGGCAGCGATCGCCTCCTCCTGGTAGGACCGCAGCTCGCCGGCAAAGCGGAACTCCACCGGCGCCACGCTGTGCCGCTGGTCGATGATCAGAGGGTCCTGGCGCATGAATTTCCGGGCCAGGAGGATGGCGTGGTTGGCGTAGCCCCGGGGAAAGGTGAGGGCGTCGTGGTGCTCGCTGTAGAAATAAAGCTGCGGCTTGAGCTTCTTGCCCATCCAGCGGCTGTATTTTTTGGCCTCGAGATACTCGGGGTTGTCGAGGGTCAGCTGCTGCTTGAGGGCCTCGGCCAGGGTGGCCGAAGCGCCGCGTAGAGTGGCTTGCGCATCGACGGTCAGGGTAAAAGGTAAGCGGTCACATGGCACCACATCTTGCGGCGATCGGCCCGGCTCACGTACTGAAGTACGCATCGCCGACCCGCTGGCCGCAACCTGCGGCACCCTGTGGCCGCTTGTTCCGTGGTTATTTGACTTCCGGGCACTTCCCCCGTGATCGGTTATGGTAAAAGGGCTCATGGGTGGTTCGCGTTCCGGGGGGCAAGGATTTCGGCCAGCAGTTCGGCCAGGCGAGCGCATTCTTTTTCCACCGCGTCAAGCTGGGCCTGCTGATTGATCAGGGCGCTGTTCAATTCTTCGAGGGCTATTTCCTGAAAGGCCAGCCGGGTTTCCAGTTCGATGATCCGGTGTTCCATGGGGTTTATCCTGTGAAATATCTTGGGGTTACCGGCTTCCTGCCGGTGAACCGCTGGTACGGTTCGGCCGGATAGCCCAGGGCGATGACCGCGTGGATACCCTCCACGTTGGGAATACCCAGGGCCTGCTGGATCTGCGGGTCTCTGGCCATGGCTGCCACGGCAAAGCCGATCAGGCAGGAGCCGAGGCCCAGGGTGTGGGCCGCGAGCAGGATATTCTGGGTGGCCAGCAGAGCGTCTTCCTTGGGGCAGCTTGCGCCGGGACGGGAGCCGATGATGATGGCGGCGGGCGCGCCGTGGAACAGGTGGTCGCGTCCCTGCTCCTCCCATTCTCGCAGTGCCCGGGCAATGGTCTGCTGGTAGCGGTGATAATAATTGTTCAGGGCCGGCCTGCCCGCCAGGCGAAGAAGGTTGCGCAGCAAGGGGTTGGCCGCCAGCCGGTTCAGTTTGGTGAAATAACCGCCAACCAGGTTGCCCAGGGCTTCCACCGCAGGCCGGTGCGGCAGGATGGTAAAGGTCCAGCCCTGGCTGTTGGTGCCGGAAGGGGCCGTGGTGCCGATGCGGACCAGATCTTCCAGCAGCTGTTGCTCCGGGGTGCGGTCGGTGTAGTTGCGGCAGGAGCGCCGGGAGAGCATGAGCCGGACCAGTTGGGCGGTGTCTCCCTGGCCAGGGGGCAGATAGCGGTTGTCCGGGACAAAGGCCTTAAACAAAGGGGCGGAATCAAGGCCGGGCACGGTGATGGCCTGGGCCGGGCAGATGGCGCGGCAATGGGCGCAGGCCATGCACTTTTCCCCGCTGACTTTCGCCTTGCCGTGCAGCAGCGACAGGGTCTGGTCCGGGCAGACCGCCAGGCAGAGGGTGCAGCCGGTGCATTTTCCCTCGTCGATTTTTGGGCCTGGCGGCCTGGGGGATGCGGGTCGGTTAGTCATGATTGTCCATCATGCCCTGCTTTGCAAAAAAAGAAAAGCCCCGGCGTGAATCCCCGGCAAATAACGGCTTGACGAAAGAGCATGGGCCGCATAGTTTCAGGCAAAGAGACGCTTAGTATAAGTGTTTTTTGCAGCAGCGGGGAGTAAACTTGGGACTGTCCCCGGCCTTATCGGGGGCTGTCCCGGAAGTTTACGGGTTTGAGGCAACCATGGTGGCCACCACTGCAACAGCCTGAGTTTAAGGCTTTTTGCAACTGCGGTGGCTTCAATCCGCAAAGCCTGGGACAGCCCCCGATGGGGCCGGGGACAGTCCCGGTTTTGCTGGCTTCTGTCCTTAAACTAGCGCCATTCGGGACAGTCCCGGTTTTGCCGGCCTCTGTCCTTAAACTACTGCCATTCACGCTTGAGCCAAAAAACAACAACCGGAGAAAATATGTACTTCTGGCCGGGGCTTTTTCCATATCTGGCGCCGGGCGGCCTGCTGCTTGCCGCGGCGCTGGCTGTTTTGCAGCACGATGACTCGGCCCGCTGGCTGTTCGGGATTAACTGGTTTTTGCCCCCGGCCCTGGGACTGGCTGCCGTTTTTCTCGGCTGGCGGTTCAACCGCAGCCGGTTGCTTTTCGGGACGCTGGCGGTGCTTATGGCCGATCTGCTGCTGCGCCGTTACGGCGGGGTTGCCCAGATCGACCAGCTCCTGGCCAGGTATGTGTTTCATCTGGCCTTGCTGGCGCTACCCCTCAATCTGCTTCTTTTTTCCTGCTGGCGGGAACGGGGCATGCTCACCGGGCAGGGGGTGCGCCGTTTTGTCTTTATTCTCTTGCAGCCCCTTCTGCTGGCGGCGCTCTTTGGGGTGCGCGGGCCGCTCATCGTCCGGCAGCTGGAGATGATGACCGTTTCCCTGCCTCTGCTTGGCCCCCTGTCCTCTCCGGCCCTTCTTGTCTGGATGCTGGCCGGCCTGGGATTGCTTTTTCGTTTCCGCCGCCACCGCGACCTGTTGGATCATGGCTTCTTCTGGGCCATGCTTTGTTCGCTTTTCGCCCTGCTGGCCGGCAATCCCGCCCGGCAAAGCTTTCTTTTCAGTGTGGCCGCCCTGATTCTTCTTGCCGCCGCCATTGAGAGCGCCCACCGGATGGCCTTCCGGGATGAGCTGACCACTCTGCCCGCCCGCCGGGCCTTGAACGAGGCCATGCTCAAGCTGGGCAACACCTACACTGTGGCCATGGTGGATATTGATTTTTTCAAGAAGTTCAACGATCGTTATGGCCATGACGTGGGCGATCAGGTTCTGGCCATGGTGGCTGTCCTGCTTGGCAGGGTTGGGGGGGGAGGGCGCTCCTTCCGCTATGGCGGCGAGGAATTCGCGGTCCTCTTTGCGGGCAGGAATCTGCAAGAGGCCCAGCCTCATCTGGAGGCCTTACGCCAGACCGTGGCCGAGACCGGCTTCAAGGTGAGGAGCGCGGATCGGGCTGGGAAGAATGCGAACAACCGGGAGAAGGGCGGAGGTGGTGGGGAAAAGGTTTCGCTTACCATCAGCATCGGCCTGGCCCAGCGCGACCCGACCAGGAAAACCCCCCAGGCCGTGCTCAAGGCAGCGGATCAGGCCCTGTACCGGGCCAAGGAGGGCGGGCGCAACCGGGTAGCCAGTTGAGCAAGGGCAGGGTTGCCTCTGGTTTGTGGTAACCGATCACGAGGGGAGCCGCTCATTTGAGGGTGAAGTAAAAGGTTGCCCCTTCTCCCTCTTCACTCTCAGCCCAGATCTTGCCGCCGTGCCGCTCAATGATCCGCTCCACCGTGACCAGGCCGACCCCGTGGCCCTCAAAGTCGGCGGTGGAGTGCAACCGCTGAAATATTTTGAAGAGTTTGTCCTCGTAGTTTCGGTTAAACCCGACCCCGTTGTCCCGCACATAATAGGTGAGGGGTGGCTCATCCCCGGAGATGGCCCCGAACTCGATCCTGGCCAGAGGTTCTTTCGCGCTGTATTTCCAGGCGTTTCCGAGAAGATTGCTCAAGGCGACCTTGAGCAGATCCTGATCGCCACGGCAAGAGAGGTGTTCGGCGATGATGAACTCCGCCTTGCGTCCCTGATCGCTTAGTTGCAGCTCGCGGGAAATGGTTTTGGCCAAGGCGGAGAGATCCACCTCCCGCAGCTGCATTTTCTGGCGTGACAAACGACAAAAGCCAAGCAGGGTGTGGATAAGTTTGTCCATGCGCAGGGCCTCTTCCTGGATAATACGCAAGTATTTCCGGCCCTTATCATCCAGGGAGTGGGCATGCTTTTCGGAAAGTATCCGGCAGAAATTGGCAATGTTGATTACCGGGCTGCGCAGGTCGTGGGATACGGTCCGGTTGAAGGACTCCAGTTCCCGATTGGCCGCTTCCAGCTCGGCGGCGCGGTCCGCCAGGGCGGCGTTGAGCTGGATGATCTCCTGCTTCTGGCGGTAGATGTCGAGAAATATTTTGACCTTGTTGAGGAGGATCTCCGCCTGGAGCGGCTTGACCAGATAATCCACCCCGCCGGCGGAGTAGCCCTGGAAGATATGCTCTTCCTTATGGTAGGCGGCGGTGACAAAGATGATCGGCACCGTCGAGTGGATTCTTTCTCCCCGCATCAGCTCGGCCAGTTCGTAGCCGTTCATCTCCGGCATGTTCACATCCAGGATGGCCAAGGCGAAATCGTGATTAAGGCAGGTCTTGAGGGCGTCGTTGCCGTTTTTTGCCTTGACGACCACACCCCCGGTCTGGGCGAGGAGGCGGTCCAGGGCCAGCAGGTTCTCTTCCCGGTCGTCCACGATCAGGATGGCGGGTTTTGCCATCTGCGCCTGCGGCCGCGTAAGATTCAGTTGATCTTGCGGTAGATTTTCCATGTCGGCTCCAGTTCCCTAAATTTTTCGTTGAGGTCATGGTGCCGCAAGGATTCCTTGCTTCCCAGGGCCAGAAAGCCGCCATGGAGCAGGCTCTGGTGAAAAAGATTCAGCACCCGCGCTTGCAGGGTGTGGTTGAAATAGATCAGGACATTCCGGCAGAGGATCAGGTGCATCTCGCTGAAGACCCCGTCGGTCACCAGGTTGTGGTTGGCGAAGGTGATGTTTTCCCTGAGCGCGGCGTCCATGATTACCGAGTCGTAATCGGCGTGGTAGTAGTCCGCTAAGTGCTGCTTGCCGCCGGCCTGCTGGTAGTTCAGGATGTTGGCCTTCATGGGGCTTAGCGGGTAGATTCCTTCCCGGGCCCGGGCAAGCGAAGCATCCACGAAATCGGTGGCAAACAGGGTGCAGCGCTCGTAAAGCCCTTCTTCCTTGAGGAGAATGGCCAGGGAGTATACCTCTTCGCCGGTGGCGCAGCCGGCCAGCCAGATTCGCACAAAGGGGTAGGTCAGGAGATAGGGCGCCACCAGCTCCCGGAGAAGCTTGAAAAACGGCGGGTCGCGAAACATCTCGGTTACCGGGGTGGAAAAGGTCCCGACCACGGAGCCGAAAAGCGTCTGGTCGTGGAGCAGGCGGGGAATCAACTCGCTGGGCCGCTCCGCGCCGAGGGCCTTGCTCATGGCCCGCACCTTGCGCCGCACCGAGGCCCGGGAATAGTTGCGGAAGTCGTAGCCGTAGCGCCGGAAGATGGCCTCGAGAAGGAGGTCGATCTCGATCTCTTCGATCTCCGCTTCGAGATCCGGCTTTGGCATACTTTCTTCAGCCATAGAGCCAGACCCGCATCATCGAGATGAGCCGGTCCACGTCCACCGGCTTGGCCAGGTAGTCGTCGGCCCCGGCCGCCAGGCACTTGTCCCGGTCCTCCTTCATCGCTTTGGCGGTCAGGGCGATGATTGGGGTCTTTACCCCCCGCTGCCTAAGGGTGCGGATGGTCTCATAGCCGTCGAGCCCCGGCATCATGATGTCCATCAGAATGATGTCCGGAGCCGCGCCCTCGGCCAGGATCGCCAGGGCCTTTGCGCCATCCTCGGCCTTGAGCACCGTAAGCCCCCGCTGCTCCAGGATCTTGGCCATGGCAAAGAGATTGCGCATGTCGTCGTCCACCAGAAGGACCACCTTGCCTTTGAGATAAAAGTCCCGGTCATGCAGGTTGATGATGTACTGCTGCTGGCTTTTACTCATGTCGGCCACCACCCGGTGCAGGAAGATGGCGGTCTCGTCCACCAGCCGTTCCGCCGACCTGGCCCCTTTGACGATGATCGATTCGGAGGACTGGCGCAGCTCCCGCTCCTCCTCGCGGCTCAACTGGCGGCCGGTGTAGATGATCACCGGCAGGCGCGCGGTTTTCTCGTCACTGCGCAGGCGGCGCAGCAGCTCGAAGCCGCTGATGTCTGGGAGTCCCAGATCGAGGACCATGCAGTCGAAGCTCTTTTGCCCCAGGGCGGCCAGGGCCTCACCCCCGGTGGCCACCGAAGTGATGGCGATGTCTTCGTGGCTGAGCAGCCGCGTTATTCCGCCCTGCAGGTCGAGATCATCCTCGACCAGAAGGAGTTCCTTGATCCCTTTGGCAATGGCCGCCTCCAGGTTTTGCAGGCTCTTTTCCAGCTCTTCGCGGGTGACCGGCTTGGTCAGAAAGCCCACGGCCCCACAGCTATAAGCCTCGCGGGTGGTGGGTTCGCAGGTGATGATGTGGACCGGGATGTGGCGGAGATCCGGGTCACCCTTCAAGGTCTTCAGAACCTGCCAGCCATTGATGCCGGGCAGCCGCAGGTCGAGGATGATGGCGGTGGGCGCCAGTTGCCCGGCCAGGGCCAGCCCTTCCTCGCCGCTGGCGGCGCAGATGGCCTTGAACCCCGCCTCCCGGCAAACCTCCCGCAGGATACCGG
Organism: Desulfurivibrionaceae bacterium; assembly: GCA_041675585.1. GTDB lineage: Bacteria > Desulfobacterota > Desulfobulbia > Desulfobulbales > Desulfurivibrionaceae > Thiovibrio. The sequence continues at coordinate 92,514 of JBAYTO010000007.1, forward strand.
CGAAGTTCAAGTCGTCCTCGATAATCAGGATGGCGCGTTCTTCCGGGGTCAAGCCGTTGCGGTCATCATTTATGGCTGGCCCTTGCGCGGGGGCAAAGGGCGGGGGAGGGGGCGGTTTGGGCGCGGTCATCGTCAGCGGCGCGGCCGGCACCGCCGGGGCTGCCTGGGCTTGGTAATGGTCCGGCAGACGGAGGCTAAAGGTTGAACCGGCGCCAGCCGTACTCTCCACTTCGATGGCCCCTCCCAGGAGTCCGGCCAGGTTGCGGGCGATGGCAAGCCCCAGGCCGCTGCCGCCGTAGCGCCGCGAGATCCCGCTCTCGGCCTGACTGAAAGAGTCGAAAATCCTCTTCAGCTTGTCGGCCGGAATCCCGATTCCGGTATCGCGCACCTTTATGAGCAAAGCCTCCGGGGAAGAGGATGGGTCTGCCGCATTTTCCGGGGAGAAGGTGAGTTCCACCTTACCCTGGTCGGTGAACTTGAGGGCGTTGGCGAGCAGGTTGTTGAGAATCTGCTCCAACCGCTGCCGGTCAGTGACAATAGCCTCCGGCGCTCCCTCGGCCAGCCGGATGCCAAGCTCTACCTCCTTCTGGCGAAACTGGGGAAGAAAGCGCATCTTGAGGGAGTCGGTCAGCTCATGCAGGGTGACTTCCTCCAGGTGGAGATCCATCCGGCCCGCCTCGATCTTGGCAAGGTCCAGGATGTCGTTGATCAGGCTTAAGAGATCCTGGCCGCTTCGCTGAATCACTTCGGCCGATTCCACCTGTTCCTGGGTGAGATTCCCGCCCCGGTTGTCCATCAGATCGCGGGAGAGGAGCAGCAGGCTGTTCAGCGGGGTACGCAGTTCGTGGGACATATTGGCCAGAAAATCTGATTTGTACTGGCTGGCCTGGACAAGGGCCGCGGCCTTTTCTTCCAGCTCCGTCTGGACTGCCTCCAGCTCGCGGTTCTTTTCCAGGGTTTTCCCCTGTTCCTCCTCCAGGACTTGGGCCTGGAGGGTAAGCTCTTCGTTGGTCACCCGCAGCTCATCCTGCTGTTCCTGCAAGCGCAGCCCGGATTCCTTAAGGGCGTTGGCCTGAGCCTCCAGCTCCTCGTTGGTGGCGGCGAGTTCCTCCTGCTGGCGCTGGAGTTCCGCGGCCTGGTTTTGGGTCAGGCTGAGCAGCTCCTGCATCTCCCGGCGGGCCAGGGCCAGACTGAAGCCTGAGCCGAGGATGGGCCGGACCCTGGCCACGAACTCCTGATCCTGGTCGCTGAACGGGTTGAGGGCGGCCAGTTCGAAGACCCCGACCAGCCGCTCCTCAAAAAGAAAGGGCACCACCAGAAGGTGACGGGGCGGGGTCTCCCCCAAAGCGGAACCGATTTTGAAGTAGTCCGCGGGAAGATCGTTGATCAGCATCGGCTGGAGATTGACCGCCGCCTGTCCTGCCAAGCCATCGCCCAGGCCCAGGCGAGCGGGTGCTTCCTCTGCCGCCAGGGCGTAACGACCCTGCAGGCGCAGGCAGCCAGCCTTGTTATCCATCAGATATAGGCACCCCGCCTGGCTGTGCAGCCAGGCGGCCAGAAAGCTCACCACTGCCGTGGCCAGGGGCTGCAACTCCTGGTTGCCGCGCATGCACTCGCTGAGTTGATTCTGGCCGCTCTTGAGCCAGCTTTCGCTCTCGTTTTCCTGCTGACGCAAGGCCAGGGCGCGGGTCATCCGGCTTAGGGAGAGGCCCAGGGTGTCGTCGGCGGAACGGAGGCGGACCTCTTCGGTATAATCGCCTTCGGCAATGGTGCGGGCTTGTCCCACCACCTGGTTGTTGGAAAGGATGAGGGCGTTGAAGGAGTACTCCAGTTGGCCGATCTCATCATCGTAGGGTACCGGCTGCTCCTCAAGGTCGCGACCCAAGGTAAGGTCGCGGGCCAGGGCGAGCAGGCGCGCCACCGGCACGGTGACGCTGCGGATGAGCAGCAGGGCGGCGGCAAGGGAGAGGAGGAGGGCAACCGCCATCATCAACCCCATGGCCCGGATGGCCCGGGTATGCTTCATCTGGGCTTCAGCCATGAATTGCTCGGCTCGGTTGCTGGCAAAAGTAATCAAGGTCTTGGCGGCCCGCAAGGCCTTCTCTCGCAGTGGAGTAACCGTATCCAGGCGGAACTGTTTGGCCTCCTCCTCTTTGCCCTGCCGAAGAAGGGAAATCATCTTAAGAACGCTGCTCTTCCATGTTTCATAATGAGCGCGCAGTTCCCGCAAGTCCTCCCTGGGGCCCAGGTAGCGTTCCTCAACCAGCCTTAATTCCTTTTGGATTTTCGTATCCAGGGCGGTGATTTTCTCCGTGACCTGATCGAGGGCTTTAGCATCGTCTGCCCGCAGCACCAACAAATATCCAATCCGCATCTCCTTAAAGTCGTTATCGAGATCCCGCATCGTGTTGGAAACGGTGAAGGGATGGTCGTGGACCTGCCGGGCGATTTCGGCGAGGTTGCCGATCTCGAAGATGGCCAAAAATCCCACCCCCATAGTGAGGAGGAGGATCAAGGCGAATCCGCCGATCAGGCGGGAGCGTAAGGATATCTTTCTGATCATCGGTAAGCGGCCTCTCTGGTTGAACTCATTGCCGGATATTCCAGAATGCTCCAGAATGCAGGAGACAGGGTCCAGGGTAGGTGACCCGGGAAAAGCGCCCGGCGCAGCCTTGATTATGGTAAATAAATAGCAGAACCCTTTAGCGAAATCCATTTCTTTCCGCCGACCCTTCCTGGAAGCTCAGGATATCGCTGAGGGGAATAAAGGCTAACCCTTGCGCGAAAGCTGATTCTTTGCCGGCTCATCCTTGGCCTTTGGCTGGTCAAGGGGGAGCGAATTATTAATCGGCATGGCGGGCGGGTCTGGCGAAACTGAGGGAAAGTGAAGCGGAAGGGGAGACCTTCCGCTTCACTTTCTGGGGGACAGGCAGGAATGGCGCTAGTTTAAGCGTTTTTTGCAACCGCAGGGAGTAAACTTGGGACTGTCCCCGGCCTTATCGGGGGCTGTCCCAAGTTTACGGGTTTGAGGCAATCATGGTTACCGGCACTGCAACAGCCTGAGTTTAAGGCTTTTTGCAACTGCTGTGGCTCCAACTCGCAAAAGCCTGGGACAGCCCCCGATGGGGCCGGGGACAGTCCCGGTTTTGCTGCTTTCGTCCTTAAACTAGCGCCATTCGGGACAGTTCCGAGTTTTTTAGTTTCTGCGCCCGGATCAATCGTTATAAAAGGCAAAAAGAAGATTGCGCCGGGTGGGGTGCTTGAGTTTTTTCAGCGCCCTGGCTTCGATCTGGCGGATCCGCTCTCTGGTCACGGCGAAGTTGTCGCCAACCTCCTCCAGGGTCAGGTTGTCAGAGTTGTCGATGCCGAAGCGCATGCGCAGGACCAGCTCCTCCCGGGGGGTGAGGGTGTGCAGGACATTACGGAGATTTTCCCGCAGGCTTTCCATGGCGGTGGCATCCTCCGGGGAGAGCGTGTCCGCGTCTTCGATGAAGTCGGAAAGATAGCTGTCCTCGTTGTTGCCGATTGGGTTGTCCAGGGAGAGGGGCTCCTTGGCGATTTTCAGGATATTCTTGACCTTGTTCAGGTCGACATCGAGCCGTTCGGCCATTTCCTCTGGGGTGGGTTCCCGGCCTGTTTCCCGCAAGAATTCCTTGGTGCCCCTGAGAAGACGGTTAATGGTGTCGATCATGTGCACGGGGATACGGATGGTGCGGCCCTGATCGGCAATGGCCCTGGTGATGGCCTGTCTGATCCACCAGGTGGCATAGGTGCTGAATTTGTAGC
>JBAYTO010000008.1:0-95426 GCA_041675585.1 Desulfurivibrionaceae bacterium
GAGCATCGCGGTCTGGGTGGGGATCATCGCCCTGGCCGGGATCGATGCGGAGACTGGAGTGGTCATGCTCCTCTATCTCGACCTGGCTTGTGACAAGTGGAAAAAGGCGGGGAAAATGCAGAATTTCGATGATCTGAAAGAGGCGATCATGTATGGGTCGGTCAAAAGGATTCGTCCCAAGCTCATGCTGGTGTGTACCATGCTGCTCGGTCTGGTGCCCATCATGTTTTCCACCGGCACCGGCGCCGATGTGATGAAAAGGATCGCCGCGCCCATGGTGGGAGGAATCGGCACCTCGGCCATTCTCGAGCTGCTCATCTATCCGGCGATTTATATGCTCTGGAAACAGCGGGGGTTCAAAAAGACGGCGGAGGGCATACGGTAATGGCCTCCCGGCTTTCTCTCTCCATGGCTCTGGCACAGGGTGGTTAAACCAGCATTGCTTTTTTTCATGGAAAACTTGCCCTTTCTGTTTTAGGCTGGGTTGGAGACGTTTTCCCCCGGCCTTCACTTTTTTCGACACGGCAGGTTCATGGCAGGCTCCTTGATTTCGCAAACGATTCTTGACGCAGGCGCGCTTCTGGAGAGCAGGCCGGAAGGCATGGCTCTGCTTGATGCCGAGGCGCGTTTTGTTTATGTGAATCCCGCCTATGCCAGGCTGCTGAAAGAGGTGTTTAATCTGACCGTCGGACCGGGCTCCCGCCACCAGTACGTTTTGCCAAACAGTCAGCGGGCCTGGGCCAGCGATCTTTATCAGCGGGCGCTTTCCGGCAAGAAGTTTACCGTGGATTTCAGCCGGAATAGCCCGGAGGGCGGGGTCTGCACCTTCGAGCGCTCCTTCAGTCCAGTGTACCACAACGGCAGGCTGGCCGGATTTTCCGAGGTGATCCGGGATGTGACCGCGGAGCGCAGCCGGGAGGTCGAGCTGCGCCGAGCCTATGATACCCTGGAAAAGCAGATTAGCGCCCGGACCAGCAGCTATCAGGAATACAACGCGATTTTGGCCCAGGAGATCGTCGAACGGCAACGGGCCGAGGAGGATCTCCTCGAAAGCGGCGAACGTCTGTCGCAGATCTTGCAGGGCAGCTCCATTCCCACCTTTGTTATCGACGAGAACCATATTCTCACCCACTGGAACAAGGCCTGCGCCGTGATGACCGGGCTGAGCGCCGATGAGATGGTGGGCACCCAAAACCAGTGGAAGGCTTTTTATCTCTATAAGCGGCCGGTTATGGCGGATCTGGTGCTGGATGCCGCCATGGAGGCGCGGATCGCCAAGTTCTATGCCGGTAAGTACCGGCCTTCCGCCCTGATAAAAGGGGCCTATGAGGCCGAGGATTTCTTTGACTTCGGCCATGAGAGCAAATGGCTTTTTTTTACCGCCGCCCCGATCAAGAATCTGGCCGGGGATGTCATCGGCGCCATTGAAACCTTGCAGGACGTCACCGACCGCAAGCGGATGGAGGCCGAGGTCCGGCGGATGAACGATGCCCTGGAAGCGCGGGTCGAGGAGCGGACCAACCAGCTGACCCGTACCTACGAGCAGCTGCTCCATGCAGAAAAATTCAGTGCGGTCGGCAAGCTGGCCGCCTCCATCGCCCACGAATTCGGCAACCCGATCATCGGCATCCGCAATTTCTTGCAGGGGTTGCGCAAGCATGTCCAGCTTGAGAAGGGCGATGCCGAGATGCTGGAACTGGCCATCGGTGAATGCGTGCGGGTCAAGGATCTGATCAGCACCTTGCAGGATTTTAACCGGCCCACCACCGGCAAGATCGCCTCGGTGAATCTGCATCGGATCATCGAGGAGCTGTTGCTGCTCGGCAAAAAGAAGCTCAGCGACCGGCGGATCACGGTGGAGCGCCATTTTGCCCAAGAGTTGCCCAGGATTCAGGCGGTGCCGGATCAGATCAAACAGGTGCTTCTCAACGTGATCGGCAACGCCGAAGAAGCCATCCCCGAAACCGGCGGAACCATCACCATCACCACTGAGGTCGCCGGAGACAATGTCAGGATTCTCATCCAGGATACGGGCAAGGGCATCCGCCAGAAGGATCTGCGCTTAATCTTCGAGCCGTTTTTCTCCACCAAGCCGGCGGTGGAGGGCACCGGCCTGGGGTTGTCCGTGAGCTACGGCATCGTCAAGCGGCACGGCGGCGATATCACGGCCAAAAGCGCCCGCGGCAAAGGGGCGCTGTTTACCATCACCCTGCCCATCGACGGGATTCCTGGCGAAGGGGATTCGTTGCCGATTTTTAAGTAGTTCCCTCGTAAGTGCTTTACCCTGAACGCAGGGGGGATCGGCAAGTAACCGTTCCCTGTCGAAGAATGTTTTCGCTCATGGTCGGGACTGCTGTCGACAATTGACGCTCGGCGGACATCCTGTCCGCCTCCGAGGCGTCTTCTATCCCGCCCGTCCTTGGGCGGGACAGCGCAGCCGAAACCGCGAAAACATTCTCCGACAGGGAACTTCCAGCGGTGAAGTTACTTGGAAGTGCCTTTACAGCTTTTCTTCTTTGGGTTGCCTCCTGTCTTCTAGACCGCTTATCCCGGCTTTGCTCCCGCAGCCACCTTCACAACCGCAGCCGCTGCCTGCCCACCCCTGATTTTCTTAAACCACCTCCGGATTATCGTATAAATCGGCCTGACTGACAGGGCGAGAATCAGCAGCGCCGCGGCCAGTTGGAGTGGGTAGGGCAGAAGCTCTCCGGCCTGCCCGACCGCCGCCTTGGCCGAAATGCCATAAGCCGCGTAGACCCAGTCAAGGGCCAGGCCGGCGAGGACGGCGGTTACGCCGAGGCAGGTGAGGTAAACCGCGGTGGTGCGACGACCGAGCAGGCCGATCAGCACCGTCAGGGTGGCCATGTTGGTGGCCGGCCCCGCCAGCATGAAGACCAGGGCCGCGCCGGGGCTGACGCCCTTGAGGATCATGGCGGCGGCAATGGGAGTGGAGGCGGTGGCGCAGATATAAAGGGGCATGCCGAAGGCCAGCATCATGAGCATGGCGGCAAGCCCCCCGCCAAGATAGGCGGTGACCAGGTCGTCCGGCACCAGGGCGGAGATCAGCCCGGCCAGCAGCAGGCCGAGGAAAAACCAGCCGGCCAGATCCCCCCAGAGTTCGCCAAAGGCATAGCCCAGGCCGGCCCGGATTTTTTCAGAAAAAGTATGGTGCCTGGCGTGTTCCGTGGGCGGGCAATCCGCCCCGCTACAACAGCCATCCACCGCGCAGGAAAGATCCCCAGCCATGGCCAGATGGGGCTTGGGCGGGTTGATGGTATTTTCGATGGATCCGGCAATGATGGCGGAAATAAAAGCGGCCAGGGGGCGGGCCACGGTCATGATCGGGTCGAGCAGGGCATAGCTGACGCTGATGGAGTCGATGCCAGACTCCGGGGTGGAGATAAGAAAAGCGGTGGTGGCGCCGTTGTTGGCTCCCTGCCGTTTCAGAGCCGCCGCTGCGGGCAGCACCCCGCAGGAACACAAGGGCAGGGGCACCCCGAACAGGGCCGCCTTGAACACCGAACTGTAACGGCCCTGGCCCAGGTGGCGGGCCACATAGGCCGGGGAGAGAAAGACTTTGAGCAGGCCGCCGATGAGGATGCCGAAGAGCATGTAGGGGGCGGCGTCCAAAAGCAGATGCCATGATTCGCTGAAGATGTCGAGAATGAGGGGCATTGTTACTCCCGGATATGTTCAAGCGCCACGAGGACGAGTTGGCTGATATGGGTATCGGTGAGCCGGTAATAAAGTGCCGGCCCCTCCCGCCGGTTGGCCACCAGGGCCAGCTGCCGGAGCAGCCGCAGCTGATGGCTGACCGCCGATTCGCTAACGCCGAGAAAGGCAGCCAGATCGCAGACGCACATCTCTTCCGCCTGCAGGGCCTGAAGAATCTTGAGCCGGGTCTGGTCGGCAAAGGCCTTGAAAAATTGGGCGAGTTTGTCGATCTCGGCCGGAGGCAGGGCCACCCTTTTGGCCTTTTCCACCTGCTTTTCATGGATAATGCGGCATTGACAGCGGTCGGCGGGCATGGCGGGCTCCTTGTTTGCATATGAACAACTGCTCAAATGATAAATTTGCTATACCCGGATGTCAAGGGCGCATTTCTTTTTCCGGAAGCTAAGCTACGCGAAGAGCAATCAGGCAATTTTCACTGGCTGGCAGAAAAAGGCTTTTCGGTGGCACAGTGCAAAATGGTTTTTTTCTTGAGAGAGGAGAGGAGAACAAGGCGGTAGCGGAAGAGGTGGCTAATCAAGAAAGGGGATGCCCGAGTGGGCATCCCCTTTTGATTTTGCACAGCATCAAAACAACCTGTTGTGCAGCTATGGAAAGTTTTCCTGCGGGTTACAGCTTGTCCACGTCGTGACACTCGCCGCAGGCATTGGTATAAGGAATCGGCATAGCCTTGCCCGGTTCAACCCCTGCCACTGCCTTGCTGGTCTTGCGCGGCACATCGAAGAGATGGGAAGAGATGTCGTTCATCCAGTAGTTCTTGCCATCCTTCTTGGCAAGCCCTTTGCCGAGGCCGGCCCCGGTCTGCATGGTCTTGGTCACATGGCAATCGACACAGTTGATCTGCTCATGTTCCATGCCGACCTTGGCTGCGGTATGGGCCTTGGTCTTGACGTCCTTGTGGCAGCTGGCGCAGAGGGAATTCTTGCCGTCCCGCACTTCCTGCCGGAGCTGGTGCGAGACCCCACTCTTGCCGTGCGGATCGTGACAATCAGCGCAGGTCATGAGGTGAGTCCCGTTGATGTACTTTTTCGAACGGATCAGGTCCGTGCCCTGCTGGTGATGGGACTTGGAATGGACGCCATCGCCCCAGAAATCCTTTTGGGCAGCGTCTTCCCTGGTGGTGTGGTTGGCCAGGTAGTCGTTGCGGCTGATTCCCGGAATCAGCATCCGGTTTTCCTTGTTTACCGGCTGGTCGTTCTTCAGGTTCCCCTGGGGCCGGCTGTGGCACTGATTACAGATGACCGTGGCCCTTTCAGCCGCAAGCTTGCGGGGATTGACAATGGTGGCCGACTTGTCGGCCTTGGCCGACTGCACATGCACGGAGCCGGGACCATGGCAGTTCTCGCAGCCGATGTTCAACTCATTGGGCACGCCGTCGCCGTCGATGTCCGCCTCGCCGTTCGGGTCATTGGCCGCCCCGGCCACGAAACCGCCGCCCACGGTGGGGGTCAGGCTGTAGCCGTTGTAGTGGCAGGAGGCACATTCGGATTCGAAGGACTTTTTCGCCGGCGGGTCCGTCAGCTTCTTGGTCTCGTTGTTGTAAAGCCAGTCGGCATGATAATCGCGGAACGGCTTGCGTCCCCGGTCGGCGAAGGATTCATCCCCGAGCTGGTTGTACTGGACAAAGGGGAAGAGCTTGTCGCCGGAGCGGTACAAGTAGCGCTGCTTGTAGAGTCCGCCGCCATAGGTCATTTCCACCGTGTAGGTGCGCGGCGCATCGGCACCATCCTTGGCATTTTCGGTGCGGAACTTGAGCTTGCCGTCCGTATCCTTAAAGAAGGTCGCGGTAAAATTCACGGAAGCGGGGTCGGCGGGCATCTTTTCCGAAATCAGGTACTTGTCGAAGCCCCGGCTCTTGTCAAAGCCGGAAAAATAGAATTTGCTCCCGGCCGAGAGCCGCTTCAGGCCTTTGTTGAAGTCGGGGAAGCGGGAGTGGTCCTGCAGCTTGCTCGGTTTGTCCACCACGGTGATGCCGATCTTGTGCAGGGTTTTGCCCATGTCCTTGTAGCCGGCGTGACACTTGAGACAGGCGGAGCTGCCCACGAAGGTGGCGCCAGCCGGGCTCTTGCCGGAAACCTGAACGGTGAGAGGTTTCGCGGCCAGCTCTGCCGCGGTTTTAGATTTTGAGGCAAGATCGCCGCCGGGCAGATATTTGTCGTCCGATGGTTCTACATAGACAAAATATTTACCGTCATCCACCTTGCCGATCGCAAAAGCCCCTTTTTTGTTCGTGGTGCCCTTGGCGTATTTGTCCCGGCCGCCGGCGGCGAGATTGTCCTCCAGCGGCTCGTCATTGGGCACATCTTTGCGGATCTCAATGGTCGGTGTTTTGCCGAGTTTCACCACGTCCGTGGCAGGCACGAGATAAACCACCGCGCCGGACACCGCCTGTTTCGAACCGTCCCTGACCATCCCCTTGATCGCGACCTGTTTTGCTTCCGCCATCGAGGCGAGGGCGAGGACGGTTGCGGCCGTAACGCAGGCCAATCGTGTAAAGCCTACTTTTTTCATTTGTGTTCCTCCAGGTTATTTTACTCTTCAACGGTAAAATGGCAACCATCGTCCATGGCAACAATTGCCCTTTATCCAGCTTCCTATTTTGTCTCTTTTGATGGGACAGCCACAGAGAAGGGATAAATCTTTCATAATATTATAGGGTCGAGCAAAAATAGAAATGCAACTTTAGTTGAGGGATTTTTGACTAAGTTGATGCGCGCTTCCCTCTTGAGCAAATCACGACGAAAGGAGAATTTAATTGCTGAACTTAACTCCAAAACAAGCAGGGTAATCCAGAGAACTTTACTTTACGGAATCAAGCCAGGTTGTGAAGTATTCTTCACAGGATAATAACCGGGAGGGTCGAAATCGAATTTTCTTTTGGCAGAGCAGGAGGCAGACCAGGGCGAGTTGACGGGACGGTTCAGGGAATACGGAGACGGTATTCGTCACCGAATTTTCCGTTGAGACAGGCCTCCTCGGAGCGGATGTCGAAGGGGTAGTAGAGGAGAAAAAACGGAAGGGGCTGAATTTCTTCAGCCCCTTCCGCCAGGATGGATATTTATGCTACTTCTTGTTCAACTCCGGGGTCACATTCGAAGTCGGTTTGGACGTCCGGTTCTGATCTTTAAAAAAGGTATGGGTTCTGACCGTGAGATTTTTTGCCGTACCTGCGGTGCCAGGCATGATCTTCTCGTAGTTGTATTCGTTGCCGTGGCAGGTCTTGCATGTCTCGGTCGCAATCTTTGCCTTGATGTTCTTGCCTGCATGCGGAGAGTGGCAATCGTTGCAGCTCAGGATGCCGCTCTTGTGATGTTTTGATTGCACGAAGCCCTGGTACTGCTGATGGTGTTTTGCTTCTTCGTACACGCCGTTTTTCTTGGCCGTTTCGTCCAGAATGAAAAGGCCCTTCAGGTCACCGTGGTACTCGGCGTCAATCTTGTCTTCGGGCTGAATGCCGGGCATGACCGCATGCTCCGGATACCATTTGGTCCAGTCGTCGGAAGGCTTGAAGGAATCACCGACCTTGGGCGTGGGCAGATCCTCGCGGGGATTTCCCTGGGGGGTCTTGAAGGCCTCGTTTTCTATCCGGTTGTGACAGTAACCGCATGCCCTGGTTTGATCGGCCTTTGACTGCTTTGCCGGATTCCAGATGGAGCCTTTCTTGGTTCCCTTCACGTGTTTCTCCCCTGGGCCATGGCAGGCTTCGCAGCCGACATTCGCTTCGCTGAAGGAAGCCTTGGCGTCTTTGGGGTTTTGGGGATCGTAGGAAGTCAGACGGTAGCCGGTGGTATGACAGGTGCCGCAAATGAATTCCCAGTCGTTCTTATTGCCGTAAGGCTCCCACTGGCCGCTCACCACATTGAACTGTTTGTCGAGGAACTGGTGATAGCCGGTGGTGTCGTCCTTTACCAGGAAGCGCTGTTTCCACCTGGAGCCGCCCACTACCATGGTCACATCCGCCAGGCTGAAGGGTTTGCCGGTGACATTACCCTTGCTCGGGCCGGGATTCGTTCCGTCCGTCGCCCATTTATCGACAACCGCCTTGAGTATCCCATCCTCCTTGCTTCTGACCATTTTGCTGTGCAGACTGCCTTGCCAGCTTTCATACTCAGCCTTGTGGCACATTTTGCACTTGGCGGAACCGACGAACTCATCGCTCTTGGCCATGGCCGACACGACGAGTCCGGTACTGAACAGTGCCACTACCGCTGTTGCCAGAATTTCCTTACGCATGCAACTCCCTCCTCCCAATTATTGTGGTTTAGCTGAACCGCTGATTATACCAAGGGCAGACACATCGTATTGCCCCCAAAGACGCCTATATCCTTCCTTAAGGCTACAGGTCAGGCAGGGGGCCTCGGGTCCTCCTGCTAGCCTGCATGAAGAGGCAGGCGCTCCATTCCATAGGCCGGAGGCCTTTCTGGCACTCCCGGCTTTAGGCAAAGGGAGTGTCCGGAGAAAATATTTAGGGGATGCTACTGCTAACTATGAGGTGGAATCCAGATAAATATATTCGCTTGAATTTGGTAAAACTGTGAAGGATTCTTCACAGAAAACTGGAGTTTTTTAATGAAGTGGAAGAGTAGGTAGAACCAGATGAACATGGTAGCGTCCAGGGTGTAGCGCTTGAATACCCTGACACTGACCTCGTAGAATTCAGGCTCACGAAGCAGGCGTGGATTGGGGATGAAGCGTGGGGTCCGCCCCAGGTAGGCGGCGTAATCGTTGCTGAATTTGGCCAGCAGTTTTCCTCCGAAAGATAACCAAGACGTGATCGGGTATCTCCGATCAGCCATTGAGACTCTTGCTGATGAAGGACAGGCAGTCGGCGGCTCGACGGCCGGCGGCGGTAAGAGCGTAAGTTTTATCCTGGCTATGCTCGATGAACCCTGCCTCTCGGAGAACCTTCAGATGGAAATTGACTTTGGTGTGGTCCTCCACCTCAAGAAGCCGGACCAGGTCCATGAAGCGGCTTGGCCCTTGCTGGCAGAGACTCAGGAGAATCTGGCGGCGCATGATGTTGGCCAGCCCCTGAAATATTCCGTCCAGCTCCACCGTCTCGCCATCCAGGAAACGGGCTTTCTGCAGGTTGCGGCGCACCGCCAGCATCAGGGCTTCGATCTTGAAGGGCTTGACGATGTAGTCGTCAGCCCCCTGTTGCAGGGCCTGAACCGCGTTCTGCACCGAGGCGAAGGCGGTCATTACGATGATTATGGCTCTGGGCGCCTGCCTGCGTATGAGCGGAATCGCGGTCATGCCATCGGTGCCCGGCATCACCATGTCCAGCAGAATCAGATGGAACGGGGTGCGCTCCAGCATGGTCAGCGCCTGATCGGCGTTGGCTGCCTCCTGAACGGCCAGTCCCTCCCGGGTCAGGATTTCGACCAGGGTGGTCCGCAGTTCGTCTTCATCGTCCACTACCAAAATGTTTTCCATGTTCATTCTCCATTAACTGTTCAGTCGAACCACCTCTGTTTTGTCGGCACTGCTGAACGGTTACATTTTTTCCGGTGCCAGGGGAAAGGTCAGGGCGACCGCCGCGCCGGTTCCTTCGGGACAGGAGGCCACTTCGATGGAGCCGCCGTGCAGTTCCATGATTCCGTAACAGATGGCAAGGCCCAGGCCGGTACCCTGGCCGATTTCCTTGGTGGTAAAAAACGGCTCCAAGACCAGGCTCATTTTCTCCGGGGGAAAACCGGTGCCGTGGTCAGCGACCCGGACCAGCACCTGTTTTTCCTCCTGCCGGCCGATCACTTCGATGTCGCCGCCTTCCGGCATGGCGTCCATGGCGTTGAGAAAGAGGTTGAGAAACAGTTCCTCTATCTTCAGAGGGATGCCGGGTACTGGTGGTAACCCTTCGAGGCGGTAGTGCAACCGGTGGTTGCCGGCGCGATGGGCGGCCAGTTGCCAGGCGTGTTTGACCGCTTGGCCAAGATCCACCGGCACGAGTTCCACGCTGCTTTCCCGGCCGCCGGCAAAGATCAGCAGTTCCTGGGCGATCCGGGAGGTTTTCTCGATGTTTCGCTCGATGAGGCGCAGCCGGTCGAGGACCTTTTCCGGCAGAGCGGCTACCGTTGGTTCCTGGTTGAGCAATTCCAGCTGCAGGGAGACACTGGTCAGGGGATTGTTGATTTCATGGGCCACTCCGGCGGCGAGCCGTCCCACCGCGCTCAGTTTTTCCGAACGGGCCGCCAGTTGCAACCGTTCGGCGATCTTGGCTTCCCGTTCATCGAGAAACAGGTCCAGGGCGTACATGATGAAGTGCAGCACCACAAAGGCGGAAAGTCCTCGCCATATCTCCACCGGCAGCAGAATCATGGCCCCGGAGGGAATCAGACCGGTTAAGACCCCATAGATTATGAAAGAGATGCCAGCCCCGGTAAAGTTGCCGGCCCCACGCACACTCAAGCTCCGAAGCCGGCGGGCGTACAGGAGAAATCCGGCCCCGGTGAGAAAGGCGGCGGGAAAGGCGAGCAGCCGCCGCAGGTCGTATTCGATGATCTCCAGAAAGGTGACCGGGTCCGTGGGCTGGCGCACCATCAGTAAAGAAACGAAAAGCCCGAGCATGATGAGCAGAAACATGCCGAGCCAGATTTTTTTCCATCGGGCCAAAACCCAGTGCAGGGTGACGCCGAAAAGAAACAGGAAGAGAAAGGAGGAAAAGGCCAACAGCAGGCTGACATGCCGGACATGCGTGGCCACCGCCTCGCTCACCGGCAAGCTGAGATGGCGGAACATTTCCAGCCATTCGTGAAAAGCATGAGTGAAGGCGAACAGGGCCAGCAGCCAGAAGAGGCCGGCGATCTTCAGATTGGTAAAGGTCTTGCGCCGCGAGGTGATGGCGGAGCCGATGGCAAAAAAGGCTGCTCCGTAAAAAAGATAGATCAGAAAAGTCGGCAGAGGGTCAAAAAGCATGAGGTCTCCAGCGCTTTTGTCGCATCGGCTGCGGGATGCTGACCGCCGTAACATTGTCCGTGGCCCGTTTCTGACCAGCGCCGAGCATACGGAGAAAAGAAGCCGCTGTCAATAGCCGGGATTTTTCCGGTCCTGGCGGCGAGAAAATTGCAGACTGCAAGAAAGTCCCATTTCCTCTTGCCTTAGAGGGATAGGGAGCGGGGGAACCCATGCACGAAGCTGGCTGGCTCTTGCTCGGAGTTTCCCATTTTCCTGGCTCATCAAATTTGAAGCACTCATCATAGCTCATTTTTTAACGCAGAGGCGCAAGGTCGCAAAGGTTTTATCTTTTTATTTCAACATATTGCCTTTGCGACTCTGCGTCCTGGCGTTACGTTTTCAGTTGTTTCGCGGTCATCATATTTGGTCGTTTTTTTGCCCCGAACCGGATAGAATGGCGCTCCATCATCCAAACAAGGAGTACCGCATGCACAATCTGATCAACTGGCTCGTGGAAAGCATCGGAGCCATGGGCTATCCGGGGATTTTTATCCTGATGGCCATGGAAAGTTCGGTAATCCCGGTCCCCAGCGAGCTGGTCATGCCCCCGGCGGGGTATCTTGTCCAGGCGGGGAAGATGGAGATGCTGCCGGTTATCCTCAGCGGCACGCTGGGCAGCCTTTTTGGCGCCTATCTGAATTACTTCGCCTCTCATTATCTGGGCAGGCCGCTTCTTTTGAAATACGGGAAATATGTCTGGATCACCGAGGAGAAATTTGCCAAGGTCGAGTGTTTCTTCCTCAGCCACGGCGAGATCTCGACCTTCATCGGCCGCCTCCTCCCGGTGGTCCGCCACCTAATTTCGCTGCCGGCCGGGCTGGCCGGAATGAATCACTGGAAGTTTTCCCTTTACACCCTGCTTGGTGCGGGGATCTGGGTGACTGTCCTCACCTGGCTCGGGTATTTCATCGGCAGCAATCAGGAGCTGATCATGAAATACTCGCACCAGGCCCTCTACGTGGTGCTTGGCCTCTCCGCCCTGATCATTTTTATTTACGTCAAGCTGCAGCCTAAAAAGTGTGAAAAAGAGCGGAGTTGAAGACTACATGATTGACTTTTTTGAAGCAAAAACTGGGGAGCGTCCCTAATTTTTTGTGCTTAGCAGTAATTTAATCTGGGGAGTGTCCCTAATTTCTCCCGCCCTTGGGAGTGTTTCAAGGCCGGCGGGTTGGCCCAAACTCAATCTTCCGTGAAAGGGAATTTCCCTGGAGACGGCAAATGGATGTCTGGTCGCCGGATCTGTTGGCGGACCCACAAGAAGAAGAATTAAAAAGATTGGCTGGGAAGAAGGGTAACAAAGAAGGCCGCCGGATGACGTCCGGAGGTTAACGGGAAACCTCCGTTTTCCCCTTGACTTTACTTATCATGGACGTCCCTAATTTTTGCCCTCCGATCCCCCCTATGTCCTTTTGCGGAGCCGCAAAATTCCATTTATTTTTTTTTATCTTTGTGTGATAAGGCTTATGAGGACAAGTCGTCTTTTTGTTTTCACTTGTCCACGAAAACAAGCTGAGATTTCCACTTTTTCCCATCATCACCCTAGAGGGAAAACATGTTTCAATTCACCAAAAACTCCTGGGCCATCGCCGTCTGTCTGAGCGCGATCATAAGCCCATCCCTTTCCCAGGCAAAACTGGCAGATGAATACTCCATCGAGCAGATGCTGAGGATGGAGCTTAAAGATCTGGCCGACCTCAAGGTAACGGTCGCCTCGACCAAGCCGGAATCAATTATCGAGACTCCGGCCATAGTCTCCCGCTACGACATGGAAACCTTGAGCGCCATGGGCTTGCGCACCCTGAAGGACGCCCTCTCCTTTATCCCCGGCGTTGTGCTGCAGGACCATCTGGTCGGGCAAACCATTGTCATGATGCGGGGAGTCTATGAAGGGTTCAACCAGAAGGTGCTTTTCCTGGTCGACGGGGTACCCTACTTCATGCCTTCCCATTCGGAAATTCCCCTCTCTGGGGGTCCCATTGAATCGATCAGCCACATCGAGGTCATTCGCGGCCCCGGCGTCGTATTTTACGGGACCAACGCCACAGCCGGGGTTATCAACGTGGTCACGAAAAAGGACACCGACCACAGCCGCCTCTCCGCCTCCTACGGCTCCAACGACAAGCTCAACGGCGGCGGCATGATCAATCACACCTTCAATGAAGATACCGGCCTCTCCCTGGCCTTTGAGTCCCAATCGGACAATGGCTATGATGCCCGCTTCCCGGCATTTCCAGGCTACCCGGAGGGGACGATCAATAAGGCCGAAGAGATGGACTCTGTCCTGGCCAAGCTCCGCTACAAAAAAACCAATCTGCTGGCCCAAGCCTTTCAATCCACGGCCAATGGCCTGGGCAGCCCACGGCAGATCAACAACGTCAACACCCTCGATTATGCCGGCTATCTCCTCCATGCCGATTACGGCGATACCACCGGCAATACCGACTGGAAGCTGTATACTGATTACAACAACTTCTATCTGAAATACACCGTCCTGGATCGATTCGGCAGCAACATTCCAGGCGGTTACCGCTTTGCCGACGATGGGGAGCAAAACTATCGCTGGCGTTCCGGCTCTTCGGCAAATTACCACTGGAGCAAAGCCCTCTCCATCTTTGCCGGAGTGGACTACGAAGAGCGCCATACCGGCGCATACCAGGTCTACAATGGTGTAACCGATGCGACGACCGCCGTGCTGATGCCGGCCTTCGGCCTTTCGGTGTGGTCATTTTACAGCCAGATGGACTATGTCCTCGGGGAAAAATGGCGGTTTCTCCTCGGTGGCAGATTCACCGACAACAGCATCACCGGCACGGACTCCGTGCCGAGGCTTGGGGCGGTTTACAAGATCGATGACGAACAATCACTCAAGCTCCTCTATTCCGTGGGCTTCAATACCCCAAGCTTCACCCAGCTCAAAGCCGACAATTTGCCCGAGGTGCAAGGAAACCCCGGCTTAGCCCCGGAAAAAATCAAAACCCTGGACCTGGCCTATTCCTATGCCAAGGGCAACAACCTGTTCGTGGCCAATATTTATTATCTCAAAGCACAAAATTTCATCATCAGCGACCGCACCACCGGAACCATCCTTTTTTACAACGCCTCGAATTTCGACCGGTATGGCGCGGAACTTGATTACCAGGGAGTCCTTGCCAGACAATGGACACTCTTTGCCAATCTCGCCTATCATGCCCAAGGCAACAGCACCGACGAAACCGACACCACCGCCATCTATGCACCTAAAGTAACAACCGCCTTGGGGGTGAGCTATAACTACCTCTCCAGGCACACCATTGGCGCCTCCATGAGAACGATCAGCCGTAGGGCAAACTCAGCATCTTTGGCCCAGCTCAATCTCGATTATCAGTGCAAACTTGACAAACTTACCCTCTTCACAACCCTGCGCAATGTTCTGGACGATGAGATCCTCAGCCCGAACATGGGGGAGTATAATTCTCGGGAGATCCCTGGCGGAGATGGTTTTAATTTCCTTGTCGGAGCCAAATATACCTTCTGATGATATCCACCGATATGCAATCAATCACCTCTCCATCACCGGATATCATCGAGATCCCGGAGCGTTCCGAGGCGGAGATCCTGCCGCGGATTTCCTGGGTGATCCCATGAAGCCGGCAATGCGCACCCTCTTCATCAGCGCCATCCTGCTGCTGAGTCTGGTCTCGACCTGCAAGACACCCGCCCATGCCGAAGATCAGACCTTGGAATACAAGGTGAAGGCGGCATATCTCTATAACTTCACCAAATTTGTTTCCTGGCCGGCCCTCTCGCTTCCCGAAGACAGACAGCCCATCAATATCTGCGTTGCAGGCAAGAATCCCTTCGGCTCGCTTCTGGAGCCCCTGACCCGCATGAAAACCCAGGACAGATCCATCACGATTGAAAACATCAAAGATGTCCGCGACCTGGAGAAAAGAAGTTGCCAGATGCTATTTATCTCATCATCCGAACAAGGGGGGATAACGGAGCTTCTCCGGAAGAGCGCCGGCATGCATATCCTCACGGTCAGCGACATCGATGGCTTTGCCCAGCATGACGGCATGATCGGCTTTGCCATCAAGGACGGCAAGGTTCGCCTGGAGATCAACCTTCGGGCCGCCCGAAAAGCCGGTTTGGCCATTAGCGCAAAACTTCTGGAAATCGCCACGGTCATTCCATGAAGAAAAATGTATTCAAAGATCTCTCCATCAAAAAAAAATTGCCTCTGATCGTGGCGGTTACCTGTCTGTCGGCTCTGCTCCTGTCCGGCATCGCGTTTCTGGCCCACCAGCGGCGGGACACCCGCACGGCGCTGGTAGAACATATCTCAACCATTGCCAAGGTTATCGCCAGCCGAAGCACCGCCGCCCTTGTCTTTGAGGACAAAAAAACCGCGGCGGAAAATCTTGCGGTCCTCTCGCAGCTGCCCCAAATCGACGAGGCCGGGATTTTTCTTGAAGATGGGGTATTGTTTGCAATCTATCTCAAGCCGGGACACCGAGCGCATTGGCCCACCCAGATATCGCATGCCTCTTTTTACGCCTTCAATGCCGGCATCCTTGAGCACTATGAGCCCATCGAACTCGACGGCAAACAGTTGGGGATAGTGTACATCCAGACCAACCTGACGCAGTACAATCAAAAACTTCTTGAACAATCCGGCTTCGCGATCTTCATCACCGGCATTACCCTGCTTATTGCCTATCTCATTTCCCGCCGTGCCCTGAAAAACATTTCCCTGCCCATCACCGAACTGGCCGCCCTGACCCGGCAGGTTGCGGAAGAAAACGACTACACGGTCCGGGCTCCCGCCCAATCATCCCGGGACGAAATAGGCCGCCTGGTGGATGACTTCAACAACATGCTCATTCAAATCGAAAAACGCGATATTGCTCTGCAGGAAAGCAAAAATCGCTTTCGCACTCTGCTTGACCAGGCAGGGGATGCATTTTTTCTCCATGACCCTGAAGGCAGATTTGTTGAGGTCAATGAACGGGCCTGCGATTCGCTGGGCTACACCCGGGAAGAACTCCTCGGGATGAGCGTTTTTGATATCGATGCGGAGGCACGAGAAAAATCGCACAAAGATACCGTCTGGGATATCCTGGTGCCAGGACAGCCGAAGACCATCTACGGAACCCACCGCCGCAAGGACGGCTCAACCTTTCCGGTCGAGGTCCGCATCGTACTCGTGGAAGAGGGGGATAATCGCTATTTGCAGGGTCTGGCCCGGGATATTTCCGACCGGCTGAAGGCTGATACGGAAAAGGAAAAGCTGGAGGCCCAACTCCGGCAGGCGCAAAAGATGGAAGCCGTCGGCACCCTTGCCGGTGGAATTGCCCATGATTTCAACAATCTACTGAGCCCCATCATTGGCTTCTCCGAATTAATCCTTTTGGAGCGGAGCGTCGACAACACGGGAACAAAACGGATACGAGAGATTCTCTCCGCGGCGAACCGGGCAAAAGAACTTGTCAAGCAGATCCTCACCTTCAGCAGACGCTCCGAACATAAAATGGCGCCGCTGATGGTGCAACCGGTCATCAAGGAAGCATTAAAGCTGCTGCGCAGCTCAATCCCCTCAAGCATTGAAATACAGCAGAACATCAACCCGGAGTGCGGGGCGGTCCTTGCCGATCCGGGCCAGATCCATCAGATCATCATGAACCTCTGCACCAACGCTTTTCAGGCCATGCCGGACCAGTCGGGCACTATCAGCGTTTCTCTTTCCCCGATCGTACTGGCCCAGGCGGATATCGCCTCCAAGGTTGGCTTGCAGCCGGGCCATTATCTCAAACTGGCTGTTGAAGATAACGGCCAGGGCATAGACCCGGAAAGCGTGAAAAGGATTTTTGAACCCTATTTTACCACCAAGGAAAAAGGGAAGGGAACAGGCCTTGGCCTTGCGGTTGTGCATGGGATTGTAAAAAATTATGGGGGGGAAATTAACGTTTACAGCGAACCTGGCAAGGGAACGCGTTTCAATATATACCTGCCTGTGGTATGCAAAGAAACGGCCCAGGAAAAGGAACTCCCCGAAAAACCGCTGCAAACCGGAAAAGAAAAGCTGCTCCTCGTGGACGATGAAGCGCAGATCACCTACTTCGGACAGAGCTTCCTCGAAACCTTGGGGTATCAGGTGACGGCCTGCAACGATCCAACGGAAGCGCTCAACCTGTTCAGTAATGATCCGAACCGGTTTGATCTCGTTATTACCGACATGACCATGCCGAAAATGACCGGAGCGCTGCTTGCACAAAAAATACTATCCGTGCGGAAAAACCTGCCGATCATCATGTGCACCGGTTTCAGCGAGACAATGGACGAAGAGACGGCAAAACGATTCGGGATTCGTGCTTTTTTGATGAAACCGGTCTCAAGCCATGATCTTGCGACAACTATCCGCGCTGTTTTGGATATACAATAAGCGCTGGCGGCGAGTTTTCCCCACGCAACACCTTGCAAAACCATCCCCGTTTTTTCTTATCTTCAGGATCTCCAGAAGATTGAGATCAACCTGGCCGCGCCGGATCGCCCAGGCGGACCATGGCAGGATTTCATGGAATTTTGTCATTGTGCCAGATGGCGGCAAGTGGCATGATGGCTGTCATGAAAGCAATCGCCAATACCTTGTCCCGCAACATCGCGATCCTTGCCCTGCCCGGCGTTTCGGCGCTTGACCTTACCGGACCGCACGAGGTCTTCAGCCTGGGAGTTCCCTGGGAGTTCCCTGGGAGTTCCGGGGACAGTATATGAAACTGCCTAACAGAATCAGGGAAATGATATTTTCTCCCCAAACATAGACATAGTGTTGGTTGCCTATCCTAGTAGCGATTTGTCTTGTTTGTCAAAGGCTTTTTGTTAGGCGAAGAGTAAAAGAAGAGTAAAAGAGGGACATCTCCCGTATTTACCTCGATCTTCTCCTCATCGACCATCGCCCGATGACTTTGCCCGCTCGTCGATTTTCATTCTGCTGATCAGGTTGATGAATTCCTGCTGAAATACCGTGAGCTGGCCGCCGTTTTTCAGAAAGGCGGCAAACCAGGTTACCGGCAGTCCGGTCTTGCCGATGGGCCGCGCCGCGATGCCGCCGGTGGCTAGTGCGCCGCTGATCGCCCAGCGCGGGAAGATGCCAAGGCCCAAGCCCGCGGCCACCATTTCGACGATGGCCTGGGGCTGGCCCACGGGCATAAAGCGCTTGGGCTCGATCCCCAGCGGCTTCAGGGCAAGCTGGTAGAAGCGGCTCGCCTCTTTTTCGCTGTGCGAGATCAGGTTGAAGCTGGCGAAATCCTCGTGGGCGATCCAGGCTTTTGGAGTCAGGGGGTGGTCTGCGGCCATGATACAGACCAGTTGGTCGGCAAAAAGCGGCTTGCAGAGGAAACGCTCGTCCAGGGTGGAGGCGGCGGTAATGACGCAATCGAAGCGGTTACTTTCCAGGTCGCCGGTCAGGTCGCGGGACTGGCCGGTCTCGAACTCGACTTTAGGGAACTTTTCCTGAAAACTCTGCACCACCCCGGGCAGCCATTTGTAGCAGAAGATGCACTGCACCCCCACCTTCAGTTCGCCCTGCTCCCCGGTAACGCTCCTGGCTACCTCGAACTCCGCCTCTTCAACCGCCAGGATGATCCGGCGGGCCGACTCCAGCAGTTTTTTGCCCACGGGGGTGAGGAGCATGCTTTTGCTGGTCCGGTAAAAAAAAGCCACCCCCAGCTTGCCCTCTATATCTTTGAGCTGCTGGCTCAGGGCCGACTGGGTGATGCAGAGCCGGACCGCAGCTTTGGTAATATTACTGCTTTCGGCAATGGCGGTAAGCATCCGCAGGTGTTTTACTTCGAGATGATTCATGACTTTCCATTAGTATTGCTTATGGTGTTCATAATTTAATACGGTTTTACTTATACATCACGGCGCCGTATTCTCCAAGCACAATCAACGGCAAGGCGGTCAAGCCAATAGCGCTGCCTTGCATCCCTCATTATTCCCCAAGGAGAATGCATCATGGCACTGATCAACACGGTTTCCCGCGAACAGGCGGAAGGCATCATCAAGGAAGGCTACGATTTTTTCATGGCGCGGGCCGGCGCCGTCCCCAGACCCCTGGAGATGCTGAGCGTCAGCCCCGGACTTTTCGCGCTCCAGCTCAAAAGGATCGAGTATTTCTCGAAACACCCCAACCTGAGCTTCGCTCTACTCGCCCATATCCGTTATCTGACGGCCCGCAATCTCGACTACGGCTTCTGTATGGATTTTAACCGGCATATTCTGAAAAAACTTGGACTGACCGATGAGGACCTTCGTAAAACCGAGGCCGATCCTTCCCAGTCGCTCCTTGAAGAGAAGGAAAACGCGATGCTCTCCTTTGTAATCCGGGCGATCAAGGAGCCTGGCGCCGGTTACGCCGAAGAGATCGCAAAGCTTACGGCGATGGGCTGGCAAGAGGGGGATCTGGTGGACGCCTTGGCCCAGGGGGTGAGCATGATCGACCACGCAGTGATGATGCAGATCTTTGAGATGGATCAGCATTGCCTGGTGGGTTGACTTTTACGCAAAACGGGCGCCGACCGGCGGCGCCCGTTTTGCGGTACCGGGTAGTCTGGCATAATTGCTGCGCGGGACGATTCGGATCGCACCGATGGCAGGATTTCATGGAATTTTCTCATTATGCCAGATGGCGGCAAGTGGCATGATGGCTGTCATGAAAGCAATCGCCAATACCTTGTCCCGCAACATCGCGATCCTTGCCCTGCCCGGCGTTTTGGCACTTGACCTTACCGGACCGCACGAGGTCTTCAGCCTTGCCGGCCAGCTTGCCGCGCAGCCAGGTCCCGGCTGCTACAGGCTGCTGGTTCTGGCCGGAGAGGCCGGGCCGGTAGCCACCGCTTCCGGCCTGACGCTTGTGGCCGAACATTAGTGGCGGGACCGTCTCCCGGCAATCGACACCCTTCTGGTGGCCGGCGGACCGGGCATCCAAAGCCTGCTGGCGGATCGGGAAGCGATTGCCTGGCTGCGGTCAATGGCCGGCAAGACCCGGCGGCTCGGCTCGATCTGCACCGGGGCCTTCGCCCTGGCCGAGGCCGGACTTCTTAACGGCCGGCGGGCCGCCACCCACTGGCAATTTGCCGCCCAACTCGCCAAAGACTACCCACTGGTCCAGGTCGATGGCGATGCGATTTTTATCCGCGACCACAATATCTGCACCTCCGCCGGGGTTACCGCCGGGATGGATCTGGCCCTGGGCATGGTCGAAGAGGATCTGGGGAAAAAGATCGCTCTGGAAACGGCCCGGATGCTGGTCCTCTACCTGCAACGGCCCGGCGGCCAATCCCAGTACAGCTCCAGACTCCAAGCCCAGGGGGTTGCCGACGGCAGGCTCACGGCCCTCCTTGACTGGCTGGCCGAAAACTACCACCGCCATCTCACCGTCGAAGCCCTGGCCGAGCAGGCGGTTATGAGCCCCCGTACCTTTGCTCGCGTTTTCGTGGCAGAAACCGGGCTCACCCCCGGCCGGTACCTGGAACAGGTCCGGATGGAAGAAGCTGTCCGCAAAATGGAACAAAGCGGTCATTCCGTGGATGCCGCCGCCCAGGAGTGCGGCTTCAGCGGAGCCGAGCATCTGCGGCAGGTCTTCCGGAAAAACCTGGGGGTCACCCCCCGGGAATACTGTCAACGCTTCCGCCTTGGCGGGGCATTATCAAATGAGGAATAACGCCATGCCTTACACCGCCGCTCTTCTCGTTTATCCCGGGGTCGCCGAACTGGATTTCATCGCCCCGAAGGATGTCTTTTTCGCCTCTAATCTAAGTGGCTCAGGAAGTCGAACGACCGGATCGTCACCGTCGCGGCGGACCAGGGGCCGCTCACCTGCCTGGGCGGCACCAGGATCTTGCCCGACATGACCTTTGCCGACTGCGGTCCCGTCGATATCCTGGTGGTGCCGGGCACGGCCGATCCCGCGCCGCAAATCGAAAACCGTCCGCTGCTCGACTGGGTCGCCGCCACCGCTGCAAACTGCCGCTGGGTGACCGGGGTGTGTACCGGCACCGCCATCCTGATTGCCGCCGGGCCGGCAAAGGGAAAATCGGTCACCACCCATCCGGCTGCCATCGAGACCTTGCGGCTGAAAAATGAGGCGACCGTGGTCGGCGGGGTCCGCTACCTGCAGGACGGACGGCTGGTCACCAGCGGCGGGGTCAGCGCCGGGATCGACATGGCCCTCTGGCTGCTCGGCCAGCTCCATAACCCGGAGCATGCCCGTGCGGTGCAAGGGGTGCTCGACTACTATCCCGAGCCGCCTTATCCCCTGGCGGCGTAGCCTGTCGCTTACGGTAAGGGATTGGTCGGAAAAAAGTTCCCCACATACTCACTGCGATCCTCCCTATTTCCCGGCCGACAGAGAAGACTGCAATAAATTCCCATTGCTTCCCGAGTTCAGACAAATGGACCGCATTATCTAAGTGCCTGGTTGTTCTTAAAAAATACAACATACGGCAACTCGTTATCGGGGCGGTATATCCTTTGCATGGAACAAATGATGTGTTTTGCACATCAAGTGTTTGTTGTGCAGTATGTAGGCAACAACTATCAGCTACCGGAAAAGCGCGATTACCGAGCAAGGTGCATAGTCACACGAATCCAAGCATGGCATGAGTTGTGTTGGGAATGAGTACCATTAAAGCGAGGAGAGCAAAATGCAGATTGACTCAGTAGCCAACCACCAATTCATCAGCCAATGCACCAAAAACACCGGACATACAACAGGACAGACTGATGTTTCAGCATCATTCGCAGCGATCTTGAGCCCCCATGCGACACAAGGCGCTCTTATTGATTCGAGTACGCCCAACCATGTCAATCAAGTTGACTTCACCAACATGACACGGCAGGAGATGTACGATTGGATGAACGGCCAAATCCGTAGCGGGAATATGTCATTTGCCGATAGCAGGCCTTTTCTCGGAATGACGTTCAAAGATTCAAATATTTCTACCGACACCACCCGCATCAATTTCTTTGACAAGGCCCGCCAGGGAATCGAATTGGCATTGTCAAGCAACAATCAAGATATGGCCGAGAGATTGCGAATGGCGATAGAAATCATGCACGAGTACCAACAATAGGGAGAGACTAAATGAGCGTAACCAGCATTTCAGGAATGAATCTGGTCCCGTGGTCCTTGACGTTGACTCGTGCCCAAGCAGAGGCACGGGGTATGACGTCTTATGAAACAACGAATCAAATGACAGGGGAAAAGGCGGAGAGCTTCCAGGTTTGTTGAGCGGTTATTCGCTTTCGCTATTGAAGAACACCCAGGGAGGCGGGCTCGAGTCGGCCGAACCGACGCAAATGGGCAAATTCGTAGCAAGACACTATGCAGGCTTCGGGCCGACGCAGAACAGCCTTTTTCAAATGGACGCACTGCGCGTCGCTGCGGCGGAAGACAGCTCTGCCGTTGAGCAAGCTTTCGTCAGCCAATTGGCGCAGGCGGATGTCGATCCGGCAAGCAGTTTCACAATGACCAGAACGTTCGATCCAGACACCCAGCGATACCACGTTAATGTGGACCACGATTTTGCGAAGTGGAGCCAGGTCGAGGATGTCCTCAACAATAACCCGGCGCTCTTCAACGACATCCAGCGGGTATGGGAGCAGCAGACTACTCTGGCAAGCATGCGAATCGTCGAAGGTACCCTGCAGGAAGGTGCCGAAGGTGGACAGAGTGCCATCGACCAAGCGTGGCTGGACCATGGAAGCAATGATTTGGCGCAATCGCAATCGCTTTCGGACACCATGGACTATCGCGTTGGCCAGATCGTTTCACCATCGATGGCGGTGGCTGACAGGATACGAGGCGAGGTCGAGATAGATGGCGATTTTTACCAAAAGAGAATTGCGCCCTGCCCCCCGATGCATAACCATGCGCACTCAAGGAGAGAGACCAGATGGAAGCGGCCCAAAAACACCGGGAATTTGCCGATGCTACGCCACCCCCTCGGCATGGGCTGTTGAACGCCATGGCTCACTCCTGGAAGGCGACCATGACAACCATGTGAATTTTGCCCTCAACCACGGTTGGGCATCGCAAGTCGCAGCCCTTTGACCTTGCATCGGCAGACCAACTGCGTGAGCCCAGTGCATCCCACAAATGGAGGTATCTAATGATCGTTCAATTCACTTCTGCTCTTTTCTCTGCTGCCAAAATTGCACGGTCACTAACACCCCGGCAAGCCCCAACCACAGCGCCGGCAAATACTGCCGACACTGTCAGCATTTCCGGCGCGGCGCGGGAGGCCCTCGCAGCCTCGAATGCCTCTTCTTCGTCTTCCTCCGCTGCTGCGAACAACGATAAGTCGATCGAAACACGGCTTGCCGAGATCAGAGCCAGAGGCCCGGTGAACAGAAGTCAGGAAGACCACGATTTTCTGTTCGCCAACGACAAGAGGCTTGCTGAAATCACCGCCCAGGGCAAGTCTTCCGACAAGCTCACCGCCGATGAGATCGATTACATGCAAAAGGCGACGGGATTCGTCAATACCGTCGCGAATCTCAGCCAGGCGGAAAAAGCGTTGTATGACAAGGCCGTGGCCAGCGGCAACACCGAAGCCGCTGCGGGCATCAGCCAGATTGCGTTCGTTCGTATGATGGGGCACACGGCGGGCGGCGCCAACGGGACGACCTATGACCCACTCAACACGGAAATAACCGCTGCCAATATAGCAAAGTATTTCAGTCACAGCATCGTCGATCCAACTGGAGAGGCCCAGTCCAAATTTCAGGCACTGATCCAGTTCTTGCAGAACAATCCGGTGGTTTGACGCACTACCGCTGTGACAGCGATACCCAATTCAAACATCTGCTGGATATCTTGATCCCCCATACCTGAGCCTTTTATCGACCGAACTTCGGCTGGAATGCTAACGCGAGTGGTTCAGCTGTCGTGGCAACGCGTTAATTGATAAGGAGGATTGAAGATGAGTATTGCAACAGTCCAGTCGGCAGGGAGAGCGGGATGGGGGGCATATGCCCACGGCCCTGCCTCAAAGGCGGTTGCCGCGTCGGCAGCACCCCAATCGTCGGCCGCATATACCCTGAATATTTCGGATCAAGGCCGAGCGATGGCGGAAAAGGCCGGAGCCGAGCCCGATGGCAGCGCTATGAACCCCGTTGTTCAAAAGGAAGGAGGCGTTCCGGATAACGACCTTCCCTTTGAAGCCTTATCGTCACCCCACTGGTTTGGCAGTTATTTGCCGGACACGTTGCTTGTAACCCCTGAAATCGATTATGGTTTCTGGAATATGGCCGAGGGGTTGCGCAAGGATAGCTCGCTGTCGAACGAGGATCGGCGGCAAATAATCGGAAGCTATCTCCAAAATGACCCCAAACATCAGGCCAAGTTGGTAAAAGATGAATTCTTGGGGCAATTCAAAGGGGAAATTGCCGAGTACGTGAACTCCCTGCAAACCTGTTACCGTGAAGCCCTGGAAGAAAATGGGGTGAGTTCGCCTGCCGAATATTACGAGAAGGTGGTGCTTGACAAGGAATACAGTGAAAAAATTCGCCGGAGCCTACAGGATCGAGTTGAAAGAAACCCCCGCATGCTCGAACTGATGGCAACACTTGGGGTGCAACCCGCAGCAACGGAAGTTGCCGGCGGGTGACCTCTTGCATGGCAGTTTTATGGAGAGAATCGGTTTTGGCAAGCCATCTCTTCCGGTGTATTGACCGTGCCGTTAACTTGACATGAGAAATGCCTGTTTGCCTGAGCAACCCCGGCTTGCCCCATCTGGCGGAGGACCTTTGGCCTTTTTTTCTGGACACTCCACCTTGTGGCGAGGTAGATTGCCAATCTTGGCGGAAGCCAGCCGCTTGACCGCAAATTTCCCCCGAATTTCGGAAAAGACCATGAAACTCAAACAGTATCAGGTTGACGCTTTCACCGACCAGGTCTTCGGCGGCAACCCGGCCGCGGTGGTGCCGCTGCCCTCATGGCCGGACGATTCCTTGCTTCAGGCGATTGCCGAGGAAAACAATCTCTCGGAAACCGCTTTCTTCGTTGCCACGGGCATGGATTTCCAACTGCGGTGGTTCACCCCGGTCAGGGAAGTGGATCTCTGCGGCCACGCCACCCTGGCAACGGCGCATGTCCTTTTTGAGATGCTTGGCCACGTCGGAGATACCATCCTCTTTCAAACCAGGAGCGGGGAACTGCGCGTGACCAGACAAGGAAAGATGCTGACCATGGATTTTCCGGCCAGTCGGCCGACACCTTGCGGGATCCCTGAGGCGCTGGTGCAAGGACTCGGCCAGCGCCCGATCGAGGTGCTGGCAGCGGATGACTACCTGGCGGTCTTCGACAGCGAAGCGAGTATTCGCGCCATCATCCCCGACCAGACGCTCTTGGCCCGGCTCGATTTGCGCGGGGTCATCGTCACCGCCCCGGGCACCGGGGTAGATTTTGTCAGCCGCTTCTTCGCCCCCAGTTTCGGCATCCCCGAAGACCCGGTCACCGGCTCGGCGCACTGTATGCTCACGCCGTACTGGGCTGGCAGGCTTGGCAGGCAGATCATGACCGCCAGGCAGGTTTCCCGGCGCGGCGGTAACATCACCTGCGAACTGCAAGCCGACCGGGTGCTACTCTCCGGGGGTGCGGTAACCTTTATGGAGGCGGAAATTCTTATCCCGCATGATCGTGCACCCGCATGAGGCAGAACCCTTGGATATTTCCCTGAGCCACAGCACCGTCGGCATCGACGGGGACGAACTCGCCGCCCTCTACCGGGCAGCCGGTCTCGGCAACAAAAGCGCGGAAAGCATCAAAACAGCCTTCCTGAACAGCCAGTACCACTGTTTCGTCTGGGATCGGGAGAAGCTGATCGGTGCCGGTCTGGTGCTGGCCGACGGCGCCGATTGCGCCTACCTTTGCGATGTGGCGGTGCTGCCCGACCACCAGGGCCGCGGGATCGGTCGGGAGATTGTCGGCCGGCTCGTCGCCTGGGCGCGCGGCCACCGGAAGATCCTCCTCTACGCGATGCCCGGCAAGGAGGACTTCTATCGCAGCTTCGGCTTTCAGCGGATGTGTACCGCCATGGGCATCTTTGCCGACCGGGGGCAGGCCGAAGCCCATGGCTTTCTCGCGGCGGACGGCCCCTGCTGCGCCCCGGCGCGGAGCGGGGGCAAGAGTGTCGCAACCTACTGGAACGCCTTCAACCCGGAGTATGGTTCGCGCTGGGCAAAGCAATCCGGGCTTTCCCTTTAAAGGAGGATTATTGATGCAGGTCCATGTTCTCCAGCATGTCCTATTCGAGGGCCTCGGCAGCATCGGGGCCTGGCTCGCCCAGCGGCAGGCCCGGGTCGGCTATACCCGATTCTACGAGCCCGCCCCCTGCCTGCCGCCCCTGCGCGAGATTGATTGCGTCATCGCTCTGGGCGGGCCGATGAGCGTCAACGACGAGGAGGAGCTTCCCTGGTTGCGGCAGGAAAAGCGCTTTCTCGCCGAGGCGATTGCCGGCGGCAAGGCGGTACTCGGCATCTGCCTCGGGGCGCAGCTCATCGCCAGCGCCCTGGGGGCGCGGGTCTATCCGGGACCGGAAAAAGAGATCGGCTGGCTGCCGATCCTTGCCGAACCGGCCACGACCGGCACCTTTGCCTTTCCGCCAAGCGTAACGGTATTCCACTGGCACGGCGAGACCTTCGACCTGCCGGCCGGAGCGGTGCGTCTGGCCGGGAGTGCCGCCTGTCGTAATCAGGCCTTCCAGCTTGGGGCGCGGGCGATAGGCTTGCAGTTTCACCTCGAAACCACCCCCGAAAGCGCCGAAGCGATCCTCTCCCACTGCGGTGACGAGTTGCTGGACAATCCGTACATCCAGCCCGCCTCGGCCCTGCGGGCCGTGCCCGCGGACGACTACGCCGGGATCAATCGGCTGATGGCGGAACTGCTTGCCTATCTCGTCCGCGACCTGGACGCAAACCGGCCTTCCGACGGTCCCTCGTAAAAAACAGGAGAGCGATGAAACTGCGCAAGCTCTTTGACCAATGCGCCAACGATTACGACAGGGATCGACCGAAGCTGGTGCCGGATTTTGCCAGTCTGTACGGTACCGCCCTGCGGGTCATGCCCTTTGCCCGCGAGGAGGCAATCCGGGTGCTTGATCTGGGCGCGGGCACCGGCCTGTTCGGGGCAATGATCGCCCTGGCCTTTCCCGAAGCAAGCCTCCATCTGACCGACATCTCGGCGGCGATGCTCGCCAAAGCCCAGGAGCGCTTTGCCGGCAACCCCAAGGTGCGCTGCCTGGTTCAGGAGCACAGCCAACTTGCCGACATCGGCAAATACGATCTGGTCGTCTCCGCCCTCTCGATCCACCATCTGCCGGATGCGGACAAGCAGAACCTTTTTGGCAAAATTCACCGGGCGCTCAAGCCCGGCGGGGCCTTTGTCAACATCGATCAGGTCCGCGCCCCAAGCGCTGCGGCCGAGGTGGCCTACGAAAGGTTCTGGCGCGAGGAGGCGCGGGCGGCCGGGGTCTCCGAGACCGCGCTGAACCAGGCGATGGAGAGGATGCGGGAAGACAAAAACGCTCTGCTCACTG
Source organism: Desulfurivibrionaceae bacterium (assembly GCA_041675585.1). Taxonomy (GTDB): domain Bacteria; phylum Desulfobacterota; class Desulfobulbia; order Desulfobulbales; family Desulfurivibrionaceae; genus Thiovibrio. Next base: position 27,264 of record JBAYTO010000008.1, read on the forward strand.
AGCAGTTGCTCTGGCTTGAACGGGCAGGCTTTGTCGAAGTTGACTGCTGGTACAAGCGCTTTCGTTTCGTTGTGTTTGGGGGGAGGAAGACAGCATCTGAACCCCTCGACCCCTGCAAGCCAGCAAAGATCCCGCCAGGCGCCAGCTAGGCCAGGGGCTTGCCGTCGGCGCTCAGGCTCAGTTCGCCGCTGGCCGAGAAATTGAGGGCGATGCTGCTGTATTGTTTGTTGTCAGAAAACAGGTAGCTGTATTTTGCGACCACCGCATCGATCTCCGCCTGGGTTGTGGCGGCGGCATATTCCTCCTGGAACGGAATGGATTTTCTCATCTCTACCAGGTGCGAGGTGAGGGCGCTGACGGTCCGCAGTTTCCGCTCCATCGTCGGGTCGTTCTCCAGCGCCTGCTTGAACTGATCGGCGTAGGGATAATCGGCGGGCAGCTGGATCTGGCCCGCGCTGTCGTAAGTGATGCTCGTTGGCGCGGAGGGAATGTTGTTTGCGGCCAGGAACTGCGGGAAATTTTCCGAGATGTTCCTGGTCAGGGCATCGATGGTTTTCGGGTTCGGCAGCAGCAGCGGCGGGAGGGTGGCCAGCGAGCCGTCCGCTTGCGCGGCTGGCTTGAAGTAGTCGTCAATTGTCATCGGACCCTGGGTGGTCTCGACTACTGTCGTTGCACTGCCGCCCAAGACCGTGGGCGCATTGGTCCGCCCGGCAAAAAGGTCGCGGGCGGCGCTGGAAATAGCGACGGTATCGGCATTATTTGCCGACGAAGCGGCAAAACCTGCCGATGCAGCGGCGGTATCGCACTTTTGGCGGGAGGTAATATTCAGGTACGAATAGACCGCATGGCTGCCGGCTGATTGGATTTCCATGAAAGACCTCTTGAGATTGGTTAATCAGGAATGGTTGATTCGTGCATTGATTCCTGCAATTTTTGCGCCGTTTTTTGCACTATGCTGCGGAAATAGCACGGGAAATGTGAAATTATTGCTGCCGATAGGCCGGCGAGTCAGTTGCCTCTTGCCACAATCGGAAATAGGGAGAAAATATGGCCGCAAAGAACAAAGAATGTGGAACGGGGATGAGTAAGGCCAAGTCGACCGGCTTGGCCTCGGTATTCGAAGCGCTCGAAGCCATCGCCGGGCCAGTGCTTTTGATGCAGGGCAACCCGCGTCAAGTGGTCAGCGCCAACCGGCAGGCTTTGGCCCTTTTTGGCAAGGAACTGAGCGAGATCGAGAATCATCGGGGCGGGGAGGTCTTTGACTGCGTCTATTCCTTAACCGAGGCCGGCTGCGGCAAGGATCCCGGCTGCGAGGACTGTCCGATCAAAAACGCGATCGTGGCCACCTTCGTCTCCGGCCAGCCGCACCAGGGAGTGACCGCTACCTTGCAGGTGAAGAAGGCCGGGGGCGACGAACACCGAGTGGTGCAGGTTTCCACCGAAAAGAGCGGAGACCTGGCGCTGGTGCGGATCGAACGCTACGACCGCACCGATCAACCTTGAATCCAGACGAGGAAAACCCATGGAACAGGAAGAACGAAAAGCGAAAATCCGTGAAACCTTTAACGCGGTGGCCTCGGGCTACGATACTCCGGCCTTGCGATTTTTTGCCGAAAATCCGCGCTATCTGGCCAAATATCTCGACCTGCGCGGCGACGAGCATCTCCTCGATGTCGCCACCGGCACCGGCAACGCCGCCCTGGCACTTGCCGCCTGCCTGCCGGACGGCCTGGTTACCGGGGTCGATTTCGCAGCGGCGATGCTCGACCAGGCGCGGCGCAAGGCAAGGGGCGCGGGCCTTGCCAATGTCGAGTTTGTCGAGATGGACATGCAGGCCCTCGCTTTTCCGGACGGACATTTTTCCGCCGCCTGCTGCGCCTTCGGCATCTTCTTTGTTGACGACATGGAGGGGCAGCTCGCCCACATCGCCGCCAAGGTCAAGCCCGGCGGCAGGATCGCCATCTCCGGCTTTACCGAGGGCGCCTTTGCGCCGCTGGTTGACCTGATGTACGCCCGGTTGGCCCGCTACGGGGTCGAGCCGCCACAGCTCACCTGGAAACGGATTGCCAGCGAAGAAGGCTGCGAGGCGCTGTTCCGGAGCGCCGGGCTTGACGGGATTCGGACCGGCCGCGAGAACCTAGGCTATTTCCTCAAGGGGGCGGAGGAGTGGTGGGAGGTGATCTGGCAGGCCGGTTTTCGGGGGCTGGTCAGCCAGCTTGCCCCCGACGATCTCGTCCGTTTTCGGGCAGAGCATCTTAACGAGGTCGCGGCCTTGCAGACATCGGAGGGCATCCGGCTTGAGGTGGAGGCGCTTTATACGGTGGGAACCAGAGGGTAATTGTCCCTGCCGGAGCCGGCAGAGGCTGGTTGTCTGTTTTTGAGCTGTGCCGAAATAGCCTGGATTTTTCGTCCCCATTCCGGGTAAGCTGTACAGGAGGCCAGCCGGTTTGGGCTACTTTTGCGCATCGGAGGGGCAATGCAGGCAGAAAAATGGGAAGAGGCATATCTGGCCCAGAGTCAGGATGCCGCAGTGGGACGAATGTTTAGGGGGTTAATCCATAATCTCGGCGGGGTCATCCAGGTTTTTTCCCTGCACACGGATCTCTCGGCAATGATGCTGGACAAGGCCATGGTCGTGCTGGAACAGATGCGCCAGGCCGGGACAACACCGGAATTGGACACCCTGCAAGGTCTGCTTGTCAGCCGGGGCGAGGCTCTTGCCCAGATGCAGGACAAGGTGCGGCAGAGTCAGCAGATCCTGCAGCGGGCCACGCTTTTGCCTGAATTTAAGAAATATTCCGGCGGCGCCCCCTATACGGTTAATTCCGTTATCGAGACCGAGGTGGAGTTCATGGCTGCCGTTTCGATCTTCAAGCATAAGGTACACAAGGTAATAAATCTGGCCGAAATGCTCCCGCCCCTGGTGCGTTTTCAGCTGGAGCTGCACCAGATTGTCCATATCCTGCTGAGTAACGCTCTGGATGCCGTGCAAGGGGTGGGAGAAGCTGAGATCGTGGTCGAATCCGCCAGGGAAGGCGAGGGCATCGGGGTACGGGTACAGGACAACGGCCCGGGTCTGGCTCCCGAAGCGACGGCGCACCTCTATGAGCCGTTTAATTCCACGCGGGAAGGGCATCCCGGCCTTGGTCTGTATCTCGCGAAAAAGCTCATTACCCGTTGCGGCGGGGAGATCTCCTGTGAGAGCAGCGCGGGCCGTACCAGCTTCCGCCTGTTTGTCCCCCCCGAGGCCATGCAGGCATGAGGCAGGCCAACGGCAAGGAGAGCAAGGCGGTCACGGGGGGGGGCGGCAAGCCGGGCACCCTTTACGTGGTAGCCACCCCCATCGGCAATCTGGAGGACATCACCCTCCGGGCCCTGCGCATCCTCCGGGAGGTTGACTTGATCGCCGCCGAGGATACCAGGCATACCAGAAAACTCCTCAGCCATTTCGATATCCACACCCCGCTGCTCAGTTACTACAAGGAAAAGGAGGCGAGCCGGGCCCAGGAGATTGTGGCCCGGCTGCTGGCCGGCCAGCAGGTGGCCCTGGTTTCCGATGCCGGCACGCCGGGGATCTCCGATCCGGGCGGGATTCTCGTGCACAGTGCCCAGGCGCACGGCCTTGCCGTAGTGCCGGTCCCCGGGGTCTCCGCCCTGGCCACCATCCTCAGCGTTGCCGGCCTGACCGAGCCCTCCCATCTTTTTCTCGGATTTTTGCCGGCCAAGGGGGGGGAGCGGCGCAAACTGCTGCGGGGCCTCAAGAATGATGCCCATTCAATAGTTTTTTACGAGTCGCCCCGGCGGATCGTTGCCAGCCTTACCGATTGCCTGGCGGAACTGGGGGAGCGGCGGGCGGTGATCGGCAGGGAACTGACCAAGATGCATGAGGAGATCAGCTCCGGGGAGTTGACGCAACTGCTGGCCGGGCTCAAGGACCGGGAGGGTCTCATCAAGGGGGAATTCGTGGTGCTCGTCGCAGCGGCGCACGCTACAACCCCGCAGCGCCCCGACAACCTTGAAGATCTGCTGCGCTGGTATCGGGGGCAGGCCGGGGTCAGCCTGAAAGACGCAGTGGCGAGCATTGCCAAGGATCTGGACCTGTCCCGCTCCGAGGTGTATCAGAAGGCCCTGGCGGTGTGGAAGGAGTAAGATGATGCTGCAAAAAATAATCTATCTCGCCGCGGCTGGGGCCTGCGGAACCCTGGCCCGGTACGGACTGGCAGGATTGGTGCAGAGGGTGGCCGGGGCAAGTTTCCCCTGGGGGACCTTTTCGGTGAACGCCCTGGGCTGCCTGCTCTTCGGCCTGGTCTGGACCATGACCAGCGAGCGTTTTGTCGGCTCCGGCGAGTTGCGCATCATCCTGCTTACCGGCTTCATGGGGGCCTTTACCACCTTTTCCACCTTTGTCGCCGAGAGCGGGCATCTTTTCGCTGACGGCGAACACTGGTACGGGTTGGCCAATATCCTGCTGCAGAACGCGGTGGGGCTGGTGTTGTTTTTCCTGGGCATGGCTTTGGGCAGATTGATTTAATAAGATAAAGGAGACATGGCTATGGAACTCCCTTCGGAAGCGGAACTGCTCCGCATCTTCATCGGCGAAACCTCCAAGCTCGGCCAGCGGCCGCTGTACGAAGTCATTGTCGAAGAGGCCCGGAAACGCGGCTTGGCCGGGGCCACCGTCACTCGGGGGATCATGGGTTTCGGCAGGAACAGCCGCATCCATACCGCCAAGATCCTGCGCCTCTCCGAAGACCTGCCGCTGGTCATCGAGATCGTTGACAGTCCGGAGCGGATCGCCGCCTTTCTCCCGGACCTGGACGCCATGCTCGGTGAGGGGCTGGTCACCCTGGAAAAGGTCCGGGTGATCGCCTACCGGAATAAGGAAACGAGATGAGGGATTGAAGTTTTATCGGAAAGGAGGGGGAAATGGTACGTCAGGTTGATCATGACGCACTCCTGGAATTCGTGCGCAAGCGGCGCAAGGCCACGGGCGGCTATGGCGCTACGCCGCGCCTGCCCGCCACCATCCTGGATACCTTTCAGGCGGTGGCCATCCGCCTGGTGTTGGGCGAAGAAACTCCCTCTCCGCAAGCAGAGCCGGCCCTGGCCGAATATCTAGCCCGGATGCTGGCTGTTCCCTGGCTGGGAATCGAGACCACCTTCCGCCTGCTGCTTACCTGCCGGGTCTGCGGATTGGCCTTGGCTGGGGAGCGGGTGCGCGCCCATCTCGTTGCCCGTCTGGCCCGGGACACTTCCCTTGCCGCCGGCTATTATGGGAGCCGGATTTTCCGGGAGATCCTCGGGGCGGAGCCGGATTATCTGGGCTCCGGGCGCTCTTTGCTGCTGCCTGCCCCGTGTGCGGTGGAAGATGCGGCGAGGTATCTCTTCGTGAAAAAGATGGATGGCCAGCCGGTTGCGGACGCAGGGGAGCTGCTTGCCTGGCTCCAGCGCACCCAAAACGGCGATGGCGGCTTCGGCTTTTTTCCGGGGACCACCTCGTTCATCGAGAACTGCCATGCCGCGCTGGCGGCCTTGAGCATTTTGGGTGCCAGACCCCTTGATTTTGAGAGCGCCAGAGCGTTTGTCATGAGCTGCCAGACCGGCAGAGGCGGCTTTGCCAGGAGCCCTAAGGCCGCCCCTTTTCTTGACGCCTCCTGGCATGGGATTGCCAGTCTCCGTCTGCTGGAGGGGATGGAAGCGCGGCCTGCGGGGGGCTTGCCGGAGAGTTCAGGCTGGGAGAGCCGGTTGCTTCTCTCCGTTTAAGCCTTTACCCCGCGGCTCCTAAAAGAGAAAGGACCAGATATACTTGCCTGCCGTGAAAAGAAGGCAGACCACCAGGATCCATTTGATGAATCTGGCCGGCACGAACTTTTGCAGCCGCGCCCCGCAGTACATCCCCGCAAAGCCGCCGATCCCAAAGAGAAAGCCCAGCAGCCAGTCCGGGGCGATGACCATGCCGGGGTAGTGGGGGGCCAGGAGCTGGTAAAAGGCCACTCCTGCCACCGAGGTGACAAAGGTTCCCATCAGGGCCGCTCCGGCCACGGCATAGACCGGCATTCCGAAGAAGCTGACGAGGAACGGAGCGATGATCGCCCCGCCGCCGATGCCGTACACCCCGCCCACCATGCCGACCACGAGGCTTAAGGCCATGAGGCCCACCGCGTTGACGGTGAAGGTTTCCCCGTAAAAATCGTAGACGATTCGGGTCGGGGTCCATTGCCGGACCGTGACGCAGGCCAGATGCTCGCAAGTGGCGGCTTCGCTGCCGGTTGCCCGGGGCTGCTTTCTGCCCCGCTGATGAAACCTTTCCTCGGTCGTGGGGGCGGTTGTTTTTTTTGGGAAGGCCAGATCCTTTAATAATCTGCCGCCCATATACAGGAGAACCAACCCGGCGAAGAGCTTGAAGTTCCTGGGGTCGGGCAGGTAGTTGATCCGGACGATGGCCCCGACCAGCACGCCGGGCAGGGTGCCGATGATCACCACCCAGGTCAGGGGCCAGAGCATTCGTCCTTCCTTGATGTAGCGATATACGCCGCTGGGGATGGCGACGATATTGAACAGCTGGTTGGTGGAACTGACCGCCGGACTGGTGAAGCCAAGGACGCTGACCTGAAAGGGCAAAAGCAGAAAGGCCCCGCTTACTCCGCCCATGGAGGTGAAAAAAGAGATGGCAAAGGCAACCAGCGGCGGGACCAGCGGGCTGACCTCGATATCGGCAACCGGGAAATACATCAGCGATTCTCCTTGGCTAATGTGTCTTTCATCGCTGCGTCCACCACCTGGCGGACCTCGGTCAGGCATCAGCGCCCGGCGGGGTTTTTCTCCGCGCATCGGCATCGGCTCTCTTTTTTTGCCGAGACAATGCGCTCCATGAGCAGCGAATGGCCGTGCTCCAGGACATCCTGGCGCAGATCCTCATCGGTATGGCCAAAACAGTAACAGATCAGACGTGGCATAAAAACCTTCCGGGATATGGGGGGGAGCAATGGCTCAGGCGCTGGTCATCCGGGCGTAAGGCCTGATGGGGGCCCGGCATCAATCTTCCGCTTTCTGCGGCGCAATGCAAAGGATAGCTGGTTTTTTTTGGGAACAGCGGGTCTGGCCACCAGGTGGAGGCAAGGCATGCCTAGCCTTGAGGGGTTTCCAGGTAAACCTTTTTTATGCGCGGAATATTTTTCACAAAAGCATCCACAACGGTTGGGTCAAAATGTTTTTCGCGCAGACGCCGGATTTCATCCACTGCATCCTCAAAATTCCAGGCCTTTTTGTAAGGCCGTTCGGAGGTAAGCGCATCAAAGACATCACAAACGGAAGTGATCCGGCTGGCCAAAGGAATTTGTCGGCTCACCAGCCCCTGGGGATAGCCGGAGCCATCCCACCGTTCATGATGGGTAAGAGCGATCGCCTGTGCTACCTGCAACAGATTTGATTTGCCTTCGCTCAACAAATCAGAGCCCAGTTGACAATGGGTTTTTATGATCTCAAACTCATCAGTCGAGAGCGGGCCCTGTTTCTGCAAAATCGAATCCGCTATGCCAAGCTTCCCCACATCATGCATAGGTACCGCATGGAACAGCACATCGTTGGCGTTTCTGCTCAACCCGCATGAAGGGCCGAGGACCGTGCAATACAGGCTTAACCTTTTCAGGTGGGCGCCGGTGTCGCCATCACGGAAAGCGGCCGCCTGCGTCAAGCGGGCAAGAACATCCAGCTGGGCCTTCTTCAGCTCCCTTGTGCGTTCCTCCACCAGGGACTCCAGATTTTCCTTGTGGAATTCCAGTTCGCCTTTTACTTCGACCAGCGTTTCTTCCAGCTGCATCTCCTTGGTGACGTCAATCATTGTCCCATAGGAAAGAACGATCCGATCTTGGCCGTGGATCTCGATTCTGGCCAGATCCTTTAGCCACAGCGGGTTGCCGTTGACTTCGAACTTGTATACGGCATCAACCCCTCCGCCCCTTTCCGCCATGCGCCGCATCGCTTCCCGTAATCGCTCGATCTGGGCCTTGTCACGAATAATTTTGTCTATGGCGGGAGGGTTTCTCTGGATCCGGTACAGGCAACGAGTGAGGATATTGTCGCGAAGAGCCCCAGCCAATCCAGTAGTGTGAAAGCCTAGTAATTCCTGCAACCTTGCTCCGGCATATTCATACCAGATATGCCCGCCATCCGGTAACCAGGCAGCAATATAGGGAATTATCGGCGTTCCTGCCTTTTCCAAGGCATCAAAGTGGGAAATAGAAGCAAAGAGCTTTTTTTTCAACGTGGAGCTATACGGTCCGGAAAGGATTTTCCCCGTATAATGAGCTCGATTATCAAAGAGAGGAGGGAAGGAATTTTTAGTCATTGCCACACGATTGAGACAAAAAAGTAAGCAACTTCAAACGAATCGCAACGCTATACGTCCGGCAAAAGATAGTGGTGCGAAATTTAAATGCCATGTGACCACTCTCCCCGCACAAACTGTTTGCTGGCAAGGATTAGTCCCTTGCTGAAGGCTATTAAATCATAGTTAATCCACCCCCATGGTAGTGTCAATTTTTTTGTGCGAGATTCTGCCATTACTCAAAAAGTGCCGAGCATTATCTCTCTTCATTTTTCATGCACCAGATCGATGATGGTCACCTCCGGCGGCGCCAGGAAGCGGATGGGTGGCCCCCAGGTGCCGGTGCCCCGGCTAAGGTAGAGAAACCCGCTGCTCAGGCGGGTGAGCTGACCGGCCCGCTGGGGATAAAAAAACCAGTTGAGCAGGTTGAAGGGAAATATCTGGCCCTTGTGGGTGTGGCCGGAAAGCTGGAGATCAAAAAGCCCCGAGCTGTCCGGGTCGATTTCGGGCCGGTGCTTGAGTAGAACTGTGAAATTTTCCTTTGGCTGGGCAGAAAGAATATCATATTCCGATCCTGCTGTTTTCTGGGCAAAGGTTCTGACTGCCGGGTCGTCAACCCCAACAAAATTGAGGCCGCCGACCGTCATTCCCTGTTGACGCAGAAGAGTGAAGCCGGAAGCTTTAGTGAAAGCCGAGGCAAGATGCAGACCGGCGTAGAACTCATGGTTGCCGGTGATGGCGATCTTGCCCAGTGGCGGATTGAGCGCTGCCAGTAACCTGGCTTCTTTATTGAGGTGGTTGGGCTGGCCGTCAACCAGATCGCCGGTGGACACCAGAATGTCGGGCTTTGCTTTTCGGATTTCGGCAATAATCTTCTTGAGCCTGTTCTCCCGGACAAGGAGGCCAAGATGTACATCCGAGATCTGGGCAATACGGATCCTGCCGGTCTGTTCCGTAATCTTGGGGCTGACGATTTCGAGCTGTTCCAGGCGGATATTCGCTGCTTCGAACAGGCCGTATCCGTAAAGGGTAAACACCACTATCGCCTGTGCCGTAACCAGCTGCCGCGGCGACATTCTTGCCTGGGTAAATTTTCGTTGCCGGATTTTTTCCGTCGCCAGGATGGCGAGCCGGAGAAGATCAACCGTCCCGGCCAAGGCCAGGAAAAGGAAAAGCAGCCCCATCCAGCTGAAGCTTGCACAGGCCCAGAACCTGGCGCCTGTTTCAATCCCGGCTCTCTCGGCCAGCCGGACCATGATCGGCGCCGCGATCATGACGGCCATGAACAGGGTGAAGCCGAGCCTGGTCTTTTTGCCGGGTAGCAAGGCAGTCCTGAGCTTGCGGAACAGGTAGTAGTGGATGAGGGGATAGATCGACAGATAAAGTAGCAGGAAACGGAGCATTCTTTTTCATTCCCGGGTTGATTTGCGCAATAGGTGTCATGAAATGTGGATTATAAACTTTCTCAGTCGGCAAGGCAATTTCCCCCCGGCTGTGGGCAAGAGTTATTTCTCTTGGCAGAGCAAGACATCCTTGGGTAGAGTAAAAATAATAATAGTCATTATCCGGGGCTGGATCGGCTAAACCCGCTCGTTTCGTGACGCTTATCAAACAGCAGGGGTAACCCCATGCAAGAAAAACCGCCATCCCCGATGGTGCTGCGCTATTTTCTGATCCTCTTCCTCGCTTCGATCCTCTTGGTCGGGTGGATGTTCTGGCCTTTTCTTTCCATTCTGATCCTCTCCTACCTGCTGACCAGCGTTTTCCTGCCGACCTACAAGTTGCTCAACCGCAAGCTGCCTGATTATTTAGCCTCGTTTTTAACCTGCGTCCTGGTGATGCTGCTGGTTTTTATCCCCTTGCTCTTCCTTGCCACCGCCTTGGCCCAGGAGGTCCAGCACCTGTATGAATGGGGCCGGGGCTCGGGGGTTAATCTCGCCCTCAAACTCCGCGCCTTTCAGGAAAGCCCGCTGTTTGTGCAACTGCTGGAGACCGCCGACGGCTTGGGGTTCCCCCTGGATGCGGAAGACATAAGTCGAGCCTTCACCGAACTGGCCCGGGTGACCGGGGTTTTTCTGTACAACCAGGCGAGCGACTGGGCGACCAATATCATGCTCTTCCTTTTCAACTTTCTGATGATGCTTCTTATCATCTTCTACCTGCTGATTGAGCATGACCGGTTGCGCACCTATATTTTACGGCTCTCCCCCATGCCAGAAGATCAGGGAAAGCGGCTGTTCGCCAAATTCGACGAGATCACCGATGCGGTGCTGATCAGCAACGGCATCTGCTCGTTGTTCCAAGGGTTGCTGGGCGGTATCATCTTTGCAGCATTTTCCCTGGGGCCGCCGGTGCTCTGGGGGCTGATCATGGCGGTGCTTGCCTTTCTGCCCATCGTCGGCATCGGCCTGGTGCTGGTCCCCGCCGCCTTGATCCTCGGCTTCAAGGGCGATGTGGCCGGTGCGGTTATCCTCATGGTCCTCTACGCGGTTATCACGGTTTTCATCGAGTACTTCCTGAAAGCGAAGATGGTGGGCGACCGGGTCAGGATGCATATCCTCCTGGCTTTTCTCGGGGTCATCGGAGGCTTGAGCTCTTTCGGCCTTCTCGGCATCATCTACGGTCCCCTGATCATCGCTGCCTTTCAGACCCTGGCGGAAATTTATCTCGGCAGTTACGAGCGCCATGTGAAAAATCTCAACCTTGACTGAGCACCCCCCGTCGGTCTCTGATCCCGTCCTGCCCCGGCGTTCTCCGGGTCGGAAAAGTAATTTCAGCGCCGCCTCCCTGACTGTCTTTTTCCTTCAGAACCCGAGCAGACCGAAGAGGGTGAGCGTGACTTTGTCCTTGGTGCCTGGGGCATTAAGCAGATGCCAGGCCGTGTACTGCTCGGCATAGAGGGTGGCGGAGGTCATGCCCTCGAGGGGGACCACCACTTTCAGGCCGCGCAAAGCCGCGCCGGTTGCGGTATGCAGTACCGCACCTTCCGCGGCGGTGCCGACGATTACCACGGTTTTGATCGCCCGATCGCGCAGAATCGTTTCCAGCTCCGTATTGTAAAACTTGTCCACTCCCGCTTGGACCACCGGCGCTCCGCCCAGCGGCTGCACGCCGGGCAGGATGGTTTGCCGGGAACCCCTGGGAGTCAGGCTGTAGACCACAGCCATGTCCTTGCTTCTGGCCTGCTCAAGAAAAGCCTTGATCCGTGGCACCGAATCCGGGCAACGGGGCCGACGTTCGGCATTACAGGTCCATTCCTCGATATCGAGGATCAGCAGGGCGCTGCTTTTGGGGTCTAACTGAACTGCCTCTACCGCCACCACCGGCGGTGTCTTGATCTCGTCCCAGGCCTCCAGAAGATTTTTTTCCCCTGCCATGGCGGGTGTTGACCCGAAGGACAAGGGGAAGAAAAACAGTACAAAGAGGGCCAACGGGATCAGGTACATTTTTGCATGGGGGGTATTGACTCGCATGATGGTGTTCTCCAAGTTAGCATTAAGAGCTGAGTTTCGATTTATTTACCCGTTGGTCCCCTGTATTTTATCATATTGGCATGTTATATGGGGAAACCAGCCTGGGAAAATGCGATAAGCAGACAGAAAACAAGCTGTTTTTTGATATTTTCATTCGGAAATTTAGTTCGCTCACAGGTGGTGCTGTGACAATCTGAAAGAGGGGGCTTGTAACGGATTATTAAGTCTGCTCTTGACTATTATTTACTGTTAAAATATTTAGATTCAATCCCTTAGGTACATAGTAACGATTGGGATGGAAAGAATGCTCACGGGGGTGTGGATCATCAGGTTACCTGGCTCTTTGTTTGTTGTTTTGGGCAGACAGAGTGGAGAAGTTGTGTGCCGAGAGAAAGGGAGATAAAGATATGACAGAGACAAGGATCGTTATTAAGAGGGGTATCAATTTCTTTTGGCTTTCGTCCGTGGATCGGGAGTGGAGATTGCCTCTCCAGGCGCCACTGCTGTTTGGCGTCCTTGGCAGCATGATGTTAATCTGTTTTGGCCTCGTGCCAATTGCGGCCGCAGCAGATCTGGTTCAACCATTCTCCAGTCGCAATCTGAACCCGTTTGTTCAGATTTTTGGTCTTCCGGCGGTGGAAGGCGCAAAACTCACTCCGGAGGGCCGTACGGAAGCGCGGCTGGTCTTTGATGTTGCCAGCAATTTTACGAGTGATGTAGCCCCTGGGGAACACATCGAGATCAAGGGCGAGACCTATCGCTCTGTTCTGGCCATACGTTATGGCCTGAGGAAAGATCTGGAAGTCGGGATTGATCTGCCCCATGTATATCATGGACGCGATTCTCTCAACAATTTTATTGTCGATTACCACGACACCTTAGGTCTGCCCCAGGGCGGCCGGGATACCGCGCCAAATGACGATTTGGCTTATATGTACACCGACAACGGCACGAATCTGGTTTCCGTGGCCGGGTCTGCTTCGGGAATTGGCGATGTGCTGCTATCCGCCGCCATGCCGCTTTGGAAAGATGGGGGGGATTCCCGGCGACTGGCCTTGCGGGCGGCGCTTAAGGTGCCCACCGGCTCGGCCTCGGATCTGTTGGGCAGCGGCAGCACGGATTTTTCCTTGCGGCTGAGCGGGGAAGACCGGCAGACCTTTGCCGCCGCGCGGATTACCGGGTTCGGCACCATGGGTGCTCTTCTGTTGACCGAGGGAGAGGTTATCCCCGACCGGCAGCGGCATGTCGTAGGTTTCGGCACGGTGGGCTTAGGCTGGCAGCCGCTTTCCCGGCTGGCCCTGAAACTGCAACTTGACGGCCATACCCCCTTTTATGACAGTGAACTCGCCCAGTTGGGTCATTTCACCACCCAATTGCTTATGGGCGGCACTATTGGGTTGACCGATAATTTACTGCTTGATATTGCCGTTTCTGAAGACATCAGCGTCGATGCCTCGCCGGATGTGACCTTTAATTTTTCATTGCGCGGTCTGTTTTAGAGCAAAGGATCCGGCTTTTCCCATATCCGGCAGGACGGGTAGTCGGACCACTGATTGACAACCCGGTTTCTGCCGTCCTGTTTGGCGGTGTACATGGCTTGATCTGCGTGTTTGATCAGGGTTGTTCCGTCGGTTTCCTTCTCCTCCAGGGAGGCCACCCCAAAACTGGCGGTGGCCCGGCCGATCTGGGGGAAATCGTGGCTTTCGATGGTGGCCCGCAACTTTTCCGCAAATCCTGTCGCTGCCTCGCCGGTGGTGCCAGGCAGCAGAATCACGAACTCCTCTCCGCCCCAGCGGGCCAGGATGTCGGTGCGCCGCGCCGCGCTGCCCACCAGTTGTGCCATCTCCCTGAGGACCAGATCCCCGATCTCATGGCCGTACACATCATTGACGCGTTTGAAATGATCGATATCAAACATGATCAGGGAAAGAGGTTCGGCGTGCCGTTGGCGGCGGGCCATTTCCCGGTCCAGGAATTCCGTGAACCGGCGCCGGTTCATAATACCGGTAAGGTGATCGGTACCTGCCTGATTATCCTTATCCTTAAACAGCTGCTCGGCGATCCCCAGCAGCTCGTTAAAGGCCTGGGTAATGATGCCGATTTCGTCGTGGGTGCGCAACGGAATCCGGCGGCTGAAATCCTGCTGTTCGCTGATCAGGTCGATTTCTGTCAGCAGATGGCCCAAAGAGCGTAATATGCCGCGCACCGTATGAGTTATCAGCGTCAGGATCAGACCGCCGAGCAACAATCCCCCGATAGTGTAAATCAGCAGTCGTTGCCGCAGGGTGTGGAGAAAATTGTCATTTTTGGCAGCGGTTATGGCCAGGGATCGGTCTTCTACCTTCTTGAGCCGGTCGATGGCCAGGGTCGCCAGCCGAAACCACTCATCTGCGGAGGCTTTCGATCGTGCAAGCTCGCCCTTGGCCGCTGTCCGAACAATTTGCAAAGTCGTATCAATCTCCGGGCCTTGAAAGATTCGGTCGTATTCCGCGAGAGTCTCGGCGGCAGCGTCACGTCGGAACTGCCGTTCATATTCGGCAAAAACGGCATGAAGGCTGGCTACTTCCGCGGCCAGATCACTCCCGTCGGCCGCCGTTCTCAGAGCATGGTTAATCTTGGCCCGAATCCGCCCCAGATATTCCTTGGCGAACATAAGCTGGACGTGAGCGGTCAGATCGTCGTTGGGCATGGCATGTTCTGACCGTCGGGCCATTGGTTCGACCTGGTCAAGCAGATCCTGAATCAGGCGGGAATAAGTCTGGTGCGCCTCCAGATGCCCCGTTGCCTCAGTCAGAATCCGTTCCCGCAAGCCAGGCAATCGATCAAGTAACCGGACAAGTGGCATATTCTTGCCGACCATGGCGGCAACTTCAAGATCGGTGCGCGCCTGCTGCTTGATCAACGCCAGTCGCTGCTCCGGGGAAGGGGTTGCCAGAAAACCGGCGCTCATCCCGCGCTCTTTCTGCAACTCGTGGACCAGGGCGGAAAAGCCCCTGGCTACGGCCACCACTGCCGTAATTTGCTGCTGTTGCCGATAACGGGAAAACTCCAGCGCATAGAGGCCAAACAGTGACAGGCAGAGGGTGCCGACGGCCAAGATGCCGATTGAAATTATTCTGGCCTTGATGGTCATGATTTCCTTAGGTTGTCCTCAGTTGTTGCTGAAAAAGAACAGGCAGTTGCCGGTTTGGGCAAAACAGATAAGCAGCGTAGGCTCAGCTCTCACGGGAGAAAAGGCGCCAGGCGTAAACACAAGGTTAAGGCAGGCGCAATACACCGGCAAAAAAAAGGCGCTGTCCAGTTGAGAGGACAGCGCCGGGAACAGGGGAGACAAAATCAATCGATCTTTTTTAGCTCCATGCCGCAACGGCACTTGCCGGGCTGGTCGGAGACGGTGTTGCACATGCAGGCGCCGCCGCAGTTGCAGAAATAGATGCCGGTTCCCTTGAGATTTACCCGCTTGACCGGTTTGCCGCAGGAGCACTTGCTCTGATCCTGGGGGTTGAGGGCGCAGGTGCAGCCCTCGTCGCACTGGCAGAGAAGAGCTTCATTGCCTTCGATTTTAAGAATGTGGCCCCATTTAAGCGGTGCGCCGCAACGGCAAGTTCCGGGACTGGTTTTGACTGTATTGCAGGTGCAGCCAGCTCCGCAGTTGCAGGTGTAAAGGACATCATGCCGTTGCTGCTGCATCCGTCCTTGACGTTGAGCCATCATTTCCCCCTCGCCCCCTATGCTCGGCCTGCACATCGGGCAGTTGGCCGCGCAGCCGCTCAAAAACAACAGGCAGCCTCCGAAGAGGGTGAGCAAGATTCCTTTCATGGTCATCTCCTTGGGGATGGGTGAGGTGCGGAAAGGGTATGGAACCCTCAGCTTTTTTATCAGAGTACTTGGTAGGCGTTGCCTGTTCAAGCAGAAAAATTGCAGTCTTGCCCGGCGGGGATTATGCTTGTCAAAAAGCGATAAACAGGCTACATATAACCGTTTTTCAGCGATATTTTTATAAGCGTCCAGATCCCAAACAAGGCGGCAGGCCTGTGAAAGAAGTTCAGGATCACTATTTCAAAAAGGCTAAAAAGGAAGGCTACCCCGCCCGTTCTGTGTATAAGCTGGAGGAGGCCCAACAGAAGCATGGGTTGCTGAAAAAAGGCGACACGGTTCTTGACCTTGGCTGCCAGCCGGGGAGCTGGTCCATGTACGCGGCCCAGGCCGTTGGCCCGCAGGGATTGGTGGTTGGGGTTGATCTCAACTTCGGGCAGATCAACACCAAGGGCAACAGTGCCAGGTTTTCCTTTCTCCACGGCGACATCATGACCGCCGAGGTGCTGGAACGGGTACGCACGATTTGCCCGGAATTCGCGGTGATCATCAGCGACATGGCCCCTCGCACCACCGGCAATAAATGGTCTGATCAGCAGCATTCGCTGGATCTTTCCCGGCGGGTTCTCGAAATCGCCCGGGAGATGTTGCGTCCGGGCGGCAATTTTTATTGCAAGGTGTTTGAGGGTGAGGATTTCAAGGCCTTTGTGGATGAGGTTCGCCCATATTTCAACTTGACCAGAATCGTGAAGCCTAAAAGTTCCCGTCCGGAAAGCCGTGAGGTTTTTGTGCTGGGCATGGGATTTAGAAAGATGCAGGATGAAGAATGAAAATGCAGAGTGAGCAGTTTATGGAGTCTGGAAGGCACATCCATGGTGTCCTCTGCTGACCATGGTGACATCCCACTTTTCATTTTTCACTTTTAATTTTTAATTTTCAGGAGAAAAAATATGTCCGGACATTCAAAATGGGCTAACACCAAACATCGCAAAGGCGCCCAGGACGCCAAGCGAGGCAAGATGTTCACCAAGCTTACCAAAGAAATCGCCGTGGCTGCCCGCATGGGCGGCGGTGACCCCGAGGCCAATCCCCGGCTGCGCGCCGGCATTATCTCGGCTCGCGCCGTGAACATGCCCAAGGACAATATCGACCGGGCCATCAAGAAGGGGATCGGCGGACTGGAAGGGGTGAACTACGAGGAAATCACCTACGAAGGCTACGGGCCAGGCGGGGTGGCCATTCTGGTTGACTGTCTCACCGACAACCGGAATCGGACCGTGGGCGAGGTGCGCTTCTTCTTCGGCAAGTCCGGCGGCAATATGGGCGAGACCGGCTGCGTTTCCTACATGTTTGATAAAAAAGGCTCCCTCTTGGTGGAAAAGGGGACGATGGATGAGGAAAAGCTCCTGGAGCTGGCCCTGGAGGTAGGGGCCGAAGATATGGTCGATGATGGCGATATCTTCCAGGTACTGACCGCGGTTGAGGATTTCAATACGGTGCGGGATGCCTTGGAGAAGGCCGGGGTTCCATTTGTCGAGGCCTCAATCTCCATGATTCCCAAGAACAGCGTGGAGGTTGCCGAGGAAAAAACGGCCATCTCGTTGATGAAGCTCATCGACAACCTGGAGGATTTTGACGACGTGCAGAAGGTGCATGCCAATTTCGATATCCCCGATGAGTTGATGGAAAAGATTTCCTGAGTATGGCCCCAGGCAAGGCCAAGGCCGGGGCGGCAGCCGTCCGCATTCTCGGGATCGATCCCGGTTCGCGTGCCACCGGCTATGGGGTGATCGACCGTCAGGGCCACACCCTTACCTTTGTTACCTGCGGGGTGATCCGGACCTCGGAAAAAAAGCCCTTCCCAGAGCGGCTGGAAGAGATCTACGAAGGCATTCGCGAGGTGATCGGGGCCTATCAGCCGCAGCTGGCTGGGATTGAGGATATCTTCACCGCCGTAAATCCCCGTTCGGCCTTAAAGCTCGGCCATGCCCGGGGGGTGCTGATCCTGGCCGCCCGGCAGCATGGCCTGATTTTGGAGGAATACAGTCCCACTGTGGTGAAACAGGCGGTGGCCGGCTATGGTCAGGCCCCAAAGGAGCAGGTGCAGCAGATGGTTCGGATTCTGCTTAAGCTTGCCGCCTCGCCCAGCCAGGATGCGGCCGACGCCCTGGCCGTGGCCATCTGCCGGGCGAATCAGAGGTAAGCGTCCACCAGCACCGCATCTGCTTTGTCATCGACCTGCTCGCGTGCGAATAGCACACTTCGCAGGCCTCTTTCGCGCATCTGCGGCACTGGTGAACGCTTACCGGAAGAGATTGTTTGGGCGATTGGCCAGATTTACTGATAGATTGCGCACACACAGGCTTTTTACTTCTATTCTTGTCAAAATTCTTCCATAATAGACCCCATCATGATTGCCTGCCTGCGAGGAACGCTTTTTCAGAAATTACCCGAATCCCTCATCGTCGATGTGGGCGGGGTGGGGTACGAGGTTTTTTTCCCCCAGAGCGGACAGGCGCGGTTGCCGGGGGTAGGGGAGGGGGTCTTTCTTCATATTCAGACGGTGGTCCGCGAGGATGCCTTCAATCTCTTTGGTTTTCTTGAGGCCACGGAAAAGGAGATGTTTCTGCTGCTGAACTCCGTCTCCGGGATAGGCCCCAAGCTGGCCATGCATATCCTTGCCGGCATCTCTCCGGCGGAGCTGGCCCGGGCTATTCTGCACGATGACTTGGCCCGCCTTACCCGGCTGCCAGGGGTGGGCAAGAAAACTGCGGAGCGGCTCTGTCTGGAGCTGAAAGACAAGGTTCAGTTCGTGCCCGAGGCGCTGGCCGCCTCCTCACCGGCCCTTACCCTTCCCGGCGAAGACGAGCGGGTGCACGATGCGATCTCCGCCCTGCTCAATCTCGGCTATCCCGCAGCCCGGGCCAGGGAAGCGCTGGCCGTGGTCCGGCAGCAGGCCGGGGCAGAGGGTTTTGCCTCCATGCGGCTTGAAGAACTGCTCCGGCAAACCTTGAGGGCCCTGGTGTGAATCACGAAGAACGGTTGGTTTCTCCGGTGGCCGATCAGATCGAGCCGGTTGATCATGCCCTGCGGCCCAAGTTGCTTGACCAGTACATTGGCCAGGAGCAGCTGAAGAGCAATCTTTCCATTGCCCTCAAGGCCGCGCAGGCCAGGGGCGAGGCCCTGGATCATGTCCTGTTGCACGGCTTCCCGGGGCTGGGAAAAACTACCCTCGCCTACGTCATCGCCAACGAGATGGGGGCCAATATCAGGGTCACCTCCGGCCCGGTGATCGAGCGGGCCGGGGATCTGGCCGCCATTCTCACCAGCCTTCAGGAAGGCGATGTCCTCTTCATCGATGAGATCCACCGCCTCAACCATGTGGTCGAGGAGATTCTCTACCCGGCCATGGAGGATTATCAGCTGGACTTGATCATTGGCCAGGGGCCCGGGGCGCGCAGCGTCAAGATGGATCTGCCGCGCTTCACCCTGGTGGGGGCGACCACCCGCACCGGCCTGTTGACCCCGCCCTTGCGGGACCGTTTCGGCATGGTGCTGCGTCTTGATTTTTACACCCCTGATGAGCTGGTGACCATTGTCAAACGCTCGGCCAGCCTGCTTGGCGTGCCCATGGACGATGGCGGCTCCATGGAGATCGGCCGCCGGTCCCGCGGCACCCCGCGAATCGCCAACCGGCTGCTCAAACGGCTGCGGGATTTTGCCGAGGTCAAGGCCCAGGGCAGCATCACGGCTAAGGTGGCGGACGAGGCTCTGAACATGCTGGGCGTGGATCAGGAGGGGTTGGACGAGATGGACCGGCGGATTCTTTTGACCATCATCGACAAGTTTCAGGGCGGACCTATTGGTCTGGAAACCCTGGCCACCATGGCCTGCGAGGAGAAGACCACCCTGGAGGATGTCTATGAGCCTTTTCTCATCCAGATGGGGCTCTTGATGCGCACACCCAGGGGCAGGATGGCGACCCAGGCGGCGTATGCCCATTTCGGCAGAACCTTTACCCGAAGGCAGGAGGCGGAATCCGGCAACGGCGAGTCTGTCACGCTGCCTTTTTAAAGTGGCAGGCACGGGATACAAGGATAGAACGTATGATCGGGAAAAAACTGACAGTCCGCGACATCATTGATCTGAAAGGGACCGGGGAAAAGATCGTCATGTTGACGGCTTACGATGCCGGCTTCGGGCGGCTCCTGGACCAAAGCGGGGTAGAGATCGTCCTGGTCGGCGATTCGCTGGGGAATGTGGCCCTGGGCTACGAATCCACCGTGCCTGTAACCATGACCGAGATGCTTCACCACGCCCGGGCGGTGAAGCACGGGGTTAAACGGGCGCTTTTGGTGGGGGATATGCCCTTTCTCTCCTACCAGATAGATCTGCGGGAAGCGATCAGCAATGGCGGCCGTTTCCTGAAAGAGGCCGGCTGTGACGCAGTGAAACTTGAAGGGGGATTAGCGGTCTGCGATACGGTGGCGGCCATGGTCCGGGCCGGCATCCCGGTGATGGGGCATATCGGCCTCACCCCCCAGACCGCCGGTTTTTTGGGCGGCTACAAGGTCCAGGGCCGGGACGCCGAATCGGCACAGCGGCTGCTGGCCGAGGCCAGGGGTTTAAGCGAGGCCGGGGTATTTGCTCTGGTTCTGGAATGCGTGCCCGATAAACTCGCCGCTGCAATCACTGCCGCGATTGCGGTGCCGACCATCGGCATCGGCGCCGGGGCGGGCTGCGACGGTCAGGTTCTGGTGAGCCATGATTTTTTGGGGATATTCGACAAGCCGGTGCCCAGTTTTGTAAAACGATACGCGAATCTGGCTCCTCAGATCGTCGGGGCCATCACCGCTTTTAGGGATGAGGTAAAAGGCGGGCTGTATCCGGATGTTGAGCACAGTTTTGTCATGCAAGGTGAGGTGGATGATCTCCTTGGGCAGGGCAAGGGGTGATCTGGTTTTTTCACCGAGGTTTTCGGGTTGTTTCAAGGGATATCATTAGACGGAGCGGGTGCAGAGATGACTGACTCTTTAAATCGCAGACAGTCGGTTCGGGTTACGGACAGGGTGATGCTGGCAATTAATCCGGTTTCCGCGGAAAAGATGCAGGCTGTTGCCAACGATTTTCAGCAGGGTATTTCTCCATACAACCAGGAGGGCCTTACCGATATCCAGGTGTTCATCGGCGCCCAGGGTGCCCTGGCCAACTTGCGGGAACGAGACGCGGACCTGGCGGATTTCTTGCAGCATCTGGACAACAAGATGAACATGCTGCTGAAACAGGGCAAGGGGGGGGAGAGTCCCCTGGATGCCCTGATCATGCGCAAGGCTAATCTCAGCGCCAATGGCATTGCTTTCTGGACTGATGAACCTGCCAAACTCGATGATATTGTGGAGATTCATGTTGTCCTGCTCCCCGCCTATACCTATGTCTATTCATTCGGCAAGGTCATTGCCTTCGATCCGGCCCTGGAAGAGGAAGATTCCGGCTGTGGCTTCCGGGTTGCTCTGGAGTTTGTTTTCATTCTTGATGAAGACCGGGAAAAAATTATCCAGCATACCTTCAAGCAACAGAGTCTGGTTCTGCGCAATCGCAGGCTGAACCCTTAAGTGTTTCCTTAATCATGCGCGAGATAGACAGCAACGAGATTCGCCAGGCTGTTCGTGATCTGGCCATTGCCGCGGCTCATGATCTGGAGCCGGATATCCTGGATGCCCTGCTCGCGGCGCGGGACAGGGAAACCGGGGAGCTCGCCGGGAATATCCTGGAGCTGCTGCTTACCAATGCCGATATCGCCAGCCGGGAGCGGATTCCGGTGTGTCAGGATACCGGCACCGGCATTCTCTTTCTTGAACTCGGCCAGGATCTCCATATCCGGGGGGATTTGCACGAGGCGTTACAGGAGGGAGTGCGGCTTGGCTATGAGGAAGGCTACCTGCGCAAATCGGTCTGTGATCCCCTGACCCGCAAAAATACCGGGACCAACACCCCGGCCGTGGTGCATCTGGAACTGGTTGCCGGCGACCGTCTCACCATCCGCTTTCTCCCCAAGGGCTGCGGCAGCGAGAACATGAGCAGCCTGGTCATGCTGCCCCCTGCCGCAGGCACGGAAGGGATGGTCCGCCACGTGATCGAAAAAGTGGTGGCCGCAGGTCCGAATCCATGTCCGCCGATGATTGTCGGGGTCGGCCTTGGCGGCTCCTTTGAAAAGGCGGCTCTGCTGGCCAAAAAAGCCCTGCTTCGTCCGGTCGGCGAGAAAAGTTTGCGCCCGGATGTGGCCGAGCTTGAAGAGAGACTTCTGCGGGAGATTAATGCCCAGGGTCACGGGGTACACGGCTTTGGCGGGATCACTACGGCCCTGGCCGTGCAGATGGAGGTCTTCCCCTGCCATATCGCCAGCCTGCCGGTGGCCGTCAATATCCAGTGCCATGCCCATCGGCATAAGGAAATCGTTTTGTGAAGATTAAAGACTGAAGACTGAAAGCTGAGGACTGTCCTGATTATGTCGTTACTGTGCAGTGAGCCTGCCTTTTTTGCCAACCTGCCCGAGGTGCGGTTGCCTTTTACTAAGGAGGCGCTGGCCTCACTCAAGGCCGGTGACCTGGTGAGCCTGAGCGGGACGCTGTACACCGGCCGGGATCAGACCCATCGCCGGCTCTGCGCTCTGCTGGATGAGGGAAAGGAGTTGCCGGTAGATCTTGCTGGTCAGCTGCTCTATTATGTCGGTCCAAGTCCAGCCCGGCCTGGTCGGGTGATCGGCGCAGCAGGGCCCACCACCAGTTACCGGATGGATAGCTACACCCCGCGGTTGCTTGCCTTGGGGCTGGCGGCGACCATGGGCAAAGGGGCTCGTGGGGCCGAGGTGCGCCAGGCGATGCTTGCCAATGGCGCGGTTTATCTTGCCGCCATAGGCGGGGCCGGGGCGTTTTTGTCCAGATGCATCAAGAAGGCCGAGTTGGTCGCCTTTGCTGAGGCCGGGCCGGAGGCGCTGTTCCGGTTCGAGGTGGAAAACTTCCCTGCCGTGGTGATCAATGACCTGAAAGGCCTTGACTATTATGCGATGGTTGCCGGGGCAGGCCGGGTTAAGAAATAAAAAAGGAGAGGGCTGAGCCTCTCCTTTTTTTATGGTCAATTATCGTCAGCCATGCAGGCTGCGTCAGGTATTTTTCGTGCAGGTTGTGTTGCCTGTCCTTTCTACTTCTTGCCTAAAACATTCAAGCCTTTGAGCAGCGTGAGGGCGGTATTCAGTTGCTGATCCTTGCTCAGATCCTCGGGCTGCGGTGCCTCTTTTACCTCAGGGGCTGCTTGTTCCTGCGGCTTTGGTTTCTCCTCGGTCTTGGGTTTTTCCTCTTTTTGAGGTGTTTCTTCCTTGAGACCATTGCCGATGTGATGTTTCAGATCTTTTTCCCGCAGGTATTTCGGCTTTTTGTCCGACTCTTCCTCTTTGGCGTCATGTTCGACGGCCAAGGTTGTGGGGGAGGGGACAATGATGTCCGGGGTAATGCCTGTAGCCTGGATCGAGCGGCCACTGGGGGTGTAGTATCTGGCCGTGGTTAATCTCAGACCCGCCCCGTTGTCCATGGGAATGATGGTCTGTACCGAGCCCTTGCCAAAGGTCTGTGCTCCGATGATCACCGCTTTCTTGTGATCCTGAAGAGCCCCGGCCACAATTTCCGAAGCGCTGGCACTGCCTTCGTTCACCAGCACCACCAAGGGGAAGTTGTACTTGCCGCCCTTGCTGCTGTGGGCATAGAAAACGGAGTTTTGTTCCTTGATCCGGCCTTTGGTGGAAACAATCACGCCCTCGTTGATGAAAATGTCGGCAATTTTTATGGACTGGTCGAGAAGCCCGCCCGGATTATTGCGCAGGTCGACGATGAGTCCCTTTATCTTCCCTTGCTTTTCCAAGTCTGCAAGTGCTTTTTTGAAATCAGTCGTGGTCTGGGCCTGGAAGTTGATGATGCGGAGGTAAGGATATCCAGGTTCCAGCAATTTGGACTTGACGCTGTGGATGGGGATAATATCGCGCACCAGGGTAATTTCCTTGAGGTCTGGCCAGCCCTTGCGATGAATGGAAATCGTTACTTCCGAGCCTTTCGGCCCCCGCAGCCGTTTAACCGCTTCCATGAGGCTCATGTCCTGGGTCGGTTCATTGCCGATTTTGACAATTTTATCGCCTGCCTTGAGCCCTTTGGCAAAGGCTGGTGTTCCTTCGATGGGAGAAACAACCGTGAGGATATTGTCCTTCATGGATATTTCTATGCCGATGCCGCTGAAACTTCCTTGGGTTTCTACCTGCAATTCCTTGTAATCATCAGGTTTCATATAGGAAGAATGAGGATCAAGGGTGTTGAGCATGCCCCTGATCGCCCCTTCTATGGCCTTCCGGCTGTCAACTTCCTCAACGTAATTTTCCTGGACCAGATTGAGTACATTGGAAAATGTTTCCAGGCTTTCGTAGGTGTCCTGGGTTGTCGCGGTAACTAGTGAGTGATTCCAGGCCAGTAACGAGCCGGCGCCTACACAGAGGGAAACAACAATAATTTTTATAACCGATCGCTTTGCCGAGCTTTTCATAACTGGTCCTTAACCGTGGGAATTCTAATGATGC
This sequence comes from Desulfurivibrionaceae bacterium, assembly GCA_041675585.1. Lineage (GTDB taxonomy): Bacteria > Desulfobacterota > Desulfobulbia > Desulfobulbales > Desulfurivibrionaceae > Thiovibrio. The sequence continues at coordinate 51,493 of JBAYTO010000008.1, forward strand.
TTGTTTGTTCTCTACGATGAGAATAATGCTTATTACAGTAGCATGTTTCATGCCGGGAAACAATGATTTATCTGGACAGGCAAGGCCGGAATCAACGGGTTTTTTGGGCGGTCGCCTTGATGGTGAGCTTGGCATTGTTTACCCATTGCAGGGGGTTCTCCGGGGTTGTTCCATGGCGGATCTCGAAATGGAGGCCCTCACCAAGCAAGCCTTCCTGATCGCTCATTATGCCAACAACCTCGTCTCTGGCAACGGTGTCGCCTTCTTCTTTAAAAAACTTGGCGGCGCGGGAAACAAGACTGAGATATTGCTGGCCATGATCAATGATGAGCAGGTTCCCATAGCCGCGCAGAAATTTTGCGTAGATTACCTTGCCGTCGTAAATGGCGGTAATTTTTGTGCCTGGGGTTGTCTTTATGTCAATGCCGTTGGCAAAAGTGGTAATGCCGAATTTTTTCTGGACGCTCTTGCCGAACATGGTTGTAACCACGCCTGGGGCCGGAGGAGTGAGGCGGCCTTTTTGAGCGGCAAAACCGAGATTGTCCGAGCGGGATTTCCGGGGGGCGGCCGGACGGGACTCTTTCGGGAGAGCTTCCTTCTGTTGCGCTTTGGCTGATTCGGTCTTGAGTTGTTCAATAGTGCTGGTCAGCCTGTCTGCTGCTCTTTCGAGCTCGGCAAGCGCCACCTGATAAAGTTTTTTCTCGGTGTTCACCTTTTGCAGCAGGTGCATTCTTTCCTCGCGGGTAACGGCCAGCTGCTCTTCATGATTTTTGACCTTGACGATGGTTTCAACCATGGCCTGTTTTTCCTGATGGAGGCTGAACTGTGTTTTCTCAAGAGCCTCCATTTTTTCCCGGTATTGCCTGATAACGTCCTGGTCCCGCTTGACCAGAATGCCGAAATACTCACGAAAGGCAAGAAGCTCGGGCAGCTTGCCGGTGGAAAAAACAACATTCATCACCCCGAGCTCTCCCATCCGGTAAAAGGAATTAAGCCGTTTTTTGATATGGGGCTTTGCCGTTTCCTTGGCATCGTTTGCCTGGGCGACCTCGGCCTGCTTGGCAGCCATGAGCTGCTCATGCCGGTTAAGTTCATCATTGAGATGGTTGAGTTTGTCGCCTTCATTTTGAATGCGTCCATTCAGACGGTCCAATTCAGTCAGAAGTGAGCTTTCCTCTTTAAGGGTAGTCTGCACCCTGGATTTCTGTTCCTCGATGCCTTTTCTCAGGCGCTGGATTTTTTTCTGTTCCTCGATGATTATCAAATCTGAGCGTGGCGTTTCCGCGGCCGGACAAAGGCGTTTCTCCAGGCATATGGCCAGGAGCAAAGTCAATATGCAGACAGCAAGGTATGGACGGCGAACAAAGAAGGTCATGGGTCAGATGCGGATAAATTTACGGATTGAGAAAAGGCTGCCGGCCGTGCAGAGAACGATGCTGGCAAAAAGAATCGCAGCCGTGAGTTCCGGAGGGAAGAAGGATAAATTAAAGAGTTTCAGGAACCCTGGGCCGCTGAAGTGGCGGGTAATCCATTGATAGAGGAGGTACAGCGCGGCGAGTCCAAGAGCTGAGCCCAACAAGCCTTGCAGTAGGCCTTCGAGCAGGAGAGGCAGGCGAATGTAGGCGCTGGAGGCACCGAGCAGCCGGAGAATCTCCAGCTCGCTCTGCCTGGAGAGTACGGTGAGGCGAAGGGTGTATGAAATGATGAAGGTCATGCTGATGATCAGCAGACTCCCGCTTAACAAAACCACGCCCCGGAGAAGATTGGTGAAGTGGCCGAAGCGACGGAGCCAGTCGCTGCCTGATTGAACCTTGGTCGCATAGGGCAAGGTAAGGAGGAAGTCGGAAAACTGGCTGATCCTGCCGAGATCTTTCAGGTTTCCCAGAGGATACACTTCAATGGAGGGCGGAAGAAAGTCCGGTTCCAAATCGGTTAACACATCCTTTTCCTGGCCCAGCTGGGCGCTTAGCCTGGCAAAGGCTTCGGTTCTGGAGACAAAAACAATTTTTTCCACCGGGCCGAAATTCCGGATCCTTTTTTCCAGTTCCGGCCGCATCTGTTCCGTAATCTCCTGGTCCAGATAGACAATGAGGCGAATCTCGTCGCCAAGGCGTTCACCGGCTGCGAGCGCGTTGGTATAGATGAGAAAGAAAAAGGCAAAGAGAAGCACGGAAAGGGTTACGGTCAGCAGAGTAAGAAGCTGTGTCGCCCATGTCTGGCTGAGATTCTTCCCTGTTTGGCGTAAGATATAGGCCAGAAAGTGCATAGTATGGTACTCCCTTGGAAAGGAAAGCTATTTCGTAAAAGTCCAGCAGTACCGGGTCTGTGTTGGCTTGCCGCATGGGCATCGCATCAGTATACGCTGCGTTGCAGGCTTTCCCCCTGCGTCTTTGACTGCAAGCGGCGATGCTGAAGTTATGGCTCGGGGGGTGTTTCCCGGGCCCGGCTGGATAGTAATGCGCTTCATCCCGCAAAGCTCAGGAGTCAACGGGAGTAACGTTTCAGAAAGATCATTGGACGGCCGGGTGCGTAAGCTTGGGATGGGCGGAAAGGTGCCCGTTGCTGAGTGTTACGACCCGGTGTTCCGTTCCCGCGTAAATCGATTCATCATGGGTGGCGACAACAATGGTCGTGCCGTTTCTTTCATTTAAGTGCCGAAAAAGATTGATTACCAGCTTTGTCGTCGCCGGATCAAGGTTCCCGGTCGGCTCGTCGGCCAGAAGCAGGCTTGGCCCGTTGGCTGCGGCCCTTGCCAAAGCAACCCGTTGCTGTTCTCCGCGGGAGAGGTCGCCGGTAAGTTTGTCCCGTTTGTCGGAAAGGTTGAGCAGGCCCAGCAGTTCCTCGATTCTTGTCCGAATGGCCTTGGCGCCGGCATAAGTCACCTCCATGGCCACGGCAATGTTCTGGAAAACCGTTTGTCTGTCCAGCAACCTGAAATCCTGGTAGGCAACGCCTATTTTTTGACGCATGCGTTGGATGCCGGCCGGATTGAGCTGGGAAATGTCGCGCCCGGCCACTTCGATGACGCCGCTGCTTGGCGTTTCAAGGCAGCAGACCAGTTTGATCAGGGTTGTCTTGCCCGACCCGCTCATGCCGGTGAGAAAAAGGATTTCACCCTTGTAAATTCGCAGGTAAATGTTTTGCAGAGCGGCAACATCAGGCGGATAGATCTTGGTGACGTTCACCATCTCAATCAGAGGTTCATCAGTGTTTGCGTCTTTCGGCATGTGAAAACCTTTTCAGTCGAACAAAAGGAGTACCCTCAGGATGGCGGCCAAGCCATGGATAATGCCTGCTTTGTAATGATTATGGACAAAATATAGCATGTGAAAAAAAATTGACACTTTTTTTGTGAATAATGTATACAAAAGATCATAAAATGCGAAATTTATTAAAAGAAAATGGTAACTAACCAGCTCAATGCCGGGAATGACTAAAACCACCAAATCGTAACTATTCAGCAGTGACCCAAATTGCGGTAAGCGGGACGGCGATGCGTATATCGAGTACGTGAGCCGGCTCGATCGCCGCAAGATGTGGGTGCTACTGAATAGTTACTGAAAATGCGAAATTCATGATGGTGATATGACGCACAATCCCTTGCTTATTCTACTGCTTGATTCTTCCGGGGATTCAACCGGGTTTGTCAAAGCTCTGCAGAAAAAAAACCTTCCCATGGCCGTGGTCCGTTCCGAGGCGGAAGCCCGGCGCTGGCTTGAGGAAAACCAGGGTCAGGCGATTTTCCTGGTGGTGTCCTCTTTTCAGTCCCAAGGCTCTTTCCTCGTTGATTTTCAGGCGGCGGCCTCCCCGGTGGCGGTTGTCGTGGCGGCGAGCGCCCCCTCGGTCACTGACGCGGTTGCCGCCTTACAGGCTGGGGCTGTTGATTATCTTGAGGCGCCGGTGAGTGAAAGTTGTCTTGATGCCGCCTTGGACAAGGCTGGGGTGAGCCTCAGGCTCTCGCCGTCTGAGCCGTCCCCGGTAAAAACCGAAAAAGGGTGCGCCGCAATCATCGGCAACAGCAATGTCATGCGGCAGGTTTTTTCCCTGATCAAAAAAGTTTGTGATGCGGAAACCACTGTGCTGGTAAGGGGAGAATCCGGCACCGGCAAAGAGCTTATTGCGCAGGCCCTTCATTACGAAGGGGTTCGAGGTTCTGGTCCTTTTGTGCCGGTGAATTGCGGGGCTATTCCTGGAGAACTGCTGGAAAGCGAGCTGTTTGGCCATGAAAAGGGGGCATTTACCCATGCGATCCGGACCAGACTCGGCCGTTTTGAGCTGGCGCATGGGGGTACGGTTTTTCTGGATGAGATCTCGGAAATGAGTCCCATGCTCCAGGTGAAACTGCTGCGGGTTCTGCAGGAAAAAGAGTTTGAGAGGATCGGCGGCACCAAGACCATCAGCTCGGATTTTCGTGTAGTTGCCGCGACCAACAGGAATCTTGAACAGGAGGTTCAGGCCGGGCGTTTTCGGGAAGATCTCTATTACCGTTTGAATGTTATCCCCATCGAGGCGCCGCCCTTGCGGGAGCGACGCCAGGATATTCCTCTGCTGGTCGAGCATTTCGTGGCCAGGTTTAATCGGCTTCGCAAGAAAAAGATTAAAGGTGTGGCGGAAGAGGTCATGGGCAGATTCGCCGGCTACGCCTGGCCCGGGAATGTCAGGGAGCTTGAAAACATGCTGGAACGTATGGTAATTCTCGCGGGCAGCGAGGTGCTTTCCATGGCTGATCTGCCGGAACGGTTGCTGGAGGCCGGAGACGCCGCCCCGGCTGAACAGTTTGAGGAACTTCCTGTCCAGGGGTTTTTTCTCAATGAGGTCCTGGCTGATTTTGAAAGACGCTTGATATTGCAAGCCCTGGAGCAGACGGACTGGGTTAAGAACAGGGCCGCCAAGCTCTTGAATGTGAATCGGACTACCCTCATTGAAAAGATGAAGCGGTTCAAGTTGATTTCTTCTTCTGCCGAGGCGTAGAAAAGGGTGCGTCCTTATTTCCTGGTGTCTGGTCTGTTAAGCGGCAACAAGGTTTGGCCTCGATCCCTGTGAAAAAGATCATGAAAAATATTCAGTTTTCTCCTTCTTCCTTTGTCCTGCCGTTCTTTGTTTTTTTCGGCCTTAGCCTTCTCGTGGGAGGGGTTCTGCCGGAACAGGGCTGGGGCAAAGAGGATCCCGTGCTATCTTCGCAGGCGGGACAGGCTGCGGCCTGGCAGGAGGCGGTTAAGACGGCGAAGACCGGTGATTCGGCAAAAGCCGCTTCCGCGTATCTGCGGTACTATGAAAAATTTCGCGAGACGGAGCAGGCGGAAGAGGCCCTATGGCAGGCAGCCCAGAGCATGAAGCAGCAGGCGGTAAAGAGTGCGGATTTCGAATGGGGCAGGGTTCGTGACATTTTCCGCAGGTATGGCGCTGATTTCCCAAAGGCAAAAAGAGCGGCCGAGGCGTATTACGAGGTAGGTTACGCCCATTACCGCATGCATTTTTACCGCGAGGCTCTCATTTATTTCAAACTTTTCTTTAAGCGCTATCCTGATTCTCCCTTGGGGGATCGGGTGCGGCTGGCGCAGGCAGACACGCTTTTCGCCACGGGAAAAGGCGCTGCGGCACTTGACATCTATAGGAAGGTTTCCGAGTCCGGCGAAAAGGATATCACGGCCCGGGCATTGATGGGGTTAGGCGAGCTCATGGCCGCCAACAACGATCCGGTCGGAGCCCTGAAGACCTTTGCCGAGCTTTTTGGAAAATATCCCGACTATCATTATCAGAATCCGGAGTTGTTGCGCAAGCTTGGCTTTGTTTATCTGCGGGTGGGCAGGGAGGAGGACGCCAGGAGATCCCTGTTCCACTATCTGAATCTGGCCGAGAATTCTCCCGACCGGCGGGAGATTTTTTTTGAGTTGGGCGAAAGTTATTTGCGGGGTGGGGATGGGGTCACGGCTCTTAAGCTTTTTGAGCGGGTTCTCGAATATGGACCGAGTGAAGACCGGTTTGCTGTTCTGGCAAGGTTTCGTCGAGCTGAATATCAGGATAATCCGGAAGGGAATACGGGCAAGAGGCAAAAATCCTCTGATCTTGCCGATCCGGAGGGAGACAAGCCTTTTCTGGCGGTGATCGAAGCTTACCCTGGTGAAGTAGTTGCCCAAGACGCCAGGCGCGCTCTGTTTCTTCGATATCAGGCCCGCAACAACGTCGAGGCCGCCGTTGAGCTGGGCAGGAGTTATCTGAAACATGACAAGCCCGGGCTTGTCATGGGGGAAAAGGAGAGTTTCTCCGGCAGGATTCTGCTCTATCTCGGGGAAGGATTTTTGGCGCGGAAAGAATACGAAAATCTTTATCGATTATATGTTGCCGAATACCGTCATGTCAGCGTCATGAATAACGGGCGTTTCTTTTACCTGGTTGGGCAGGCGCTTGAGGCATTGTCTCTGCTGGATCAGGCCTCTACCGTATATTTTCGGGCCCAGGGCCTGCCCTTGACCGATGAAGACAAGGTTGATCTCTATGGCCGGCGGGCCGGGGTTTATCTTCTCCAGAAAAATCTGGCTACCGCAGACAGGGTGATCCGCTATGCCTTGGGAATCTATAAGGATACTGAATACCTGGGGGAATTTCATTATTTGAGCGGCAAGCTCAATGAGGCCAAAGGGAAAAAACAAGAGGCTCTGGCCTGCTATGCCAAAGCAACAGCGGATGTGCCTGTTCCGGCAAAAATAAAGGTTTATGCGGAAGCGCATCTCCGAATGTTGACGGTCCTGGGTTTGTATGCCGAGGGGGTGGAGGTTCTTTCCCGTTTTCGCCAGAAGCAATGGCTGGAGCCTGAGGCCGCGCAGGGCTGGTACAGACAGTTCGGGGATGGGCTGGCCGGGCAGGGCGACAAATCGGCCATTGATGCTTACCTGGCCGGAGTTGACGAGGAGATGCCGAAGGACAGCAAGGCCGCCCAGCAGATTCACCTGCAATTGGGCGATCTGTTCCGCAAGGCAGGGGAGATGGAGAAGGTACGCGGGCATCTTCAAAAAGCGCAGGCCGGGCCGGACGAGCTTCTCAAAAAAAAGGCGAAAAGCAGCCTGAACCAGATCGAGATCGATTTGAGAAAAAAACCGAGGAGGGGGGGCCTGTGAAGACGCAGGTTACCTTTGAAACTCCGGAGCATTTGCGGGAATTCTTTTTCGCCATGCTTGAAAGTCTGCCGGGCGGTATTCTGCTTGCTGACCGGCAGGGAAACCTGTTGGCGGCAAACAGGAAAGCAGCCCAGCTTCTTGATCTGGCCGGAAGCTCACTGCAGAACAAAACCTGCTGGGGGGTACTCTCCCAAAAGTTTGGCCTTACGCATGAGCTTGCGGCCCTGAGTGCTTCCGGGGGGAGCTTGCTCTGCGAGATCCATGCCTCGAGCGAAGGAGCGGAAAAACGCTGCATCCTCATCAATCGAAATGATTTGCAGAGCCCATTTCTGGATGTGGCCGGTTTTTTTCTCTCCCTGGAGGATGTGACCTTCCCGGCCATGATGGAGATGCATCTTGACCGGAGCAAGCGTTTTGCCGCCATGCAGGAGATGGCCGAGGCCATGAGCCAGGAATTGAAGAACCCCTTGGGCAGTCTTGAGCTGTATGCCTCGATTCTCCGGCGGGAGCTGGCCGGAGACCCGGATAACGAAAGGGTTGCGGCCCGGATGCTGGGGGCGGTGCGAACCATGCATCATCTGCTGGATAATTTTGTGACCTTTTCCGGCTTCCCCTTGCCACGGATGCAGGTGCTGGAGATGGTGGCGCTGCTCAGAAAAAGCATGGAAACTCTTCGGGAAATGGCGGAAGAGCATGGTATTTTCCTGGAAAGCCGGATTGAGGTGGAGCAGGCGTATCTTTTAGGGGACCAGACTCTGTTGGGGCAGCTTCTGCTCAACCTTGGCCTGAATGCCATGGAAAGCATGCCGGCAGGCGGGACGTTTTCCCTGGGCTTGAGAATCTTGCCGCCGGACAGGGAACATGGCGCCCTGGTGGAAATCAGGGTGCAGGACCAGGGGGCCGGAATTACCCCGGAAAACCGGCAAAAGATTTTTGATCCGTTCTTTTCGACCAAGGGCAGGAATCGAGGTCTGGGGCTGGCCATCAGCCATGCCATTGCCGAGGCGCATCACGGATTGATCGAGGTAGAGAGCGAGCCGGGCCGGGGCGCCACCTTCAGGGTGTTGCTCCCGGCGGAGTCCGGGTCGACAACAGGAACCAGCCGGAAAAAAGATGCCAGAGCCGATGTCTGAACAGACCCATAAAATACTTATTGTAGACGATGAGCAGAACATGCGTGTTGCCCTCTTTGAGGCGCTGAGCCGCAATGGGCACGAAGTTGCGGTCGCGGAAACTGGGGGAATGGCCCTGGAGATGATCGCCAGGCAGCCGCCGGAGCTGGTGGTTACCGATATAAAGATGCCGGGCATGGATGGGTTGGAGCTTTTGCGGCAGATCAAGGTGCTGCATCCTGAGCTACCGGTGGTGATCATGACTGGTTTTGCCACGGTGGATACGGCGGTGGAGGCCATGAAGCAGGGGGCCTTTGATTATCTCTTAAAGCCTTTCCCGGTGGAAGTCATTGAGGAGACGGTGGCCAGGGTTTTTGCCCTCGGACGCAGGTTGAAGCAAACGGTATCCCGGCCAGAATCGCAAAAAACAGGGGAAGCCTCCGCCCTTGAAAAACCGATCATCGGTCAGAGCCCCAAGCTGTTGCAGCTGATGACCAGGGCCAGAAGCGTGGCCTCCAGCAAGGCCACCGTCCTCATCCTCGGTGAGTCCGGGACGGGGAAAGAGGTCTTTGCCCGTTTTATCCACCAGGAAAGTGATCGGCGAAACGGGCCGTTCGTTGCTTTGAATTGCGCCGCCCTGCCGGAAGGGCTTCTGGAAAGCGAGCTGTTCGGGCATGAGAAGGGCTCTTTTACCGGGGCCATTGCCACCAAGAAAGGTAAATTCGAACTGGCTGACGGCGGCACCCTGCTGCTTGATGAGATCGGGGAGATCCCTTTACACCTCCAGGCCAAGCTCCTGCGGGTACTCCAGGAGGAAGAGGTGGATCGGTTGGGGGGGAGAACCCCTTTCAAGATTGATGTGCATGTGCTGGCCACCACCAACCGAGATCTTGAGCAGGCGGTGAAGGAAGGCACCTTTCGGCAGGATTTGTATTATCGCCTGAACGTCATCCCCCTGAAGCTTCCCCCCCTGCGCGAACGGAGGGAGGATGTCGGGGTGCTGGTTGATTTTTTCGTGCACAAGTATGCCGGGCTATATGGGAAGCCGACAAAGAAACCTTCTTCCGCGGTCTGGGACAGGTTTGCCGGTTATGACTGGCCAGGCAATGTGCGGGAGATGGAGAACCTGATTGAACGGGCCACGCTTCTTTCCCAAGGGCAGGAGCTGGAGCTGTGGGATTTCTGGGATGATGTCGAACCGCCATCCCGGCTCGAACCAGCACCCGCTGTTTCCCCGGCCTGCGGCCATTCCGCGGTGGCAGCGGCAAACATTTCCGCAGCTATGAATATTGGCGCGCAGACCTTGCGCGAAGTTGAGCGTCAAATGATCATGCAGGCCTTGCAGGCAAATGACAATAATCGGACACATGCGGCCGAGATTCTGGGAATCAGTGTTCGCACCCTGCGCAACAAACTACATGAATATCGTTCCCAGGGGATGATCGAATAAAGTCTCCGGCTTGGGGCCGGTGGCGGTAATTTTTTCGGCTACTGTATATTTTTTCTTTTATTTCATGTAGTTGAGTTGGTAATTTCGCGTCAGACCACAATTGCTATCTCCTGGCATGCCTTTCCGTCGATCCCTTCTTTTGGTGGAAACAGTATTTTTTTAGAAAGTTGCAGGGGTATAGAAAAAAATATTAGCCGGTGGCATTTTTTTTGCAGAACAATTAGGCAAGATATCCGCCTTAGAAAAGGAGAACGGGATGCCCATAAATAATTTGTTTGACGGCAATATTGAAACCATGCGCCGGGCGCTTACCCTGCGCCAGGAGCGGCAGGGGCTTATCCAATCCAATATCGCCAACCGTGAAACCCCGGGCTATTCGGGGCAGGACTTTAATTTTGCCAAGGTCATGCAGAGTGTGATGAGCGGTCAGGGGGAGTTGGCGAGAACCAATAAGGGGCACATGCAGCTTGATGCCATGGCCGCCAGCAAAACCAGGGAGTTAACCAACGAGAACAGACCGGTGGACTTGGATCAGGAGATGGTGAAGATGGCGGAAAATCAGCTGATGTTTCAGGTGATCGCTAAAAGCATCGGGAAGAAATTTGATAGCCTGCGCTATGCCATTGACGAGGGAGGCAAATAATAAATGGATACTTTAACCGCCATGCAGATCAGCGGCTCCGCGCTTAAGGCGGAGAGGGCCCGACTTAACATCGCGGCCATGAACCTGGCCAACGCCAACACCACCCGGACCATCGAAGGCGGCCCGTACAAGGCCAAATCCGTGGTCTTCGCGGCCAAGCCCCTGGAAGGGATTAATTTTCAGGACGCGCTCAATTCTACCAACGATCGGCTCCGCAAGGTCGAGGTGGTGCAAATCGTGGAAGACAAGGCGCCGTTCAAAGAGGTCTTTGATCCTTCCCATCCGGATGCCGATGCCAACGGCGTGGTGCGTTTTCCCAATGTTAACGTAGCCGAGCAGATGGTGGACATGATGAGTGCCCGGCGTTCTTATGAAGCCAATGTCACAGCTCTGGATGCTGTCAAAAATATGGCGCTTAAGGCCTTGGAGATCGGCCGATAGTCGCAGGCAGAAGTTCCGCAGGAGCATTTTTAGCAAACCCTGAGTAATTGGAGGTATACAGATGAAAGAGATCACCATGCAGCCGGTCAGCCTGCCCGGATCATCACCTCTCAAGTCCCCCGGCGTGCCAAGCGCTGCGGGCGCGGGTTTTTCCGAGATTCTCAGCCGTTCGATCACCGAGGTGAACAGTCAGGCCCAGGAGGCCGATCAGCTGGTGAAAGGGCTTGCCTCAGGGGAACATGCCAATATCCATGAAACCATGATCGCCATGGAAAAATCGGGCATCTCCTTCCGGCTGATGACCCGGGTGCAGCAGAAGGCCCTTGACGCATACCGGGAGATCATGAGGATGCAGATCTAAACAGGGGCAATTGAAAAGCTTAGCTATCAGCTTACAGCTAACAGCAACAGATAAAGGAACAAAAGAACATGGCTACCCCAAAAGAAATGCTTGAGCAGATCACCGCCATCGCCAAAAGCCTGAGTATGACCCAGAAAATACTCGGCGTTGTGGTGATCGCCGTGGTGGTTGGCGGCCTGATCAGTCTGACCACCACCGGCAAGGAAACCTCCTACAAGGTTCTTTTTTCCGGGTTGAACCAGGAAGATGCCGGCGAGGTTTTGACCAAACTCAAGGATCAGCGCATCCCGTACAAGTTGTCCGCGGATGGCGGGGCCATTATGGTTCCGGCTTCGCAGGTGTATGAGGTCAGATTGACCTTGGCCGGCGAGGGCTTGCCCAGGGGCGGCGGAGTTGGTTTTGAGATCTTCAATCAGACGAACTTCGGACAGACCGATTTTGTTCAGCGTTTGAATTATCAGCGAGCCCTGCAAGGAGAGCTGGCACGCACCATCAGAAATTTTCAGCAGGTTGTTGAGGCCAGGGTTCATATCGCCACGCCCAAGGAATCGGTATTCATCGAGGATGAAAAGCCTCCCACCGCCTCGATTAGTGTCAAGCTGCGCGGTCGGGAAAAACTGAATCAGCATGAGATTCAGAGCATTGTCAATCTGGTGGCCAGCGCGGTTCCGGGGCTTGCCACCGATAATATCACCCTGGTCGACACAACTGGCCGTCTGCTTTACCGGAAACAGGCGGAGGGCGAAGGGGTACTCACCGGCAACCAGCTGGAGTACCAGGTAAAGATTGAAGATACCCTGCGGCAGAAGGTGGAAACCATGCTGGAGGAGGTGGTTGGCGTAAACCGGGCCAGAGCGCGGGTTACCGCGGAAATAGATTTCAACAAGGTTGAGCGGACCGAGGAGAGCTTTGACCCCGAAGGCCAGGTGGTACGCAGTGAGCAGATGCTCATGGAAGGTAAGGGGGGTGGCGGCGCCAGTCCCGAAGGAATTCCTGGGGTCAAGGGTGAGTTGGCCACGTTTGCCGGGGAGGGCGGGGAAGGAGCGACCGCGGCCGGGAACAGTCGCAACAATGTCACCAGGAATTACGAGATCAGCAAGCAGACCAAGCACACCCAGGAAAAGGGCGGGTCTGTCAAGCGGCTGTCCATCGCGGTTATGGTCGATGGATCCTATGAAAAGAGCGTTGACAAGGATGGAAAGACGAGTCTAAAATATCAGCCGCGAAGCTCTGAGGAAATGGCTAACCTGGACAAGCTGGTCAAGAATGCCATTGGCTATAATGAAGAGAGGGGCGATCAGGTGGAGGTGGCGAGCCTGCCTTTTGCCCTCTCCTCCGTGCCGGAGCCGGAGGTTGATGCCATGGAAAAATATCGGGCCATAGCGGAATGGCTGACCATGCCCTTGGTTTATCTGCTGGTAGCGGTTCTGGTACTCCTCTTTATCGTCAAGCCGTTTATGAAAATTCTCACCGCCAAGCCGGTGGAGCGCCATACCGATGGAACCGTTTCCATGCTTGGCGGGCATGGCTCCGCAACCGGCGGGATTGCAGGCGAGGAGGAGGATCTCACCCTCGCTCCGCGTGGGCTCACCGATCAAGAGCGAATCTACCGTCTGGCTCAGAGCGATCCTGACCGGGCAGCTGATCTGGTGCGCCGCTGGCTGCGGGAAGAGGCTTAATCCATGAGTAAAGCTGAGAAAAAGAGCGGGGAATCCCTTACCGGCCCGGAGAAAGCGGCAGTCTTTCTGCTCACGGTGGGGGAGGAATTCGCCTCCCAGGTTTTCCAGAGGCTCGATCCGGAGGATATCAAGCAGGTTGGCCGACAGATGGCCAGGATCGACAAGGTCGATAAAGAGGACCTTACTGCCCTGGTCAATGAATTCAAGTCCGACAGCGGTGACACCGATATCTTTCTTTCCGGTAATGAGCTGCTGGAATCCGCGTTGAAGCGGGCAATGTCCAGCGACAAGGCCCGTGAAATCCTGGATGAGATCCGTTCCGACTGGAAGTTGACCCTTTTTCAGAAGGCGAGAAAGCTCGAGCCCAAGGTGCTGGTCAACTTTCTGCGCAACGAACATCCCCAGACCGTGGCCCTGGTCCTCTCCGTGCTGGAGCCGACCCAGGCGGCGCATGTCATTATGGAGTTCAATGAGGATGTGCAGGTGGAAGTCATGATGCGCATGGCCGAACTCGACAAGGTAAGCCCTGAGATCCTGGTGGATGTGGACCGGGTACTGCAGGACGAACTCCTTTCCGTTGAGGGCATGGAGGGCCAGCGTCTTGGCGGGGTTGCGGCCGTGGCGGAAATTCTGAACAATGCCGATCGAGGGCTGGAGGCGTCTATCCTCGAAGGGATTGAGGAACAGCGCGAAACTCTGGCCGATGAAATCCGCCGGCTCATGTTTGTCTTTGAAGATCTTATGGGTGTGGATGATCGAGGGATCCAGGCAATTCTCAAGGAGGTCAGCACCGATGATCTGAAAATGGCTCTCAAGGTAGCCTCCGAAGAACTCAGGACCAAGGTGTTTGGCTGCATGTCTTCGCGGGCCGTGGAAATGCTCAAGGAAGATATGGAAATAATGGGGCCGACCCGGATAAAGGATGTCGAGGCTGCCCAGCAGGCCATACTCAAGATTGCCAAGCGGTTGGAGCAGGAAGGCAAGATCCAGCTTACAAGCGGTGGCGGCGAGGACGAATTTGTCTAAGGTTATCAAATTGCAGCAGGATAAGGTGGTGCAGACTGCGCCGAGCCTGGAAACGGAAGAGTTTCTCTCTTTTGAGGATTTCTGGCAGGCCAAGCCTGGCAGCGCCGAAGCCAAACAGATTGCAAGGCACAGGTCGCCGCAGGAAATTGCCATGGAGGAAGCAGCGAATATCATGCGCCGGGCCGGGGAGCAGGCGGAAAGCCTCAGGCAGGAGGCTTATGCCGAGGGTCTGGCCAGGGGTGAGGCGGCGGGCAAAGCGGCAGGGCTGGCTCAGTATGAGCAACAGCTGCAAAAGTTTGCCGCCCTGTTTGCCTCCCTGAATGGGAAGCAGGAAGAGATTCTGCGGCAGCATGAGGAGAGTATGCTTGCCCTGATCACCACCATGGTTGGCAGGCTGGTGTACCACGAGGTTTCCGTTAATCCCCTGGTTATTCAGGCCTGTCTCAAAAAGGCCATGGAATTTGTGGTGGAAAACTCCACGGTGCGGATTCATCTGAATGGTGATGACTTTGCCCGGCTGAAAAAGGCGAGTCTGGAGAATTCCCGCCTGATCGAGGGCAAAAATCGGCTCCAGCTTGTCGAGGACCCGAATATTGCCGCGGGCGGCTGTCTTTTGAAAACGGATTTTGGCGAGATCGACGCCACTCTGGATAATTGCAAGACAAGACTGGATGCCGCGGTCGAACAGGCATTTCACGCGGCGATGGCCGCGGATGCGTAACTATCCAGCAGCACCCATCTTGCGGCGATCGGGCCAGCTCACGTACGATGTACGCTTCGCCGTCCCGCTTACCGCAACCTGGGCACTGCTGAATAGTTACGCGAATACTGTCGATGCTTATAGCTCAAGGATGATGACCCCATGAACCTCTCCCACTGCCTTCAGGTTGCCCAGGATACCTCGCTCGTCAGCGTGGGCGGCCGGGTGAACCAGGTCATCGGCATGGTTCTTGAGAGCCTGGGCCCTGGAATTCCGGTGGGCAGCATCTGCGAGGTCTCGGTTTTCAAGGGTAAGAGCATGGTACTGGCCGAAGTGGTCGGTTTTCGGGAAGGGAGGGTCCTGCTCATGCCCCTGGGCGAGATGCGCGGGGTTGAACCGGGCAGCGCCATCCGGCTGGTGGGGGGACAGGCCGGGGTGCCAGTGGCCGAGTCCCTGTTGGGCCGGGTTATTGACGGCCTGGGCAATCCCATGGACGGCAAGGGGCCGCTGCGGCCTGAGGCTCTCTATCCCCTTTATGCCGAGCCCTTAAATCCCATGGAGCGGGAGCGCATCCGTGAGCCGGTGGACGTGGGGGTGCGGGCAATCAACGGCTTGCTGACC
Source organism: Desulfurivibrionaceae bacterium (assembly GCA_041675585.1). Lineage (GTDB taxonomy): Bacteria > Desulfobacterota > Desulfobulbia > Desulfobulbales > Desulfurivibrionaceae > Thiovibrio. Next base: position 66,641 of record JBAYTO010000008.1, read on the forward strand.
CTGGGCAAGGGGCAGCGCATCGGGATTCTCGCCGGTTCCGGGGTGGGGAAGTCCACCCTGCTCGGCATGATTGCCAGGCATACGGCCGCCGACATCAGCATTATCGCCCTGATCGGTGAGCGGGGCCGGGAGTTGAAGGACTTTATCGAGCGGGATCTAGGCCCCGAGGGGCTGGCCCGCTCCGTGGTGGTGGTGGCCACCTCGGATCAGCCGCCCCTGGTGCGGATGCGCGGGGCTTATCTGGCCACGGCGATCTCCGAATTTTTCCGCGACAAAGGCCGCGACGTGATCCTGATGATGGATTCCGTTACCCGCTTTGCCATGTCCAGCCGGGAGGTCGGCCTGGCCATCGGCGAGCCGCCCACCTCGCGCGGCTATACCCCTTCGGTGTTCGGCCAGCTTCCCAAATTGCTGGAACGGGCGGGAACCTGCATGGGCAAGGGGAGTATCACCGGCATCTACACGGTGCTGGTCGAGGGTGACGATATGAACGAGCCCATCGCCGATGCAGTGCGCTCCATCGTGGATGGCCATATTGTTTTGAGCCGGGATCTGGCGAGCCAGGGCCATTATCCGTCCATCGAGGTCATGGGCAGCGTCAGCCGCTGCATGACCGATGTGGTGCCCAAGGATCAGGTGCGCATCGCCCATAAATTTCTGGAGGTCATGGCCACCTACCGCCGCTCGGAAGACCTGATCAATATCGGCGCCTATGCCAAGGGCAGTAATCCGAAAATCGACAATGCTATTACCATGATCGACAGATTGAACGGTTATCTTAAGCAGCAGGTGGAGGAGAAGGTTTCCTTTGCCGAAAGCGGTCGGCAGCTGGCGGCGATTTTTGCCGCGGGCAGCTAAGGCGTTATGGGAAAGCCTAAGTGATGAGCCTCTTGTAAAAGAAACCGTATGTATTGTTGCCGTCATTCCGGCGAAGGCCGGAATCCAGTGTTTACGGACAGTCGCAACAAGTTTGGACCCCGGCTTTCGCCGGGGTGACGAATTTTGCAAGAGGCTCTGATGAGAGGGAATAATGGCCTATCATTTCAAGCTTGAAACAGTTCTTGGCCTGCGGCGGAATCTGGAAGAGCTTGCCCAGCAGAAACTGGCCAGGGAGCTTAATCTTCTTGAAGAGCAGAAGCTACAACTTGCCGCGCTCAGGCAGCAGAGGCAGGATTTGATTGTCGAGTTTGAAGATAAAAAGCGCCGGCAGATGTCGGCCCCGATCTTTGCCTTTTATGTGGAGGGCATTTTCCGCAAGGAGCAGGAGGTCGCGGCTGGACGGGCCATGGTGGAGGCCCAGCAGGGCGCCGTTGCCCGGGCCAGGGAAGAACTGACCGCCAAGGTGCAGGATAAGAAGGTGATGGAAAAGGCGAAAGAGCGGGATTACCAGAAATTCCTGCTGGCCGGCTTGAAGAAAGAGCAGAATGAGGCGGACGAGCAGATGGTGCTTCGTTTTGGCCGCAAGGGGAATCTTCACTAAGGCAGGGGCAGGGTTCCGCTACTCCCCGGACGAGATCATGAAAAAACGCAACTTCAGGCACCTCATTAAAATTTCCATCGTGCTCTTGATCCTGGCCATAACTATTCCCGCTTTTACCGAGGAAAAACCGCCAGTCAAGCTCTCCCCCCAGGATATCTCCGTTTCCGCGGGGCTGAAAGAGCGGGAAGAGGCGGTGGCCGCCAAGGAAAAAGCTCTGGCCGAAAAGGAAAAGGAACTCGCCGCCCTGAATAAAGAGGTGGACGAAAAGTTCACCAAGCTCAATGCCCTGCAGGAAGAGCTGAAGGGTCAGCTCGGCGGAGCGGTCAAGGGCAAGGATCAGCAGTTTAAAAATCTGATTAAGATTTACAGCGCCATGAGTCCATCCAAGGTGGCTCCCCTGCTCGACAAGATGGAAGATGTCGAGGTGGTGGAGATCTTGCGAGCCATGAAGACGGATGCCGTGGCGAAGATCATTCCCAAGCTGGTGCAGGACAAGGCGGTGCGGGTGAGCAGGCTTCTGGGTCTGCCCTGAAAAAACCTACCACAAATCCATCTGCTCTTCCATGATGCCGATCAGGGCGATGGCCGCCTCAGTGCCGGTCGGGGTGACCGCGGCGGCAATGGCCATGCCTTGGGTGATGGACTCTTCCGGGGTATTGTAATTAAGCCCCCATTCGACGGCAAACTTTTCCGCCACCATAATCTTGCTGTCCAGGAGATCCGCCACCCAGCCCCAGTCGGGATCGCCCTTGTAGGTATGGGCCGAATCCAGGATGGCGGAAACCAATTCGCCGCGGGAGGCGAGGCCCTCGGCCAAAGCGCCGCTCCAGAAGGCCAGGCCTTCGGCATCCGGCTCAGCTCTCCCAAGGGCATTCCTGTAGATCACCGTGACAAAGTCTTCGTGGCTCATGGTCGGGGAATGGTCGGTGAGTTCTTCGTACTGGACCCCGGCGTTATAAAAGGCCTCGGCGATCTGGTCAATGGTGTAGCCGGCCTTAAATATGTCAATCCAATAGGACAGGCCATCGGCATCCGGCACCCGGTTGAAAAAAGCGACATAAAGCTCTTCCAGGCGCTGCAACTGCGGAGTGGTGATGCTTGCGGCATTGGCCTCCACGGTCAGGTTGACGGTCTGGTCGTCGAACTGGATCCGTTCGATGTTAAGCAGGCTGTCGGTGAAGCTGCCGGGGCACTGCACGATCAAGCCACTTGCCGCTTTTGTGAGTGTGTGAGCGGCGAGATTGCCGTTGAAGACCGCAGTATCAATCCCGGCACTACCGTCGAGGATGTTGTTGCTGCTGTTGCCGGTAAGTATGTTGTTTAGGCTGTTGCCGGTAGCGTTGATCGAGTCGTTACCGGTCAAGATCAGGTTCTCGACGTTGTTGCCCAGGATGAAAGAGACCGAGGATTGGATCGTGTCGGTCCCGTCGCCGACATGCTCAATTACTGTATCTGTCTGGTTGTCCACCAGATAGGTGTCGTCGCCAGCTTCGCCTTCCATCTGGTCAGCGCCGTGGCCGCCGTCGATTAGGTCATTGCCCTCGCCACTGAAAAGGGTGTCGTTGCCTGCCAGACCGAGCAGAGTGTCGGCGTAGGCGGTGCCATGCAGGTTGTCGTTATCGGGCGTCCCGGACTGATAGCCCATCACCTTGGGGGTCGCCAGCGAGGCGACCGACTCCGTCGTGCCATTGCTGTCGGTGTAGCGGACAACGGCCCGGATCTGCTGGCCGACCAGGGAGGGCGTGAGGGTTAGCGTGGGGCCGGTGTCGGCGTTGTGCCAGACGGTGCCGTCGAGGCTTGATTGCCACTGGTAGCTTATGACCCCCAGGCCGTCGGCATCGGTCAGGGTATCCGTTGCGGTCAGGATGTGACCTTGGGTCGCCGTGCCGCCAACGCCAACTGTTCCGATGGGGATATTGTTGGCTGCGGCGATGTTTATCAGAGTACTGCCGGTTGCCGCCAGCGCCCCGCCGCTGCCCTGGGCTCCGGTATTGCCGTCGCTGAAGGTCCAGTCGATCTGCACCGGGGCCGGCGGCGTACCGCCGGTGTTGGCGTAGGCAATCGAGCTCAGCGCCTCATTCACCTGTGCCTGAGTGGCGTTGACATCGAAGGCAAGGGTGAGCAACCCTCCATCGTTGGCGCTTACGGTACCGATCGTCGTACCCGACAGGGTCAGGACTCCGCCCGGTGTCAATGGGCCGAGATTACCGCTGGCGGAGAACAGATCGTGGGCATCGGCGCCGCCGTGGCGGGCTAGTGACAGGACGGCGCCGGCGTAGTTTCCCGTGGCATCGAGTTCGAGGTCGAAGACTGTGGCCGTGCGGTCGAGAATTACGGGCGTACCTTGTTCCCGGTAGGTCGGGATGCCGAAGCTCGTATCCAGCGTGCCGTCGCTGTTGTAACGCGCCAGGGCGAATCCGTCGCCACCGGCGACGAGAATCTTGCCGTCGGACTGAACCTCTACAACGCCACCGGCATTGGCAACAAGAATGCCGCCGGTCGCGAAACCAGTATCCAACGAGCCGTCGGAGTTGTAGCGCACTAGGACGGCAGGATGATTCTGCCCTGCCGGAATCGTTACGCCGGGGGCAATTTCGATGGTCGGTTCAGGATCCGAAGGGTAGGAGATAAAACCGAAGAAGGAACCGTAACCGGACACCAGGATTTTGCCGTCATTCTGGACAACAAGACTCTTTACGTCTATGGACCATATGGACTGAAACGCAGTTCTGACTATGCCGTCTCCACTGAAATCGAGATCCAGGCTTCCATCGCTGTTGTAGCGCACGAGCGCTAGCTGATTACCCGATTGGCCGGCCTGCAATATCTTGCCATCGGCTTGTACTGCCAGGGCAGATGCGATGGCATAACCGGTGGAACCTATATCGGTCGTCAGCTTGCCATCACCACTGAAACTGGTGTCCAGCGATCCATCCGCGTTGAAGCGTGCCACGGCAAAGGTGGTGTCTGCAGAGATTCCCGCTGTGCCGGCAATGAGGATCTTGCCATCGTCAAGAATCGCAAGATTGTTTTTGCCATAGTGGCTTCCGCCGGTGAAACCGGCAGTGGCAATGCCATCGCCATTAAAGCTGGTATCCAGGGTGCCGTCGGGGTTGTAGCGCACCAAGGCAAAATCATCTCCGCTGGCCATGAAGTCGGCGCTGCTGCTTCCAGCGACCAGGATCTTGCCGTCGTCCTGGACGGCAATGCTGTAGGCCGGATCCCTCCACGAGTCCAAGTCAGTGGTGAGTTTGCCATCGCCGCTGAAACTTGTATCCAGGCTGCCATCGACGTTGTAACGGACCACGACAACCTCCGGGTCGTTGTCATTCGCATCCTTTCCGTAACCTGCCACCACAATCTTGCCGTCCTGTTGGATGGCGACATCTCTTGCCCGGTCTGCTCCGGAGCGGATATCCGTTGTCACCTTGCCGTCAACACCGAAACTTGTATCGAGCGATCCATCGACATTGAAGCGCGCCACGACAAAATCGGCATAGTCGGTCAGATAGCCGTCCGTCTTGCCGCCGACCAGCACGATCTTGCCGTCCGCCTGCACGGCCATACTGGTCGCGCCAAGGTAGTTTGGCCCAGAGTAGGTGTTGGTCTTGGTTGCGCCAAGGCGAATGGAGGGTGCATCGTTGGTCGGAGTAACGGTGACCTGCAGGTCATGCGTGCCGCTCGAAAAGGCGGTGGTCCCGCCGTTGATCCAGGTATTGGCCAACTGCGGCAGGTCGTTGGTCGAGGCAATGCCGGAGGTCTGATCCCAGGCGCGCAGCGTGAGGCTGGCAATGCCGGCACTATCCGGCCATGGCTGGAAGCTGATCTCGCTGTTCGCATCGAGAAGCAGCGCTTCTGAAGACGAAGGGTTCGACAGAAAGTTCCAGGTACTGCCGTCGGTCGAATAGGTCCAAACGCCCAGGGATGAAATCCCGACGCCAACGACGGCGATTCCCTGCAAATCCCCGGAGTCGGCGTCGGCGAAATCGGTGCCGGCCAGCACCGACGAGACGCGAATACCCGCGGGGGAGGAATCCTCGGCAATATCCGCCAGGGTTGATGTGCCCGAGATCGTGGGCGCCGCGTTTAAGCCTGTCTCGTCTGGCCCCAAGGTCGCGACATGCCCCGCCAGTTGGATCAAGCTGCCATCAAAGTCGACGCCGCTGCCGCTGCCCTTGATGTAGAGATAGCCGTTGCTGCCGTCGTCGAAAAACACCGTGGTATTACTGATGAAGGCGTCGGCCTGGATGCCGGCGAGCGTCGTGGCGACATTCGCCTGATAAGCATAGGCGAGCGGTTGCCGGGCGACTCCGCCCATGCCGACGAAGTCGAGCGTATCGCCGCTGGCAAAATCGGTGATGACGTCTATTGCCGTAGCTGTCGAATCGGTCTTGGCGGTGTAGCGGAAGATGTCGCCGCCGGCCCCGCCGCTCAGGGTGTCGCTGCCGCTGCCGCCGATCAGCACGTCGTTGCCACTACTACCGACGAGCATGTTGGCGCCAGCATTTCCGATCAGTGCGACTCCGGCCGACATTGCCGTGGCATTGACATTGAGTGCAAGTGTGCCGTTCAAGGCTCCGCTATCATCGCTGATCGCGACCGTCTGGATGTTGGAGATGTGGCTCGACAGCGTCAGCGTGTCGCCGTCGAGCGTGCTGGTGAACCGAATTTGGTTGATGCCACCACTGCTGCCACCCTCACCGTCGATGTATTCGTTAGTACCGTGGTCAGTCCCGGCGGCAATCAGGAATACGTCGTTTCCTGCGTTGCCGTTGAGCAAATCGTTACCGTCGCCGCCGACCAGTGTGTCGTCGCCAAAGCCACCGTAAAGCGAGTTGTCACTGCCGTTACCGACCAAGTGGTTGTTGCCGGCGTTGCCGACGATTATGGTGAAATCGTAAGCGCCAACGGTAGCGGAAGCGTCGATGTTGATATCGCCGTCGGCCACCGCCAGACGAACCGTGCTGATGTGGCTGACCAGAGACGTGAGCACAAGAGTGGCGGCACCAGTGCCCGAGTAACTCAGTTCGTTGATTCCGTTGCCGCCGTCTATGATCTCTCCGACCGCAAAATCCGTGACCGAGTTGATCAGGAACACGTCATCGCCCTCGCCGCCCTGCAGGCTGTCGGCACCCGCGCCGCCAATTAGCTTGTCATTCTCCGCGCCGCCGTCGATGGTGTCGTTGCCTGCGCCGCCGATCAGTACATTGCGACCGCTGTTGCCGATCAGCCTATTGTCAAGTTCGTTTCCCGTCACGGTTGCGTAATAGCTTCCGAGCATGGTCACGTTTTCTACGTTATCGGGTAGCGATAATGTTCCGTAGCTCAGAATGGTGTCGTTGCCACCGTCCACGAGTTCAATCACCTCGACAAAACTCCCGACGTAGGTGTCGTCGCCGGCACCACCGATCATCGTGTTGTTGCCGAGCCAGTCATCCAGAACATCGTTGCCATCGCCACCGCTCAAGACGTCGACGTGTGTGTCCGAGCCGATGATGATGATTTCGCTGCCGTAGCCGCTTAGGGTGAGATCGGTTGCGGCACCTTCGCCGATCAGGATGTCGTCGCCGGCCCCGCCATCGAGACTATCGTTACCCTCGGACCCGATCAGACTGTCATTTCCGTCAAGTCCGTGAATTACGTCCGGATTCAAGCTCCCGGATATCGTGTCATCGCCCGTCGTTCCGGTTATCAGGTTCGCGACAGTGAGCAGGAATACGTCCGACACGGATGCGTTGCTGCTGTCGGTACCGGTCACCCGGACGTACATCCCTCCTACCGCGCTACTCGGCGGTACGCCGCTGAAACTGCGCAACGCGCTATCGAACACGAGCCAGCCTGGCAGCGCGGTGGCGTTCGATAGCGTCGCGGTATAGCTCAACGTGTCGCCGGCATCCACATCAGCAAAAGTATTTGCCGGGACAACAAAAGAAAACGGGCTTTCTGCGATTGCGGTTTCGTTCGAGATCGGATTTGAAAGCGTCGGGGCGTGATTGAAGATGACGCTTACTGTAGTGCTGCCACTTGCCACCATCGCCCCGCCACTGCCCTGATCACCGGTATTGCCGTCGCTGAAGGTCCAGTCGATCTGCACCGAGTCGGGCGGTGTTTCGCTGGTGTTGGCATAGGCGATGGAGCTCAGCGTCTCATCGACGCGCGCCTGAGCGGCCTCGGCATTGAAGCTGATGGTGAGCATTCCGGCGGCATTGGCGCTTACGGTGCCGATTGCCGTGTGGGACAGGACCAAGGCTCCGCCCGGTGTCAGCGGGCCGAGGTTGCCGCTGGCGGAGAACGCATCATGGGGATCGGCACCGCCGTGGCGGGTGAGCGTGAGCGAGGCGCCGGAGTAGTTTCCCAAGGCGCCAATATCCCAAGAATAACCACCTATGGCGCCAAGCTCGACGTCTTTGATGGTGGCAGTGGGATCGAGAACCACCGGCGTTCCATGCACTTCGTAGGTCGGAATGCCGAAGCTGGTATCCAATGTCCCGTCGCTGTTGTAGCGCGCCAAGGCAAATCCGGCACCGCCGGCGACGAGGATCTTGCCATCAGGCAGAACACTGATAACGGCTCCGCTGTCCGCAACGAGCATGCCGGCATCGCCGAAACCCGTATCGAGCGAGCCATCGGTGTTGTAGCGCACGAGCATGGGGGCGGTTTGAATCATCGGATCCGGACTTGATCCGTAGTAGTGACAGTTACCGGATACCAGAATCCGTCCATCGTTCTGCACAAGTACGCCTTGGCCGTTGATGGAATATGCCGACGGGAACGCGGTGGTGACGATGCCATCACCGCCAAAGCCAGCATCCAGACTGCCGTCCGAGTTGTAGCGTGCCACCGCAAACTGGTGATCCGTTTGGCCGATAGATCCGGCGAGCAATATCTTCCCATCCGGCTGAAGGGTGACGGCAGATCCCCAGTCGTAACCGGCCCCGATGTCGGTGGTCAGCTTGCCGTCATCACTGAAACCGGTGTCCAGCGAGCCGTCGACGTTGTAGCGCGCCAAGGCGAAGTCTGATTGGCCGGCAGCGTCGGCTGTTCCCGCGACGATAATCTTGCCATCGCCAAGAATGACCACATCTTGCGCGGTATCGTTTCCGCCTGCGAAGTCGGTAATAGCGATACCGTTGCCATTGAAGCTGGTATCCAGGCTACCGTCGGTGTTGTAGCGGACCAAAGCAAAATCGTAGTTCCCGGAGTTACCGACACCGTATCCCCGGTCTCCCGCAACAAGAATCCTCCCGTCGCTCTGGACGGCGACGCTATGGCCTACGTCCTGATATGAGCCAACAAGGTCTGTAGTGAGTTTGCCGTCGTCGCTGAAGCTGCTGTCGAGGCTGCCATCGGCGTTATAGCGAACCAAAACTATTTCTGCATCGTAGCTGTTCGTTTCATAGCCAGAGCCTGTTACCACGATCTTGCCGTCTTGCTGCATGGCGGCATCCTCGACCCATTCGTTCCCGGTTCGGATGCCAGTGGTAACCCTGCCTCCGACACCGAAATTTGCATCGAGCGATCCATCAGCGTTGTAGCGCGCCAAGGCAAAATCGGTATTGCCGTTCGGATTGCCGTCATCGACGCCAGCCAGAACGATCTTGCCGTCGACTTGAACGTTGATGCTATTGGTGGTGACAAGGTTGGACGCAGAAGGGAGCCTGACGATGTCCCCGCCGACACGAATTAGCGGTGCATCATTGACCGGAGCGACCGCAATTTGCACGGTATGCGTACCGCTGGAAAGGGCGGTGATTCCGCCATTGACTGTGGTGTCGGCAGTCTGCTGCAAATCCCTTGTCGTGGCCTGCCCGGATGTCTGATCCCAAGCCCGCAACGTGAGACTGGCGCTCCCGTCGTAATTCGCTTGGGGCAAAAAGCGGACGTAGCTGTCGGGATTGAGGAGTATGGCCTGCCCGTTCGAAACTGTCCCGAGTCCGATCCATGTGCTGTCGTCGATCGAATACTGCCAGAGGCCCGAGGCCACGGTTGAGGCTCCAACAACCGCGATTCCTCCCAAATCCCCGGGATCAAGGTCGGCGTAATCCGTGCCGGCCAACAAAGTCGACACGCGAATCCCCGTAGGTGAGGAATCTTCTTCGATACCAGGCAGGGTCGAGGTGCCCGAAATCGACGGCGCCCTGTTCAGCGCCGTGATCTCGCCGCTACCCAGCACCGTCGTAGGCCCAGCCAACTGGATCAGGCTGCCATCGAAGTCGACGCCGCTGCCGCTGCCCTTGATGTAGAGATAGCCGCTGCTACCATCGTCGAAAAATACCGTGGCATTGCTGATGGATGCGTCGGCCTGGATGCCGGCGAGCGTCGTGGCGACATTCGCCTGATAAGTATAGGCGAGCGGTTGCCGGGCGACTCCGCCCATGCCGACGAAGTCGAGCGTATCGCCGCTGGCAAAATCGGTGATGACATCCATTGCCGTCGCTGTCGAATCGGTTTTGGCGGTGTAGCGGAAGATGTCGCTGTCGGCCCCGCCGTTCAAGGTGTCGCTGCCGCTGCCGCCGATCAGCACGTCGTTGCCATCGCCACCATCGATGCGGTCGCTGCCGGCAGCGCCGTCGAGTGTGTCGTCGCCCGCCAGGCCAACGATGGCCTCGTCGGCGCTGCCGCCGGTCAGCGCGTCATGCCAGTCACTGCCCTGTATTGTAGTGAGAGCGACAGCAATGCCAAATATCCCGCTGGCCGTGTGGCCGCTCTGGTCCGCAACACTAACCTGGACCTCGATGGAACCCAAATCCGCCAGCATGGGTGTGCCGCTGAAGCTGCGGGCGTCGGGATCAAAGACCAGCCAGGCCGGCAGGGCAGCGCCGTTCACGAGGGCAGCGCTGTAACTGAGGCTGTCGCCGGCATCGCCATCGACAAAGGTATCGGCGGGCAGGGCAAGACTGAAGGCCTGCCCTTCGATAACCGCTTGATCGGCAATAAGGCGGGTAAGCGCGGGCGAGTATGCCGCCGCCGAAACTGCTACCACACTGCTGCCGGAGGTGCTGATCGCCTGCCCCAGACCCTGGTCACCGGTATTGCCGTCGTTGAGAGTCCACTCGATACGTACCTCCGCCGGAGGGGCAACATTGGTGTTCTGGTAAGTGATGTGTTCGAGCGTTTCCTGCAACAGCGCATGCGTTGCGACGGTTTCGCTGCTGTCGAGGGATATGACCAGTGTGCCGGCGGAGTGGCCGAAGGTGGCGAAAACCTGCCCCGCGCTCTGTATGGAGTTTCCCGTGATGGAAATCGAACTTCCGGAAAAATCGAAGCCGAACACATCGTCAGCATTGGCGTCGTCAAAGCGGGCCAGCGTTACCGAAGCACCGGCGTAATCGCCCGCCCCGGCGTTCAAAGCATCCAGTTCCGCATCGCTGAAGGCCAGACTGGTATCGAGCAAGATGGGCGTGCCGCCGGCGTGGAACAGCCTGAGGGCATCGCTGGTTGGTTCGGACTCGAAAGCCGTGTCGAGACTGCCGTCGCTGTTATAGCGGATGACGACGAAATCGGAGTCCCAGTGAGGGCCGCCGGTCTTGTAACTTTGCCCCACCACCACGATCTTGCCGTCCGCCTGGACGGCGACGCCGTAGCCATCGTTGCTGACGCCATTGACATCCGTGGTGACCAGGCCGTCATCGCTGAAACTGGTGTCAAGGCTGCCGTCGCTGTTGTAACGCACCAGGGCCACGTCATCATCGCTGCCATTCCAGCTGGAACCTGCCACCACGATTTTGCCGTCGGTCTGCAAGGCAATGCGGCTGGCATAGTCATAGTTGCTGCCGATGGCGGTGGTCACCATTCCATCGCCGCCGAAGCCGATATCGAGGCTGCCGTCGGGGTTGTAGCGGACCACGGTAAAATCGCCGCCGTTGTTGCTGCTTCCCGCAACGAGTATCTTGCCATCGGTCTGCAGCGCCAGGTATTGGTCCTTAACATTGCTGGCGGCGATGGCGGTAGTCAGTCGGCCATCGCCGCTGAAATTGGTATCGAGACTGCCGTTGCTGTTGTAGCGGGCCAGGGCAAAGTTGCCATTGCTGCTGCCGGCGACCACGATCCTGCCATCCGCCTGAACCGCGACGGCGGTGCCGTAGTCGTTGCTGCTGGAATCGATATCGGTGGTGACCCCACCGCCGGTCCCGAAGCTCGTATCGAAGCTGCCGTCGGCGTTGTAGCGCAACAGGGCAAAATCCATGTGGGCGCTGCCGCTGTATCCAGCGAGCAGGATCTTGCCGTCGGCTTGCACGGCGAGGCTCCGTCCTACGGTGTTGTTGCTGCCGAAGGTGGTGGTGAGCTTGCCGTCGCTGCTGAAGGTGGTGTCGAGGCTGCCATCCGCGTTGTAGCGAGCCAACGCCGAACTCCAGTTGGCGCTGTTGCCGCCCACACTGGCCAAAACGAAGCCGGTCGCACCGATGTAAGTCTTTCCCGCCACCAGAATCTTGCCGTCCGCCTGGGTTGCGACACTGTAGGCGTAGTCGTCGCTCGAACCGATCGCGGTGGTCAGCTTGCCGTCGCCGCTGAAACTGGTATCGAGGCTGCCGTCGGGGTTGTAGCGCACGACGGCAAAGTCGTAATTGCTGCCGTCGTAGCTGAAGCCCGCCGCCAAAAGTTTGCCGTCGGCTTGCAGGGCGAGCGCGCGTGCGTCGTCGCGGTCGGTGCCGACCGGAGTGGTGACGATACCCGGCGGCAGGGTGCTGAAATCGGGGGCGGTGTTGGCATGGCTGATCGCCGTGATGCTGACCGTGGTGCTGCCGGTGACGCTGCGCGGCATGTCCGCCAGGGGAGGGAGTGGCTCGCCGGCGACGATCTGGCTGTCGGTCAGGGTCCAGTCGATCTGCACCGACGCCGTGGGCGCAAAGCCCATGTTGCGGTAGGCGATGTGTTCCAGCACATTGTCCACCAGCGCATTGGTCGCCATCGTTCCACTGCTGGTGAAGGCGATGCGCAACGTGCCGTTGTTCTGGCTCCAGGTGCCGAAGGCCAGGCCGCCGGCGAGCAAGCTGTTGCCCTCGACGGTAAATGCGGCACCGGTCGCAACGAAGTCGAAGGCGTCGTCGCTGCGAGCGCCGCCGTGACGCGACAGCGTAACCCTGGCCCCGGCGTAATCGCCGGCCCCCCCGTTGCGGGCGTCGAGTTCGGCGTCGGCGATCATCACGCTGGAGTCAAGGACCACGGCCGCGCCGAGGGTGGTGAAGGCCACCGTGCCGCCCAGGGAATCGGCGGCACCGAAACTGGTATCGAGGCTCCCGTCGGCATTGAAGCGAGCCAGGGCGAAGCCGTTGGTGTTGAATCCACCCAGAAGAATCTTGCCATCTGGCTGGAGAGCAAGGCTGCGACCATAGTCGTCACCGCCAAAGTTTGCGCTGACTTTGCCGTCGGTGTCGAAGTCTGTGTCGAGTGAGCCGTCCTCGTTGTAACGTGCCAGCATGAAACCAGTACCGCCCGATCCGCCAAGCAGAATCTTGCCGTCGGCCTGGAGTGCGACGCTAAATCCGAGGTCGTACATACTGCCCAAATCCGTGGTGAGTTTGCCGTCGCTGCCGAAGCTGGCATCGAGGCTGCCGTCGGCGTTGTAGCGCGCCAAGGCGTAGTCTCTAACCGTGGAGTTGGTGTCCCCGCCGATGAGGATCTTGCCGTCTTCCTGAACAACAACACTTCGACCAGAATCGTTACCACCGAAGTCCGTAGTCAGTTTGCCGTCACCATCAAACGTGGCGTCTAGTGAGCCATCGGTGTTGTAAAGCACCAAGGCGAAGTCACCGTAGCTTTGGCCCGCCAGGAGTATCTTGCCGTCGGCCTGGATGGCAACGCTGTCCCCATGCTCGTAAGTGCTGCCGAAGTCGGTTGTGACCTTGCCGTCGGCATCGAACGTCGTATCGAGAGAGCCATCGGTGTTGTAGCGAACCAAGGCAAGGTCTCCGTTGCCTTCGCCTCCAACCAGGATTTGTCCATCCGCCTGAACCTTGATGCTGTGGCCTGCAGCGGAAATGCCGAAGTCAGTAGTGAGTTTGCCACCAGCGCCGAACGTCGCATCGAGAGAGCCATCGGTGTTGTAGCGCGCGAGCGCAAAGCTGCCGTTGCTTTCCCCTCCAAGAAGAATCTTGCCGTCGTCCTGAACGGCTATGCTTCTGCCATAGTCGTGACTGCCGAAGTCGGTCGTGAGTTTGCCGCCGGTGCCGAAGGTGGCATCCAGCGAGCCGTCGACGTTGTAACGCGCCAGGGCGAAGTTAAAGTCGCTATGCCCACCCAGCAAGATCTTGCCGTCGGCCTGGACGGCAACGCTCCAGCCTTGGCCGAAGATGCCAACGCCGGTGGTGACTCTGCCATCTCCCATGGTGAATGTTGGAGCTGTATTTGCCATCGTAATTTCCCTTGGTTCCAATTTGACGTGTGTCTTCCATCTGGCGCTGGCATATCAGCAAATGAATAGTAAGCGACCGATTCACAAGGCTTATTGTTTATATGATACTATCTTCGCGGCGTCTGCGGGACGCTGGTAAGTTATCCATGCATCTCTCCTTTTTTCCCCAGATTTTGCGGAATCAATCGCCTGCTTTACCGCAACATGGCTCCTGCCTGTCAATTTTCCCAGCCTCGAAAGCGTTGCTCCGGATTCTTCATGGGCTCGCCGGTAAAATTGTCTCCAGGCTTGGCTTACAAGCCGACTGCGGCTTGTCCCGAGAATCTGCTCACAACTGATCCCGCTTTGCTTAGATATCTATTGCAAAACATCGTCGATCGGGGTTGTCGGCTTATTGATGAAGGGATCATTCTCCCTAAGAACTGACTCAACAAAATCGCCGTTGCCGAGTATTCGCTCATCCCATGCCTGCCGATCTTCCAGGCTTTGCGACAGTGCAGTCGCAGAGCCCCCCTGCGTGAAACAATAAAGACACCAGGAATATGTTATCTGGTTGCGGGATATTGGCGGAAAAAGACAAACCTGTCAATTAAAAAGGTTAAATATCCCTGGTGTTATCGGCGACGTGGGGCCGGTGATTATCCGAGGCAAGAGTGCCCTGAAAAAACCTGCCACAATTCATCTGTTCTTCCGTAATATCCATCCCGTAGATCAACCGCCTGGGCAACAGGAAAAGTTGCGCATCCTACTCGTGGCTGATGCCGTCCGATAACCGGATTGGCTCGGCTCGGCTCGGCATTTTCTGATCTTTATTCTGCCCCCCGGTAATTCTTGCCCAACCGGGCCTCCTCGGTCATGCCCCGGTTTTTTATGGGGAATTCTTTTCCTGCTTCATCACTTTGTGGAGGCCTTGCGGCTGATTGCCTGTGCCGGCAGGTGATCGTCAACTGATTGATTTAACGTTATTATTTATATTTTTGTGTGGTTGATTCCATTGTTTGGCACACCTTTTGCTTATGGGTATTGGCAAGCATCGGCGAGTTCGATGCGGAACAGGTCAAAACTAACTCCGAGAGGGTTTTTTGTGGATTCAATAATGATTCCCATATTGCAGGCGCCCAAGGCTGTAGCCGCTGTTCAGGTGCAGACTGCGACCGGCAAAAAAATCGCCACTAATTTTTCCGATTATATGGCAGGCAAGCTTAGCATGGAAAGTCAGGGCAAAGGCGCGCTGTTCGGCATGGGGCAGGGCACGGCTGCGGTCGTCTCCGGCGCCGGGACTGAAGAGCCTTTGGCGGCAACCAATGTCGCCGCCCTGCTGGCCCAGTTTGTTCAGGATCTCAAGACGGCGGCCGAGGAAAAGAGCCTGGGCGCCGGGGCGTGGGCTTTTCCGGCGCCTGCTCCGCACCTCATGCAGAAGTTGGCCAAAGACGCGGGCATGAACGAAAGCCAGCTCGCCGGCCTGTTCGCCAAGGTCAAGAATCAGGATGGCAATCTGCCCCTGGCCGATCTTCTTGCTTCTTTTTCCCGTCATTTCCAGGGGTTGCAGAGCGAGGCGCCGATAACCGCACCGGAAACCGATCTGCCCTTGGTGCAGCTCATCCTGGAGCGCCTTGGAGTGCCAGTGGCACAGGTCGAGAAGATAAGCCAGGCCACGGTGCGGGGCGATAACAGCTTTGATCTGAAAAAGCTGGCCGAGCTGGTGCAGGGGATAGCCGGGGAAAGAATCGCCGACTTGAGTCCGCTGGAAGCCGAGCAGTTGCAGGACCTCCTTGCCGCAGCCGGGGTTTCGGCCCAGTTGCAGCGGGCTTTGCTGCCCGAGCGGCTGCCGGTGATCGAAGGTCTGGTGGAGACCGGCCCGCCGGTAACCATTACCCTGGGTCGCCTTAAAGACCTTCTTGGCCAGGCGGTTCAAGAGGTTAAGGGGAATCAGCTGCAGGCCGACCCCATCGCTTTTCTTACCGATCTTCGCGAAGTCCTGGCCAGGTCCGGTTTCGAGACTGCCGGACCGCAGCTTTCTTCCGCTGTTCAGGGGGCGGTGGCCGCTATTTTTGAAAAGCTCATGGAAAGCGTTGCTCCTGGCGAGGCGCAATCAGCTCGCGATTACTCCGCGGCAGCTCCGGTTAAGGAAGGGAATGATCAGGGGTACTGGCGGAATAGCTTCGTTGAAGATGGAGAACGGTCCATGGCCGCGCAGGAGAGCGACCGCTCACTTCTTCGCCGCATGCTTGAGCGTTTTGGCGTGCCGGCTTTTGAGGCGGAGAGAATCAGCAAGGCAGCCGCAGGGACAGATAATCCCTTTGCTTCGCGCGAAGTGTCTGAGCTGCTGCAGGGGTTGACCGAGGGAATAATTGCTCGTCTTACCACCAAGGCAGGTGAGGCCGGAGAAGCGGCGGAGTTTGCCGGGAATGGCATGGATCTGCAAAAGTTGACCGCATTAATGCAGAGCATGGAAGGCAAGCCGAGCCTGGAAAGTCAGGGCCAAGGCGCGCTGTTCGGCCTGGGGCAGGACACGGCAGTGCCTGCCGCCGGAGATGCAGAGCCTTTGGCGGCAACCAATGTAGCCGCCTTGCTGGCCCAGTTTGTTCAGGATCTTAAGACGGCGGCCGAGGAAAAGAATCCTGGCGCCGGGGAGTGGGCTTTTCCGGCACCTGCTCCGCAACTCATAGAGAAGATGGCCAAAGACGCGGGCATGACCGAGAGCCAGCTCGCCGGCCTGTTCGCCAAGATCAAGAATCAGGATGGCAATTTGCCCCTGGCCGATCTTCTTGCTTCTTTTTCCCGTCATTTTCAGGGGTTGCAGAGTGAGGCATCGATAACCGCACCGGAAACCGATCTGCCCCTGGTGCAGATCATCCTTGAGCGCCTCGGGGTGGAAGTGGCACAGGTCGAGAAGATAAGCCAGGCCACGGTGCGGGGCGACAATAGCTTTGATCTGAAAAAGCTGGCCGAGCTGGTGCAGGGGATAGCCGGGGAAAGAATCGCCGATTTGAGTCCGCTGGAAGCCGAGCAGTTGCAGAACCTTCTTGCCGCAGCCGGGGTTTCGGCCCAGTTGCAGCGGGCTCTGCTGCCCGAACGGCTGCCGGTTATCGAAGGGTTGGTGGAGTCCGCTCCGCCGGTAACCATTACCCTGGGTCGCCTGAAAGACCTCCTTGGCCGAGCGGTTCAAGAGGTTGAGGCCAATCAGCAGCAGGCCGACCCCAGCGCTTTTCTTACCGATCTTCACGAAGTCCTGGCCGGTTCCGCTCTCGAGACCGCCGTTCCGCAGCCTTCTCCCGCTGTCCAGGGGGCGGTGGCCGCCATCATTGAACAGCTTACGGAAAGCGTTGTTCCTGGCGGGGGATATTCCGCGCGCGATTACTCTGCGGCCGCTCCGGTTATAGGAGGGGAGGATCAGGGGGGCTGGCGGAATAACTTCGTTGAAAGTGACCGGGCACTTCTTCGCCGCATGCTTGAGCGTTTTGGCGTGCCGGTTATTGAGGCGGAGAGAATCAGCGAGGCAGACGCTGGGGCGGATAACCCCTTTGCTTCGCGCGAAGTGTCTGAGCTGCTGCAGGGGTTGACGACCGAGGAAATAATTGCTCGCCTTACCACCAAGGCAGGCGAGGCCGGCGAAACAACGGAGTTTGCCGGTAATGCCATGGACCTGCAAAAGTTGACCTCCCTTATCCGGAGGCTGACAGAGGAAAAAAATGCCGGTCCTGCCCCGGAGCTGGTTGAAATAACCGAGGCGCCGGTGCGGCAGGTTAATCCCGCCGACCTGCAAAAGATGGCCAGCCTGTTGCAGAGCGCGACAGAGGAAAAAATTACCGATCTCTTCTCGGAGGTGAGCAGGATCAGCAAGGGTGCGTTGCGTGGAGACAGCATCGCTGATTTGCAAAAGGTCGCTGATCTGCTGCAGAGCCTGACCGGAATAACAATCGCTGATCTTGATGCGACGGAAGTGGAACAGGGGCCGGTTGTTGAGGGCTTTGTCGAGTCTGCGCCGGCGGTGTCCCATATCCTGGACCGTCTGCAGAAGATGCTTGCTCAGGGCGTGCGCGAAGTGAAGGCCAACCGGCTGCAGGCGGATCCGCTTGCCTTACTGGCGGATCTCCAGGAGGTGTTGTCCCGCTCCGGGCTTGAAACAACCGATCCGCGCCCGTCTTTTGCTGTTCAGGGCGAGCTGGTTGCTGTTTTGGAAAAGCTCTCGAATATCGTTGAGCTGGCCAAGGTCGAGGTAAATCCGGGTTACGCCGTTGCCGAGCCGGTGCTGGAGAAAAATGACCCGGGGTACTGGCAGGAAAATATCGCCGGAAAAGAGAAGGGGGCTGTGGTTACCGCAACGTCGGCTTCCGAGCCCGATCTGCAGCATCTTCAGCTTTTGCTTGAGCGCCTTGGCGTGCCGGCGGCCGAGGTGAGCAGGCTCACAGAGGCGGCGATAGAGGGAGATAATACCTTTGCTCCGCGAGAAATGGCCGGCCTGGTCCAGAGGCTGACTGAGGAAAGAATTGTCGCCCTCACCACGGAGGTGAGCAAGCTCAGCGAGGCGGTTGTTAGGGGAGACAACACCCTTGATCTGCAAAAAGTAGCCGACCTGCTGCTGGGGCTGACCGGGGGAAAGAGCAAAGACCTCACCGCGGGGGATGACGGGCAGTTGCAGAACATTCCTGCCGATTCCGCCACGCCGGTGGCGTCTGCCCTGGATCTCCTGAAAAACATGCTGGCCCAGGGCGTGCGCGAAGTGAAGGCCAACCGGCTGCACGCGGATCCGCTTGCCTTTGTGGCTGAGCTCCAAGAGGAGCTGTCCCGGATCGGGCTTGAAACAGTTAGTCCGCGCCCGTCTTCCGCTGTTGAGGGAAATCTGGTTACTGTTTTTGAAGAGCTAATGGAAAGCGTTGATCTCGCCAAGGCCAAGGTTAATCCGGGTTCCGCTGTTGTCGGAGCGGGAATGGAGAAAAAAGATTTTGGCTCAGCGCAGGAAAGTGGCGCCGGAACAGAGACGGCGGCGGTGGCTGCCGCCACGCCGGAAACAGGGGAATTGCATGTTGAAGGCCGGGATGCACTGGCGGCTGGGAGCAGGAAAACCGGAACCAGTGGAGAGCTTTTTGCTGAAAACAATGGCCTCTTTCAAAGCGCTACCGCGGCATCGGCCAAGGGTGAGGCTGTGGCCGCAGCTTCAAGCCAGGCGGTCAGACCCTTTGTTCATATTTCTAATCTGTCCCCCGGTCTCCAGCAGCAGGGGTTCGCCCAGATATCCCAGGGCGTGCTTCAGGGGTTGCGCAACCAGGAGCATCATCTGGTTCTCACGCTCTATCCCAAGGAATTGGGCGAGGTAAAGGTGGAGATGACGGTGCGCGACCATCAGGTGGCGGTTTCTTTTGTCATGGAGAA
Organism: Desulfurivibrionaceae bacterium; assembly: GCA_041675585.1. Classification (GTDB taxonomy): domain Bacteria; phylum Desulfobacterota; class Desulfobulbia; order Desulfobulbales; family Desulfurivibrionaceae; genus Thiovibrio. The sequence goes on from JBAYTO010000008.1 coordinate 85,846, forward strand.
TTCCAGGGTGAAAGAGGTGCTGGAAAGCAACCTGGATCAGTTCAGGGAAAATATGGAAAAGCAGGGCTTTGCCCTTGGCGATTGCATGGTGTCCCTGAACAGGGATAACAACGGCAACGAAGCCTGGCAGCAGTTTCAGGCGGCTTCGCAGGCAAATAGCGCGGGCCGGCGTCGGACAACTCTGGCGGACCTGCCCGAGGATATTTTTTATCAACGGGTTCAGCCCGGAAATGGCCGCGCAAACGGCGTTGATCTGTTTGCCTGAAAAAAGTGATACTCGTTTAAGTCGCGTCTCTTTGCGCTTTAAACAAAACGAAAGAGGGAAAAAACAATGACTACCACGGCTGGCGCCAGTTCGACTCTGCCGATCCAAGATGCCCCGACCATGAAGACGGTGGGCAAGAAGTCCCTGGATCGCAGCGATTTCATGACCTTGTTCATTACCCAGATGCAGCACCAGGATCCGATGGAGCCCATGGACAGCACGGACATGGCCTCGCAGCTCGCCCAGTTCTCCAATATGGAAGCAACCATGAAGATGTCCGACAACCTGGAAAAACTGCTTGGCTACCAGGTATCGCAGAACAATCTCCAGCTTTTGTCCTTGATCGGCAAAGAGGTGCAGGGAGGAGGAAACACCATGGGTGTGGTGGGAGGCGCTGTTGCGACCACCAAATACACCCTGGCTGAAGCCACCGATTCCTGCCGAGTGGAGATTTATGACGCGGCGGGCAAGATGGTGGATACCATTGAGCTGGGTTATGTCCCCTCCGGCGTGCAGGAGTTGAGTTGGGATGCGACAACGCCCAGCGGCACCGTGGTCCCGGATGGTCAGTACAACTACAAAGTGGTTGCCATGAACGCCCTTGGCCAGAAGGTTGATGTGGGTTATCGGTCTACCGGCCGGGTCACCGGCGTGAATTTTGACGGAGGCAAGGCCCAGGTAACCGTGGATAAATCAATAGTGATGGATGTTGCCGACATCCTGGTGGTTCAGTGATGCCGGGAAAATGATGATGGTTTTGTAAAGAGAAAACTTTTGACCCAGGTCCGTAATAAAAATTGAAAGAGTGGCAAGATAGCCACTGTTGTAATCGCGGCTTTCGGCGACTTCAACAAAAACTCAAAGAGCAGGATAACAGGAGGTAGAGTATGGGTGTTTCAAGTTCGTTGTATGCAAGTATCAGTGGTCTCAGCACCATGGGCAACGCCATGAGCGTTCTTGGGGATAACGTTTCCAACGTGAACACCATCGCCTTTAAATCAAGCCGGGCAACTTTTCAGGATGTTCTTTCCCAGAGCGTGGCCACCGCAGCCGGCGCGGCCCAGGTCGGACGCGGGGTAACCATGACCACCATTGACGGTATCTTTGCCCAGGGTTCGTTTGAGTCCACTTCCACCGCCACCGATCTGGCCATCGGCGGCCAGGGTTTCTTCATGCTCCGGGCCTCGGGCAGCGCCGAGGCTGACATGTACACCAGGGCCGGTGAGTTCCGTTTCGACAACGAAGGCTTTCTGGTCAATCCCACCGGCAACTTCGTCCAGGGGTGGACCTTGGACACCACCTCCGGCGAGCGGCAGGGCACCATCGGCGATATCAATCTCGGCAAGACCACCCCGCCGGTGCAGACTACCAGCATCCAGGTCATCGCCAATGTGGACTCCCGGAAGAACAACGAGACCACCGAGCTTCGTCTGTATGATGCCTGGAATGGCACCAACCCCGCCCTGCCGGTGCCCTCCTCCCCCATCGATGTCAATGCCTACGAGTATACCACGGCTATCAAGGTTTATGACTCAGTGGGCGCAAGTCATGATCTTACCGTGTATTTCGATCGTACCAGCAAGGATAACGAGTGGGAGTTCCTGGTTACCTGCGAACCCAGCGAAGATCAGCGGAGTCTGAGCACCGGCCGCGATATCACCGGGGCACTGGACGGCAGCAATGACGAGGCTTCCATCTACACGCCGGACACCGCTTACAACTATCAGAATCACAAGGGTGCCGGAGCCCTGCTTTACGGAGTGCTGGATTTTTCCACTTCCGGGGCAATCAGCAATATGACCGCCTGGAACGTGCCGCCCGACGGTGCGGTGGACCCGTCCCAGAGTACCAATCTGCTCACCTTGACGAATACGGATCAGTACTACTCATTTGCCGCGAATTTCACCGGCGGTGCAACCAACCAGCAGATTGAGCTCAATCTCGGCGCCCGCTACAGCGGGCAGAGTACCCCTGTCTCCCAGATACTGGCCAGCGATGGCGCAGCCTATTCCAGTATTGGAACCGCAGCGCCGATCACCAAGGAAACCCTGTGGAATACGGTGTATGACGAGTCCGGGTCGGCGGTTGATACGTCGGCGGTGGTGAGTTATTCCGGATATAACCACAGCGGCGTCGAGGTTTCGGGCAGCTATACTTTGACCCCCACAGGCAGGGTGCAGGATCTGCTGGACGCCATGGGCACCACCTTCGGCAGTACATGCAGCATCGATGCAGCCGGACGCCTGCGCATGACCGATGACACCGGCGGCCCCAGCGGCCTGGCCGTTACCTCGTTTGCCTTCGACAGCGGCGTAAACCCCTTTGGCGGCACGACGGCGACGGTGATTCCCACCATCAAAAGCAGCGCCGGGAGGCTGCTTGATTCAAGCGGCGCATCAACTATTCTCGCCACGGACAATCTGACCGATGTCTATGGGACGGGCGGCCTTAGCAAGGTGGATAACGGCGATGTCTTCACCTTTGCCGGAAACAAGGTTGACGGCACTACTCCTGCTGCCCTGGTCTTCACCGTTGGCGCTGCAGGCAACACCACGGTGCAGAATCTGCTCGACGCCCTGGCAACCGCCTACAGTGTCAATCCAGGCGATGTGACCGCCACCCTCGATGCCAGCGGGTATATCGTGCTGACCGATACCACCTCCGGCGCCGCCGCTGGAAGCTGGACGCCCACCCTTACCTCCACTACCCATCCCCTGGCGAATCCCATCGGCGCGGATGCTGCGGTGTATACCACCGCCACCAGCACTCCGGTCATGTATACTGATGCTCTTGCGACCACCCCCGTAGCCGCGGGTACGGCACTCTTGATGGATACCTTTGATCCGACCGGGGACCGCGTGGCGCCGGGAGACGTGTTCACGGTTTCAGGAACAGCAAATGATGGTACCGCAGTGGCTGCCACCACCTTTACGGTGACCGCCACCTCAACCGTGGCTGATCTGGCTACCTTTCTGGACAGCCTCTTTGACGACGGGAATCCCCTTACTGCCGGTCCCGGCACCATTGCCGCCTTAAATGCGGGCACGGGGGCAATCGATTTTACCGGTTTACCTGCTCTCTCCATTACCCTTGCTACCACCACCGCCGGCACCATCGCCACCCCGCTGGGCGCCGGGGCATTCACCTCCGCCTCAACCCCGGCGGGTGGCCAGATCAATGTCAACACCTCGAAGCAGCAGGTGGTTTCCCAGGACCGCGGAGTTTCCGCCTTCCCGGGTTCCACGCCGATTACCGGCAACACGTCGCTGACTAGTGTCTATGACAGCAGCGGGGTCGCCATCGCCGCCGGAGATCAGATAGTATTTACCGGAACCCGCGGCGACAGCACGCCGGTGAGCGCTACCTTCATCTATGGGACCAGCTACGGTTCCCCGCTCACCGCGCCCAACAATCCGCCCACCATGCAGGATCTGCTTACCTTTCTTGAAACGGAATTCAATGCCGAGGCCACCGTGGATGGAGCGGGCCGTCTGGTACTCACCGACCGGGTGGCAGATGAGGTCGCGGCAGCGGGATACCACAGCGCCCTGGCGCTTACCGGGATTACGGCTGGTGCCTCTGGAGCCGTGCCTTTCGGCACAGGAACCTTCAGCACCGTTGCCGCCGATATCGGCGTTGAGGACGGAAGCCGGGTTGGGGACACGATGAGTATTAATTTCAGCACCGAGGCGCTCTCCACCACCCAGTACGCCAACAGCTCCACCACCATTTTTCAGGACCAGAACGGATTTGCCGCGGGTTTTCTCCAGTCTGTCTCCGTGGATACCGCCGGAATTATCACCGGCAACTACTCCAACGGGCAGGTTCTGGAAAGAGCTCAGGTGGCTCTGGCCAGTTTCAACAACCTTGCCGGGCTCAACAAGGAGGGCGGCAACGTCTTCCGGGAAACAAGCGAGTCCGGCGCGCCGATCACCGGTCCGCCTGCGACCAACGGCCTGGGTACGATTTCACCCAACTCGCTGGAGCAGTCCAATGTGGATCTCGGCTCGGAGTTCGTCAAGCTGATTACCACTCAGCGCGGGTTCCAGGCTAACTCCAAGATCATCACCACCGTAGATGAGATGCTCTCGGATTTGATCAACCTTAAGCGGTAAGCCGTTTTAGTTCAGGTCGCTAACCTGATCCGGCGGTTCGGAAGATGTTTCCGGACCGCCGTTTTTTTTTTGCCGGTGTTCTCAGGGGGGGCAGGGCAGAGACAGCAGAAAAAATGATCAGCTCAGGAATTCGCTGAAGATGGCAAAGGCCTTTTCCACCACCGGCACCGAGGGGGTCAGAGCAAGGTAGGATTTGCCCGAGATTTCCTGAGCCACCAGCTCGTTGCTTGCCGGCAGCAGGCCGCCCAGGGGCAGGTCGGAGGACGCCACCGCCTCGTCGATTTTGGCCAGCAGCTCTTCGCCGGCCGGTTCCGGCACCCGGTTGACGATGAGGCATTTTTTCTTGATTCGGATCCCCAGCGGCCCGGTGAGCTCGGCGATCCGCTTGGCGGTCATGATTCCCCGGGCCGATGGGTCCGAGACCACGATGAGATAGTCGATATCTCTCAGGTTCATGCGGCTTAAATGCTCCATGCCCGCCTCGTTGTCCACCACGATGTACTGGTAGTTTTCGGCCAGATGATCCATGGTCATGGCCAGATGCTGATTGGCCGCGCAGTAGCAGCCGGGGCCATCCGGCTGGCCCATGGCCATGAGGTCGAAGCCGGTGGCTTCGACCAGAGACTGATGCACCTTCATCTCCATGTATTGATCCCGGGTCATGTTGGGCGGCATGTCGCCTTTTAGTTCTTTTCTGATCTGGCCGATGGTGGTGCCAAGGGTAAGCCCCAGCAGCTCGTTGAGGTTGGCATTGGCGTCGGCATCCACGGCAAGGATGGGGGTCATGCCCCTTTCGGTCAGGTATTTGATGAGCAGGGCCGAGATGGTGGTCTTGCCGACCCCGCCCTTGCCCGCCATGGCGATAATCTTAGGCATGTGCTTTCTCCAGTGGGGAATTCTTTTAACGCCAAGGCGCAAAGGAGCAGAGAGAACGGCTCTATCTAAAGGGAAAAGAAAAATTAGCCTCTGCGTCTTCGCGTTGATTGTTTCATCTGTAATGAATCGATCCAATATAGGAATCATACCAATTAATGTCAAAGAGAAAGCCGTCCGATGGGGCGAACCGCCCGGAATCCCGGCTGTTTTTACCTTGCAACTTGCGGGTGAGCTGGTATGTTTGCTGGTTTCAGCTATAAATTATAGGTACTCAGTACCCAGCACTCAGCACTAAGTCAATATGGAGATCACCCATGGATTATCGGGCGACATTGAACCTGCCCCAGACCGATTTCAAGATGAAGGCCAACCTTTCCCAGAGGGAGCCGGAGTTCCTCAAGGGTTGGGAGGAGTCCAATCTCTACGCCAGGGTCCAGGCGCAGACCGCAGGCAGACCACTCTACATCCTGCACGACGGCCCTCCCTATGCCAACGGCCATATCCACATGGGCCACGCCTTAAACAAGATCTTGAAGGATATCATCCTCAAAGCCAGGCGGATGGCGGGTTTTCATTGTCCCTACGTGCCGGGCTGGGATTGCCACGGTTTGCCCATCGAGCTCAACGTGGACAAGGATCTCGGCCCCAAAAAACGCGAGATCAGCAAGCTCGCCTTCCGCGGCGCCTGTCGCAATTATGCCGGCAAATGGGTCAAGAAACAGAAGGATGAGTTCAAGCGGCTCGGGGTGCTGGGCGACTGGGAAAATCCCTATCTGACCATCGATTTCAAGTACGAGGCGAGCATCGCTCGCGAGTTCAACCGTTTTCTCCTTTCCGGCGCGGTGACCCGCAGCAAGAAGCCGGTGCACTGGTGCTCTTCCTGTCAAACAGCCCTGGCCGAGGCCGAGGTGGAGTATTACGACCACACCTCGCCTTCGATCTATGTGAAGTTCCCGGTGGCCGAGGATCTGGGCGAGGTCATTCCGGACCTGGCCGGGGAGAAGGTCTCCGCGGTGATCTGGACCACCACCCCCTGGACCCTGCCCGCCAACCTGGCCGTGGCCTTCCATCCCGATTACCCCTATGCCGCGGTGCGGGTGGGCGATGAGGTGCTGATCCTGGCCGAGGGCTTGGTGGAGCAGGCCCTGGCTGCCTGGGGCATCGAGGCATATGAGATTATCGCCACCTTTTCCGCCCGGCTGCTTGAGGGCCGGAAATGCAGGCACCCCTTTCTGGAGCGCGAGTCGCTCATGGTCCTGGCTCATTACGTGACTCTGGACACCGGCACCGGCTGCGTGCATACCGCGCCGGGCCACGGCCGGGAAGACTATCTCACCGGGATCAACTACAACCTGCCCATCCTTTCGCCGGTGGGCAGCGACGGCCGTTTCACCGAGGAGGCCGGCCCCTATGCCGGGCTCTTCATCTTCGAGGCCAATCCGCTGATCAACGCCGACATGGCCAAGCAGGGCGCGCTGATTAAGGAGGCCAAGCTCTCCCACAGCTATCCCCATTGCTGGCGCTGCAAGAAGCCGGTGATCTTCCGGGCCACCGAGCAGTGGTTCATCTCCATGGAGGCCAACGACCTGCGCAACAAGGCCCTGGCCGCGATCAAGGAGGTGAACTGGATCCCGCAATGGGGCATGGAGCGTATCCTCGGCATGGTGGAGAACCGGCCGGACTGGTGCCTCTCCCGCCAGCGCGCCTGGGGGGTGCCGCTCACCGTGGTCTACTGCGGCGAATGCGGCGAGGTGCTCAATGACGAGGCGGTCATGGAGCGGATCACCACCCTGTTTGAGAAAGAGGGGGCGGATGCTTGGTTCAGCCATGCGCTGGCCGAATTTATCGGGCCGGAGGCGAAATGCCGCAAATGCGGCAGTACCGAGTTTATTAAAGAAGAAGATATCCTCGATGTCTGGTTCGATTCCGGGGTGAGCTATGCCGCCGTCTTGGAGGAGCGTCCCGAACTTGCCGCCCCGGCCGATCTGTACCTTGAAGGCAGCGACCAGCACCGCGGCTGGTTCCAGAGCGCGCTTTTGGCCTCCATGGGCACCCGGGGCATCCCGCCCTACAAGTCCGTGCTCACCCACGGCTTTGTCGTGGACGGCCAGGGCAAGAAGATGTCCAAGAGTATCGGCAACGTTATCGCCCCGGAGGAGATCATCAAGAAATACGGGGCCGAAATCCTGCGCCTCTGGGTGGCTTCCGAGGATTACCGCGACGACATCAAGATCTCCGACACCATCCTCCAGCAGCTGGCCGATGCCTACCGCAAGATCCGCAACACAGTGCGCTTTATCCTCGGCAATCTCTACGATTTCGACCCGGCCACGGACAGCGTACCGGACAGCGAGATGGATGAGCTGGACCGCTGGGCCCTCTACCAGTTTGAACTCCTGAAGATGAAGGTGCTCAAGGGCTACGAGGTGTTTGAGTTCCACCCCGTGTTCCACGGCTTGACCAACTTCTGCACGGTGAGCATGAGCGCCCTCTATCTGGATGTGCTCAAAGACCGGCTCTACACCCTGCCTGCCAATTCCCGCGAGCGGCGGGCCGCCCAGACCGCTCTTTATGAGATCGCTGATGGCCTGACCCGGCTCATGGCTCCGGTTCTTACTTTCATGGCCGCCGAGGTGTGGGATTTCCTCCCCGGCAAAGCTGTGCGCGAGGACAATGTCTGCGTCGCCCTCTTCCCGGAGTTGAAGCCGGAACGGGTGGCCGACAAAGCGCTGGCCGAGAAGTGGGACAAGGTGTTGCGGGTTCGGGGCGAATTGACCAAGGCGCTGGAGATTGCCCGGCGCGACAAGGTCATCGGCCATTCCCTGGAGGCGGAGGTGGTGGTGGCGGCAAGCGGCGAGCTGGGCGGATTTCTGGCGGCCAACTGGGAAACCCTGCAAAGCGTGGCCATTGTTTCCCGGATGGAGCTGATGGCTTCTCTGCCGGAGCCGGGCGTTGCCGGCACGGAACTGCCCGAACTCTCGGTGCTGGTGCGTTCGGCCCGGGGTGAGAAATGCGAGCGGTGCTGGCTGCGCTCCGAGGAGCTGGGCCGTGATACCGAGCATCCCAGTCTCTGTCCTCGTTGTACCGCTGTGGTGGTGGAAAATTGAAAAAGTCAGCCGCCTCGCCCATCATCCCGCTGGCCTGGCTGCTGGCGGTGGTTGTCCTCGACCAGTGGACCAAAGCCCTGATCATGGCCAACTTTGCCATGTTTGAGCTGCTGCCCGTCGTCCCCGACCTGTTCAACCTGACCTATCTCACCAACACCGGGGCGGCTTTCGGGATGCTGGCCGGTGCCCCTGCCATCTGGCGGCAGGTGTTTTTTGTCGGCGTAGCTTTGGCCGCCCTTGGAGTGCTGGCCTATTCCTACCGCCAGTTTAGGAGCCAGGGCCGAATCTTTGCCCATGCCATCGGCCTGATCGCCGGGGGGGCGGGGGGCAATCTCATCGACCGGCTGCGTTTCGGCGCGGTGGTGGATTTTCTGGATTTTTATCTGGGCAGCCATCACTGGCCGGCCTTCAATGTGGCGGATTCGGCCATCACCGTCGGGGTCGGGTTGTTCATTCTGGGGAGCATTTTGTCTCCGCCGGAAGAGAGTTAAGAGTTAAAAGTGAAAAGTTAATAGTGAAGATTGAAGAGTGAAATCTTGAGGGGTCTTATGGCAGAGCAAAAGATAGCGGTTCTTTTTCCGGGGCAGGGCTCCCAGTTTCTGGGCATGGGCAAGGAATTTCTCGAAACCGACCCCGAGGCCCGCGCCCTCATGGGTATGGCGGAAACAATCAGCACCTTCCCGCTCACCCGCCTCTGCCAGGAAGGTCCCATGGAGGAGCTGACCCGCACCGTGCATCTGCAACCGGCCATGACGGTGATGAATCTCATCTGCTGGCAGGCCTTGGCTAAGGCCGGGGTGAGGCCGGCATTTTTTGCCGGGCACAGCCTGGGCGAGTACGGAGCGCTTGCCGCCGCCGGGATCGTGAGCCCCGAAGATACCCTGGGTCTGGTCACCGAACGCGGCCGCTTGATGGAGCGCGAGGCTGCCGCAAATCCCGGCGGCATGCAGGCGGTGGTGAAACTGCCCATCGAGGCGGTGCGCGGGATCGTGGAAAGCGCCAAGGCTGCCGGCAAGATCACCGTGGCCAACCACAACTCCGCCGGACAGATCGTGATCTCCGGCGAGGAAGCACCCCTTGCCGTTGCCGCGTCCTTGGTCAAGGAGAAGGGCGGCAAGGCGATTCCCCTCAAGGTGAGCGGCGCCTGGCACAGCGAGCTGATCGCCGGCGCGGTCCCGGATTTCGAGGCGGCCATGGCCAAGGTGACCTTCAACGCCC
>JBAYTO010000009.1:0-87364 GCA_041675585.1 Desulfurivibrionaceae bacterium
CACCATTGCGACCGCCCATGTGGAATACGAATCCAACGCCCGTCATTATGCCCATGTGGACTGCCCCGGACATGCGGATTACATCAAGAACATGATCACCGGCGCGGCGCAGATGGACGGCGCTATTCTTGTTGTTGCCGCCACGGACGGCCCCATGCCCCAGACCCGGGAGCACATTCTGCTTGCCCGTCAGGTAGGTGTTCCCGCCATGGTGGTCTTCATGAACAAGTGCGACATGGTTGACGATCCGGAGCTTCTTGAGCTGGTGGACATGGAGCTGCGTGAGCTACTGACCAAATATAATTTCCCCGGCGACGACACCCCGATTATCCAGGGAAGCGCCTTGAAGGCGTTGGAGAATCCGGAAGACGAAGCGGCGACCAAATGCATTTGGGATCTGATGGAGGCTTGTGACAGCTTCATCCCCGAGCCGGTTCGTGACATCGACAAGCCGTTTTTGATGCCGGTGGAAGACGTGTTTTCCATCTCGGGCCGTGGCACGGTGGCCACTGGCCGGATCGAGCGCGGCAAGGTAAAGGTCGGGGAAGAGATCGAGGTTGTCGGTGTTCGGGCTACGGCCAAGACCACGGTTACCGGGGTTGAGATGTTCCGCAAGCTGCTTGATGAGGGCTTGGCAGGTGACAACGTGGGTGTCCTGTTGCGTGGTTTGAAGCGCGAGGATATCGAGCGCGGTCAGGTCCTGGCCAAACCGGGCTCCATTACCCCGCATGTGAAATTCATTGCCGAGGCCTATATTCTGTCCAAGGATGAGGGCGGTCGTCACACCCCGTTTTTCAATGGCTATCGCCCGCAGTTTTACTTCCGGACCACGGATGTGACCGGAGTCGTGCAGCTGCAAGAGGGCGTCGAGATGGTAATGCCTGGGGACAACGTGACCATTGAAGGACAGTTGATCACCCCGATCGCGATGGAAGAAGGACTTCGTTTCGCGATTCGTGAAGGCGGCCGTACCGTGGGCGCCGGCGTTATCAATAAAATTATCGAATAAGATGGAGTGAGTATGATTCAGACACAGAAAATACGCATCAGGCTGAAGGGCTACGACCATAAGCTTATCGATCAATCAACCTCTGAGATTGTAGATACGGCAAAGCGTACTGGTGCAACTGTTGCTGGGCCAATTCCTCTGCCGACCAGCATCAATAAGTTTTGTGTGTTGCGCTCGCCGCACGTGGACAAGAAGTCCCGGGAGCAGTTTGAAATGCGCACCCATCGGCGATTGCTGGATATTCTTGAGCCAACGCAACAGACCATTGACGCGCTTATGAAGCTTGAGCTTTCTGCCGGGGTTGATGTGGAAATCAAGCTTTAGGATTATGAAACGGTTGTACCGGATAACGGTGCAGTTGATGTCAGAGAAGAAAAAAACAGGTAGGAACAATGCCTAAAAAATTAGGATTACTGGGGAAGAAGATTGGTATGACCCGGATCTATTCCGAAAATGGCTCTGCTGTTGCGGTGACGGTCATTGAAACTGGGCCCTGCGTGGTGCTTCAGAAAAAATCCGTTGCCAAGGAAGGCTATGAGGCCATTCAGGTTGGTTTTGGTTCCAAGAAAGAGTCTCGGATGAACAAGCCGGATACCGGCCATGCCAAGGCTTCCGGAAAAGGTGGGTTTTATCATATTAAGGAGTTCCGGGTCGCGGATTCTGGCCAGTTCGAAGTAGGCCAGACAATATTGATCTCGGATATTTTCAAGGTCGGCGATATCATTGATGTCAGCGGCGCTGTCAAGGGGCGTGGGTTTCAGGGCGTTATAAGAAGGCATGGTTTTAAGGGCGGTCCTTCCGGTCATGGTTCTATGTTCCATCGTGCTCCTGGCTCCGTTGGCTGCAGCGCCTGGCCGAGCCGGGTTATTAAAGGGAAAAAGATGCCTGGGCATATGGGCACGAATATGATCACCAAGAAAAGTGTGACCATTATGGATATCCGGCCTGAGCAAAATGTGCTTGTCGTCAAAGGTGGCGTGCCTGGCGCAAAGCAGGGTTTGCTGCATATCTACACAAAATAATGAGTCTTAGTTACCTTAAGATTTGTTTTGGGGGTGCCGGAAATGGCGGTTACTGAAATATACAATGTCGATAATGTGAAAGTGGGTGATCTTGAGTTGAACGACAACTTGTTTGCCGTTCCAGTCAATCCTCATATTATTCATGAAATTGTGAGAATGCAGCGCGCGGCTCGCCGGGCGGGCACAGCCTGTACAAAAACGCGGACAGAGGTGCGCGGGGGCGGCAAGAAGCCCTGGAAGCAGAAAGGAACCGGCCGCGCCCGGGCCGGCAGTACTACCTCTCCTCTCTGGCGTGGTGGTGGTGTGGTTTTTGGTCCCAAGCCCCGCGATTATTCCTTTAAGCTGCCGAAAAAGGTTAAGAAGCTCGGCCTCCGCATGGCTTTGAGTTCACGTTTCAGTGACAAGCTGGTGCTGGTTCTTGATAATTTTAAAATTGATGAAATCAAGACCAAGAGGTTTATCGGGGTTATGAACACCCTGAATATAGAAAACGCTTTGATCGTGGTTCCTGAGCGCGATGATCATCTCGAGCGTTCGTCTCGCAATGTCCAGGGTTTCAAGGTTATTCCGACGGCAGGACTTAATGTTTATGACATTTTGCTCCATAAGCACATTGTTTTACTGCAGCCCTGCATTGGCCAGCTGGAAGAGAGGTTGTTGTCATGAAAGATATGTTTAGCATTATCAAGAAGCCCTGTCTGACGGAAAAGGCTCTCGGGTTGCAGGAGATTAACAATCAGGTTGTGGTTAAGGTTGATCCCCGCGCCAATAAAATTGAGATCAAAGATGCTGTTGAGAAATTATTCAGCGTCAAGGTCGACAAGGTGCGAACCGCCAATATGCACGGCAAGAAGAAACGTGTGGGCAAGAATTTCGGACAGCAGTCTGACTGGAAGAAGGCCATTGTTACCCTTGAAGAAGGAAGTAAGATCGATTTCCTGGAAAAGATTTAAGGGCTGTTTCGTCGGCAAGAGTTGAATTTTTTTGTTACGAATACGTTTAAATATCATCGGGGTTTGAAATGGCATTAAAGACCTATAAACCTACATCACCGGGCAGAAGATCACTTGTTACAGTTGTCAATCCCGAGTTGTCAAAGGATAAACCGCAGAAGTCGTTAGTTCGCCCTCTTAGCAAGACAGGGGGACGTAATAACAATGGCCGCGTGACATCCAGGCATATTGGTGGAGGTCATAAACGGAAATATCGGCTGATCGATTTTAAGCGGGAAAAAGTTGATATTCCCGCAAAAGTTGCGGCCATTGAATATGACCCGAATCGTTCGGCTAATTTGGCTCTGCTGAATTATGTCGATGGCGAAAAGTGTTATATCCTTTCCCCGCTTGGCATCAAGATCGGCGATACGGTTGTCGCCGGGGAGACTGTCGATATCAAACCAGGTAACTGCTTGCCCATGGGCAACATGCCGCTTGGCAGCATTATCCACAATCTTGAGATGAAAATCGGCAAGGGTGCGCAACTTGTGAGAAGTGCGGGTGTTTCCGCGCAACTTATGGCCAAGGAGGGGGATTATGTTACAGTAAAATTACCCTCCGGCGAGGTTCGCAAGTTTCATCGGAAATGCCGGGCCTGTATTGGCCAGGTTGGCAATAATGAGCATGAAAGTCAGAAGCTCGGCAAGGCTGGGCGTAGTCGCTGGAAAGGGAACCGTCCCAAGGTTCGTGGTGTTGCCATGAACCCGATTGATCATCCAATGGGTGGTGGTGAAGGTAAAAGCTCCGGCGGTCGCCATCCTTGTACCCCGTGGGGTGTTCCCACCAAGGGTTATAAAACACGTGGCAAGAAGTCATCCGACAAATTTATTGTTAAGAAAAGATCATAATTAGGGGGTTACAAGTGGGACGTTCAGTTAAAAAAGGTCCATTTGTAGATGACCATTTGATGGCAAAGGTCATGAAGGCCAAAGACGAGGGCTCCAGAAAGGTTATTCAAACATGGTCCCGCCGTTCTGATGTAATTCCGGACATGGTTGGGCTTACCTTTGCTGTGCATAATGGCAAAAAGTTCATCCCGGTTTTCGTGACCGAAAATATGGTAGGGCATAAGCTCGGCGAGTTTTCACCGACTCGCACCTTCCATGGTCACGCAGCGGACAGGAAGAAAAAGAAATAAAAGCTGCTAATTCGGGCACGGTTGTCAGGTAAAGAAAGGAGTTCATTCGATGGAAGCAAAAGCGCTTGCTCGTTATATAAGGATTTCGCCGCAAAAAGCCAGGCTGGTTGCGGATTTGGTGCGCGGGAAAAATGTTGATCACGCAATTAACGCCCTGCGTTTTTTGCCTAAAAAAGGCGCTCGGTTGCTGAAAAAGGTAATTGAATCTGCGGTGGCCAATGCCAGTCAGAACGAGAGTATCGATGTCGATACCCTGTATGTAAAGTCTATTTTCATAGACGGCGGGCCTATGTTGAAAAGAACCATGCCGCGGGCCCAGGGGCGCGCGAACAGGATTCTTAAAAGAACCAGCCATATAACTGTGGTTTTGGATGAGCAATAATTGAATACAGAAGCAAAGGTATTCGTTTGTCCTTAGAGTTGCATATCAATGAGAATGGAGGAAGGTTTTGGGCCAGAAAGTTAATCCGATAGGTTTACGACTGAATATTATACGTACTTGGGACTCCATCTGGTACGCAGACAAGGATTATGCCAAAAAATTTCTTGAGGATCAGAGCCTTAGGAAATTTCTCAAAAAGCGGCTCTTTCATGCTGGCATTTCCAAAATTCAGATAGCCAGAACCGGCGATAAACTCCGGATTAAGCTGCATACGGCCCGGCCCGGCATTGTTATTGGTAAAAAAGGGACCGAGATTGAAGTTCTTAAAGCTGAAATTGATAAGTTGACGGGTAAAGAGTGCGTCCTGGATATTCAGGAAGTTCGGCGTCCTGAGGCAGATGCCCAGCTGGTTGCGGAAAATATCGCCTTGCAATTGGAAAGACGGGTTGCCTTCCGTCGTGCCATGAAGAAGTCAGTAAATATGGCCTTGAAGTTCGGGGCTAAAGGTGTTAAGATCGCGTGTTCAGGCCGGTTGGGCGGAGCGGAAATTGCCCGCCAGGAATGGGTGCGGGAGGGACGTGTTCCTCTGCATACTCTTCGTGCCGATATTGACTATGGTGTTGCAGAGGCGAATACTACCTATGGCAAAATCGGCGTTAAGGTTTGGATCTTCAAGGGTGAAGTTCTGAGTGCTGCCGACCAGATTGCCGAATAACTCTTTGTCGAGCGAAACGGCTTTAAAAAAGTCAGTCACAGATAGGATATACAGATGTTAAGTCCAAAAAAAGTAAAACATAGAAAGATGTTTAAGGGCCGCCTGACTGGCGCAGCGTATCGCGGGTCTGGATTCTCTTTCGGCGAATATGCCCTCAAGGCTGTGGGTTGTGGCAAGATGACCGCCCAGCAGATTGAGGCGGCTCGTATTGCAATCAATAGAAAGATTAAAAGAACCGGGCAGCTGTGGATCCGTGTTTTTCCGGATAAGCCGATTACCAAGAAGCCTGCGGAAACCAGAATGGGAAAGGGCAAGGGAAGTCCAGAATATTGGGTTGCCCAGGTAAAGCCGGGGCGCATCCTCTATGAGCTGGCCGGGGTGGATGACGATTTAGCCCGCGAAGCCTTGCGTTTGGCCGCCAACAAACTCCCTTTTCCGACTAAAGTGATTTATGTGGGGACAACTTTATGAAGATGAAGGATATACGTGAACTTGGGAAAGACGCGCTTCTGGTCAAGGTGAGGGAATTGTCGGAAGAGCATTTCAGACTGAAATTCCAGCACGGCATCCGCCCCTTGGAGAATACGGCTAAACTGCGTCAGTTGCGCAAAGAAATTGCTCGGATGCAAACCGCTCTTACTGCACATAATTCGTAGCAGATGGTTTCTGGCCAAGTTTACTGGTGTCTTTAGTACTTGCGTCAATTGATAACGCTATTTGGGTAGGATACATTCATGGTTGATGAGAATTCGAATAAAAAGAAAAAGGTTGGTTTTGTTGTCAGCACCAAGATGGACAAGAGTGCTATAGTGCAGACCGAGCGCCTTGTTCCCCATAAACTTTATGGGAAATTCATGCGTCAGCATGCTAAATGCATGGTTCATGATCCGGAAAATAGCTGCAGCGTCGGCGACAGGGTTTTGATTGAAGAGTGTCGCCCGCTGAGCAAGAATAAGCGGTGGCGGATTATGGAAGTCATAGAGAAGGCCGTATAGTTTGCGGTTTTTGATAACTAAGTGCTTAAGCGGTTTGCTTGGTACTTGTAAAGTGTTTGGCGGTTGGTGAAGAGATGATACAAACAGAAACCGTACTTAATGTGGCAGATAATTCAGGCGCCAAGAAGGTTCTTTGCATAAGAGTTCTGGGGGGAACCAGGCGGCGGTATGCCTCTGTCGGTGATGTGATTGTTGTCACCGTTAAAGAGGCGATTCCGAATGCAAAAGTTAAGAAAGGTGATGTTCTCCGGGCAGTCGTGGTAAGGACCGTTAAAGAGATTCGTCGCACGGATGATACGATTGTTCGCTTTGATGATAATTCCGCTGTGTTGCTGGCAAATTCAGGGGAGCCGATTGGCAGCCGCATTTTTGGGCCTGTGGCGAGGGAGTTGCGTCCGAAGGGCTATATGAAAATTATTTCCCTGGCTCCGGAAGTTCTGTAACCGCGGTTGAAACGAAGGTCTGGATATTCAAAGAGTTCCTGTCCGAATTTTTCGGACGGTTGAGAGGCTGAAGTTATGAGAGCAAAAACGCATCTGAAAGTTAACGATCAGGTTGAGGTGATCGCCGGCAAGGACAAAGGTCGGGTCGGCAAGGTCATTAAGGTCAACGCGACCGATGGTAAAGCCATCGTAGAAAAGATCAACATGATCAAACGGCACACGAAGCCTAGTCAAACGAACCAGCAGGGTGGGATCATTGAGAAGGAGGCGGCAATTGATGCTTCCAACCTGATGGTGATTTGCCCCAAATGTTCAAAGACTTCACGGGTAGGCAAAAAAATACTGGAAGATGGATCTAAGGTTCGCATTTGCAAGAAGTGTACTGAATCTGTAGAGGCGAAAGCCTAATAGGTCCTGATTTTTTTTGGAGGCAAGAATGGCCGGGGTAAAAGAGATATATCAGGGTGAGTGTGTCCCGCAGCTTATGCAGGAATTTGGCTACCAGAACATCATGCAAGTGCCGAAGATCACCAAGATCGTACTGAATATGGGTTTGGGGGAAGCGGTGCAGAACCCAAAGATTATTGACAGTGCGGTTCAGGAGCTGACCATGATTGCTGGGCAGAAGGCTGTCGTTACCAAAGCGAAGAAGTCTATTGCCGGATTCAAGCTGCGTGCCGGGGTACCCATTGGTTGTCGGGTAACGCTCCGTGGCGACCGGATGTATGATTTTTTTGCCAAACTGGTTCACATTGCCTTGCCGCGAGTCCGGGATTTCCGGGGGTTATCCCTGAAGTCGTTTGATGGGCGTGGCAATTATGCCATGGGCATCAAGGAGCATATTATTTTCCCTGAAATTGATTATGATAAAATCGATAAAATCAAGGGACTCAATATTGCGATTACTACGACCGCCGAGTCTGATGATGAGGGGCGGTTTCTTCTGAAAGTAATGGGAATGCCCTTCAGGAAATAGCACAGGGTAAGGAGGAAGAAGTTGGCTAAAAAGTCTTTGATAGCAAAGTGCAAGCGGACGCCGAAGTTTCCAGTGAGGGCTTATAACCGTTGCGGGTTGTGCGGTCGGTCGAAAGCCGTTTATCGGAAATTCGGGGTATGCCGTATCTGCTTCCGGAGTTTGGCTAATCGTGGTGAAATTACCGGTGTTACCAAATCAAGTTGGTAGTGCAGGTATGATCGCCTGAGATATGTTAACTGTTTGATTTAAAAAACATCATAGGGAGCAAGCACTATGTGCATGACTGACCCCCTGGCTGATATGCTGACCAGGATAAGAAATGCCGGCATGGTCAAGTTCGCGACGGTTGAAATGCCGCTTTCGAAAGTGAAAACCGGTGTTGCCGCGATCCTGAAAAAGGAAGGGTTCATCAATGACTTTCAGGTTCTTGATACGGACACGCAAGGTGTTTTGCGTATTGAAATGAAATACGATCAGAACAATGAGCGGATTATCACTAACTTGAAGCGGGTCAGCAAGCCGGGTCGCCGCATTTATGTGAAGCATGACCAGATCCCCAAGGTGATGAGTGGCCTTGGTATTGCGATTATTTCGACTTCCAAAGGAATTTTTACAGATAAAGAAGCCCGGGCCATGAAGATTGGCGGCGAGCTTCTCTGTGAAGTTTGGTAGATCGATTCTGTAATTGCTATAGCTGAGTTGAGCAGCTTGCCTGCTCAAACGAAACTTATGCCCTTTGGGTGTAAATATTGAGTATTTCGTAACAAGTGGAGAGTCGTCATGTCTAGGATTGGCAATCAACCTATCCCTGTTCCTAAAGGGGTTAAGCTTGATA
The DNA here is from genome assembly GCA_041675585.1 of Desulfurivibrionaceae bacterium. GTDB lineage: Bacteria > Desulfobacterota > Desulfobulbia > Desulfobulbales > Desulfurivibrionaceae > Thiovibrio. Next base: position 8,511 of record JBAYTO010000009.1, read on the forward strand.
TAAATGGAACGTATGTTAAGGTCGCCGGCCCCAAAGGGACGCTGGAGCGCATTATCCGCCCGGAGATTGCTCTGCAGGAAGAAGGCGACCAGCTGGTCGTTGTCCGGAAGGATAACAGCAAAAGGACCAGAGCTTTTTCCGGCCTCACCAGGACCTTGGTCAGTAATATGATTATTGGGGTGGATAAGGGTTTCCAGAAAAAGTTATCCATCGAAGGGGTTGGTTACCGGGCCGAGGTGAAAGGCGCTGTTTTGAACCTCAGCGTTGGCTATTCCAATCCGGTGGCGTTTGATCTTCCCAGTGGGGTTACTGCCGAGGTCGACAAAGCAAATAATGTCACCTTGGATTGTATTGATAAAGAGTTGCTTGGTGAAACTGCCGCTAAAATCCGCGCTGTTCGTCCGCCCGAGCCCTATAAAGGGAAAGGAATTCGCTACACGGATGAATATATCGCCCGGAAGGCCGGCAAGTCTGCTTCTAAGAAGTAGAGGGGTTGTGTAAACAAAAGGGGCAAGAAAATAAAGTTTATTATTAACGGCTCCTAAATATTCATAAGGTAAAACAATGGGTAAGACAAATCCGAAAGAAATTGCTCGTGAAAAACGGGTTAAACGGATCAGGAAAAATATTACCGGGACTCCTGAGAGACCGCGTCTGCGTGTTTTCAAAAGCGCAAAGCATATCTATTGTCAGATTATAGACGATGTTGCCGGAAATACCCTGGTTGCCATGTCCACCGTGGATAGAGGAATGGTCGCCGCTGAGATCAAGGGGAAAGCCGAGAAGGCGCGGCAAGTTGGATTGAAAATTGCCGAACTCGCCAAAGTCAAAGGTATCGGCAAGGTGGTTTTCGACCGGGGTGGTTATCTTTATCATGGCCGGGTCAAGGCTTTGTCGGATGGGGCTCGTGAAGGCGGTCTTGATTTCTAATTTTTCCCGTGAAAAATCCTTATCCCTGTAAAAAAATCCAAAGCAATTTGGGGGTGAATCTTGGCAGATTTTAATAAGAACACAAGTGGCGACGAGTTTATTGAAAAGATCGTTCATATCAACAGAACTGCAAAAGTAGTCAAGGGTGGACGTCGTTTCAGTTTCAGCGCCATTGTTGTTGTCGGTGATGGGAAAGGAAAAGTCGGATGCGGTCTTGGCAAAGCCAATCAGGTTCCTGAGGCAATCAGGAAGGGAGTTGAGCAGGCACGTAAGGACATGAAAAGTGTTTCCATAACCAACATAAGCATACCGCACGAGGTTTTCGGGAAATTTGGCGCTGGAAATGTAATGTTGAAGCCTGCTGTTGAAGGAACCGGTGTGATTGCCGGCGGGGCTGTTCGTGCCGTGCTTGAAGCGGCTGGGGTTCATAATATTCTGACCAAATGTATCGGCTCTCATAATCCGCATAATCTGGTCAAGGCCACCATGGATGGTTTGCGGAGGTTGCGTTCTCCGCAACAGATTGCTTCTAGACGTGGGAAGTCAGTTGAGGAAATTTCCGCCTGAACAGTTTGTTCCCCCCCATGTTAATAAGCTAATATTTGCAGGGGATTGATCCAGGTTTGAATTGTGTGCTGAAAACAGCATGACATTAATGAAGAGTTAATAGGTATCAAAATGGCAAATCAGCTCAAAGTGACCCTGAAAAAGAGCAAGATCGGAAGCACTGAGAAAATACGTGCAACGTTGATCGGCCTGGGGCTGACAAAAATCAATAAAACTGTTGTTCGGCAGGATACTCCTGAAATCCGGGGGATGATTAAAAAAGTCGAACATCTGGTTGAGGTGGAGGATTAATTTATGTTGACCTTAAGCAATTTATCGCCGCAGCCAGGTTCGAGAAAGCCGAGAAAGAGAATAGGCCGTGGCCTTGGTTCCGGTCATGGTAAGACGGCAACCCGTGGACATAAGGGACATAAGGCCCGGTCTGGTGGCGGCATAAAAATTGGCTTTGAAGGTGGCCAGATGCCTCTTCAGCGTCGGTTGCCAAAGCGTGGCTTTAATAATATCTTCAAGAAAGTCTACACCATTATTAATATCCAAGAACTTGAGCGGTTTGCGGCTGACTCCAGGGTTGACAGGCAGGCTTTGATCGTTGCTGGTCTTGTTACCAAAAATGACAAGCTGGTGAAAATTCTTGGCAATGGTGAGTTGCAACACGCGCTAATTGTTGCTGTCGACAAGGTAAGCAGTTCTGCGCGTCAGAAGATAGAAGCTGTTGGTGGCAAGGTTGAGGAATAAATAGATGCGCGCTGGGGTTCAGAATGCTGCGAATATCCCGGAATTAAGGCGCCGGATTTTATTTACGGTGATCATGCTCGCCGTTTACCGAGCCGGAGTGCAGATCCCAACGCCAGGTATTAACGGAGAAGCGCTGAATCAATTTTTTCAAAAAAGCGCTGGCTCTCTTTTTGACATGTTCAACATGTTTTCCGGCGGGGCTTTGGAAAATTTTTCCATCTTTGCCTTGGGCATCATGCCGTACATCAGCGCTTCGATTATCTTTCAGCTGTTGACTGTGGTCGTTCCCCAGCTCGAGTCCCTTTCAAAAGAAGGTGAGGCTGGTCGCCGTAAAATCACACAGTACACCCGTTACGCCACGGTAGTGTTAAGCGTGGTTCAGGGGTTGTTTATCAGTATTGGTCTTGAAAGCATGACCGCTCCCGGAACAGGGGAGATGGTGGTTATTGCCGCTGGGTGGCATTTTCGCTTGATGACCATGCTGACCCTTACTTCCGGCACCGCTTTTATTATGTGGCTTGGTGAACAGATGACCGAGCGGGGTATTGGTAACGGTATTTCAATGATCATCTTTGCGGGTATCGTGGCGAGAATGCCTGCCGCCCTTGTGAATACCTTCAAGATGGCCAGCGCGGGTGAAATTGCCTATATTATGTTGCCCGTTTTGTTGCTGATGATTGCGGCGGTAATCGCTTTTGTCATATTTTTTGAAACGGCGCAGCGGCGGATTCCCATTCAGTATGCAAAGCGGATGGTCGGTAGGCAAATGTACGGGGGGCAACAATCACACCTTCCTCTTAAAATCAATATGTCCGGGGTTATTCCGCCTATTTTTGCCTCTTCCATCATGATGTTTCCCGCCACCATCGGGCAGTTTATCCAAGTTGATTGGGTGCAGAAAATGAGTGCTGCTCTCAGCTGGGGAAGTTTGCCGCATACCTTGCTGTTTATCGCTTTTATTGTATTTTTCTGCTTTTTCTATACGGCGGTTACTTTTAACCCGGTTGACATCGCGGAAAATTTGAAAAAACATGGCGGGTTTGTTCCGGGGATCAGACCGGGGAAGAAGACCTCCGATTTCATCGACAGGATTGTGGTGCGGATAACGGTCATCGGTGCTGCCTATATCAGTGTTATTTGTGTGCTTCCGACCATCCTGATCAATAAGCTGAATGTGCCTTTTTATTTTGGTGGCACCGCCCTGCTGATCGTTGTCGGGGTAGCGATTGATACCATAGCGCAGATTGAGTCTCATACGGTTATGCGCAACTATGATGGTTTTATGAAGTCAGGTGGCTTTAAGGGCCGTTGATAGTTTTTTTGACATGACCATGGCAATTATTCTGAAGTCACCTCGAGAAATTGAGCTATTGCTGGAGGCTAATCGGATCGTTGCCAAGGCTTTGGCTCTGCTTACCGAGAGAATTGAGGTTGGCTGCACAACCATATTTTTGGATGCACTGGCAGAAAAATATTGTCGTGATTGTGGGGCCGAACCTGCTTTTAAAGGATATCGTGGTTTCCCTGGTAGTCTGTGTGTTTCCATCAATGAACAGGTGGTACACGGGATTCCATCCAAGAAGGTCGTAGTCCGGGATGGTGACATAGTCAGTATAGATTTTGGCGTTAAGTATAAAGGCTATTACGGTGATGCCGCTGTTAGCATTCCTGTCGGGAAGGTTGTTGCGGAACGGCTTTTTTTGCTGGAAGTGACGAGGGAGGCCCTTTATAGAGGGATTGCCCAGGCAGTTCCCGGGAATCGCATAAACGACATATCCAAAGCTGTGCAGGAACATGTGGAAAAGCACGGTTTTTCGGTTGTCCGGCAGTTTGTCGGCCATGGTATTGGTAGCCATCTCCATGAGGCCCCGGAAATACCAAATTATGTGAGGGGTGAGCGGACACCCAAGCTCATGCCGGGTATGGTTCTTGCTATAGAGCCCATGGTTAATCTCGGTACACACTCAGTCGATGTGTTGCAGGACGGATGGACGGTTGTAACCAGGGACAGAAAAATCTCGGCGCATTTTGAGCATTCAATTGCTGTAACAGACGGTGAGCCCATAATTTTGAGCGAGTTGTCTGGGTAGCTTTTTTTTGTCTTTTTGAAAAAAAATAAGGCAAAAAAAATTAAATAAGGTAATATCCTCTGCTTTCTGTCTGCCAGATTTATATTTTGGATTTAGCCAGAAAGAAGCGCGTTGCCGAGATAAGGGGTTTATGTCCAAAGAAGAAGCCATTCAGGTTGAAGGAACCATAGTTGAACCTCTCCCCAATGCAATGTTTAGGGTTGAGCTTGACAATGGACATCGGATATTAGCCCATATTTCCGGAAAGATGAGGATGCATTTTATCAAGATTCTCCCGGGAGATCGTGTCACTGTCGAGTTGTCTCCTTATGATCTCACACGGGGCAGAGTGACATTCAGGGCAAAGAAGAAGTGAAATATTCTTAGTCGCATAATAAAGGGTTGCATAATGAAAGTAAGATCTTCTGTGAAAAAAATTTGTAGTGACTGCCGGGTATTCAAACGAAAAGGCGTCTTGCGTGTTTCATGTAAGATAAAAAAGCACAAACAGCGGCAGGGATAATTCTTTAATTTTTTTTGACTAGCAAGGGAGGCATGCCTTGGCACGTTTAGCTGGTGTTGATTTACCTAGAAATAAGCACATGGTTATTGCTTTAACCTATATCCATGGGATTGGCAGGACTTCCGCCCGCAAAATCCTGGATTTGGTCGGTTTGCCGCATACAACGAGCAGCGATGATTTGTCTGAAAGTGATGTTACCAACATCAGGAAAATCATGGATGATCAGTTTGTGGTTGAGGGCGATCGTCGACGGGAAGTTGCCATGGATGTGAAACGGTTGACTGATGCGGGATGCTATCGCGGAATTCGTCACCGGAAAGGGTTGCCTTGTCGAGGACAGCGTACCAAGACTAATGCCAGGACCAGAAAAGGTCCGAGACGGTCAGCAATAAAAAGTAAAAAGTAGATATTAAATAATCATTCTGGATTGTTTACAGGAGTTATAATGGCTAGTCCGAAAGCGAGTCGTCCTAAACGCAAGGAAAAGAAGAACGTACCTGAGGGAATATGTTTTATTCACTCCACTTTCAACAATACCCTTGTTACTTTTGCGGACAGGCAGGGGAATGTAATTTCCTGGTCAAGTGCCGGTTGTTTGGGCTTTAAGGGGTCACGGAAAAGCACCCCTTTTGCTGCGCAAAACACGGTTGATGCCGCTGCGAAAAAAGCGCAGGAACATGGCATGCGCAAAGTCGAGGTCAGGGTCAATGGCCCTGGGCCGGGACGTGAATCTGCTATTCGGGCTTTGCAGACGAACGGCTTTGATGTGAGCGTTATCCGTGATGTTACCCCTGTGCCGCATAATGGCTGCAAGCCTCCCAAGAGAAGAAGAGTCTAGCGGAGCAGGGCGGGGCGCAAAGTTTTGTTAATTAAAGTTTGATTGAGTGAGATTGAGTGGAGGTCCAAATTGGCCAGATATAGAGGCGCGGAATGCCGGCAGTGTCGGCGCGAAAAACTCAAGTTGTTTTTGAAGGGCGACAGATGTTATTCAGATAAGTGTGCTTTTGAAAGGCGCTCATTCCCACCAGGACAGCATGGCCAGGCCAGGGTGCGCAAGGTTTCTGATTATTCCATTCAGTTACGGGAAAAGCAAAAAGTACGTCGCATGTATGGCATGCTGGAAGGTCAATTTCATAAATATTTTGAGATAGCCGAGCGAATCAAGGGTGTTACAGGTGAAAATCTGTTGATGCTTCTGGAAAGCAGGCTTGACAATGTGATTTATCGCCTTGGTTATGCAAATTCCCGTAATCAGGGACGGCAGCTGGTTCGGCATGATCATATTCAGGTAAACGGCAGGAAAGTGAACATCCCATCTTTCCGGGTTTCGGTGAATGACGTCATTACTTTGAGAGAAAAAAGCCGGAAGGTTGCCGCCATTAATGAAAGTCTCGAGGCTGTTGTGCGACGTGGTGTGCCAAGCTGGTTGGAGCTTGATAAAGAAAACTACAAGGGAACTGTAAAAGCATTGCCTGTCCGGCAGGAAATCACCATGCCGATTCAGGAGCAGTTGATTGTAGAGCTTTACTCCAAATAATTAGCCAACCGTGGAGCAATAGGAAAACATGACACTTGAGTCTGATCCGTTTTACAGAAATTGGCATGAGCTTATCATTCCTGAAAGACTGGAAGTAGACCAGGAGAGCCATACAAAAAGTTCCGGTAAATTTATCTGTCAGCCATTGGAGCGAGGTTTTGCCACGACGATCGGGAATTCCCTGCGCAGGATACTGTTATCCTCGATACAGGGCGCGGCTATTACTTCGGTAAAAATTGATGGCGCGCTTCACGAATTGTCAACCATTCCTGGGGTTAAGGAAGATGTGACCCAGATCATCCTCAACCTTAAAGAAGTTCGCCTTAAGCTGAATACTCTCGATTCACAAATCGTCAGGATTGAAAAGAACAAACTTGGTCCTGTTACCGCCGGAGATATTATCTCTTCTGGCGGCAAGGTGGAGGTGATGAATCCTGATAAGGAGATTTGCACTATCACCGGCGAGGGGGTGTTTAAGGCGGAGTTTGAGGTGAAATGGGGTAAAGGCTACGTCACCGCTGAAAAAAACAAGGCTGAGGAGCAGGTGATCGGGGTAATTCCCATTGATGCTATCTTCACTCCCATTGTAAATGTAAAGTCTATTGTCAGTCAGGCGCGTGTCGGCCAGCAGACTGATTATGATAAGTTGATTCTGGAAATTACCACCGATGGCAGCGTGCGGCCTGAAGATGCTTTGGCCTATGCAGCCAAAATAATGAAAGAGCAGTTGCAGGTTTTTATTGCCTTTGATGAGAAATCTGTTGAACCTGTTATTGATGAGACACGTGTAGATCTGCGTTCACCTGTTAATGAGAATCTCTATCGCAGCGTAGAAGATCTTGAACTTTCAGTTCGTTCAGCTAATTGCCTCCGTAATGCTGATATTCGTCACATCGGCGAGCTGGTGCAGAAATCAGAGGCTGAGATGCTGAAGACCAAAAATTTTGGTCGCAAATCTCTAAATGAGATCAAGCAGTTGCTGTCTGAGATGGAGCTTTCGCTGGGCATGAAATTAGATGGCTGGGAGCCTCCTGTCGTTTCAGACAAGGTGCCTGAAGAGCAGTCATAAATCCGGGAAGAGGGTAGTTATGAGACATAGAAAAGAAGGCAAGAGACTTGGCAGGACAACCTCTCACCGTCAGGCCATGGTTCGTAATATGGTGACATCTTTGATTGAGCACGAGAGGATTGTGACCACTGCGCCCAAGGCCAAGGAGGTTCGCAAAGTGGCGGATCAAATGATTACCTTGGCCAAGCGCGGCGATCTCCACGCGCGGCGTCAGGCTTTATCTTTCATGCAGGACAAGAAAGTTGTGGCCAAGCTGTTTGATGTTCTCAAGGATGAGTACATGACCAGGAACGGAGGGTATACCCGGATTATCAGAACTGGCAATCGCCTGGGTGATGCGGCCGAGATGGCTATTTTGGAGCTGGTAAATTATAGTGAAGCGAAAGGGGTAAAAGAGGATAATTAGTCCATTTATCCTTTAGTGAAAAGTCCAAGCTGGTTTGAGCGTGTTGTTCAAACCAGCTTTTTTGTGTGCCAAGACAGACTTGTTTAGAATATAACCGTTTAGAGTGATACGGATCGTTTTGTCCCGAACAGGAGCCCCTTTAAAAAATCGCATCCTATGCTGAAGACTCAAATAGGGATGACGACTCTCTGCAGGAAACTTTTCTTTCAGATCTGGTTCCCCTCAGGCATTGACATCGCTTTTTTGAAATGGTACATAACTGACGGACTTAGGGAGGAATGGCCGAGTGGTTTAAGGCGGCGGTCTTGAAAACCGTTGTACGCAAGTACCGTGGGTTCGAATCCTACTTCCTCCGCCAACGACAAGCGAATAAAAATTGTGGAGAGCTGACCGAGTAGGCCGAAGGTGCTCGCCTGCTAAGCGAGTGTAGGACCAAAAGTTCTACCGAGGGTTCGAATCCCTCGCTCTCCGCCATTTATTAGTCCGGTAACGTCCGGTGTTATCCTGAAGCCCGCTTTCTGTAAAGGAATGCGGGCTTTTTGTTGTTAGAGGTCTATTTACCGAGAAATTGTTGCATGATCACCATCCCCAGAGCAGGTCGCGCCGGATCCAGCCGGTAAGGCCGGATTCGTGTTTTACCTGGACCCAACCTTTCTTGTGTTTGATGGTCCTCAGAACCACGCCGCGATTGGACTCTCCGACTATGCGCTGTTTTTCTCCTGGGCCATTGCGGATAATGGTTTCTTCATTTTTGACAATCATGTAGGGCGTTTTGCCAACCAGTTTCTTATCAACCCAGCCAGTGTCTGACTCATAGTCAGCAACCTTGAGCCAGTTACCCTTGCGGCTAATCACCTTCAGAGGGTAGCCGAGGCCAAATTCCCATTTAATTGGGGATGTTGTTTCTGGACCGGAATGCATTGACACTTTGTGGCGGCAGATGCTCACCATTTCCGCGTGGGCTGCAGAGGCCAAAGGCAACAGAAAGATGAGTCCGAGGCAAAGTCGTCGGATCATAAGAAAATCCCCTTGTGCTGCGTGGTTACGGTTTGCTGGACAGGGAGATACCCTTGTCTGGAACGGCGAGTGGAATGCCGCCTATTTCCAGGGAGATGGCGTTGAATTTGCATGCCTTGTTCATACAGGCCATGCAGCTGATGCATTCCGGGTCATCTGGGGATTCATTGAATTTGACCCCCATGGGGCAGACATGATGGCAGGCCTTGCAGTTGGTGCATCGGGCTTCATCCAGGCGCAGTTTGATCAGCCTGACCCGGCTGAACAGAGCGTAAAAAGCGCCCAATGGACAGGCCGTCCGGCAGAAGGGGCGGCTGGCAAAGATGGCCCAAGTCAGGAAGATGAGCATTATCATGAACTTATTGAGAAAAAGCAGGCCGATGGTATTGCGGAGGTTGGGCTGAAGCAGGAGCATAGGGATTCCTGCTTCCAGAGTACCGGCAGGGCAGACGAACTTGCAGAACCAGGGATTGCCGAGGCCTGATTCATCAACGAGTACCAGGGGCAACACAATGACAAAGAGGAGGAGGAAGACGAATTTGCCATGCGAGAGCAAGCGCGGGATCCCAAATTTCCGGGTGGGGATCTTGTGCAGCAGCTCCTGGATAAAGCCGAAAGGGCAGGCCCAGCCGCAGATCATCCTGCCGAACAGCCCGCCGAGGATGCCGATGCTGCCCAGTACCGAAAAACCGAAATAATACTGGCCGTTTTCCAGAGCGAAGCGCAGGCCACCCAGCAATTGCTGGAGCGAACCCATGGGGCAGTAAGTGGTGGCAGCCGGACAGGAGTAACAGTTGAGGCCGGGCGAGCAGATTACCTTGAGCGGCCCCTGATAGATGGTCCTGGTAAAGGGGAAGGACCAGGAGCTGTTCATGAGGAACCCCATGATCACCTGGACCCATTTACGTACGGTTTCCACTTTCAGCCTATCCCTATGCAGCTCAGGCAGACCTGCACTGCTTGTTCCAGAACCCGGCCAGGTTCACCAGTGGCGACACCGACCAGCCAGAGGAGAAGAAAGGCGGCGATTACCGCCATGGGAGCCTTGCGGGGAGAACTTTTTTTGCGGGAGCTACTGGAAGACGGGCTCATATCTGATCAATCCTTGGCCTGTGAACTTTCGAACTGCGTGGTAAGTTCCTCGTCCAGCACATCCGGGTCTTCGGCATTATAATAGAGAATATTTTTCAGGTGGGAAAAACTGTCCAGATCCATCTCGTAAAAGTGCAGGGCCAGGCCATGTTCTTCGATCCTGGCAACTTCGCCTTTCATTTCCAGGCTCAGGTGGCTGGTTGATCCCTCCAGATGCAGGGAGACCAGGCAGTGTTCGCCGAGCTGGTGTCCGGTAATGTCAAGCACAAAGACTCCCTTGGCGCTCAAGTCCGAGGTTTTGCAATTCTTGTAGCTCCGATTCGGAAAGTCCAGGTTGATGATGATCTGAAGCGGCACCCTGGTATTTTTTCGTTTGTCTTTCATGGTCGAACCCTCTTGTTCTGTGGCGTGGTTTGGGGATCTGCCCTCCGGCAGAAAGAGAAAACCTTCCCGTTCAAGCAGTTGACTGATGTTCAGCAGTTGCAGTTCATTCTGGCCTTTTTCAAGCCGGACTGGCCCGACAAGGTCCCCATTTTTTGCCCAAGCTAAAGAAAGCAACGGGGCCGCTTCCTGCGCAAAGCGGCAGAGGATCACCCCGTGCCAAAGCCCTTTGCTTAGCACCACCAGCATGTTGGCCTCTTCGTCAGGTAGATCCGTAAGTCCAATGCCCCGAGGGATCATGAGGGGAAGAATCAGTTTTGTAAGCTTGCCGTTTTTGAGCAGGGCAAGGGGACCTTTCATCTGGCTGGACAGGCGGCGAAACCAGCCTCCCAGATCATTCATGGGGATTTGGCTGCTTTTGATATATTTTTTTCTCTTTTCGGGAGAGAGCGGTTTGATTAGAGCGATGTCTTCTTCAGCAATGGCAAAATGAAGTTGGCCGATGGTGATGGGGCGGAGCATGGCCCCAGGCTGGATTGGCAGGGTTTTTGCGTCTTCGGCTTTGGCCGCGGCCTGTTCGGGAGCCTTGGCCAAAGAGGTTCGGGAGATCCTGGTCTGGGCAGGTTCTGTTGCTGCATTGTTCTGATAAATCGGCTCCGGGCAAAGATTCAAATCGGCAGATGACTCTACCGCTAGCGTTGCCGGTCTGATGGGCAGCTTCTTTTTTGTGGCTGCTTTCTCCCTGAGTTTTGCAAATTTTCCATACACTCTTTGGCACAACTCGGTATCCTTGTTCTGGTCGAAGTTGTCGTCTTCATGCATGTTGACCAGATGGGCCAATGTCTCCTTGAGTAAGTCGATAAATTCAGAGGGGACCGGGGCTTGCCGTTTTTGGGCGTAGAGCAGGATGCTGTCCGCCATGGCCAGAATGGCCAGGGCATTTTTTCTGTTACTGAAGCGATTTCTCAGGCAGGCAAGGGCCGCCAGCAGAGGTTCAATCTTTTTTTGGGACAGGCTCCAGTCCTGGGACAGGATTTCTGTTTTTAGTTTTTGGATGGATTCGTCGAGGGAAAGAATCACCGGTAATACTCCACAGCCACTGGCTTTATTAAGGTAACTATCCAGCAGCACCCCATCTTGCGGCGATCGGGCCGGCTCACGTACCCGGTGTACGCTTTGCCGTCCCGCTGACCGCAACCTGGGGCACTGCTGAATAGTTACGGTTTGGTGGTTTTAGCCATTTCCGGCATTTCCCGGGTAGGGCTGGAGGATCTTTTCAGGTCAAGCTGAGCCAATGGCCTATTGTGGCTGGAAATTTTGTAGGGTACTATAGCAGAAATTTCTGCGCTTTGGCAACAGGCAGTTATGTGACCCGCAGTGCCGTGGCACCCTCTTGAAAAATACCGACCTGGTCGGGCAAGGAAACACGAAGCATGGCTGAGAATTTATTTTCTTTTTTTGTGACCTTGTTCGGAGTAATGGTCGGTAGCTTTCTTAACGTGGTCATCGTGCGTCTGCCCGAGGAAGGCGCTTCTATCGTTTTCCCATCCTCCCATTGTCCGGCCTGCAAAAAAAGCATCCTGTGGTACGATAACATCCCTTTGCTGAGTTTCCTCCTGTTGCGCGGCAGGTGCAGACAGTGCGGCGCGCGGATCTCCTGGCGCTATCCCCTGGTCGAAGCCGCCATGGCGGGGTTATCCCTGGCTTTGTATCAGCATTTCGGCCTTACCATTCTCTATCCCCTCTATTTCCTCTTTTGCGCTGCCTTGCTCGCGATCATTTTCATTGATGTTCAGCACCAGATCATTCCCGATGCAATCAGCCTGCCCGGCATTGTTATTGGTTTTGGCCTCTCCTTTATCAACCCGTTTATTACCTGGCAGGAAGCCGGGTTGGGCGTTCTTTTCGGGGGGGGAAGTTTTTATCTGGTCGCCCTGATCTATTACCTGTTTACCAGGCGGGAAGGTATGGGCGGCGGCGACATCAAGCTGCTGGCCATGATCGGCGCTTTTCTGGGCTGGCAGTCCTTGCCTTTTGTGGTGTTCGCCAGTTCGGTCCTGGGTACGGTGGTGGGTGTAGGGGCCATGATCAAACAGCGCAAGGGCGGCAAGACCGTAATCCCCTATGGCCCCTTCCTCGCCATTGCGGCCCTGCTCTATCTTTTTTTCCGGCAGGAGATCATCCTGCTTTTTATCCGGTTTGTACTCCATCGCTGATTCCTGCCGTCCGTCATTCCCTCCCTTTTTATACCCAAAGGGCATAAGTTTCGTTTGAGCAGGCAAGCTGCTCAACTCATCTTTATCTTTTCGCAACCAAAACGTCCAACATGGCTAACTGTTCAGCAGTGCCGTTTTCGCTGCTGCCGCAGAGTCAGGAAAAGACCGGCGAAGTGTACTCTTGCGCTTGAGCAGGCCTGCGACTATCAATTGTCGGCAGAATTGGCCGGTTATGCAGAAGTGGTGCTGCCGTAGAGTTAGTAAACATTTACCTAATCTTTACCGCCATTAACCACACCTTTACAGGCAGTTGTGATACAATTTCGAAGATGGAGAAATCAGGGCGGAAAAGGCCGGCCCGTAAGCTTTCGCTCCGGTTGTCCCCGGAGGTAAACCAAAACGAAGGAGGGAAAAGATGTACAAAAAGACTGTTGTAACGGCGGCGGCCCTGTTTGTTTTTGCGCCGATGGCTGTAATGTTCGTCCCGGAGGCTGACGCCCAGGCAAAGAAGGGCACGGCGATGAAAGCTGTCCAGGAAAAGAATGTTAATCCGGCGGCCTGCTACGAATGCCACGGCACGGTGAAAGAGCTCCACCTCATGGGCAAGCACAGCAAGGTGAACTGCGTCAGCTGCCATGGCGGTCTGGCCAATCATCTGGCAAACCCGGGCAAGGAAACCCGGCCGGAAACGAGGATGTCCTGGGAAACCTGCGGCGCATGCCACAAGGATCAGTACGACAGCTTCATGAAACAAGCTTACCATCGTCCGGCCCGGGATGAAAAGTCCCAGCTTACCAACCGTTCGCCCAACCCCTACTGGGATAAGCTGATGGCCGGTCACGGCTTCACCAAGGAACACAACCTTACCCGCAGCCATGTCAACATGCTCACCGACCAGCTTGCGGTGGACCGTTCCTTCGGCGGCCGTTTCCAGCCCAAGAACGGCTGGAACTATATTTTCGAGAAGGGCAAGACCTGGGATGTTCTGGTGGACACCCATCCGGAGACCAAGGAACACAAGGCCTTCATCCCGCAGAGCGCTGCGGCGGCCAATCCGGTCTGCCTCCAGTGCAAGACCCAGGACCAGATCCTCAAGTGGGCCTATATGGGCGACAAGGTGGAAGGCGCCCAGTGGTCCCGGCAGTCCAATGTGGTGGAGGTGGCCAAGGATGTCGAGCACGGCTTGAGCTGCTTTACCTGCCATGACCCGCACGCCGCCAAGCCCCGCATCGTCCGGGACGGCCTGATCGACGCCCTTACCCGGCCGGACGGAGATACTCTCTGGCACAAAGATCCGAAGCGGACCGGAATCAAGGTTATCGACATGGGGGTCCGGGGCTTCACCCGCAAGATCGCTCTCTTGGACAAGTACGATTCCCGCTTGCAGTGCGGTCAGTGTCATGTGGAGTACAACTGCAACCCCGGCACCGACACCAAGACCGGCCAGAAGGTCACGATGGCCGACCGCCGCACCAACCATTTCCCGTACAAGGATGTTTTCGGGCTCTATGATCATTATGTAAACAAGATCAACTTCATGGACTTCAAGCACGCCATCACCGGCGGTCTGCTCTGGAAGGCCCAGCATCCTGAATCGGAGTCCTACTACAACTCCAAGCACGCCAAGGCCGGAGTCGGCTGCGATTCCTGCCATACCCCGAAGCTGAAGAACAAGGCCGGCAAGGTCTATACCTCGCATTTCGCCGTCACCCCCAGGGTGATGCTCAAGGAAACCTGCCTCAAGTGCCATCCGCAGTGGACCGAGGAGCAGGCCAAGTATTCCATCGACTCGATCAAGGCCCATATCAAGGGCAAGATGCGCAAGGCCGAATACTGGCTCTCCGCCCTGATCGACAAGATCGTCGAGGCGAAAAAGGCCGGAGTGGCCGAGGAGAGCATCAAGAAGGCTCAGGATCAGCACCTCAAGGCCCATATCCTCTGGGAGTACTGGACCGCCGAAAATTCCGACGGTTTCCACAACCCGGAAATGGCTAAGGAGGCGCTGACCAAATCGGTTAACGAGTCCCAGGCCGGCATTAAGCTGCTCACCGAGGCCATGGCCCCGAAGACCGCGGCCGCCAAGTAAGCTGCCGGGGATGAAGAAAATAGATCCATAGCATGAGCGGCCGGGGTGGCTACACCCCGGCCGTTTTTCTTTCGGATCCGACGATTGAGGAGAGACCATGAACCGATTGTTCGTATTGATTGGCCTGTGTCTGCTGATTCAGCCACAGGCAGTGCTGGGGGCGGAAAAAAACCATCCGGCCACCCCGGAAAACTTGGAATGTAGCGAATGTCACGCCGACCAGGAAAAGACTTGGTTCAACGGGAAGCACGGCTTGATGGGCGTCAAGTGCATCGTTTGCCACGGCACCACGGATAAAAGTTTTACGGCCAACCCCGGACTTGCCGCTTGCCGCGGTTGCCATGCCGATGAGGTTGCCCAGGCGATGAAGGCCAAGGGTAAAAAGGAAAAGAGTTGCTTCTCCTGCCATGACAATCATGCGCTGACGCTGAAGGGCGGAGCCGCCAGTCCGTATCACGCAAAAGGAGGCAAATAGCCATGCAGATGACCCGAAGAGAACTGATGAAATACTCGGCCGCCCTGGCCGCCGCCTCGGCCATAGGCCTGGAGCTGCCTCTGCCCGGAGGCGCAGCGGCGGCAGCAGGAGAGCCGGATAAGTGGGTGAAAGGGGTCTGCCGCTATTGCGGGGCCGGCTGCGGCGTCTACACCGGGGTCAAGGGAGGCAAGGTCGTGGCGGTGAAGGGCGACAAGGAGAACTGGAACAAAGGCTTCCTCTGCCTAAAAGGCAATTTTCTTCCCGCCATCCTTTATGCGCCGGATCGCCTGCAGTACCCTTTGTTGCGAAAAGGCGGCAAATTCGTTCGCATCTCCTGGGATGAGGCCATGACCGTCATGGTCGACAAATTCCATGATTCCATCCGCAAGAACGGCCCCAATTCGGTGGCTTTCTACGGCTCCGGCCAGGCCTACACCGAGGAATCCTACTTCATCAACAAGGTCTTCAAGGGGGGGCTGGGCACCAACAACATCGACGGCAACCCCAGGCTATGCATGGCTTCCGCCGCGGTCGGCTACGTTTCGACCTTCGGCAAGGACGAGCCCATGGGCGCCTACGACGACATCAATCATGCCGAGTGCTTCTTCATCATCGGCTCCAACATGGCCGAGGCCCACCCGGTAATCTTCCGGCTGGTCAATGAGCGCAAGCAGAAGGGCAAGGAGGTCAAGATCATCATGGCCGATCCTCGCAAGACCCTGTCGGCCCGGATCGCCGATCTGCACATGAGCTTCACCCCCGGCACCGATCTGGCGATCTTAAACGCCATGGCTCATGTAATCGTCAAGGAAAAGCTTTACGATCAGGCTTTTGTCGACAAGCACACGATTTTTAAAACCATGGTCGATCCTGGCCCGCCGCCCAAGATCAAGAAGGTGGCCTGGGACGACTATGTGAAGTTTCTCGATGATTACACCCCGGAGGCGGCGGAGAAGATTTCCGGCTGTCCGGCGGCGGAGATCGTCAAGGCGGCCCGTTGGTTTGCGACCTCCAAGGCGACCATGAGTTTTTGGTGCATGGGCCTCAACCAGCGGACCCGCGGGGTCTGGGTCAACAATCTGGTCCATAACCTGCATTTGCTTACCGGCCAGATCTGCCGGCCCGGCGCCACCTCCTTCTCCCTTACCGGCCAGCCCAACGCCTGCGGCGGGGTCCGCGATGGCGGTCTCTTGAGTCATCTGCTGCCCTACGGCCGGCTGGTCGCCAATGCGGCGCACCGGGAGGAAATGGAGAAATTCTGGGGTCTGCCCGCCGGGAGGATCCAAGCCAAGCCGGGCCTAACCGCCATGGAGATGTTTCGCTCGGTCAACAGCGGCGCCACCCGCTGCCTCTGGGTGGCCTGCACCAATCCCGGGCAGAGCCTGCCCAATGTTGATCCCTACCGGAAGGGCATGGCCAGTGACGACACCTTTCTGGTGGTCTCCGAGACCTATCACCCGACGAGAACCTCGGAACTGGCCGACCTGGTCCTGCCGGCCGCCCTTTGGGTGGAAAAAGACGGCACCTACGGCCAGTCCGAACGGCGCTATCAGTATGTGGAAAAGGCGGTTAATCCGCCGGGCGAGGCGCGGCCCGATCTCATGGTGATGATCGATTTCGCCAACCGGCTTTTTGCCGCCATGGGCCGCAAGGAAGAGGCGAAGAGACTCTTCAGCTACAAGAACTCCGAGGAGGTCTGGAACGAGATCCGCCTCTGCTCCAAGGGCACGGCCTACGATTTTATGGGCATGACCAGGGCCAGGATGAAAAAGGCGCACGGCCTCCAGTGGCCCTGCCCAACCGAAGACCATCCCGGCACGGTTCGGCGTTACACCTCCGAATACGACGTGCTGGTCAAGCAGCAGGACCCCAAGGCAGAGGGCGTTTTATTTTACGGCGCCAAACCGGACAACAACCGGGTCACGGTTTGGCTAAGGCCCCACAAAGGTCCGGCCGAACCGCCCGACGCCGAATACCCCTTTGCCCTGACCACCGGCCGCCAGATCGAGCATTGGCATACCGGCACCATGACCCTCAAGGTGCCGGAGCTCAAACGGTCGGCACCGGACGCCTATCTGGAGATCAATCCCCGGGACGCGGCCAAGATAGGGGTCAAGAACAAGGAAAAGGTTCGGGTCACCTCCCGCCGGGGCACCATCGTGCTGGAAGCCAAGGTGGTGGATGTGCCGCGGGACGGGCTGGTCTTTGTGCCCATGCACTACCCGGACCGGATGATCAATGCGCTGACCACCGACGCCTTCGACGCCCTGTCGAAGCAGCCGGAGTTCAAGATATGCGCAGTCAAGCTCCAAAAAGCCTGAAGCGATCACAGGGCACCGCATCTTGCGGCTATCGGTCCGGCTCACGTACCTGGTGTACGCTTCGCCGTCCCGCTTGCCGCAACCTGCGGCACCCTGTGACCGCTTCTTCCCGGCTTCAAGAGCTGGATAGTTACAAATAGGTCTTCTCCGCCCCTCCCCGGTGCTTCCCTTGACGCAATCCGTCACCGGGGAGGGGTTTTTTAACATACCAAGGTGAAAAAATGGCAATCGCAAGCGTAGTGGTGGCAACGGAAGCAGGGGCGGTAGAGGCGGTGTTGGCCGAGCTGGCCTTGCTGCCGGACACGGAAGTACACGGCAGCAAGGAAAATCAGATCGTTACCGTGATCGAGGCCGCCTCGGTGGCGGCCCTGACCGAGGGCATGCAGCGGCTGGCCGCAGTAGCGCGGGTGACCGGGGTCTATCCGGTATACGCTGGCACCGATGAGGCAGGGGAGTAAGATGAGCAGGGATTTCCTCCGACCGCCGGGGGCGGTGCCGGAAGAGGACTTTCTCGGCCGCTGCATCCGCTGCGGTAAATGCGCTTTGGCCTGCCCCTACCGGGCGATCAGGGTAGCCGGTCTGCTCGACGGCCTGACGATGATGGGAACCCCGGTCATCCGGGCAAGGCTTTCCCCCTGCTACCTCTGCCTTAAGTGTGTGCCGGTCTGCCCGTCCGGCGCCTTGGACGGGCAGGTGAAAAAGCGCGAGCAGGTGCGGATGGGGACGGCGCGGATCAACAAAAAAGAGTGTCTTACCTGGCAGGGCACCTTTTGCCGGAGCTGTTACGACCATTGCCCGCTTTTCAACGAGGCGATCACCATGGACAACGAGCTGCGACCGGTGGTCAATGAGAAAAAATGCGTGGGCTGCGGAATCTGCGAGCATGTTTGCCCGGCTGGCACCGCCGCCATCACCATAATGCCCGCTGGAGAGACAGGATGAGAATTACCCCTATCCGCAGAATTGTCCAGCTCCTTTCCCTTTCCGCCATGGTTGTGGTCCCGTTGCTCAACCGCCGCGGGATCGCCGCAGTGAGCGGCAGTTTCTATTCGCTGAACATCGGCCCGGTTTTGCTTACCGACCCGCTGATCGCTATTCAATCTCTGCTGGCCACCCTCCGGTTCGAGGCCGTACTTCTGGCCTCGGCCCTCATCCCGGCCGGGATCGCCCTGGCCCTGGGCCGGGTTTTCTGCAGCTGGGTCTGCCCCCAGAATACCCTCTCCGAACTGTTCGATACGGTGGGTAGCAAGCTGGGCTTTGTTCGCTTTTTCACCCTCGGCTCAAAGCCGCTGATCCGCTATGCGGTGTTGGCGGCAATCCTCGCCGCCACCCTGTTTTTCGGTTTTCCCCTGGCCAGCCTGTTCTCAGCCCCGGGGATCATTTCGGTCCAGACCGCTCGCCTTATCTACGAAGGCACTGTAGGGCTGGAGCTGACCCTGATCGCCATTATTATCTTGGCCGAACTTTTCCTGGTCCGCCGGGTCTGGTGCAACCACCTTTGTCCGGTGGGCAGCATGCTCGGCCTGTGCCAAGGTAAAAAGACCTTGAAGGTAGTTCTGAGCGAAGCGGAAAGTCGGCCCTGCATCCGTTGCCGCGAATGCGCCAAGGCCTGTCAGCTTGGCCTCAATCCCATGATCGGTCAGCTTGTTCCCCAGTGTCACAACTGCGGCGCCTGCATCGATGCCTGCCGGAAAATTTCCGGCGCGAGCAAGCCCCTGTCCTTCCACTTCTAGGCACTTTTTGCGACCGTAAAGCAATAGCGCAAGGCAGAAAATCCCCTCTCGAAAACCACCGCGCCCATGATCTGATGGAATTTGCTTGCAGGCGATCTTGGGTTAGCGCTCGTTGTGCTTAAGCCGCTCCAGCTCAAACAGCAGGCAGGCGCAGACTCATGCCGTGGCCTGACAGTGCCGGGGAAATGGGTATCCTGGTTTCCCCTCGAAAGAGGCTTGACAAACGCAAAGGCAAGGTGTAATTACTTGATTAAGTAGATCAAGTTAATCAGCTTAATTAAATTTATCAGGATGGTGACGGTATGCAGGTGATGGTTAATGGCATGGCAGAGATTGTGGAGCAAGACAATATTTCTGTGGCCGGGCTCCTGGCCCTCAAGCAGGTGGAGTCGCCGGACATGGTCTCGGTGCAGCTGAACGGCAAGATCGTTGACCGGCAGCGCTATGCGGAACAGACCCTGGCCGAGGGGGACGAACTGGAATTTCTCTATTTCATGGGCGGAGGAGCCCGCGGATGAAAGGCTTTGCCACCAGGGCGGTACACGGGGCCTCCAAGGGGAAAGACCCCCACGGGGCGCTGAGAATGCCGGTTTATGACACCGTCGCCTTCGAGCATGAGGATTCCGCCTCCCTGGCCCAGACCTTTGCCGGCCGCAAGCCGGCTTATGTGTACACCCGCCTTGCCAATCCGACGGTGCAGGATTTTGAGCAGCGGCTGCAGTCCTTGTCGGGCGGGCTCGCGGTGTTGGCCCTCTCTTCGGGCATGGCCGCCATCAGCAACACCATTATGACCCTGGCGGAGGCGGGCGCCAATATCGTCACCACCCGAAAGCTGTTCGGCAATTCCCTGTCGCTGCTCACCAGAACCTTTCAGCCCTGGGGGCTTGCGGTGCGTTATGTGTCCATGCTCGATCTTGCTGCTCTCGAGCGGGCCATCGACCGGGGAACGCGGGCGGTTTTTCTCGAGAGCATGAGCAATCCGCAGCTCGAAGTGGCCGATTGCGCGAAAATCGCGGCCATCACCGCGAAACATGGCGTTCCCCTGGTGGTGGACAACACCCTGCTGACCCCGTATCTGTTCGACAGCAAAAAAGCGGGGGTGAATATCGAAGTGCTTTCCACCACCAAGTATATCTCCGGCGGCGCGACCTCGGTGGGCGGGGCGATCATCGATAACGGCAATTTCGACTGGCGCCGCTCGGCGAAACTGGCCGGGGAGGCGGAGCGCTTTGGCAGCATGGCCTTCATGGCCACCCTGCGCCAGGAGGTGTTCCGCAACTTCGGGGCCTGTCTCGCCCCCCATAACGCCTATCTGCAGAGTTTCGGCCTGGAAACCCTGAGCCTGAGGGTGGACAGGAGCTGCGCCAACGCCATGGCCCTGGCCCGGTTTCTGGCCGGGCACCCGCGGGTTGCGGCGGTGAATTATCCGGGGTTGCCGGAAGCGGGATCGCATGCGGTCGCGCGGCAACAGTTCGGGGCTCGTTTCGGCGGCCTGCTCACCTTTGATCTGGCGGCTGAGGCGGACTGTTATGCCTTCATGGACAGCTTGCGGGTCATCCGGCGCGCTACCAATCTGAACGACAACAAAAGTCTCATTCTCCATCCCTGGTCAACCATTTATGCCGAATACCGCCCGGAAGAGCGGTTCGCGGCCGGGGTGAGGCCGAGCATGTTGCGGCTCTCCGCAGGCATCGAGGATGAGGATGATCTTATCGAAGACCTTGAAAGGGGGTTCAACCACCATGATTGATTTCACCTCGGAACAACTTGAAAGATACAGCCGCCACATTCTCTTGCAGGATGTGGGGGTGGAAGGGCAGGAAAAACTGCTGCGGGGCAAGGTGCTCATTGTCGGGGCAGGCGGCCTCGGCTGCCCGATCGGCCTGTATCTGGCCGCGGCCGGTGTCGGCACCATCGGCATCGTCGATTGTGATACGGTCGATATCTCGAACCTGCAGCGGCAGATCGCCCATTTTACCGCGGACATCGGTAGAGCCAAGGTGGAGTCGGCAAAGGAGAAAATGCTGGCCATCAACCCTGGGGTCACGGTCAGAACCTATCAGGAATATCTCCGCGCGGAAAATATCAGGGCCATGATCCGCGATTACGATTTCGTGGTGGACGGCACCGATAATTTTCCCACCAAATTCCTGGTGAACGATGCCTGCGTCATGGAAGGGATTCCCTTTTCCCATGGCGGCATCCTGCGCTTCGACGGCCAGAGCATGACGGTGTTGCCTGGCGAGTCCGCCTGCTATCGCTGTGTCTTCCGCGAGCCGCCGCCGCCTGATGCGGTGCCCACCTGTTCCCAGGCGGGAGTGCTGGGGGCAATCGCCGGCATGCTCGGCACCATCCAAGCGGCTGAGGCGCTCAAGTTTCTTACCGGTGCCGGCAGCCTGCTGACCGACACCCTGCTGACCTTTAACGCCAAGAACATGGACTTTCGCAAGATCAGGCTGACTCGACAAAAAGACTGTCCGCTCTGCGGGGAAAAGCCGACCATTACCGAATTGAGTGACAACGTCAGGCCAGCCTGCGGCCTGCAGGAAAAAAAAGTGCGGCAGGCCTGCGATGTTGCCCGTTAACAGAAAGGTTTTTGAGGCCATCATCGCCCAGGCCAGGGAAGAATTGCCCTATGAAGTCTGCGGCTATCTGGCCGAAAAGAACGGCCTCGTCGAGGCGGCGATTGCTCTGGCCAACACCGACAAGGCGGCGGATCATTTTTCCATGGATCCGGCGGATCAGTTTGCCGCGATAAAAGCGATGCGCGGCCAAGGTCAACGCCTCCGCGCTGTTTATCACAGCCATCCCGAGACTCCGGCCAGGCCGTCTCTCGAGGATATCCGCCTGGCCTATGACCCGGAGATCAGTTATGTCATAATCTCTATGGCCGATCCGGAGAGAATCGAGGTGAAATCTTTTAGAATCAGCCAGGGGCAGGTGCTGCCGGAAGAAATTCAGCTTGTCGAGGAGCCCTCTCTTGTTTAGGAGCCGGAAGCCTGGAAAGGAGCAGAACATGTCAGATATAAAACCGGATGCCGTAAAAGATTGTCGCAAGGTTGGCTGCCCGATGAATCTTGTTTATGCCAAGGTGGAATTGGCAAAGTTGCAGTCGGGGCAGGTTCTGGAAATATTGCTGGACGACGGGGCGCCGATCGGCAATGTGCCGGGCTCCGTCAGCCGGGAAGGCCACAGGATCATCAAGCAGAAACGCCTGGCGGACGGCGCCTGGTCGTTGCTGATCGAGAAAAAGTAGAAGTGATGCTTACTCTGGGCAGCAAAAGTCATTACGGCCTCAAGGCCCTGCTCTATCTGGCCGAGCACAGTGCAAACGGGCCGCTGCAGATCAAGGATATTGCGGCCAGCCGGCATATCCCCCAAAACTACCTGGAACAGATCTTCAACCAGCTCGGTAAGGCAAACATCGTCCGCAGCTTCCGCGGCAAGAACGGCGGCTACAAACTGGCCGGAGATCCTGAGAATATTACGGTCAAGGATATTATTCTCCTGCTTGAGGGCGGCATTGATCTGGTGCCGGCCGGCGCAGAATCCGCCAATGCGCTCACCGCCCTGCTGCAAAAGGCGCAGGAGTGTCTGCTGGCAACGCTCACGGTCAGCCTTGCCGATTTGCTGGCCCGGCAGCGTTTGCAGCAAGAGGTGGTCATGTTTGATATCTAGCGCCTAACCCCAGCCGCAGCGGGGATTTTCGGCAAGTAACCGTTCCCTGTCTGAGAATTTACTGGGCAGGCGTTGCCTGGGCAAAGAAGCAGACCTTGTTACGGCCCGAGTCCTTGGCCTGATACATGGCTGTGTCGGCGCGCTGCAACACCGTATCCACCGAGGCATCCTTGCCGTGATACAGGGTGACCCCGATGCTGGGCGAGCTGTGATGCGGGTGATCGTTGAGCAGGTACGGCTGCGCCAGGGTCTGGCGGATATGTTCGGCGACCAACCCTGCCCGTTGCAGGGCTTTGTCCCTGTCGCTGCCGAGATCACCGATCTGGACGACGAATTCATCTCCGCCGAAGCGGGCGGCAATATCGACCTCGCGGATACAGGAGCCGAGCCGGTTGGCTACCTCGATCAGCATCAGGTCGCCTGTTTCGTGGCCCCGGGTATCATTGAGGATCTTGAAATTATCCATGTCGATGAACAGCACCGCACCGAAGTCATCATGACGGGTGGAAGCGGAGAGGGCCGTCCCAAGGCGTTCCAGGAAACAGCGGCGATTAGGCAGGCCGGTCAACTGGTCATGGAGCGCCAGGGCGAGGATCTCTTCCTCGGCCTCCTTGTGTTTGGTGATGTCCTGTACCATTCCCCTCGAGCGCAGCGGTTTGCCGGAAAGATCGAAGGTGCTGGTGCAGTGTTCGCGCACCCATTTGACCCGACCATCGGCGAACAGCAAGCGATGCTCGATATGGTAAGGCTGCTGGTCCTGCAACGACCGCTGGTAGGCATGATTCACCCCGTCTCGGTCGTAGGGATGGATCACGCTTAAAAAAGTTTCATAGGATGGGGCAAACCGGGCCGGGTCAAGCTCGAATATCCGGTAGACCTCCTCTGACCAGCGCAACACGCCGCTGACCAAGTCCAGTTCCCAGCTGCCCAATTTCCCCAGCCGCTCCGCCTCCTTGAGCAATTCCTGGTTGTGCTGAAACTCAAGCGCGGCCTGCTTGCGCTTGGTGATGTCGCGGCAGAACACTAAGAACTGTCGCGATTCCGCCAGATATCGGGCGGATATCTCGACATCGATTTCATGGCCGTCCTTGTGGCGGTGGCGGGTCTCGAAGCGGTCATAGCCCTCGGCGACCAGCTTGGCAAGGTGTTCCTTGATATCCTCGGGCTGTTCCTTTGTCTCCAGCTGACTGATATGCATGGTGACCAGTTCAGCCACCGAATAGCCGGAGATCCGGGCATAGGCCTCATTGGCGTCCAGCAATTTTCCATGCTCATCGATTATCCAGAAGCCATCCATGGCAGTGTCGACCACGATCTTTTTCCGCCTCAACGCTGCATCGGCCTGTTTACGCTCGGTGATGTCACGGCTTGCTGCGTACAGATAGTCCCGGCCGGCAATCTCGATTCCCGAACAGGCGATCTCGACATCAAAGGTGGTGCCGTCCTTGCGGCGGTATCTGCTTTCGATCAAGACGTGTTTCCCGACAAGATCCTTGAAGGTCGCCTGTAGCTCCTCTTGCGAAAACAGGTCATCCCAGTCGGTCACCTTGAGGCCTGGTTTCGCTTCTCCGGTGTAGCCCAGCATCCGGTAGAACGATTCGTTGGCCTCCACAAGATTGCCTTCCAGGTCCAGGATGTGGATGCCGTCCATGGCGGTATTCATCAGGGCCTGATTGCGCTGGAACATATGCTCGACATCATGGAGAGCCCTTTCGCGTTCACGAATCTCCATGACCAGCAGGTCATTGAGCACAGTCAGATCCTGGGTGCGCTCGTCGACCTGTCTCTCCAGTCCTTCGTTAATCCGGGCAATTTCCCGCTCCCGGCGGGAGATTTCGCTCAGCATGGCGTTGAGTGCCTTGGTGAGGCAGCCGATTTCGCCGCCGTCGCTGTGCGGCAGCCGGACGTCGCGAGCGCCCGCGGTGATCTCGTCGGCGGCAACGGCAAGCTGTTCAAGGGGGAAAAAGGTTCGGCGCAGAACGATCAGTACGATGCCGCAGACCAGCAGCAATACCGTAAAGCCGGCGATGACATGGGCCCGGGGGATCGCCGTTAACCGCCGCGCCATGCCGTCGGCAAGCTGATAGGTCAAAAACAGGAACTGCGCGGGATTGTCGGCATCGTAATGGATCCGCCCGGCGGTCAGATACTGGGCCGCAGATTTCGTTGCCAGCTGGAGCGGCATAAATTTCGGGGTGCGCGGATCAAGTGCGGCGGCAAGCGTGGGGAAATCGGTGCGGATTCCCTTCCCGCTTGCGGCTCCGAAGCCGATATCCCGCAATGACTCCGGGCGTAGCAGGTACTGGCCATGCCTGTCGGTGATGAAGGCCGAAACGCCAGGCGGCAGGTTGAAGGTAGTGGATTGCAGCAAGGGGCGCAAGTCCAGGCAGAGGACGATCAGGCCGAAGATCTTGCCGTTGTCGTCAAAAACCGGCGCCGTGGCCTCAATGGCAGGAATAAGCGGTTGGTCGTTCTTTCCCTCTTCCCGCCTCAGGTCGATATTCGAAAGGTGTACCCGGCCGGGAGCAAATTCCAGAGCGGCGGCGGAGTAATTCTGCTCTGCCTTGGAGCGCAGCCGATCCGGCGGCACGATTTCAACTTGTCCGTTGTGGTTGGTGAGGTGGGCAATTTCCCGGCCCTCGTCCGCGACACTGATATAGCTGAGCTGATAGTAGTCGGGATGCGCCAGAAGAAATGGCGAAAAAATCTGCCGCAGCCGCTCTTCCCATTGCTTGGCCGTATTGCCGTCGCGGGCATCGTAGCCATTGTTCCCCGCCGCCCGCATGATCCCGGCGACCGGCGGGGTGGCGGCCAGAAACCGCGCATTGCGGCGCAGGGTGTCGATCGCCTGGGTCATCCGCAATTCGTTAAAATGGAAGGCTTCTTCCAGATGGGCGCGCCGCTGGCTAAAATATACCTCGCGAAGATGTGCTTCTTCCACGAACATCAGGGTCAAGGCGCCCAGCGCCACAAGGAGCAAGGCACTGCCGGCAATGCGCGTGGAGAGCGGCAGGTCGTGCAGCAGTTTCATGGGCGGCTCCAAGGAAGTTAACCGTTCAGCAGCGTCGCATCGGCCTGCTACAATGTATCATAGCATCTTTTGCCAGCGTATTTCCAGGCGCTACTGGATTTTAACGGTTAACATTTCGGAGCAACCGGAAATTTTGTGTTTTTGGTTAAAGCTGAGTTGAGCAGCTCGCCTGCTCAAACGAAACTTATGCCCGAAGGGTGTAAAGCTGAGTTGAGCAGCTCGCCTGCTCAAACGAAACTTATGCCCGAAGGGTGTAAAGCTGAGTTGAGCAGCTTGTCTGCTCAAACGAAACTTATGCCCCAGGGTGTAACGCTGAGTTATTACGAGACCATTTGGCTGTCCTGCTATTCCTCAAACCGGTAGCCCCGGCCCGGCACCGTGACGATATGGCGCGGTGCAGCCGGGTTGGCCTCGATCTTTTGGCGGAGATGCTGGATGTGTACGTCGATAACCCGGCTCCAGGCATAAAGCTTGGCATCGCTCCAGAGATGTTGCCGGATTTCTTCCCGGCTCACCAGGTTGTTGCGGTTTTTTACCAGACAGGCTAGAACCTGGAACTCCTTTGGGGTGAGGGCGACGACCTTGCCATGGACTGTAACGACCTGATTGCGCAAATCGAGAGACAAGTTGCCGGCGGGGAGAACGCTGGCTTGCTGGGGGCTGACCACCGGCCGGAGCCTGGCCCGGATGCGGGCCAGGAGTTCGCGGGTTTCAAAGGGCTTGACCAGGTAGTCGTCAGCCCCCAGTTCGAAACCGATCACCTTGTCGGAAACCTTGTCTTTGGCGGTCAGCATGATGACCGGCAGGTTGGGGTAAAGGGATTTCACGGCGCAGCAGAATTCCAGGCCGTCACCATCGGGCAGCATCAGGTCGAGAAGCACCAGATCAGGCCTGCGGTCGGCCAGGATGGTCCGGGCCGAGGCAAGGGAGTCGGCGGTGAGCAGGGTAAAGCCGTGCAGTTCAAGGTTTGCCTTGAGAACCTTCAGGATGTCCTGGTCGTCATCAATGGCCAGCAACGTTGTTTTGCTCATCGTGCTCTCCATGTCCGCTCGTGATCATCAGAGCTTGTTGGTGGCGGTTATTGCTTCCGGGTCGGCGGGCAGCTGGAAATAAAAGCAATTACCCACCCCCCTGTCCTCCATGCCGATGATGCCGCCGTGGGCTGAAATGATGCTCCGGCAGATAGCAAGCCCAAGGCCGTTTCCTTCCTTATTGCCCAATTTGTAGAACTTGTCAAAGACCTTTTCCCGCTCCGCCATCGGGATGCCCGGACCCTGGTCCTGGATCTCGACCACGGCTGAATTTTCCTCCATAAAGGCCCGGATGGTGATGGTTGTCTGTTCGGGCGCGAACTTGATGGCATTGGCCAGCAGATTGGTGAGTACCTGCCTGATCTTGTCCTCGTCGGCCCGCAGCGGCATGGTTTCCGGGAGCTGGGGGCTGATCTGCATTCCCTTCTCCTCGGCAAGGCAGGAAATTCCGGCGATTGTTTCGCGAATTACCATAACCAGATCAAAGCGAACATAATGCAGAGCCGTGCTGGTCCCCATCTCGATTCGTTCGATATCGAGCATGGTGTTGACCATGCGGATCAGCCGGTCGGTGTTCTTGTTGATCAACTGGAAAAAATCGCAAAGCTCGTCCTGGGCGCAGGTGCTGATTTTCTGGGGAGAAAGGCAGGCCATCCTGGCGGTTAGGTACTCCATGGAACCTTTGATGGAGGTCAAAGGGGTCCGCAGTTCGTGGGAGGCGCGGGCGACAAAGTCTGATTTGCGCTCACTGGCGGCGGAAAGCAGGCGATTGGTTTCGAGCAGTTTCTGGTTGGTTTCGGCAAGATCCCTGGTCGCCTCCCGGATGCGGTTCTGGAGATTGTCGTGGTAGCTGGTGAGCCGGGCGGCCATTTCGGCAAAGGCATTGGACAGATCCTCGAATTCATCCCCGGTAGGCAAAAGCTCCACCGCTTCGTAATTGCCCTTGGAGAATCCCTGGATGGAGGTGGCAAGCCGTTTCATCGGCGCCAACACCAGATGCCGCATCATGAAAATCATCGCCCCGCTCAGCGCGCCCACCACCAGAAGCATGGAGGCGAACATTCTGCGCCGGTTTTTGGCCGCCTCGGCAAAGGTCTTGTCCATCGGCAGGGCAACGCTGATGGCGCCGCGGACATCGCCCAGTTTGTAACCCTGTTCCTGGTGGCATTGCAGGCATGACTTCTCGACATAGAGGGGGGAGATGTAGCGAAGGTAGGCCTGGCCGTCGATGGTTTCGATGGAGGTGAGTTCCCGCTGGCCTTCCCGCTCAAAGGCCAGCAGGGCTTGGCGCTCGAAGGGGTCTGGCGCATTCTCCGGGTTGGTCAGTTTGAGGCTGGTGATGTGAAACCAGAACAACCCCTCTTCCCGGGAGTACCTGGCCAGCTCCTTGGTGACCATGGCCGGGGTTTCCTTGGTGTAGCTCCGCCCACGGCGATCCAGGATCTCGGGGTTGCTAAGGTAAGGGGAAGGTTGGGAGCGCGGCAGCTTTTCCACGAATACCCCGCCGTGGTCGGCAACCCACCGGCGCATAAGGACGATCTGGCGGAAAATCGCCCTGGCTTCATTTTCCGCCTGGCGGATGATGAGCTGCTCCTGGCGTTCGTTGAAAATGTAGAAGGTAGCGCCGAGGGTGATCAACAGGGTAAAACTGCAGCCGATGATGAATTTTAAGCTGAGACTGCATTTTAAGGCCTCGCCGATCTTCTTGAGCCAAGGGGCAACCATGCTCAAAGCAGGGCCTCCTTTTTGAGATGCACCTGAAGGATGGAGATGGCGGCCGGGGTGATCCCGGAGATCCGCGCGGCCTGGCCCAGGGTTCGGGGCTGAACTCTGGTGAGCTTTTCCACCACCTCACGGGAAAGGCCGGACATGCTTTGATAGGGCAGGTCATCAGGCAGAAGCACCGATTCCATGCGCCGGAAGCGGTCAACCTGCTCGCCCTGTCGGGAAATGTAGCCCTGGTATTTGATGGCCAGCTCGACCTCCCTGGTCACCTCTTCCTCGGGCCGCGGCAGGGAGAGACCAAGGAGTCGGGCCACGGTGGCAAGAGCCATCTCCGGGCGGCGCAGCAAGTCGGCGGCGCTCACCGCAGTCTTGAGGGGAGAGCTGCCCAGGGCCAGGAGGCGGTCGTTCAGCTCTTGCTTGGGCCTTATTATGCTGCTGTCAAACAGGGCGAGGGTCTCCTCAATGGCCTGTTTCTTGGCCTGAAACAAGCGGTAGGTCTCGTCCTTGACCAACCCCAGTCCCCGGCCGATCTCTCCCAGCCGCAGGTCGGCGTTGTCTTCCCGCAGAAGCAGCCGGTATTCCGCCCTGGAGGTGAAGAGCCGGTACGGCTCCCTGGTCCCTTTGGTGACCAGATCGTCGATCAGCACCCCGGTGTAGGCCTGGGAGCGGTCGAGGATCAGCGGTTCCTCCCCGCGCACGGACTTTACCGCGTTGATCCCGGCGATCAGCCCCTGGGCCGCGGCCTCTTCGTAGCCGGAGGTGCCGTTGATCTGCCCGGCCAGAAAGAGGCCTTTGATCCGCTTTGTTTCCAGGGAGGGGTGCAGCTCCAGTGGATCGACATAATCGTATTCAATGGCATAGCCGGGCCGGATGATGGCAACCTGCTCCAGCCCCTTGATGCTGCGGAGCATCGCGGTCTGCACATCCATGGGCAGGCTGGTGGGCAAGCCGTTTGGGTAGATCTCCACAGTGTCCAGCCCTTCCGGCTCCAGGAAGATCTGGTGGCGCTCCTTTTCCGGGAAGCGCATGACCTTGTCTTCCACCGACGGGCAATAGCGCGCCCCTACTCCCTCGATAATCCCGGTGTACAGGGGAGAGCGGTCGGTGCCCGCCCGGATGAGCGCGTGGGTGGTCGGGTTGGTGTAGGTGATGTGGCAGGGCCGTTGCGGCAGCACCGGCTGTTTGCCCCGGTTGCTGAAGGAAAAAAGGTTGGGCGGCTCGTCGCTGTACTGGGCTTCAAGATCCGTGTAATTGATGGTGGTGCCATCGAGGCGCGGGGTGGTCCCGGTCTTCATTCGCCCCATGGCAAAGCCCAGCTCCTTGAGATGCAGGGGCAACTTGAGCGAGGGGGCGTCGCCCAACCGGCCGGCGGGGAAATTCTTCAGGCCGATGTGGATCAGGCCGTTTAAGAAGGTGCCGGTGACGATGATTACGGCCCGGGCGGTGATCTCCTCTTCCAAAGAGGTGACCACGCCACAGATTTCCCCGTTTTTTATGAGCAGCCGGTCGGCAAGCCCTTGCCGGATATGGAGGTTCTCCTGCTGCTCCAGCACCGACTTCATCCGCAGCCGGTAAAGGAGCCGGTCGGCCTGGGCCCGGGAAGACCAGACCGCCGGTCCCTTGCGGGTGTTGAGGCGGCGGAACTGGATGCCGGTGGCGTCGATGTTTTTCGCCATCTCCCCGCCGAGGGCGTCGATTTCCTTGACCAGATGCCCCTTGGCCAGACCGCCGATGGCCGGGTTGCAGCTCATCGCTCCGATGGTGTCGGCGTTAACCACCAGCACCGCGGTGCGGCAGCCCATCCGGGCGGAGGCTAATGCGGCTTCGCAGCCGGCATGGCCGGCGCCGATCACGATGACGTCGTATTGCTGATTGTTTGGCATGGTCGCAGGTGGTTGGGGGTAAATTTAAGAACGGCCATGGCCGTCCTTGAAAAGTTTCGTATTATAGCGGCTGGGCGGGAATATGCAACTCAGCCTTCGGTCTGCCACGAGAGGAGAGCCCAGCGGGGCGGAGTCTGTCGGGTTAACTGCCAGGCGGTGTCGCTGTCACGGCTTAGGCGCGCATCCACATAGGCGGCCAGCCGCTCTTCTTCCCCCGTGGTGAGATCATCCACCATCCAGCGGTACGACTGCAGGGCTTCTTCCCGGGAGGGGTAGGTTCTGTTGGCTTCCAAAGTAAGAAAATCTACCTGGGCGTGGATGCCGAGGGTGTAAAGGATGTTGAGCGTGAAGATGTAATCCGGGCCTGGTTCAAAATTGCGGCCGATGGCGGCAAAGAGGTCCGGGTCAAAAGGTCCGGCCCCGACCCGGTCCACCACATAGACCGCCCGGCTGGCCCAGGCGTTCAGTTTGTGTAAAGCCCCGCGCAGATCCTCCACCGACAGGGAGCGGGAGGCGATGGCCACTTCGTGGCGGGCAATGGACAAGGCCTGCCAGTCGTCGGACCAGGAACCCTGGACGGTGGTGATGTTGTCCCGGCCTGCGGCTTGCGCCCTTTTGTGCAGCTCGGCCAGCATGGCGGCGGAAAAGTCGAGGGCGGTAACGTGCCGCACCTGGCCGGCCAGGGGGATGGCCAGGGTGCCGGGGCCGCAGCCCACGTCCAGCACGGACCATTGCGGCTCGATCTGGAGGCGGGCCAGGAATTGGGCGACAAAGGGCGAGTCGAGATTGCGTTCGGCAAAGGAGGCGGCGCGCCGGTCCCAGTCGCTGCTTTTCTTCTTTTTCCAGGACTTCCGGGCTCTGGACTGCCGCCACATCTCGTCCCAGTCGATCTCCTGATAGCGCATGGTGGTGTTCTTCAGGCCCGGCGGGTGAGCCGGTTGATGATGATGGTCAGCTCCTTGCCTTCGCTGCGCATCTTGCGGGTACTAACCGCGATCTCATATTCCTTTTCCGCCAGCAGGAGAAATTTGGGCAGGCTTTGCCGGCGGACATCGTGGGCCAGGTAGATGACCCCCTGCTCCGCCAGGAGTGAGCGGAAGATGTTTAAAAGTGGCGCGAAAAAATCTTCCCGAAAAAGGATCTCCGCGCCGATGATGGTGTCAAAGCGCGGCAGGGTGGGCGGTTTCAGCCAGTCGAGCAGGCAACATTTTACTCCTTTCAGGCCGGTGGCCGTGGCGCTGACCCTTTGAAAATCAAGGATGTGGGGCTCGTAGTCGGTGAGAGTCACCCTGTATCCTGCCAGGGCTGCGGCAAGGCCCGGCGCGCCGAGGCCGGCGCCGAGTTCTAGCAGGGTCTGCTCTTTTTTAACCGGCACAGTGGTGAGCATGAGGTCCGCCAGGATCATGGCGGCTTCCCAGAGTTTAACCCAGAAGGGGAAACCAGCCACATCCTGGAAAGGGTCTTTGCCGGCCAAAAGCGGTTCGAGATCGGTGACTTGCAGCAGTTGAATTTCCTTGCCGCGCAGACGCAGGGGTACAAAGTCAACCTTGTATGTTTTTCGGATTTCCCGGAGGCGGGCATACTGTTTTTCGGGAAGCTGCGCAGGATCCATCATGGTCTCCAAGGCGGTTCAGCGTTGCAGAAAGAGGGCGATAACGACCAGAGCCGCCATCAGGAAGCGGTAGTAAGCGAAAATGGCAAAGCTTCTGGCCCGGATGTAGTGCATGAGGAATGAAATGAACAGGTAACCGGAGACGGCGGAAGCCAGAAAGCCTGTGGCGAACAAGGCGCTTTGCCCGTCCGTCTGGCCCTGGGTGAGTATCTCGGGTAATTTATAGGCCCCGGCCCCGAAGATGATGGGCGCGGAAAGCAGAAAGGAAAAACGAATGGCCGCCTGCCGGGTGAGTCCCAGGGCCAGGCCGCAGGTGATAGTGCTTCCGCTTCGCGACACTCCGGGGATGATGGCGCAGGCCTGGGCAAGGCCGATTAGCAGGGCATCAAGCAGGGTTATTTTGCCGAAATCCCGGACGCGCCTGCTTGCCTGGTCGGCAAGCAGGAGGAGCAGCCCGGCTCCGGCCAGGACCGCCGCCACCATGGCGGGATGCCGGAAGTATTTTTCCGCAGGCTCTCCCAGCAGCAGGCCAGCCCCGACGCCGGGAATGGTTGCCAGGCAGATATACCAGGCCATGGTGCGCAGCCTTTTTGCCTCATCCAGTTCCTGGTTGAGGCCGAGGACCGCCTTGCCCATCTGCCGAAAATCATCGCGAAAATAAATGATGATGGCCATGAGGGTGCCAAGATGCAGGGCCACGTCAAAGGTCAGTCCGGCTTCCTTGGCGCCGAAGAAATAATGGGCCAGGGCCAGATGGCCGGAGCTGGAAATGGGCAGAAATTCCGTGGCCCCTTGGATCATGCCGAATATGGCTGCAGTGAAGATATTCATGGTCTGGCACTATACGAAAGGGGCGGGGAAAAGTAAAGATAGAGGAGCGGGAAGGGCGAATAAAAAAAGCCCGGCCAGAGGCCGGGCTTTTGCGGACCAGACATCCGGTCCGGCAGGGCGATTAGCAACCCTCGATGGCTTTTTTCTTGGCAGCAGCGATCTTGCCGCCTTTTACTTCCACCTTGGCGCCAACCTTGGCCGTACCTTCAGCCGTGGTCTCGGTGCCATCCGCGCAGGTTACCGTAACGGAGGTGCCGGAGACGGCCTTTACCGTACCCTTGCAGTCAGCGGCGAAAGAAGCCGCAGCGGTGCCGATAACGAATGCCATTGCCATTGCCAGGGAAATCATTTTTTTGTTCATTTTCAGAGTCTCCTAGGTTTGTTTGGAAAACATTTCCAAATTATATCCTGCTGCACCATAACAGAGGAAATAATGAGTCGCCGTTCATTGTTATAAATATATGACAGGAGCGCTTTATGTCAACAGGAAAGTTCAACAGCCTGATCGGAATTTTTTGTCGATAAGGAGAGAAGTCTGAAGGGGAATTCATCGAGAAAATTACCAAAGGATTTCGTGCGGGGCATTTTTATGATATGGGCAGACGAGGAAAAGACCCGGTTGCACTACCTGGGATCTGTCTAATTCGTTCGGCAAGGCTCCTGAAAACCAAAATTATCCATAAAGTTGCAAAGAATAGAGTGAGGTCGGCAGCGCGGGCTCTTTCCTTTATGCCTTGTCACCAGGAGTCTGAAAACAGGACCATTTTCCCTTGACAAAAAAAGACAAAAGGAATAATCAAATTCCTCCCGGCACAGCAGGCATTGCGTGCTGTCGCTGAAAAATCGTTGTTTGAAATCGGCTTAAGCCGTTGTGCGAAAAACCTGTCCCTTGCTGGCAAAAACGGCATGGTAAGCAGCAGCGAACTAGTCAGGAAAGCAATGGTTATTTCGTTACGGCTCCTGAATCCGACAAATTATGCCTGGCGCTCTGTGCCGATAACCCCCGTGAAGAATGCGACATGACATCGTTATTGACCTTTCCCAAAGGCGGGGTGCATCCGCCTGAAGCAAAAAATCTGACCTCCGGCCTGGCCATCGAGGTGATGTCGGTCCCTGACGAGCTGGAGATCATCTTGGGCCAGCATATCGGCGCCCCCTGCACCCCAACGGTATCCGTCAAGGATGTAGTTCGGGAAGGCCAGATCATCGGCGAGGTTACCAAAGGGCTGGGCGTGCCGCTGCACGCCCCGGTTTCCGGGACCATCAAGGGTTTCGGCATGTCCGGCCATCCCATGCGGGTCAGCGCTCCCTCCATTACCATCCAGACCGACCATGCGGCTCCGGCCGTAGAATATGCCCCCGGCGCATGGGAGGGCTTGAGCAAAGAAGAGCTGCTGGCCAGGGTGCACGGCGCCGGGATCATCGGCATCGGCGGGGCAGGGTTCCCCTCCCATGTCAAGCTCAACCCCCCGCCGGACAATCCGGTGGATACCCTGATTTTGAACGGCGCTGAATGCGAGCCATACATCACCGCGGACCATCGCCAGATGCTGGAGCACAGCCGGGAGATCGTCGAGGGCGCCAAGGTCATCTTGAAGATCCTCGGCATCCGGCAGTGTCACATCGGCATCGAGAGCAACAAGCCAGACGCCATTGCCGCCATGACCGCCGCGGCGGCGGCCGGCTCCACCAGCGAATACACCATCACGGTTAACCCCCTCCAGGTCAAGTATCCCCAAGGCTCGGAAAAACAGCTGATCCAATCCATCACCGGCCGCAAAGTGCCTGGTTTTGCCCTGCCCTCCGCGGTCGGGGTGGTGGTGCATAACGTGAGTACGACCAAGGCTATATATGATGCGGTGGTTCTTGGTAAACCCCTGTACGAGAAGGTGATGACCATCTCCGGCAAGGGGATCAAGCGGCCGGCCAATCTGCGGGTCAAGGTCGGCACCAGGGTCAGCGATATTGTCGCCTATCTGGGCGGGGTCACGCCGGAGCTGGCCAAGGTGGTCATGGGCGGCCCGATGATGGGTTTTGCCGTATCCAGCCTGGACATCCCGGTTACCAAAACCACCTCTTCGGTGCTGTTTCTCGCCGCAGACGAGATCGACACCACCCCGCACTCCCAGTGCATCCGCTGCGGCTGGTGTCTGGCGGCCTGCCCCATGGGCCTGGAGCCCAAGGAGATCGCTCTGTATGTGGAGGCGGGGCGCCCGCAGGATACCGGGCAGTTCGGGGTGTTCGAGTGCTTTGAGTGCGGTTGCTGCGCCTATGTCTGCCCGGCCAAGCGGCCGCTGGTGCAGTTTGTCCGTTTGGCCAAGATGAAGGCCAAGCGTTGATTCATCAGAACGTATTCTAAGGAGAACGGTCATTAACGAGGACGCTTCCGGGAACCAGTCAGCCGTCGCTTCGCATCTGTGGAAGGTTTCCGTTTCCCCCCATGTGAAGAGCGGCGAATCGGTTGAGAAAATCATGTGGACCGTGGTGGCCTGCCTGGTGCCGCCCCTGGTTCTTTCCGTATTTATTTTCGGCATCCAGACCCTGATCATCACTGCGGTCAGCGTTCTCAGCTGCGTGGCGGTCGAGGCCGCAACCCAGAAGGCCCTGGGCCGCAGGAGCACTGTTGGTGACGGCAGCGCGGTGATCACCGGCATGCTCATCGCCTTTGTCATTCCGCCCGGGGTCTCGCCGCTGCTGCCGGTGCTGGGCGCGGTCATGGCCATCGCCATCGGCAAGCATCTGTTGGGCGGGCTCGGCTACAATATCTTCAACCCGGCCTTGCTGGCCCGGGCCTTTCTTCTCGCCACCTTTCCGGTGTCCATGACCTCGGCCTGGCTGCCGCCGCTTTCTGATCTGGCGATCTTTTCCTATCTGGGCACCTCCATCGACGCCGTGGCTACGGCCACGCCGCTGGCGGTACTCAAGACCCAGGGGCTTGCTGCCTTTACCGAGCAGTTCGGCGCGGGGGCCAATCTCTACACCAATTTCTTCCTCGGCTGGCGGCCCGGTTCCATCGGCGAGACCTCCGGCCTGTTCATCGTGCTGGGCGGACTCTATCTGCTTTATCGCGGTTACATCACCTGGCATATCCCGGTTTCCATGCTGGCCACCATCGGGCTGCTTTCCTGGTGCTTCGGCGGCGAGGGACTGTTTTCCGGCGACCCGTTGCTGGCTGTGCTTTCCGGCGGCGCCTTGCTCGGGGCCTTTTTCATGGCCACCGATTACGTCAGCAGCCCGACCAACAAGACCTCTCAGTTAATCTACGGAGTCGGCATCGGGGCGCTCACCGTCCTGATTCGTCTCAAAGGCGGCTATCCCGAGGGGGTTTGCTACGCCATCCTGCTCATGAATCCGTTGAGCCCGGTGCTGGACGGATTTTTCAAGCCCAAACGCTTTGCGCCTCTTCAGGGAGGTGGCAAATGAAGGACATTCTTACCATCATCTTCCGACTGACCGTGGCCTGCCTGCTGGCCGGGCTGGTCATGGGTACGGTCTTCATCGCCACCAACAAGGCGAAAAAGCATAATATTCATGTGAACGAGCAGAAGGTCATGCTCAGCCTTCTGGGCTATTCCGCCAAGAACCCGGCCCCGGAGAGCGTGGCCATGCACGAGGTATATCGCTACCTCGTCGGCGAGGGCGAGGCCATGGCCATGGGCTATCTCCTGCCCCTGCGGGACGGTTCCTTTTCCTTTGTGACCATCGATCTGGCCGGCGGCTTCGTGGCCCAGACCCCCGTGGCGCTGGCCGCGGAAAAAGCAGGGGAACCGGAGGCACGCACCCCGGCCATTGCCGCCGCCCTCGGCGCTGATAAACCACTGCGATACGCCGACCAGACCATCGTGGTCACCGACGGCGGCAAGAGAACCGCCTATCTGCTGCCCGGCAAGTTTCCCGGCTTCAAGACCTTCATCGGCGCTATCCTGGCTCTGGATCAGAATTTTTCCATCCTCGGCCTGGAGATCATGGAGCACGAGGAGGATCCGGGGTTGGGGGCGGAGATAGTCCAGGGATATTTCAAGAATCAGTTCAAGGGCAAGCCCCTGGAAACGGTGAAGAAGCTGGAGGTCGTGAAAACGCCCCTGCCGGAGGAGTATCTTAAGGCGTTGGAAGCGGAGAAGAGCGGTCTCGGCGCGGAAGAGGTGGCGAGTATCCAGAAGCAATACCAGGACAACGATATCTACGCCCTCACCGGCGCCACCATCTCCAGCCGTTCGGTGACCAACGGAGTCAAGGCGATGGTGAAGAAATTCGCCTACCGGCTGGCGATCCTGGACCGGGTTATTGCCGAACAGCATATCGCGACGCCTTTTTAGGAGAATGTGACAGTGGCGACTGACAAAACAAATCTGCAACTGGTGGTCAACGGAATCCTGAACGAGAATCCCATCTTCCGGCTGGTGCTTTCCATGTGTCCGGCGGTGGGGATCAGCACCACGGTGATGAACGGTTTCATGCTGGGGATCGCCGTGCTTTTCGTGCAGGTCTGTTCAAGCTGCACCATTGCTCTGTTCAAGAACGTCATCCATCCCCGGATCCGGATTCCCACCTACACCCTGACCATCGCCACCTGGGTAACGGTGATCGACATGGTCCTGGCCGCCTATCTGCCTGAGGCCTATGCCAAGATGGGTATTTTTATCAAGCTCATCGTTGCCTTTGCCATCATCACCATGCGCTTGGAGATGTTCGCCTCCAAGGAGAGCGTCAATGCCTCGTTCTGGGACGGCATCGGCATGGGGCTCGGTTTCATGTTCGGGATGATGGCCTTGGGATTTGTCCGGGAACTGCTCGGGATGGGCACCCTTTTGGGTTATGACGTGCTGGGCTTCAAACCGCTGCTCTTTTTCGTCCTCCCCCTGGCCGGTTTTTTCTGCGTCGGTCTGATGATGGCTTTTTTCAACTACATCGAAATCGTCTACAAGCGAGCCAAACGGGCCTGAACCATGAACACGCATACTATCAGACGGATACTGTTTTCTCTCGTTCTCCTGCTTGGCCTGCCGGTTCTGGCCCAGGCCCAGGCGCTGATTGCCGGCCAGGATTTCGGCAAGGCCCCAAACGAGATCGTCGTGACCTTTGCCGGGGAGGTTGACCGGACCACGGTCGAAAATCCGGCCAACTATCGGGTCTACGAGGCGCAGGATCCTGATATTCTCCTCGCCCTGGAAAGCGTGGCCCTGGCCGATGACCAGAAAACCGCCACTCTGACCTTCAAGGAGCCGCTCAATGCCAGACTCTCCCATGTGGTAACCATCAGCCGCCTTGCCGAAGGCGGAGAGGGGGCGAGCTTTACGGTGATGAAGCCTTATCTGGGCTACCTGTTCTCCATTTTGGTCGGGGCGCTCCTGATAAACAACTTTGTCTTTACCAAGTATCTGGGGCTTTGCGTTTTTTTCGGCACCTCCAAGCGCAAGGACACGGCCAAGGGGATGGGGCTAACCTTCACCATGGTCATCGTGGTCAGCGCCATCATGAGCTGGTTTTTCTACCAGTTCATCCTCAAGCCCTATGGCTTGAACTTTTTGCAGATCGTGGTTTTCATCGGTCTGGTTTCTCTCACCGTGCAGGCGGTGGACACGGTGTTGCGCAAGGTGAATCCCGCCCTGTTCAACGCCTTTGGTGTCTATCTGGTGCTGGTCATCGCCAACTGCGTGATCATCGCGGTGCCTTTGATTCTGGCCGACAACGAATATAAATTTTGGGAGTCCTTCATGCTGGCCCTGGGGGCAGGGGGCGGCTTCCTTCTGGCGCTGTATCTGATGAGTTCGGTGCGGGAGCGGATGGAGCTGGCCAATATCCCGCAGACCTTCAAGGGAGTGCCCATTGCCTTTATTGTGGCCGGACAGTTTGCCCTGGCATTTTTGGGTTTTTCCGGACTTACTCTTTTCTAGTGGATGTCAGAATATCGAAGGCGGGAGCAGGAATGAACAAAAAAGACCATGCTTCTGAATTCTGTATTTTGTTTTTGTGTAAGGAATAATTATGGATCCAGCATTAGTCAAAATCGCCTTGGGCGGCATTGCCCTTCTCGGCTGCATTGGCCTCTTTTTCGGTATCGGCCTTGCCTTGGCGGCCCATAAATTCGCCGTGGAGGCCAACCCCCTGATCGAAGAGGTTCTGGAGTCCCTGGCCGGGGCCCAGTGCGGCGGCTGTGGCTATCCAGGCTGCGAGGGCTACGCCATTGCGGTGGTCACCAACCCCGAGGTGCCGCCCAATCTTTGCTACCCGGGCAAGGAAAAGGTGGCCGCCCGGGTGGCCCAGCTCACCGGCAAGAAGATGACCGAGGTGGAAGATATGATCGCCCTGATCCGTTGCTCCCGCAAGGAAGGGAGGGTCAGCCACAAGCACGAGTATATCGGTTTTGCCTCCTGCACTGCGGCTAACCTGGGCTTCGGCGGTCCCTCGGCCTGCAACTATGCCTGCATCGGCCTCGGGGAATGCGCCGAAAGCTGTCCCTTTGACGCCATTGCCATGGTGGACGGCTTCCCGCAGGTGAACCCCGACAAGTGCGTGGCCTGCGGTACCTGCATCCGGGCCTGTCCCAAGCGGATCATCGAACTGATGACTATCAAGGCCAGGGTGCATGTGCCCTGTAGCACCAAAGATCTTGGCAAGAATGTCCGCAAGGTCTGCGAGGTGGGCTGCATTTCCTGCCAGATGTGTGTGAAAAAATGTCCGGCTGAGGCCATTGCCTATACGGACGGACTGATCAAGATCGACCATCCGAAATGCATTGCCTACGGCCCGGAATGCCAGGAGATCTGTGTGGAGAAATGCCCCCGTAATATCATGCGGAAATATGAGGGAAGAGCAGCCATTGCCCGCCAGCCGGAAGGGTTGAGGATGGCCTCTTGAAATAGTGAAAAGTTGAGAGTGCAAAGTTTAAAGTGAAAGGTAACCGGGGGTGCTCCTCGAATCCTTTTTTATTGCGTAGAGAGGAGAAAAATGAAGACGAAATCGACCATGGTGCATCCGTGCAATCCGCAGAGAAGATCCTTTCTTAAGCTTTCCGGCCTGCTCGGCCTTGGCGCGGCCACTGCGGCCCTGCTGCCTGTGGCCCAGGCGGAGGCGGTTCTTTTCGGGCCCAGGGAATACAAGGTTTCCT
Source organism: Desulfurivibrionaceae bacterium (assembly GCA_041675585.1). GTDB lineage: Bacteria > Desulfobacterota > Desulfobulbia > Desulfobulbales > Desulfurivibrionaceae > Thiovibrio. The sequence continues at coordinate 48,567 of JBAYTO010000009.1, forward strand.
CAACCAGGCTGGCGATGGGTTCTTTTTTGTCCATCACCGCCATCCATTCTTCCAAGAATGAGGCGGAAAACGCTATCGGTCTAGCCTGGGAGGAGATTGCCCGGCTGAGCAAACTCTTGAGCCGCCACGATGCCAGCACCCCGGTTTCCCAGCTCAACAGTACCGGCGTCCTGCGCCAGGCACCGTCCGAGGTAATCGAGGTGGTGGCCCGTTCTCTCTACTTCAACAAACAGACCGGCGGGGCCTTCGACATTACGGTCAAGCCCCTGGTGGATCTTTTCAAGGAGCGTTTTGCCGCCGGGGTTACCCCCTCCGAGGCTGAGATCGACGCGCTCCTGGCTCGGGTTGGTTCCGAGCAGATTCGCTTTGCCGGCGGCGATATTTCCTTCGGACGCCAAGGCATGGGGATCACCCTGGACGGCATCGCCCCCGGCTATATCGTGGACCGGGTTTCCGCGCTGCTTGCCGCCAAGGGGATCAGCAACCATCTCATCAACTGCAGCGGCGACATCCGCACCAGCGGCACGGCGGCCAAGGGCAAGCCATGGACCGTGGCCATTCAGGACCCGGCCAAGCAGAAAGCCTACCCAGAGGTGCTGGCCATTACCACCGGCGCCATTTCCACCTCCGGCAGCTACGAGGTGTTTTACGACCGGGAGAAGATGTTTCACCATATCGTCACCCCCAAGACCGGTCGTTCGCCGAGGCTGGCGACCAGCGTCACGGTCAAGGCGCATTCGGTCATGGATGCCGATGCTCTGGCTACCGGGATCATGGTCATGCCGCCGGAGGCAGGGGTGCTTTTTGCCGACCGCCAGCAGGGTTGTGAATGTTTTATCGTCGCCCGGGATGGCAGCTTCAAAAAATCCGCGAGCTGGAACCGGCTCGGCTGATTTTTTGAGGCGGCAGAGTGCGGGTGAAAAAAGAGGCCGGTGGCCTCTTTTTTTGTGGGAGATTGTGAGCCATGTCCGAGATAAAAAACCCCCTGGAGATTTACGCGGCCCTGGCGAAGACAAACTGCGGCCAGTGTGGGGTTCCTTCCTGCATGGCCTTTGCCGCCGCAGTGCTGCAAGGGCAGAAAAAATTGACCGCTTGTCCTTATCTGGAATCCGGGGTTGCGGAACAGCTGGGCCTGAGGGTTGTTCGGCGCCGGTGCCTGGAAGACGACCACCGGCAGGCCATCCAGCTATTGCAGCGGGAAGTGGCCGAACTTGATTTTTCTTCTCTTGCGGCACGGCTCGGGGCGAGGCTGGTGGACGGAAACCTGGCGATCAACTGCCTGGGCAAGGATTTTCTCCTCACCCCGTCAGGGGAATTGCTTTCCGATTGTCACCTCAATCACTGGATTCATGTTCCCTTGCTGTACTATTGTCTCCTCTGCCAGGGCAAAGAGCCGCAGGGCGAGTGGGTGCCCTATGCCACCTTGCCCGGTGCTGCCGAATGGAGCCAGTATTTCAGTCACCGCTGCGAAGAACCTCTGCGCCAGCTGGCCGACGCCCATCGCGAGCTGGTTTTTGAACTGCTCCATCTGTTCGGAGCCACGTCCCTGGCCCTGTCCGGCGGCGCGGATCATTCCCTCCAGATTCTGCCCTTGCCCAAGGTGCCTTTCCTGATCAATTACTGGGAGCCGGAAGAGGGCTTCCCCTCGAAATTGAACATTCTCCTCGACCGTTCGGCCGGGGAGAATATCAATGCCCAATCCATCAACCTGTTGGCCCGGGGCATCATTGAGATGTTTCGCCAGCTCATCCTCCAGCACAGCAAGGAAGGCAAACTTTTTTGATGATCCGTTCCCGTCTTGCCCCCACCCCCAGCGGCTTTCTCCACCTCGGCAACGCGGTCAATTTCGTCCTTACCTGGCTGATGGTGCGCAAGGCGGGCGGCATCCTCCGGCTACGGATCGATGACGCCGATTGTCTCCGCACCCGGCCAGAGTATCTGGCGGATATCTTCCGGCAGCTCGATTGGCTTGGGCTTACCTGGGATGAAGGGCCGACGGGGGTGGATGACTTCCGGCGTCGATTCTCCCAGGAGCTCAAAAGGGAGCGGTACCGGGAATTTTTGGGCGAACTTGAGCGCTTGGGTCATCTCTATCCCTGCGGCTGCTCGCGCAGCAGGATCAAAAAACTTGCGCCGGGTGGGGTGTATCCGGGGTTCTGCCGGGAAGGCGCTGCCGCTCCTGGGCCGGGGCAGGCGCAGAGGGTCCGGGTTCCGGAGGGGAGGTTGTTCCGGGTGGACGGACAGGAGGTACCGCTTTGCAAGGCGATGGGAGACTTTGTTCTCTGGCGGAAGGAGGATCTGCCCGCCTATCAATTGGTCAGCCTGGTCGATGATCTGGATGACCGGATCAATCTCATTGTTCGCGGCCAGGATCTCGTTGCCTCCACTGCGGCTCAGCTTTTTCTCGCGGGGCTGCTGGGAGCCAATCATTTCGCGGAAACGGTCTTTCATCACCACCCCCTGCTGCGGGGCGAAAATGGCCGGAAGCTCTCCAAGTCGGACGGCGCGCTGTCGCTGGCCGCCCTGCGCGCGCGAGGCTCTTCCCCGGAGGTGGTGTATCAGGAGGTGGCAAGACAGGCGGGGCTTAAGCCGGACGGGATTGATAGTCTCGAAGCGCTGTTGTGCAGGTATGGCGAGATATCTTGAGTGTTAGCTGTCAGGCCTTACTCCACGAGCCCAGCCGATTCGGCCTGGCCAGCGCCGCGGTCAGCCGGCTGGAAAACTCCGCCCCGGAAATCTCCCGGGCTCCAAGCCGTTGCAGATGGCCGGTGCCGACCTGGCAATCGATCAGGGCAAAATCCCAACCTTTCAGACGCGCAACCAGTCCGGCCAGGGCCACCTTGGAGCTGTCCGGCACCAGGCTGAACATGGATTCTCCGAAAAAGGCCGCACCCATAGCCACCCCATACAGGCCGCCGACCAGGGCTCCTTTCTGCCGGCATTCCACCGAATGGGCATAGCCCTGCTCATGCAGTCGGTAGTATGCCTCGATCATCTTCTCGTCCAGCCAGGTGCCTTGGCCATCCTTGCGGCGGGTTTGGGCGCAGGCTCGGATAACTGCGCAAAAATCCGTGTCAAAGGTGAGGTTGAAAGCCTGTTGCCGGATGGTGCGGGCCAACCGTTTTGCCAGATGGAATTCTTCGGGGATCAGGACCAGGCGCGGGTCCGGCGACCACCAGAGAATCGGCTCCCCGGGAGAGTACCAGGGGAAAATTCCCTGCTGGTAAGCGTGCAGCAGGCGGGGCACGGAAAGGTCGCCGCCCACCGCCAGCAGGCCGTCTTCCCTGGCCAGGGCCGGAGGCGGAAAAAGCAGGCTGTCGCTCAGTTGAAAGACCGGCATGGATTTATAGTGCTGAGTGAAAAGTGAAAAGTGCTTTAGAGCTTAGTGCTGGGTGCCGAGTCCTGCTGTCGAAGTCTTTGCTTGCGTTATTCACTCAGCACCAAGCAGTCAACACTCAGGCAATCCGCTGAATCCTGGAGATTTCCTGGATGCTGGTGGTGCAGACGTTGAGATCTCTGAGGATGCCGTCGCTCACCCGGTAGATCCAGCCATGCACCGCCAGTGGTTGTCCAGATTTCCAGGCGTTCTGCACCATGGTCGTATGGCAGACGTTAGCCACCTGTTCAACCACGTTCAATTCGCACAGCCGGTCGAGCCTCGCTTTTTCGCCGGGCTGAGCGTCGATCTCTTCCTGGTGAAAGCGGTACACATCCTTGATATGCCTGAGCCAGTTGTCGATCAGACCATGCTCGCTGTTTTCGAGAGCTGCGGTGATGCCGCCGCAATCGTAGTGGCCGCAGACAATGATATGTTTGACCTTGAGGACCTCCACCGCGTACTGGATCACCGAGAGGCAGTTCAGGTCGGTATGGACCACCACATTGGCGATGTTGCGGTGGACGAAAATTTCGCCCGGCAGCATGTTGACGATCTCGTTGGCCGGCACCCGGCTGTCGGCGCAGCCGATCCAGAGGTACTCGGGGCTTTGCTGACTGGCGAGTTTGCTGAAAAAGTCAGGGTCGCCCTTTTTGATCGTGGCCGCCCAGGTTTTGTTGTTGTCGAAAAATTTTTTAAGAACCTGCATGGGTTTCCTTGTAATCGTTCACCAGGAACAAAAAAATGTGGCTAAACCTCTGGACTGTAAACGTTCAGCAGTGCCGCAGATGCGCGAAAGAGGTCGGCGAAGTGTGCTGGTGCACATGAGCAGGCCGATGACAAAGCAGATGTGGTGCTGCTGAACGTTTACGTTTCCTTGACCATTGCTTGCCGGGAGAGGTCAACCATCGGCGGAGGTTATGGCGAAGTCGACCAGTTTGATGAGAAACTGGTTTAAATTCTTGACATCATTGTGGCGGAGCCCCAGATTGATTTCGTCCAGCACCTCATTGGCCCGGTCCGAACGCAGGGACGAGATGAAGGCAACGAGCATCTCGCGGTCAAACAGGGTATCGATGCCGTCGCACAGCGTCTGGAGAGCCTCTTCCACCGGCATGGCTTCCCGGTAAGGTCGTTTGGAAGTGAGCGCGTCGAAGACATCGGCTACCGCAATGATCCGCCCAAATTTGGAAATCTCGGCGCCCATCAGGCCACTGGGATAGCCGGAGCCGTCCATCCTTTCGTGGTGCTGGGTTGCGCCTTCAAGGATGTGGAGCGGCAGCTTGATGGGCTGGAGGATCTTGTCGGTGAAGACCGGGTGTTTCTGGATAAGGGAGTACTCTTCGTGGGTCAGCTTGCCGGGTTTGCCGAGGATCAGCTCCGAGATGCCGATCTTGCCCAGGTCATGCATGTAGCCGGCGATTTCCAGATCATTAAGCTGCTGGTTGTCGAGGCCAAGCTGTTCGCCGATGGCCATGGAGTACTTGGCCACCCGGAAGGAGTGGCCGTGGGTGTATTCGTCCTTGGCATCGATGGCCGCAGCCAGGGCCTTAACCGTGTTCAGGTAGAGATCCTGGAGGCTGTCGTAAAGTCGCAGTGTTTCAAAAGTAGGCGAGACGATGTTTTCGATGATGCCGACTAGTTTTTTTTCGGAGGCGGAAAAAGGCCGGTGATTGAGGGCGCGGATAAAAACCATCTGGCCGCTTTGTCCGATCTTTTCCTTGATCGGCGAATAGAGCAGTGAGGCGCCGTCTTCGCGGGCGCAGATGATGGTGGTGCCATTTGCCGTGTTTTGCAGGCAGATGCTGTTGCCGACCGAGGCTACTTCCGCTTCGCTCATCTGGCGGGTGACGCAGATTCGCTCGTCCCACCTCCCCTTGGTCTGGATGAATCCCTGGTCTGCCTTGATCATCAGGGAGATCTCATCCAGAATGATCTGATAGCACTTTTCCAGATCCTCGATCCCCAGGATCTTCCTGGCCACCTTGAACAGGAAGTTTATCTGGCTGGAGAGCTGCAGCATCTCCTCGGTGGTTTCTTTCAGTTCCGTTTCCCGCATGAGCTGGCTGTTCAGGGAGGCCTGGCAGTAGAGAATGTGCGGCTCGGCCCGGTCAAGGAACTGCTGGTCCGGCGCACCGCAAACAAGGGCGCCGATGTTTGCGGGGAAACGGAAGGGGAAGGCGCGGCTGACCGAGGCGTTAATTCCCTCGTTGCGGCGACTTGCCACGAGATTCCCCTCGCTGTCGATCACGGTGACTGCAAGCTGAAGCGTTTCGGTCAGATAGTCGATTGATCGGTCCAGAAAAGCGGTATCGAAAAGGTAGTCCTTAATAGAGGCCATGGCTGGTTACTCCGTCCCTAAAATGTCGCGGATGGCCTGGTCGAGTTCTTCCTTGCAGATCGGCTTGTTTAAAAAGCCTACGCTTCCCGCCTCCCTGGCTTGGTTGATGTTTTCTTCGCTTCCCAAGGTGGTGAAGAAGGCCACCGGAATATGGGCGGTGCGCTGATCGGCCTTGAGCCGCCAGGTTGCCTCGAAGCCGTCCATTACCGGCATTTCGATATCCATGATGATCATGTCCGGGTTGCTCTTGGCAGCCAGTTCGTAGCCCTCAAGACCGTTTTCTGCGGTGATCGCCTGGTGGCCAAGCTGCTGGACAAGCTGGCTGACGATCCGCCGGATCATGGCGGAGTCATCGACTATCAGGATGGTTTTCAACATACGCGCCCTGTTGGTAAGGTGTAAGTTGTTAAGTGATTAAGTGACACATTGGTAAGCAGGCGCAATATACCCCTAAATCAGAAGGGTGGGTAAAAAAAACGGTTATTTTGCAAGGCATTCACAGGCAAGACAGCCTTGGTCAATTGGCTGGGCGGCACGGGCTATTTCTGCCCGGTCCTGATGGCCACCGAATTGGCGTGGGCGGTAAGGCCTTCAAGCTTGGCAAGCAGCTGGATATGCTCGCTGTCCGCCTGGAGGGCTTCACGGGAATAGGCGATCAGGCTGGATTTTTTGACAAAGGTTTCCACCCCGAGGGCCGAGGAGAAGCGGGCCGTGCCCATGGTCGGCAGCACATGGTTGGGGCCGGCCAGATAATCTCCGGCTGATTCCGGGGTGTGGCGGCCAAGAAAGATCGCCCCGGCATGACGAACCCGGGTCAACCAGAGAAAGGGCTCCCGGATCATCAGCTCCAGATGCTCGGCGGCAATCCGGTTGGCCAGGAGGATGGCCTCTTCCAGATCATTGGCCACCAGGAGTACCCCGCGTTCGCTTAAGGATTTTCTGGCAATCTCGGAGCGGGACAGACCGGCCAGCTGCTGTTCAAGCTCGGCCACAACCCGGGCGGCCAGTTCCTCGCTGGTGGTGATGCACATGGCCAGGGCCTGCGGGTCGTGTTCAGCCTGGGCCAGCATATCGGCGGCGATGAAGGCGGGCTCACCGGTTTCATCGGCGATGATCAGCACCTCGCTTGGCCCGGCGATCATGTCGATCCGCACTCTCCCTGCAACCTGGCGCTTGGCCTCGGTCACGTACTGGTTGCCCGGGCCGACAATCACATCCACCGGGGCAATGGTCTCGGTGCCGTAAGCCAGGGCCGCGATGGCCCAGGCGCTGCCGGCCTTGTAGATCTCGGTGATTCCGATCTCCTGGGCCGCCACCAGCAGGGCGGGATTGACCTTGCCGTTTGCATCGGGCGGGGTCAGCATCACCCGCCGCTCCACCCCGGCGATGGCGGCGGGGATGCCGTTCATCAGCACCGAGGAGACCAGGGGCGTTTTACCGCCCTGGCCGCCCGGCACATAGAGGCCGGCCGAGTCCACCGGCTGCACAAGCCGGCCGGTGATGGCGCCGTCTGCACGGGTTACCATCCAGGACTGTTCCTTTTCCCGCTCGTGAAAGGTGTAGATGCGCTCGATGGCGATCTCCAGGGTGTCGAGGAGGTTTGGAGCCACCGCAGCCATGGCCTGGTGCAGCTCTTCGTCGCTTACCCGGAGCTGGTCGGCAGTCATGGCCGGCGCGTCAAACTTGCGGATGTATTCGAGTAGCGCCTCATCGCCGCGTTGGCGGATGTCGGCGATAATGGAGGTCACGGTCTGTTGGCAGCCGCTGTCGGCCGGTTGGAAACGGTCGCGCAATCCGGCCAGAATCTCGGTGCCTCGGGCAGAGGTCGTGGTAACGGGGGTGATGATCATGGGCTAACTCCTCAAAAAGTGCCAGATGGCAGCCAGTGCGCAGATGGTGTCTTTGGGATATAAATTACTTGCCGGGGACTGTCAAGAAAGGGAACTATCCCACGGAATTGTTTGGGAGGCCATTCTTTGTGTTTTCTCTGGTGGGAGCCATCTTGAGCTTCGGCAGTGGCTCAGGTGAATCAGGGGATGCTGCCGAAGCGGCTTGGACGGATTTTACTGCGTTGCCAGACCTCGTCTTTTCCCGGTCACGGCAACGGGGCCGCGGTTTTGCTCTGGTTTTTCCTGAAAACGCGAAGCTCCACATCGACATCCAGCTCTAATCGGTCCAGGGCCGCCACCTTGGCTTTTGTCTCCAGGTCGATGTTCCAGTAGTAGGGGGTCATGGCCAGCAGGTCCATGATCGTCTGATTGCCTGCAAGCGTAAGCGGGTAGGTTATCCGCGCCACAGTGGCAGGGGAGAAAAGTTCCCTGGCCTTTTCAATGATGGCTGGGGCTTCATGCTCCCGGGTGATGGGATAGATGATCCTCCGCAACCCGTTGAGGTGTCTGGGGCCGGGGCTGACAAAGACGAGGCTGCCGTTTTGTTTGAGGATTCTGGAGAACTCCGGGATGTTGGCCGGAGAAAAGACGCTGAGTACGAGATCCAGGGAGGAATCCAGAAAGGGCAGGTCGTTGATGCTGGCCACGAACCAGGCCATGCTCCGGTCGCGCTGGGTGGCCTGGCGGACGGCGAATTTGGAGACATCCACGCCGTGGTAAGCAATCGGCAGATGCGCCGTGTTGCCGTGGCCCAGGGCCTTTTTGAGGCGCTGGAGATAAAAGCCCTCGCCGCAGCCCGCATCAAGGATGCTGCAGCTCTTGGCGTCTGGTGATCCCGAGAGGGCGGTGCGGATGGCCGCGTTGATTCCTTCGGACACCTGGTTGTAGTGCCCCAGGTCCAGGAACCGCCTCCGGCTTTGGATCATGTCCGGGTCGTCCCCCGGCTCTTTGGAATGCTTTTTGTGAGCCAGCACTAGGTTGACATAGCCCTGGCGGGCGGCATCGAAGCTATGCCTGGCAGCGCATTGGTAGCCGGTCGCGGTCGCCAGTAGCGGTTCTCGGCAAACGGGGCATTGGAGAATGGAAGTCGTCATGTACTCATCCTTGTCTGGGGCCAGAGCTCATCTGCGCAGGATGAGTCAGGTTGCAGATGGATTGGCCGGGGGAGCCAGGAGAGAAACAACGGCCAAACCCTGTTAGCTTGCCGCCGGATTTCAGGGAGATCTTACTTAATTATGGCAAATAAGTCTGTGCCTGATTCAGTAAAACATGTTCTTGCGCCCCTCGCTTCGTTTTTGATCGCTTCGTTGTCCTGCTTACCGCAATCTGGGGCAATGTTGAACAGTTACGATTTGGTGGTTCGAGTCATTTTCGGCCTTGAGCTGGATAGTTATTTATACTAATGATGATTGAAAATTGCTGCTCTCGAAAAAAAGGAATTGGCCATGGGGCCGTTAGGCAAAGAATAAGCTTTCTAATCGCGGCTGGTTGCGATTTCAGCCAAATTAAACTGGGAGGATTTCATGAATATCACCATTAAGGAAAAAGCAGAGGCGATGCTGAACAGCAAACTGGCGGCTGGCCAGTTTCTGCGGGTTTTTGTCAAGGAAGGAGGCTGTGCCGGGCTGACTTACGGCGCGGAAATCGCCAGTGAGATGAAGAATGGCGAGCTCGTGGTTCATACGGCCGGAGCGACCCGGATCGTGACGGATGATGCGAGCGGGAAATTTCTCGACGGGCTGGTCATCGACTACTCCGACGAGTTGATTAACGGCGGCTTGCAGTTCACCAATTCCAACACGAAAACCACCTGCGGCTGCGGCCAGAGCTTCAATCTCAAAGGCTTCCCGAAGATCGAAGGCGCCAAGTGCAGGACTTGAGCCAACTCGTTTGATACTTTCTACTAGCCCCTGGGCCCAAACGGTTACTTGAGAACGACCGCCGCAGCAGGGTGGGTGGGATGCTGACAGCCAAGCGTCGTTTAACCGGCGCGAATAGATGGAAAATTTTCAGTCTTGGCAGGTGGGAGACTAGCCGGCGTTCCGAGGCGCCGCCGGTTCCCGCAGCCAGAGGTGATAGAGCGCCGCCCCTACCAGGAAATCCGCCCAGGCCAGGGCGATATCCGGCAGGGTCGATTTGAAGAGCAGCAGGTACAGGGGCAAGGAAGGCTCCACGGAGAGCTTGGCCAGGGAGAAGTGGGTCATCAGCACGGTGCCGAAGATGACCAGCATTCCGTTGAGAACGAAGCCATACACCGCGGTTCGGCGGCAGGTGAAAAGCAGGCTCACCACGATGAGGTCCAGCAGGGAAAAGAGGCTGGCCGCAACAAAGGAGCCTATGAATATGGTTTGTCCGGGGTTGGCCTTGTCGGGCACCAGGAAGGGGTGGACCCGGAGATGGAGATAGAGGGCCCCAGTCGCCATCAGGACCAGGGCGGTAAGGAGCAGATGGCGCATGGTCCGGTCAGTCATGGCGTGAACCTCGTAAAGGCGCCGAGCCAGAAGGTCAGGCCGACGGCGATCAGGTGGAGAATCCACCAGCCCGGCTGGTAGCGCAGGAAGTGTTTTAGCATGGCGTCAACCTCCGCAGATGAGATGGCCGAGGGTGTAGACGGTGGCGATGGCCACGGTGTGCAGCAGCCACCAGCGGGCGGAGAGAAAGGGGGTGAGGTTCGGGAAAGGCGGTTTCATGGGCGGTCCTCCTGGGGAAGTGAAGGAGAGAAAAAAAGGAGCAGTTATTAAAATAATAGCAAATTTCTCCGGCGGAGAGCATTTTTTTGACTCGACTCCGGCCATGCTTTCAGGAGGGTAAAAACTGATTTTTCAGGATCTGCCCCCGATACTGTTCGGAATTTGCTGCAACCAGGTGCTTGAACAGGGCTCATTCAGAGCTGGAGCTCCCCTGAATTTAGAAACCTTGCCTCAGAAAGTCGACTGGCGCGACAACCACGGCCTGTTTCGCCTGAAGATTCGCAATCGGGGTGCGCAGAATGTTTACGGGAACGGCCGCCATGAATTGTGTGGCCATCATCAGGGATTCGCCTGCTATCTCAAAGCAGGGATTGAGGATCTTTGCCGGCTTCGGCGCAAGCGCCAAAGGCAGGAAAGGAACGACTTCCTGGCGCGGCGCGCCGCCCGACGCCTGATTGCTTGTTGCCATGCTGGGGGCCTCCATGCGTAAGATGTCAGGTAAGCATGCACTAAATTATTCCCATATTTAATGCGCAAATAAGTGCAGGAATAATTGGCAATGGCCTGACCTCTGATATTTAAAAAATTCATTAAAGATGTTGACAGACAAGTCTGTCTAGATTATCCCTGTTGGGTATGACAAGCAAAGATTCCAGCCCCGCCCGCGAGCGGATTATCGAAACCGCCCTGAACCTTTTTTACAGGCAGGGCTATCTGGCCACCGGGATCAATCAGATCATCGCCGAATCACAGGTGGCCAAGGCGACCTTTTACGCCCAGTTCCCCTCCAAGGAAGAGCTATGTATCGCCTACCTGCAAGCCCGGCATCTCCGCTGGATGAAGTGGCTTCGGATGAGCGTCGAAAGTCATCCCGCAGGCCGCGCACGGCTTCTCGGGGTTTTCTCGTTCCTCCGGCAATGGATGGAGGAGAGCGACTATCGGGGCTGCGCCTTTTTGAACATTGCCACTGAGGTGCCGGTCTGCGATTCCAGGATTCGCGCCGAGGTCATCAAACACAAGAATGGCCTGCAACAGTATCTCAAGGCAATCATTGACGATATTGCGGAGCAGGACGGGACCGGCCTCGATCCCGACAAGCTGGCCGGCATGGTCTATGTTTTGGTGGAAGGGGCCATTGTTGCCAGCCAGAATTACCATGCCTACTGGCCCATCGATGCCGGGCAAGAGGCAGTAGCGAAGCTCCTGAGCCGCTGATTTTTTTTACGCCCGTACAGACAGACTTGTCTGTACGGGCAATTCTGATCAGCGCATGGACAGACCTGCCCGTGCGCAAACAACAACCATTGAGCATGGAGGAAAGCGATGGGCAAAAGACTGGGAATCTACATCTTCGACAATGCGGAGGTCATTGACTGGGCCGGGCCTACCGGAGTGATTGCGGTGGCCAGGAGAATGGACCCCGAACTCGAAACCTTTCTGATCGGCGACACCATGACAACGGTGGTGGCAACCGGCGGCCTGCGGGTCCTGCCCAAGTACGGCTTAAACGATCAACCCGGCATGGACGCCTTCCTGATCCCCGGCGGGTTGGGGACCAGAGGGGAAATCCACAACCAGCGTTTACTGAACTTTGTAAAATCGTTACCGGCTAAGACCCTGCTGGTCAGCGTTTGCACCGGTTCCTGGGTGTATGGGGTGGCTGGCTTGCTGGACGGCATCAAGGCCACCAATCGCAAAAACGGGGACCCAAGCGAAGTGCTGGTGCCCATCGACCGCTTGGCGCAACTGGCTCCCAAGTGCGTGATTGATCGGCACCGCGTGGTCGATACCGGGCGGATTATCACCGGCGGCGGGATCACCTCGGGAATCGAGGTCGGCTTCCACATCCTCAAGCGCTTCGGATATTCAAGCGAGTTCGTCGATACAGTCGCCCATATCATGGAGTATGAAAAACAATGGGCGTTGATGCAGGATGATCTGGTTGCGGAGAATCAATAGGGCACTGAGAGAACAGGCTAAAACCGGTAAACCGAGGCTCAGCGGTTTTAGCCTGCCCGAGAATGGCGCCCCCGCTGGAAATGACATGAGAAATACGGGAAGCGCCCCGAATTTTCCTTATCGTTCTAAAGAAAAACAATAATTTAGGGATATGTCATGAATGACGCTAGTTTAAGGGCAGAGGCCAGCAAAACCGGGACTGTCCCCGGCCCCATCGGGGGCTTTACCAGGCTTTTGCGAATTGAACCCACAGCAGTTGCAAAAAGCCTAAAACTCAGGATGTTGCGGCGCTGACTACCATGGTTGTTGCATCAAACCCGTAAACTTCCGGGACAGCCCCCGATAAGGCCGGGGACAGTCCCGAGTTTACTCCCTGCGGTTGCAAAAAACGCTTAAACTAGCGCCATTCGGATATGTCCTCGTAATTCATTCGGTATTCAATCTAATCGTTGCCATGCCAAACTGGCAAACTTGTGCCAAATTGGCAAGCCACCCCAGGAAGGCTCGGAATATCTGGCTGATTTTACGTAAAACGAAGAATGGCTTGGGTTTTGCATATTTCCGTATGAGTTTGCGCCACCTCCAGGCACCTGAGACAGGATCCTGCGTTGACGCTACTTTTTTACCGGAACCGAGGAAGGCGAAACCTCATCACCAACTCAAATCAGAAGGGAGACAAGATGAACAAACTGAAATTATTGCTCTTGATTGTTATGTTAGCACTGGGGACCGGCCTGTACGGCTGCGCCGGTGATGATGGCAGAGATGGCGCGGCTGGTGCGACTGGGGCGACTGGCGCGGCCGGTGCAGATGGTGCGGCTGGCGCGGCTGGTGCCGATGGCGCCGATGGTGCCGATGGCCCAGCTGGTCCAGCAGGCGCGGCAGGCGCGACTGGCGCGACTGGCGCGGCAGGCGCTGATGGCAGAGATGGCGCGGGACTTGCCCCGCTCGCTGCCAAGCCATTAACAATCAGCAATCTGGTTTTTGGCGCCAATGCCGATGGGTTCATCACCGCTACCTTTAAAGCTGCCAGCGGTACCACCGCGGTCACCGGCATGACCGATTCGGTCACCTCCATCGCTTTCGCCGGTCTTCTGCCGGGAACCTCTGGCGCTTCTGACGAGTGGACCTATTGGGGCGCCGTTACCGATGCCCTGGTTGAAAACGCCACCCCTGGCAACTATACCTTGACCACCAACAAAAAAGTGGCTGACGCCCCGGCCAATACCACCACCCAGCGGGCGCTGATTCAGTTCAACAACGGAGCGGCCTACCAAAGAGCCAATGCCGTCTATACTTTTGCCACCACCAATCTGGCGGCCCAAATCGCTTCTGGCAAAGAAGTGGTTAACGACGCATCCTGTAAAGAGTGTCACGGCTACGGGGTGACCATTCACTCCTTTGGCCGCAACAACACCCAAGCCTGCGTGGTCTGCCACAGCCCCAACTACAACGCAGACATAGCCAACCACGAAGCGGACCTGGTCACCATGGTTCACCAGATTCACAGCGGTAAGGCTGCGACCTTAGGCAACCTGCATTGGGACGGACATGGCGATGGCTGGGGGATCGTGGGTACCGGGGTCAATGCCGGCAAAGTACCAGTGGCCAAGCTCGTCTACCCGATGTTCGATAACATGCTCAATTGCGACAAGTGTCATAACACCGTGGCCCAGGCCGACAACTGGAAGAACAAGCCGACCATGACCGCCTGTGATTCCTGCCATACCACGATAAAATTCAATGGTTCGGCCTATACCGGGATCAAGGGTGGCGCGGGTCAGACACATAACTACACCAATAACAGCATGTGCAACCTTTGCCACAACGCAGCCTATTTGGAAAGCAAACACACCCCGGCCGCCAATCGCGACGCCAGCCAGCGCACGATTGAGACCACGATTTCCAGCGTTATAGTAGCTGATGCCGACGGTAGCGTCACCGTTGCTTTCAGTGTCAAGGAAAACGGCGCGGCCAAGACCAACCTCACGGCGGCCAGCTTCTCCCTGGCCAAACTGGTTCCCGCTACCACCGGCACCCCCAGCTATTGGGAAAGTTACCTGATGAAGATGCGGACCAAAACCGCCAACCACCCGGTGATGCAAGCGCAGCCTGAAGCACAAACGGATGGCACCTTCAGCAATCTTGGGGGCGGCAACTATACCTACAAATTCGGCCTGAAGAATGGCAGTATTCCCGGGGACATCAGAACCATCAGCAAGGTCGGCACCAGAATGGCTGCTTCGTATCCGGCTAACGAAGCCTACAATAGCGTTAACCTGCCTTCCATGCTCTATTCGGTACCCTACGAACCGAACCGAACCCATCGTATTGCTATCAGTATTACCAACAATAAAAAAGAGGCGTTCATTGACTTTGTGCCGAACGGCGGTACCGCCCAAACCCGCAACATCGTCAGTTGGGAGACCGCTTGTGCCAAGTGTCACGGCACCTCCCAGATCCATTCCGGGTTCTCCCTCGAACGGTGTAGTGGCTGCCATACCAAAAACACCTTTGATCCGTACAGCAGCAGCAGCGCCCCGGTTCTGACCAGCGCTAGTGCTGCATTGGCGGGCTCGCAGTCGGTCGAAATCGGTACCATTGTTCACAAAATCCATATGGGCCGTTTCCTGCCGAGCGTTCAGGAAGGCGGCAGTTATGTGGTCAACGGCGCGCATGACTACAGCAAGGCCCAGTATCCGGCTGGCCTGCCGGCGTTCAACCCGGCCATCAACACCGTGGTTCCGGCGGCCCGGACTTCATCTGCTAGTCCGGCTGATTGCAAGTTGTGCCATGATGAAAGCAATACGGCGATGACCGAGTCCGCCAACTGGAAAAAAGCCGGGCCTGCCTGTGGCACTTGCCATGACGGCTCAGTGGCCACGGCCCACATTCAGGCCAATACCACTGCCTCCGGCAGCTTCGCCGCCTGCGGTCTGTGCCATGCCCCCGGCGCCCTGGCTCCGGTTGAAGAGGCGCATTACGGTGCCCAGCGTTAACTTGTAACTTAACTCCACCCCGCCCCCTGCTCCCAAGGCGAGGGGCGGGCAAACTTTAAAAAAAATCCCCGATTTTCATCGGGGATTTTTTTTGGCTTTCTGTCCTGATTTTGTCATTTTGGCAATAATTTTATCTGTTCGAAAAAAACATAGCTGCTACTCAAGAAGATAAGCGCCTCATTTCAATCTGTTATAATTATTTAAGTACTTTGGTATGCTATTTGCGAAAGATGGTGATGTCTGGCGGCTCACGGGATTAAAACCACCCCGCATATTCTAGACAATGGCCTGTTCGTCAACGCTTTCCTCCCTTCGCGATGATGAACAGGCCGTTCTTTTTGGGGCTACAAACCCCACTTATCGATTTTACGATAGAGAGTACGCAGGCCGATGCCCAGCGTCTTGGCGGCAGCCACCTTATTCATCCCGGTTCGCTGAAGGGCGGCGGCGATTAACTGTTTTTCGCTGCGGGCCAAAATACCGTCGGACGTTTCGGACTCGCAATCCTGAGCAGGGGCCGACAAACGACGGAGGTGCTCTGGGATGTCCTCAAGAGTCAGTTGAGGGCGCACCGCGGAAACCACCATACACTCAAGACAGCTCATCAACTCTCGAACATTGCCCGGCCAGGGATGGTGCTCGAGAAAATCCCGTGCGGTTCGATTCAGGCCGGTGATGGGTCGATTGTGAATCTCGCTGTAATGGTTGAGGAAATGATCCACTAAAAGCGGAATATCCTCCTGCCGCTGGCGCAGAGCCGGGGTCTTGATCCTGACCACGCAGAGCCGGTAGAAAAGATCCTCGCGGAACCCTCCCTTGGTCACCATTTCCTCAAGGTTCTGATTGGTGGCGGAAAGCAGGCGAATGTCAACCTTAAGGGTTTTGGTGCCACCCACCCGCTCAAAGGTTTTTTCCTGTAGAAAACGGAGCAGACCGGCTTGGGCGGTGGCGGGCAGATCCCCTATTTCATCAAGAAAGAGGGTCCCGCCGTCAGCCAATTCAAACCGCCCCATCTTGGCGGTCACCGCTCCGGTGAAAGCCCCCCGTTCATGACCGAAAAGTTCCGATTCCAGGAGGTTGCCCACAAAGGCGGCACAGTTAATCTTGATAAAAGGCCCGGTCGCCCGCGAGCTGTTAAAATGAATGTAGTTGGCGATCAGCTCCTTGCCGGTGCCTGACTCCCCCTCAATCAGCACGCTGGTAGAGGTATCGGAGATCCGTTCCAGTTGACTGACAATCTTTTGCATAACCGGAGAATCACCGATCATCCGGGTGGGGGAGTAGCGCTCCTGGAGCTTATTACGCAACAGAGCATTTTCCTGCCGCAGACGCCGGGTTTCCAGGGCTTTTTCCAGCAGCAGCAGCAGCCGATCCAGATTCACCGGCTTGGTTACGTAATCGTATGCCCCCATCTTCATCGCCGCCACTGCCGATTCCACCGTCCCATGCCCGGTAATCATCACCACCAGTGGCGGCTCCGCCACTTTGCCGGTTTCCTCCAACAGCCTGAGGCCGTCCATCCCCGGCATCATCAAGTCGGCGAGGATGATATCGATCTCACCTCCTGTAACGATTCGTAAGGCCTCCAGGCCGTCGGCCGCCGTTTGGCAATGGTACTGTTCAGCCAGTGAACGGGCCAGGGTTTCCCGGCTCAGCTTGTCGTCATCAACGATCAGTACGTGCTTTTTCATGGGCTCCATGTCGCGGGTTTTGCCGCTGGGTCAAGAGTGAGGACAATCAAGGGATCGGCAAGCGAATCTCAAAAACGGTGCCTTCCCGCGCCTTGCTGCGACAGCTGATCCGGCCGCCGTGATCCTCGACTATTTTCTGGACGATGGCCAGGCCAAAGCCCATTCCCAGGGGTTTGCGGCTGAAAAAAGGGTCAAAAATCCGGGGCAGGTCGGCAGGGTCAATGCCGCTGCCAGTGTCGGCCACCGCAAGAACGAGGAAATGCCCTTGGCGGAGAGTGGTAAATCTCAACTCGCCTCCGTCGGGGGTGGCGGCAATACCGTTCATCCCCAGATTGATCAGAGCCTGAATCAGCTTGTTTTCATCGAGCATGATCGGCGGCAGTTCCGGGGCCAGATCGGTGATGATCCTGATTCCCGATTTTTCCGCCCGTTGTCCCAGAAGTTCCACCACTCCTGCAACCACCTGATTGATCTCCGTACTCTCCAATTTTGGTTTGGCGAAACGGGCGTAGTTGACGAACTCGTCAAGGATTTCGCTGATCCGGTTGATCTCGCCGTCCAGCAAACCGATCAGTTCGTTCATGGGATCGAGGGCCTGCCCCGCCTGGGTTGCGGTTTCGAGTTTGGCTTTTTCCCGCTTGAGCAACTGCAGATTAAGAGACAATGCGTTGAGCGGGGTTTTGATCTCATGATTGACGCTGGTGGCGACCTGCCCTAACGTGGCCAGGCGTTCCAGCCGCAGGAGTTCGTGTTGGGCGCTTTCCAACTCAGCGGTTCTTTCCTGCACCTTTGTTTCCAGCTCCCGGTTGAAATCCTGAAGCCGGGTCTCCTTTTCCTTGATTTGAGCCGCCATTCGGTTGAAGGAGCGGTAAAGAAGGCCGATTTCGGTGCGGGAATCCACCGGCATCCGGGTATTGAGGTCGCCGGCGGCCAGTTGCCGGGTGGCCACGGTCAGATTTTTGAGCGGGCTGACCACGTTGCGCGAATAGAGCTTGTAGAGCAGAAAAAACACAATCAGTCCGAAAAACGCAAAAGAACCGTAGAGGCTGGCAATGATCCGCAGCCGTAAATCTGATTTTTTGATCTTGCGGGCAATGATCTCAAAGTGCAGCCGGTTGATCTCTCCGGTGAACCCTTCTATCCTGTTGACATATTTGTCCAGATCAGCCAACTGGTGTGCGGTGAATTCTCCGGAAATGACCATTTCATGAATTTTCATAATTTCATGCAGCTGCTTGTCGATTTGTTTTAGCAGTCGGATTTCCTCCCTGGACTCGGGGTAGGATGAAGTTTCTTCGTAATTGATATAGGTGTGAATTTTCGGATTAATTTTTTCGTAAAAGTCTATCACCCGCTGGGAGTATTCTTCCTTGGGCTGCAGGATGAACATCTGAAGGGCGAAAATCAATTTGCTGGTATTGTCCTGAATCTGATTGACCAGGCTGATGTTGCGGCTCTCGTCCTTAATCAGATGGATTTTGTCCAGCATGGCTTTGGCCATGAAGAGCGATAGCCCACCAATCCCCAGGACCACCACCAGTAACGTGATTGCGGCAAGACGGGTATATGAATCGATGCTTTTGTCAATATGCATAAGGATGAGCTGCCAAAGATTGCTCCTTGTCTGTTTTGGCCGAACCAAGAGAGGGCAAGAGTACGCCTCTGAAATCAGGCATGAAACCATCGGACTATTGTCTTGTACTACGGCCGTGCCGATTGTCAATCCTCAAATCCCACCATAATTCCTATAAATCAGGCTCATTCTGTCAGCCTCCGGCCAGCTTCGACACTTAAGCTTTGCCGCCACGTACGTATTTCTTCCCGCCATGGGCATCTCCGTAACTGGGCTAGTTCCGGGGGGGTACCTAATTATTGTCAACCTCTAATTCCCGATTAACCTCTTTACAACTTCCACCCGGTCAGGCTCAGCAACAGCGTCATCGGTTGCAGGGGCGATTCCTGGGAGTGGCGTTGGGTTCAGGCTTGACTTACTGCTATTCTGTGTATTCCGGCGAAAACGACCTCTAATCCACCGTACCCTTACTGCTTGAATGGGCGCAGATAATTTACCCAACCCCATAGAGGTTTTTACTTTTCAGCAGGGCATTCCATTTTTGGCAAAAGGATGGTGCAAAATAGTTACAATTACTATATAAGAAAAAGGTTGAATAATATTTTGTGAGCCGACACTGTCTCTGTCTTTTCCTTAACAGGCAGGCCACAGATGCCTTGACAACCCACTTTGGGAGTGCACTATGAATTTCACAAAGATCTCTCTGGCAAAAAAATTAGCGGCAGGCTTTGGTTTCCTGATTGTTCTTTCCTCCATTGGCACCAGTGTAGCCGTTTTCAAGTCCTCAACGATGGTAACTTCCGTCGAGGATCTGAAAAAAATCCACCTGCCCCTGGCCTATATCGGCGGAGAACTGGCCCTGCTGGTCAGCCGCCAGGAACTCGCGGCGGAAAGTTTCGTCATCCATAAGGACCCCGTCTACCGGGAGCGGTTTGACAGCCTGGACAAAGCAGTGGATGAAATCTTTACCCGCGCCCGGGCAACTATCCAGGCCGATGGCGAACTGGTTCAGGCAGGCTGGCTTGGCAGAATCGACACCATCGTCCAATTGCACGACAAGCTGGCCCCGACAGCCCGGGAGATGATGGACGCAGCCCAGGCGGACAACTCTGCCCTGGTCGGGGAAAAGGCGGACGCTCAGGAGGCGGTGACCGGCAAGATCCGGGATGCCATCGCCGAATTTGATAAAATCAATACCACGGAGGGAGAGAAGGTCGCCAACAATGCCTTCAACGAAGGCAATGCGCTCCAGATCCTTATCATCTTCATCGCCGTCGGCATCTTCATCGGCGGCTGTACCCTGGCCGTGGTCATCACCCGCGGCATAACCGTCCCCCTCAAAAAGACGATCAACGGCCTGACCGCAGGCGCCAACCATATCTCCGCCGCGGCCGGTGAGGTTGCCGGTGCAGCCCAGCTTTTGGCCGAAGGAGCCACCGAACAGGCGGCCGCCCTTGAGGAAACCTCCGCCTCCATGGAGGAAATCGCCTCCATGACCCGGCACAGCTCGGACAATGCTCAACAGGCCAATACGGTCATGGCGGAGGTAAACAATGTCGCCAGCCAGGCCGCCGACTCCATGCACCAGCTCATCACCGCCATGGGCGAGATCTCCGCGGCCAGCGAGAAAACTTCAAAAATCATCAAGACCATTGATGAAATCTCCTTCCAGACCAATCTGCTCGCCCTGAATGCCGCAGTGGAAGCCGCCCGCGCCGGGGAAGCCGGAGCGGGTTTTGCCGTGGTGGCCAACGAGGTGCGCAGCCTGGCCATGCGGGCCGCGGAGGCGGCCAGGGAAACCTCTGTCCTGATCGAACAAACGGTGAGCAAGGTGCAGGAGGGTTCGGTACTCGTTGACAAAACCAACGATGAATTCAACAAGGTCTCCGCGGGCACCAGCAAGGTTTCGGTGCTGATCACCGAGATCTCCACTGCGGCAAGAGAGCAGACCGAAGGTGTGGGCCAGGTCAACACCGCCCTGCAGGAAATGGACACCGTGGTACAGAGCAATGCCGCCACCGCCGAAGAATCCGCCTCCGCCTCGGAGGAGCTTTTTGCTGAAAGCAACACCCTGCTTGGCCATGTTCGCGAGTTGCAGGCCATGATCACCGGTGGATCCGGCAGCACTCCGCTGTCAGAGAAAGGAGCGACAAAACGACCGCCACAACTTCAGGAAAAAAGGGAACAGCCCCGCGCCATCTCGCAGCAAAAAAAGAGCCCGGCGAAAGAGGTGATTCCCTTTGACGACGAAGAATTTGAAAACTTCTAAGGGGGGTAGAGTTCGGTAGAGGGGAGATGGCTGCTCAGTCGGCCAGCCCTTTGATGATGGCCCGCAAGAAGGCGGGCAGGTCGTCAGGCGTGCGGCTGGTGATAAGGTTGCCGTCCACCACCACTTCCTGATCCAGGTATCTGGCGCCGGCGTGCACCAGATCATCTTTGATGGCAAAGAAGCCGGTGACGTTTTTACCGTTAAGCACCTCGGCCGAGGCTAGCATCCATCCGGCATGGCAGATGGCGGCGACAATCTTGCCGGCTTCCGCCATATCCTTGACCAGTTTGACCATGGCCGGGTGGCGGCGCATGTGGTCCGGGGCGTAGCCGCCGGGGATGACCAGACCGTCGAAATCATCGGCCCGCACCTCCTTGACGCCGACATCGGCGGTGGCCTTGATGCCGGCGGCGCCGCTGTAGCTCCTGCGCTCTGGGCCGACCACCGTCACCTGGGCGCCGGCCTCCTTGAGGCGGTAGTAAGGGTACCAGAATTCCCGGTCGTTATAGGTTTCTTCCACCAGCAGGATTACCTTCTTGCCCTTGAGCCCCATGATCTTCCTCCTTCTGTTTATGGTCGTGCCGAATGTTTAATTATATCACCGGGAGGTTCGCCGGTAAAATCAGGGGAAATCGGGGCATCCCCCGGTTTCTTTTGCAGGCGGGGCAAAGCTCTTCTCTTACGCCGTTTTGACAGGATTTTTGCGATAGGCACTGCTGGGTACCCCGTCAACATAGATGCCTTCCAGGTAGGAGAGCTTTCTTGGCAGCTGCTGCACCGTGCCCCTGGCAATGAGGAAGGTTGCTTTTCGTCCCACCGTGAGCCTTCCCAGGTCCTTCATGCCGAAGAATCCGGCCCCGTTTTCCGTGGCGCAGCGGATGGCCTCCGCCAATGAATAGCCACCCTTGAGGAACAATTTCATCTCCTCGGCCATGGACTCGCCGTGGAGGATGCCGACACTGCCGGCCCCGGTTCCCACCGCCGTTTTCACCCCCAGTTTTCCGGCCAGACGAAGCTGCGCAAGTTGTCCGGTAAGCGTTTTCTGCCAAAAAGCCTCCGCCCCCGGCACCGGCTTGCCCGGCGCCACATAGCGGGTGGAGAAACGGCAGGCCACCTCGCCGCCGGAGCTCGCGCTGTCCAAGCCATTCTTGGCCCGCAGGACGCTGGGAATCCACAGCACCCCCTGCTCCGCCATCTTCCGGAGATTGGCCTCGCCCATGTCGTATCCCTGTTCAATGGCATCGCACCCCGCCGCAAGCGCCTCGGCGACCGGCTGCGGGCCATTGGCCACCACCACCGCCTTTTTTTCGCCTCGGTGCCGGAGAAGGCACCCCAGCTCTTCCTGGCTCATCCGGGGAGATGGGGTCTCCGTGTTTTCGATATCGGGGGAATAGCCGATCTTGAGGAAATCGCCCTCTGGTGGGTTGCCGGCTCCGCAATCCCGACTGCCCCGGCAGAGAGGGCCGGAGGTGCGGAGGTCAATGATACTTCCATGGGCCGTCCCCGCTCGATACCGTGCCACCAGGCCGCTGGGATCGTCGCCGTCAGCCACGCCCAGCACTCCGTGGGCATGGCAGTAGCGGAGATGCCGCGCCAGCATGGCAGCCTTTTCCGCCGGACCGGCCTCCTCGGCGGCTGACCGCACCTCCCTGTCCACCGAGGGCGAGCGCGACAGGGAGACGCTGCAATCAACCAGCGGCGGCAAAATGACACAGTGCGAGAAGTCAGCGATTGCTTCCCCACCATGGCGGGGAAGGTCGGCGGCGGAGCCGATGGCGGTAATAATGGTGTCTTGCACGGCCAGAAAAACATTCCGGCGTATTTCGCCGCCGCTGCCGTCGATCAAGCTTCCCGCCACGATGAATCGTGTTTCGCCCATGACGTTTGTTTCCTTGGGTATACTGTCGAAGAAAATCAGAGCCATTCCCGAATGGCTCTGATTTAAGGACGGAGCCAGCAAAACCGGGACTGTCCCCGGCCCCATCGGGGGCTGTCCCAGGCTTTTGCGAATTGAAGCCATAGCAGTGGCAAAAAGCCTAAAACTCATACTTTTGCGGTGCTGGCCACCATGGTTGTATCAAACCAGTAAACTTCCGGGACAGCCCCCGATAAGGCCGGGGACAGTCCCAAGTTTACTCCCCGCTGTTGCAAAAAACGCTTAAACTAGCGCAATTCTGGCCTGTCCCAGTTTTCTTTTGCCGCCGCAAAGTTCGGTTATTGACGGCGGCGGAATGTCCGATTATTCTGCTACATCATTCAGGGCGATTAGCTCAGCGGGAGAGCACTGCCTTCACACGGCAGGGGTCACTGGTTCGATCCCAGTATCGCCCACCATTTCACACAATCGGAGCATTTGCGCCCGGTTCCCCTCTTATCCAGATTTCCAAGATGCCTTGTCGGTCGTTCGCTGGATTGCCTCTTCCCGCGGTGGCTGTTTCCCGAGTAGCCGGGCAAAATCCTCCGGCATCCCAAGTTCAAAGCTCATTTCCTTGCCGCTGCGGGGGTGGATGAAGGAGAGTGAATGGGCATGGAGGGCGAGCCGTTTGCCCACCGGCGCCTTGTTGCCGTATTTCCTGTCCCCGGCCACGGGATTCCCCTTTTCCGCGAAATGGACCCGGATCTGGTGCTTGCGGCCGGTGAGGAGATGGATATCCACCAGGCTTAAGCCTTTGCCCTCCTGCAGCACCTTGTATTCCGTTTGGGAGAGCTTGCCCTTGGCCGGGTCCGGGGTCGAGTAGACCTTTTGCGCCGCGTTCTCGGCCAGGTAGGAGGTGATCGTTCCCTCCCTGGGGGTCAGGCGGCCATGGACCACGGCCAGATAATGCTTGTTCGTCTCCTGCCAATGCTCCTGCAGGAATTGCTTGGCCTGTTCGCTTTTGGCAAACAGCAGGAGGCCGGAGGTGTCCTTGTCCAGGCGGTGGACTACGTACACCCGGTGACGCGATTTCGGATCGCCCTTGCGCACATAATCGTTGAGCAGGTAATGGGCGGTTCTCTCCTTTTCCCGGTCGGTGCCGATGGTCAGCAGCCCGGCCGGTTTGGCGACCACGAGAATATCCTGGTCCTCATGGAGGATGGGCAACCCCCGCGGTTGCCGTTTCTTGGCGGGCCTGGGGGCTTGGGGCGGCTGGGGCATGGATGGTCCTTTTTTTCTTGTCGGGTTAAAGGCTTTCTTGGTTACTTACCGGCAACCGGCTTAAAACTCCCGAAAAATATCCGCCAAACCAGGGGAAAAACCTGGACGGCCTGAAAACGGCCCGGAGGATTTCCCGGCTCAGCGGGCGTTGGTGGGCGGCTGGAACCGCTGCACCGCCGCCCGCAGGCGGGGCAGGGTACTCTCGTTGTCGGCGTGGCCGTAGCGCAGCCCGATATAGAGCTCGCTGATTTCGGCGATCTTCAGGGCGAGGTCGGGCCGCGCCTGGGCGGCGCGCCGGGCAAAGGCGGCCGGTCCTTCGTGCGGGGCGCGGGAGAGGCCGATACGCGCAAGCTTGCGGCAGTAACGGGCATAGAGCCGCAGTACCGGTTCGCTTTGGCTGCGGCCTTGCAGCAGCAAGCGCAGCAGGACTACGCCCAGCGTGGTGGCGGTGGTGGCGAGCATCACCGCCACCACGCCCTGCCAGCCGAAGCGCAACAACCCCAGGCGGCCCAGCAATTCCTCCTGCCGCAGGTTGTTGTATCCCAGAACCCACAGGTTCCAGCCGTTGTCGAGGGCATCCCAGCCGTAACGCAGGCGGGCCAAGTTGCGGGTCAGCCAGCTTTGCCCGCGGTCGAGCAAAAGCGGGTTGGTGGAGCGGAAGCGCTGCTGGTCGGACTCCGCTTCCACCCGCGTGGGGGGGAGGACTGCGGTGGGATCGACTCGTTGCCAGCCTTCTTGCGCCAGCCACACCTCGGCCCAGGCATGGGCGTGCGACTGGCGGACGATGAGGTAGTCGGCCAGCGGATTGTGTTCGCCGCCCTGATAGCCGGTAACCACCCGGGCCGGCACCCCGGCGCCGCGCATCAGGGTGACAAAGGCGGCGGCATAGTGCTCGCAGAAGCCGCGGCGGCTGTCGAACAAAAATTCGTCCATGGCCTCGCTGCCCAGCAGCGGCGGTTGGCGCGTGTACCAGTAGGGTTGCTCGCGGAAAAGGGCCAAAGCGGTCTGCACGATCTGCGCCGGGGCCAGAGTGGACCACTGGCGGGCCAGGGCGTGGCTGCGCGGGTTGCGGCCTTCCGGCAGTTGCAGGCTGAGGCGCCGCTCTTCCTCGCTCAGAGGGGGGGTGCGGTAGCGGGTATGGGCGGCGAGTTCGAAACGCTGGCGGGCATTCAACTTGCGCCGCTGCAGCAGCTGAAAATCAGCGGTGAGGTCAAAGCCGTGCGGCACCGTGGCGGGCAGTTCCAGAGCGAACAGCCAGCGCTCGCTGTTCGGTTCCAGGGTCAGGGCATAGCGAACTTCCTGGCCCAGGGCTTCGTGGCTGGCCGGCTGGCTGAACCAGGGAGTTGCTGCGCCCCGGAGCCGGTCCCAGCGGTGGCCATCGGTGGTCCACAGCACCGGGCCCCGCCAGTAAAGCTGGGAGGCCGGGGGGATCTTCCCCTCGAACTGCACCCGGAAGGCCACCTCTTCGGAATCGGCCAGTCGGGCGATGCTGCCCGGGGACATGTGGTCCGCCATGCCGGTGCGACCGAGGTTGGGGTTCTGGGGCACGTGCCAGAGCGGGCCGGGCAGGCGGGGAAAAAGGAGAAAGAGAAAAAACATGATGGGCAGCGCCTGGAGCAGCAGGGTGGCGGCCAGCTGCAGGTAGAAGCGGGGGGGGCCGGTTTGGGTGACCGGGTGGTTCAGGGCAATGAGTGCGGCGGTGAGCAGCAGCACGGTCAGCAATAGATAGCCGCCGAGCAGGATCGAAGGCTCGACCACCAGAAAGACCCCGGCCACCAGAAACCAGCCCAAAAAGATTATCAGCATGGCATCGCGCAGGCTGCGCAGCTCCAGGAGCTTGAGGCAGAGCATCACGCTGAGCAGGGCGAGGCCGGCGTCGGGCCCGAACAGGGTGCGGTAGCCGAGGAGTACCGCGCCGATGCCGGCCAGGGTAAGGGGCAGGTGCAGCCGGCGCCGGGGCAACGGCCAGCCGCGCAGGTCTATGGCCGAGCGCCAACCGAGCAGGGCAAAACAGTAAGCCGTAAACCAGGGCGGCAGGCGCAGCAGCGGGGGCAGCAGCACCGCGGTCAGGGAGCCGAGCAGCCAGAGCCGGCCGGGCCTGAGCGGGATCATGGCTGCTCTCCGTGGAGGGCCAGGGCTTCCAGACATTGGCTCCGCTGGGCCGGGCCGGAGCCGGGCGGGATGATTCGTTCCGGCAGCCGCAGGCCGTAAGCCAGGCCCGCTTCGTCCGCCTCCAGAACCCAGCGGCAGAGGTGCGCCAGCCTATCCTCCGTCGGCAGGCCGGGCAACAGATCCCAAGCCAGCCACAGTTCCTGCGCCGCTTCCCCGGCAAACTGCTTGCTGTGCATGCCCTGGCCTCGCGCCACCGCCTTCCAGTATACCTGGCGGAGCGAATCGCCGGTCTGGTAAGGGCGTAGGGCGGTGAAATCGTCATGCCCCAACCCCTGCGCCCCGCCGCTGCCGATGGTGCCGAATCGGCCAGAGGGCAGGGGGGTCGGCGGGGCGGGGGCCGGATAGACCAGGCAGCCCATGGCCAGCTCCAGCGGCGACCAGGCCCGGAACAACCCCAGAGGGAAACGGGTCGCCAGCTGGAAACGGCCCAGGGCCGTCCGGCCCCGGCGCGGGGCCGAGCGGGAGAGGGTGGTCCAGTGCAGCCCCGGCGGGAGGTCCAGCACAGTTTCCGTGCCATCGGGCAGGATCAGGGCCATGGCCGGGCGCGTTTGCCGCGTTTCGTTGCGCAGGCCGATGGTAAAACGGGCCTCCCCGCCGGCAAACACCTCCGGGCAGCGGCCGGTCTCCACCCGCAGCCCTAGCAGGTTGTGCCAGGTATGGAGAATGGACACTACGCTCAACCCGGCGAGCAGGAAGACCAAGGCAAAAGCCAGGGCGTTGTCGTAATTGATGGCGCCGAGGAGGATGGCGATCAGCACCGCCCCCAGAAGCAGCCCCTGCCGGGTGGGCAGGATATAGACGCGGTGCCGGTCCAGGAGTACCGGGCCGGTTTCGGGTCCGGGGCCGCGAAGAAAGCGGGCGAGGCTGAAGCGCTGGTGCATGGTGAGCGGCATAGGCTGGCCTTTCAGGGTACCGCAACCTCGGCGAACCAGCCCGCCAGCGTCGCGCTGCCGCCCAGGTTGTCGCCCTGCGCCTGCTGCAACCGGTGCCCCACGACATGGGGCAATACGGCCTGGACATCTTCGGGCAGGACGAAGTCGCGGCCCGCCAGCAGCGCCCAGGCCCGGGCGGCGCCAAGCAGGGCCAGGCCGGCGCGCGGAGAAAGGCCGGTGAGAAAACGGGGTGAGCGGCGGGAATATTCGAGCAGAGCCTGGACATAGTCGAGCAAGGCCGGGCTGACCGTGACCGCGCGCGCCTGCCCCTGGGCCTGCACCAGCTGTGCCGGGCTCAGCACCGGTTTAAGTTCCGCCAGCAGTTCACGCCGGTCGCGGCCGGCCAGCAGGGCGCGTTCGGCCTCGGCCTCGGGGTAGCCCAGCTCGATGCGCAGCAGAAAGCGGTCCAGCTGCGACTCGGGCAGGGGAAAGGTGCCGATTTGGTTGGCCGGATTCTGGGTGGCGATGACGAAAAACGGTTCCGGCAGGGGGCGGGTCGCCCCTTCGCTGGTGACCTGCTGCTCCTCCATCGCTTCCAGCAGGGCGCTCTGGGTCTTGGGGGTGGCGCGGTTGATCTCGTCGGCCAGGACCAGATGGGCGAAGATCGGCCCGGGGTGGAAGCGGAACTCCCCCGTTCCGCGCTCGTACACCGCGACGCCGAGGATGTCCGCCGGCATCAGATCCGAGGTGAACTGGATGCGGTTGAAGCGCAGCCCCAGGGTGGTGGCGAGGACATGGGCCAGGGTGGTTTTGCCCACCCCCGGCAGATCCTCGATGAGCAGATGGCCGCGCGCCAGCAGACAGGAGAGGGCGAGGCGGATGGGGTGCTCTTTGCCGAGGATAATGCTGCCAGCCTGGGCAATGACCTGGTTCAGGAGAGTATGCATGCGCCACCTTTTTCCGGCTGGGTTTAAGGGCTTGCCGGGGCGGGGCAAGGGGGTTGGCGGGCAACACGGCGCCCGCCCCGGACCTTTCCTATGCCCAGCCTGCGGTTGCCGGCCCCCTTACGATTTTTCATGAAAAACCACCACCGCCTCCCGGTCGCGGCTCGCGATCTGGCGGGCCGCTTTGGCCGGCACCACCTCGTAGCCGGGGCCAAGTTTGACGATGGCCAGCTGGCCGCGGCTGAGCTGGTCGGCCATCTCCTCAGCGACGAAGATCCTCTTGATCTTGTTCTGTTCGGCAAAGTGGTAGGGTTCCCCCCGGCTATCCTGGGGCAACCGGTTGGTTTCGATGAGCTGTTTCACCTGGGCCTTCAACTCCCGTAGCCGGGTTTCCTCGGCGCGTTCCCGGTTGAGCTCCCGGTTGCGCTGCTCCTTGGCCGCCTGTTCCTCCCGGGCCTGGCTGCTGACCGCGGCAGGGTTGCCGCCGTGGTTTTGCTTGCGGCTGATTCGTTTTTCGTGTTCAGCCTTTTTGACCTGTTTTTTGCTGGCCAGACCGGCCTTGAGCAGCTGGTCCTGCAATGGGTTGCCCATGCTTTTTCCTTGCGATATTGTGCGGAACTCAGGGTGAAGTTCGGTCTTTCGTCTTCCTTGCGTCTTGCACTCGAACAAAATTGCTCGTTTCCAGACAGACACTATCCAGTTCAATGCCGGAACTGGATAGAATCACAAAACTTTAACTGTTCAGCAGTGCCCCAGATTGCGGAAAGCGGGACGGCGAAGCGTACCTCTGGTACGTGAGCCGGGCCGATCGCCGCAAGATGGGGTGCTGCTGGAGAGTTATCTTATTTGACCACATTCGTTTGGGGGATGCAAAGTGATATGATAAAGACCGGGGGAAAGGGTTTCCTTGCTAAAAATCGAGCATTGCCGGGAAAAGCGAAAAAACAGTTGGCGCTGTAGTGAAAATATGAATACAAAAGCAACCATGACGGATTCGCAAAAAGGAAAAAAGGTTACAGATTCACCAGAGATGCCGAACCAATGCGGGCTGTTTTTCAGCCTGCTGGAAGATTGCCTGACCCGCCACACCTTTGTCAAGCTCGTGCTGGGCAAGTACCATGGCCCGGAACCGGGGCTGGATCGGGTCTTTGTCCGGCGGCTTGCCCTGAAGGATGGGGAGTGCCTCTCTTTTCTTTATCGCTACCAGACCAGGGATGTTACCAAAAATCTGCCGATTGCCGCGGGGATTGCGGCCATCCGCGATATGTTTGCCACCGCCTTCAACAATCTGCACCTGCAAACATTGGGCGAGGATATCCAGCTCTCGCTTAACAAGAAGGGCAGGTATAATCTGCAGCGGGGCAAGGCTGCGCCGCGAGAGGCCGCCCCCCAGGAGCATGACCGCGCCAAGGAGCGTTTCCTCGAATTGACCGCGCCGTTTTTAAGGGAGCTGGGGGTCACCAACGCCAGCCAACAGCTTATTCCCTCCATGGCGCGCAAGTGGAAGCAGATCAACAAGTTCATCGAGGTGCTGGACCATGCCCTCGCCGCCTCGGAGCTGAAAGGAAAAGAGCGGCTGCAGGTGGTCGATTTCGGTTCGGGCAAGGGCTACCTGACCTTTGCCATGGAGGAATACCTGCGGGTCGGCCTTGGGCTTGAGCCCCAAGTGACCGGGGTGGAATTGCGGGAGGATCTCGTCAAGCTGTGCAGCAAGGCCGCGGAAAAGTTGCAGCTTGCCACCTTGTCTTTCGTGCAGGGCGATATCCGGAGCTACACCCCGGAGGGGCTCGACATCATGATCGCCCTGCATGCCTGCGATATGGCGACCGATTACGCCATCCACCTGGGGGTCCGCGCCGGGGCTTCGATCATCATGTGCGCCCCGTGCTGCCACAAGCAGCTCAGGCCGCAGCTGCACAGCCCGGCCGTGCTCAAGCCCATGCTCAAGCACGGCATCCATCTGGGCCAGGAGGCGGAGATGGTCACCGATTCTCTGCGCGCCCTGCTCCTTGAAGCCTCCGGTTACCAGACCCAGGTCTTTGAGTTCGTTGCCCTGGAACACACCAGCAAGAACAAGATGATCCTGGGGGTAAAGGGGGGCGTCCCGGTGCGGCAGGCGGAGATTATGGCCCAGATCCGGGGGATCAAGGAATTTTACGGGATCCGGGAGCACTGCCTTGAGACCTTGCTGCTGGCGGACGGCTTGGGCCAGGGCGGCAGAAGAAAGACAACGAGCGGCTGCCTTTGCGGGTTGCCGGACAGTGACAAAGATCGGAGCAGGCTAAATGGCGCAACCATGGCGAATAGTGGACAGCATTGAGACCGACGAAGGGCTGCTCGATCTGCGGCAGCGGGGCGAGAGGGATTTTCTGATCACCATCGACAGCCGGGTGCTGATGAACTCCTCGGCCAACCGCTCCGAGATTGTGTTGTCGGAGCTGGCCTGCGCGGGCCTGAAGCAGGCCAAGAATCCCCGGGTGCTGGTGGGGGGGTTGGGTATGGCGTTCACCCTCAGGGCGGCTCTGGATCAACTTCCCCCGGAGGCCGAAGTGGTGGTGGCGGAGCTGAACCCGATCATGGTCAGCTGGTGTCAGGGGCCCCTTGCCCAGTTAACCGGCCAAGCGGTGGACGACCCGCGGGTCACGGTGGTGCTTGCCGATGTGGCCAAGGTTATCGGGGAGGCGGCGGCCAGGGGCAAGGAGCAGCGCTTTGACGCCATCATCCTTGACCTGTACGAAGGCCCTTACGAGGGGGATCAGGGCAGGGGCGACTATCTCTACGGCAAGAAGGCCCTGGCCTTGAGCCGGAGTGCCTTGCAGCCGGGCGGGGTGTTTGCCGTCTGGTCCGAGGATCCGGATGCCGCCTTTGAAAAACGGCTGCAGGCGGCCGGGTTCTCGGTGGTGCGTCAGCGCCCGGGTCGGGGTGGGCGACGGCATGTGGTGTACATCGCCAAAAAAACGTAAGCGGTCACATGGTACCACATCTTGCGGCACCCTGTGGCCGCTTGCCCCGTGGTTATTTGATTTTTGTGAGCTTACCCCGTGATTGGTTCCCAAAAAACTGACAAGTGATGGCTGGACGGGGCCACCACCACCGCCCGCAGGAAGGCCTGGCTTACGCGGTGCGGATTTTGCGGAAATCTCGGATAATCTTGCGGGAGAGCAGGTCAAAGAAGCTGGGGTGAAGGCGGTAGAGCCACCAGAGCAGCTTGGCGTAAAAGGGAAAGACGATGATCGCCCGGTTGCGCTCCACCCCGCGCAGGATGGTGCGGGCCGCGACCGCTGGGGTGAGGGTTTTGATCCCCTTGGGCTGGAGGAGCTTGGCCTTGTCCGCATGGATTACCGCGACTTTGTCGTGCAGGGGCGTGACCATGAGGCCGGGGCAGACCAGATTAACCTTGACCCCGAGGTCGGCGCCCTCCGCCCGCAGGGAATGGGAAAAGCCGACCACCGCCCATTTGCTGGTGCAGTAGGGGATCTCCTTGGGCACCGGGATGAGGCCGGCCAGCGAACCGATGTTGACGATCTGCCCGTACCCCTGGCGGGCCATGACCGCATAGGCCGGGACCGCGCCGTAGATAACCCCCCAGAGGTTCACATCGAGAACATGGCGCCAGTGTTCAATGGTGAGATCGCGGGTTTCTCCATGAATGGCGGCGCCGGCGTTGTTGAAGAGCAGGTCGATCCGTCCGTATTTGTTGACGATGTCGGTGACGATCCGCTGGGCGTTTTCGTAAAGGGAGACATCCAGGTAGCCGAAAATCGCCTTGCCGCCGGCTTGGTTGATTCCTGCGGCCACCGCTTCGGCGCCTTCCTGGTCGATGTCCACGCAGACCACCGTGGCCCCCCGGCGGCCAAGTTCCTCGCACAGGGAGCGGCCAAGCCCCGAGGCCCCGCCGGTGACGATGGCGATTTTGTTGTGAAAGTAGTTCATGATGGGTGGTTATGCCTTATCGGGTTGAGGTTGGGCCGTTTGTTTATGGTTAGCCGACTTCCCGAAAACGGGTAAAAATCGGGTGAGCTCTTCGGCCCTTATTAAAATAACCTCTGCTGCCCGATAACCCCAGGCAGCCGTTGGGGAGACTTGATCCTCAGCACCTTATTGACGTTCATTCTGCCGGTCACCACCTCAATATCCCGCACCAAAACCCCGAATTCCTCTGCCAGAAAGCGCACCATGTAGTCCGTCGCCTTTCCACCCCGCGGTACAGCCTTGACACTGACGCAGAGTTGATGGCCCTTTACCTTGCCGATGGCATCTTTCTTGGCGTTGGGAGTGCCGAGGATATTGAGGACCAGCACATCGCCCTCCCAAGTGTAAAACGGTCTTTCCACTATTACTCCTGAAATTTTTGACGGTAGCACATCAGCGCTACTGAGGCATCGTCTATTTCTTTGCCATCGATGGTTATAAGAACAGGAAGAAAAATGGCTGTGTCGAGTTGGAGTTGGGCTGCGGCTTTGGGCCTTTGAAACAAATCTTAATTAAGCGAAAGTTCGTCTGTTTTATAAACAGTCACTTTATTTCTTCCGGATTTTTTTGCTAAATATAGTGCCTGGTCAGCTTTATCGATAAATTCCGAGAGGATTTTTTCGGTTGATTTTGAACTCGCTTTTTCAAGATAGTCATTGACGCCAAAGCTGGATGTTATTGTTATCGTGCATTTTTCTCCCTGAACTTTTGCGTCTTCGATACTCTTTCTTAGCGTCTCGGCGATAGTGGCGGCGTTTGCCGCAGTGACATCGGGAAGCAGGACGATAAATTCTTCCCCTCCGTATCTGGCGGGGATGTCGGATGATCTTAAACGTTCCTGTAAGGTATTTGCGATCATCTGGAGGACCAGATCCCCATTATGATGTCCGTATGTGTCATTGACGCGTTTGAAAAAGTCTATGTCAAGCATTATAACCGATAGGGGCCGTTTGTGCCGAAGTGCCCTGCTGATCTCGGTTTCTGCCAGATGATTGAAATGCCACCTGTTATACAATCCGGTGAGCGAATCAGTTATCGCCATAGTTCTAAACGCTTCTTCGCTTTCCAGCAGGGCTGCCTCCGCCTGTCTGCGTATAGTTATTTCCCTGAGCAGTTCCGCGTTGGATTTTTTTAGCTCGGCATCTTTCCTCATTACTTCTTTTAAAGTTAAGTCAAGCTGGATTACCATCGCATTGAACGAATTGGCAAACTCTCCCATGAATTCAATCCGTTGGCTGAAATCTCCTGCGGCGACCATTTTTGTCTGCCAGGTCATGTGTCTTAGGTTAGCCTGCAGCATCTTGAGCGTGCCGCCGATATACCCCTTGAAATTGACACTCGGGGATAAGTCCCCATTGGCGGCGGCGGAGAGAAAATTTCTTAACGAAAGAAGGTTCGCATGAAGAGTCTGCAGGGAGTCAACGGAGGCGAAGCGGCCAGGGACATCGGGAGGCTTGCTGAGCATCATCACGTCCAAGACTAATTTAGACAATTCATCAACTATGGTAAGTTCTTCCGCAAGAGACATTCGTTTTCCAGGGGCGGGAGGGTAGGGTTCTTTTACTTAGCTATTTAATTACTTCAGCTGTAAACCGGCAAGTTCTGTCGCCGGTACACCAGCAGTCGATTTCTTTTACCTCGAAGGGGTTGCCGGTAAAACTTTCAAGAAGACCGGCAATAAAGCCCTCATCATAGGTGCATATCTCATAGCCAAGCTCGGGCAGGCCTGAACAGTCAAGGTCTTCGGAAACAGTCAAAACGAAGGACCCTTTCTCAAGGTCTGCTTCTTCAACGCGCACTATCCCGATTCCCATATCCCGGAATGTCTTCTGAAGGTTTTTTATGAACTCGTGGAAGTCTGTAATGGCTGAAAAGGCTTTTTTGTAAAATTCGGTGCCTGCCAGTTTGCCTGCCTCATAAAAAATCTGATTTGTTTTTTCCGTCCCCAGGTGTTGCTCCATAACATCCCGGAAGGTAAACTGCATAAGACGATACACTTCAAGGCTTGTGCTTGGTCCGAGGTTGGGACGGCCGATCGCAATATCTCCCAATAGATCCCACGAAAATTTGTATTGTCTGGTTGTCATTTTTACCCTCCATTTGCCGTTGCCGGATTGTTCTTGGGGCATCTCCCTTCAAGCTGCTTGCCAGCTTTCTTTTGTCACTCGATGCTGTATCTATCGGAATATAAATAAATAATAAGTTTTGTCAAATCGGCGTGTGGCTATCTCCTTGCCGTCCCGCTCTCCTCGTCAAACACCGGGCATTTCCGCTCGGGCGAATAATTGGAGTACACCTTATCGTTGTAATCCTTGTGGCAGGGCAGGCATTGCCCCACCCGGAGGATGCGAGCCAGCTCGCCTTTGTTGAAGGGGCGCAGGTCGGGACGGGCGCTTTTTTGCAGCGGCTTGCCCTCGATGTTCACATAGCCGTCCAGGGGCGGGGTGGGGCCGGCCTCGGTCTGCACCCCTTGGTCCACCCCGGCAAAGCGCCACTCCCCCTTTTCCTTCCAGGCCGTGCCCTCGCCCAACCCCACGGTCTTGGTGGAGGTGTGGCAGTCGACGCAGGTGCGGCCTGACTTCTGGGTGGTGTGCGGGCTTAAGGCCGCCATGGTCAGCGAGTTGAAGGAGCCCGCCGCTTTGCCCTCTTTGTCGATCAGGGTGACGATGTCCTGGCAGCCGGGGGTGACGGTGACGACCTTGTCCTTCCAGATGGCCAGCATGGGTTTTTCGAAGCGGAGATAGGAGCGGCCCTCTTCCCACCAGCCGGCGGTCTCCTTGCCGGTCAGCTTGTCGAGATGGGTCTCCCGCATGTCCCGTTTGGCGTGGCAGCCGTAGCATTGCGGAATCCAGCTGGAATGGCAGGACTCGCAGCTCATGCGCTTGTGGCCCTGGTAATCGCAGACCCCGCTCTTGGGCGGGTTGAGGGGGTGCTTTTTGCCGGTGAGCTTGCCGACGAGCTGGTAGCTGCCGTCATGAGCCTGGGCCAGGTTGTTGAGCTGCTTTTTCTTTCTGGTCAGGCCCGGCTTGCCCTCCTTGGGGTTCACATGGCAGAGGGGGCAGGAGATCTCCAACGCCTGCTCGTAATGGGCGTAGCGCTCGCCGTCGCCCATGATCTCGTCGCGGGTGTGGCAGTCGATGCAGGCCATGCCCTGCTGGTGGTGGATGTCCGGGGGCAGATCCAGGTAGAAGCGGTCGCCGGGCAGCTCTTTTTTGGAGGGGCCGCCCTGTTCGTAGGGGGTGCCGTAGCTTTCCCCCTCGTAGACCCCGATGAAGGAGGTGCCCACCCTGCCGCTGCGGTTATGGCAGCGGAGGCAGTTTTCCATGGGGATCTTTTTGTTGATCAGCGGGTGCGGCTTTTTTTTGAGCTGGCCGAACTTGAAAAAGCTTTCCCAGGGCCGGATCGCGGTGGGCGCCTGGGGCCGGGTGTAATGGCAGGCGGTGCAGCCGCCGCCTTTTTCGCCGAAGAAGCCTTCCAGATCGCCTTTCTGCTTCCAGAGATGGCAGGTGGCGCAGAGCTTGCGGTAGTAGTCGATGGCCAGGGAGGTCTTGCCGGTTTTGATCAGCTCCTCCACCGAGAAATCGCCGTGCTGGTCCGGGGCCTCGCCCCAGTAGTGGAGCAGGGTGGCGAGGATTCCCCGGTTGGTGGCCATCAGCGAGTTCTTCACCTTTTTGATATCCCGGGCGTGGCACCCCTCGACTCCGCAGGTTTTTTCCACCACCCGCAGATCGCCGGGATTCTTGACGATGCCTTTATGGGCCGCTTTCTTCTCGATGGCCAGGGGGTTGCCGAGATGGCAGGCGGCGCAGCCCAACACTTCGCGGCCATGGGCCGGATCGAGCTTTTCCTCCATGTGACAGGAAAGGCACATCTCCACCTGGCCGTTGACCAGCTGGTAGAGCTTATCCGGCCGCTTGGTAAGGTTTTCGCGGACCACCAGGGCCAGCACCACCAGAAGCAGGGAAAACAGGAGCCAGCGGGGCTTGAGGGGCTTTAATTTCATGAAAACCCTTCCCTGTAGCCCTCAGCAGTTGGGTAGCGGCGGCCCTGGCCGAAGGCCTTGCTCGTGACCTTGAGGCCTAAGGCGGCCTGTTTGCGTTTATATTCGTTGGCCAGGATGCGGCGGACCACGTCCTCCACCACTGGTCGCGCAAAGCCCATGGCCACGATCTCGGCGATGGAGCGATGCTCTTCCAGATAGGCGGCCAGGATCGCGTCCAGCACCGGGTAGGGCGGCAGGTCGTCTTCGTCCTTCTGGTTCGGGGCCAGCTCGGCGCTGGGGGGCTTGTCGATGGTGCGCCAGGGGATGATCTCCCGGCTCTGGTTGAGATGGCGGCAGAGGGCGTAGACCAGCTGTTTGGGCACGTCGGAGATAACCGCCAGGCCGCCGCTCATGTCGCCGTACAGGGTGCAGTAGCCCACGGCGTTTTCGCTCTTGTTGCCGGTGGAGAGCAGCAGCCGCCCCTGCTTGTTGGCGATGGCCATCAAGAGGTTGCCCCGGATGCGGGCCTGGATGTTCTGTTCGGTGACATCGGGCGCAGCCCCGGCAAAAACAGGGGCCAGGGCGCTAAGAAAGGTCTCGAAAAGGGTGGTGATGGGCAGAACGCTGAATTCGATCCCCAGGTTTTTTGCCAGCTGCTCGGCATCCTCCAAACTGGCCGGGGAGGAATATGGTGAGGGCAGGGCCACTCCCAGCACGTTTTCCGGCCCCAGGGCCTGCGCGGCAATGGCCGCGGTCAGGGCCGAATCCACCCCGCCGGACAGACCGATCACCACCCGGCTGAAGCCGCATTTTCGCACATAGTCGCGGGTGCCCAGCACCAGGGCCTCGCAGACCTCAGCGGTTTCCTGTTCCGGGTCGGCGGGTGCCGCGTGGCTCTCCCCCTGCCAGGTGGCGGTGTCCACCACCACCAGGTCTTCGGCAAACCTGGCGGCCCGGGCCACCACCGCCCCGTCGGCATCAAGGGCCAGACTGTCGCCGTCAAAAATCAGGGAATCCTGGCCGCCCACCTGGTTGACGTAGATAAAAGGCAAACGATGGCAGCGGCAGAGGTTGGCGAAGATCTTCTGCCGGATCGCCCCCTTGCCGATATTGAAGGGCGAGGCCGCCAGGTTGATCAGCAGGTCCACCGGGGTGTCGGCCTGGGCCAGCATGGCGGCCACCGGTTCGGTGGCATAGAGGGGCGTGGGGAACAGGCTTTTGTCGTTCCAGATATCCTCGCAGATGGTGAGCCCCAGGTGCAGCCCCTGATAGCGGCAGGTTCCGTTGGCAAAGCCCGGTTCGAAGTAACGGGCCTCGTCAAAGACATCGTAGGTGGGGAGCAGCTGTTTGTGGGTGGTGAACAGCACCTCGCCTTCGGCAAAGAGCACCGCGCTGTTATAGAGGGGTTTGCCAATGGGATTGGGATTGCGGGTGACCAGGCCGCAGATCACCCCGAGGTCGAGGGCGCGGGTCTCTTCCCTGAGCCGGGCAAAGGCCCGGTCCTGGTCGTCGAGAAAGGCCGGCCGCTCCAGGAGATCCTGGGGCGGGTAGCCGCTGAGGGCCAGTTCCGGCAACACCGCCAGCCGGCAGCCCGCAGCCCTGGCTTTGCCCAGCCAGCCAGTGATCGCGGCAATATTGCGGTTAAAGTCGCCGATAACCGGATTGTATTGGATGAGGGCGATTTTCATAGGTGCGCATCATAGCACAGTCCCTGCCGGTTGGCATGGGAAAAGCTTTTGCGCTGCCGCCCCTTTTACCGGGGCTGCCCCACCTTTTGTCGGGTGCGCCAAAACAGTAAGAAGCCCGATTGTTGATGAAGTTGCCACGGTCTCATTTTGCAAGAAGCTCAACAAAAAAAGCTGTTTTTCAAGACCCCGCTTGGTGGTGGGCAGCAGGGAAGGGGCATGATCTTTCCCTTGTATCCAGTTCCGCCATTTAATACCAAGACAGGCAGAAAGTCTGTCTCCAGCGTGTCCCTTGAGAATGGAATAAGTCAGTCGGTTACAAATTGTCACCGACTGAAACTCATGGCTGCGGAGAGTGAGTTTTCTAAGTCCTGTCTGTTTTTACAGGTTGCCAAGATATACCGGCCGGTATAACCTGAACTCGGTTTATCGAATTGACAAACGTGCCGACAAGCTACGGCAACATCGGGAAAAAAGGAGACCGAAATGAGCCCAAATGCTCTTACAGTATTCGATTTGAGCCCGTCGGAGAAACTACAACTGGTGGAAGACCTCTGGGATGATCTTGCGGCATCTTCCGCGGATGTACCTGTCCACGATTGGCAAAAAACGGAATTGGCCCGCCGTAAGGCGAATCTTTTAGCTAACCCCGCTTCGGGGCTTTCGTGGAGCGAGGTGAAGTTAAGGGTGCGAAGCCAATATGGTTGCTGATCTGATACTGGTAGCAGAAGCCCATCAGGATATTAGCGAGGCTTACAGTTGGTATGATGATCAGCGCCTTGGTCTGGGCGAAGAGTTTCTCAGTTGTGTGGATGCCTGCCTGCAAGCGATCTGCCGCATGCCCGAACAATGCCCTGTGGTTCACGAAGAATACCGCCGTGCCTTGGTGCGGCGCTTCCCCTATGTCGTCTTTTACGAATACGACGGTGCAAGGGTCACTGTTTTCGCCATCTTCCACACGGCAAGGAATCCCAATAAATGGCGTAAGCGCCTAGCCTGAATTTTCGGTTGCAAAAAGATACGCTACACCACATCACCACTGGAATACGCATGCAATCTCGCAATGCCTGAACTACAAAATCAGTGTCGGCTCAGGTGACGGAGATCGCTTTAAAATATTTAAATCTTAAGGGCGTTATATACAATAATAACAAAAGGTTGAGCTGGGGATTGTAAAGGATAAAAAAATATCTTATCAGCTTACCAAAAGAGAAACCTCCTGTTAAGAGTGTGGTACCAGCCAACACC
>JBAYTO010000010.1:0-84902 GCA_041675585.1 Desulfurivibrionaceae bacterium
CGTTAGCCCGCAAGCTCGACGACCATGCGAATTCCAAAGCTGCTGCTGATCTCGTTCGTTGCCATGTTGCAGGGAGCCAACAATGATTGATGACGTTCTTGCAAAGGACAACACGACAAGCGACCTGAATCAGTACGTTCGGTCGGAGGTTCCTGGTCTGCAATACATCGCCGTAACTGCTGACCGGGTACTCTTCGAGTATGCCGGTGGCTGGGCTGACATCCACGCTCAAAGGGGGGAATTAGGGACACTTCCCAATTTTATTATTAGGCAAGATAAAAGCTGCCGACCGCATTGGCACGAATTGATATTTGAAATTACAATTTGCACCAATGCGAGCTATGATCCCGCTTCCTGCTGGAAAAAACGCCTGCCACCTCATCAATCGAGAAATCCGGGTCATCCCCATA
This sequence comes from Desulfurivibrionaceae bacterium, assembly GCA_041675585.1. Classification (GTDB taxonomy): domain Bacteria; phylum Desulfobacterota; class Desulfobulbia; order Desulfobulbales; family Desulfurivibrionaceae; genus Thiovibrio. Next base: position 411 of record JBAYTO010000010.1, read on the forward strand.
TCTCGTAATATTTTATGCAAACTGTAAAAAGCTTTGACAAATTACATAAATATAGATAAGTTATGGTATGATTCCACGGGATAGTGAGCAGACCATTCGTACCCTGTTGCGCGGCTTTCCGGTCATCACCTTGACCGGGCCGCGTCAATCCGGCAAAACGACCCTTGCCAAGGCTATCTTTGCCGACCGCCCTTATGCCTCACTGGAAGACCCCGATATTCGCCGGGCCGCTCAGGACGATCCCCGTTCGTTTCTTGAACGTTTTCCCGATGGCGGGGTACTCGACGAGGTTCAGCGCTGCCCGGAACTTCTCTCTTACCTGCAAACCATCGTTGATGCCGATGGCAGGATGGGTCTCTTTATCCTGACCGGCTCCCAGCAATTCGGGCTGATGTCCGGCATAAGCCAATCCCTGGCGGGCCGGAGAGCCTTTGTCGAACTGCTGCCGTTTTCGCTTCCCGAGTTGAGCCGGGCCGGTAAACTGGCCACGAATGCCGACGTCATGCTTCTCACCGGCTGCTATCCCCCGCTTTACGACTGCGAGGTGGCGCCGGCTGCCTGGTTTGCCGCTTACATGAGCGCCTATGTTGAACGGGATGTACGGCAACAACTCAAAGTTCAGGATCTTGACTCATTCCAGCGCTTCGTGCGACTCTGCGCCGGCAGGACCGGGCAACTTCTCAATCTCTCCTCCCTTGCCACGGAATGCGGCATTACCCACAACACCGCCAAGGCCTGGATCTCGGTGCTTGAGGCAAGTTTCCTGGTTTTTTTGCTTCGTCCACACCACGCCAGCTTCAACAAACGGCTGGTAAAAATGCCTAAGCTCTACTTCTACGACACGGGGCTCGTTTCATGGCTGCTTGGCATTAGAACCTTGGATCAGATGGAAACTCACCCGCTGCGGGGGAATATCTTCGAGAACTTCGTTATTGCCGAGCTGGTAAAATCGCAATGCAACCGGGCCGAACCGCGCAATCTCTATTTCTGGCGGGACAGCAATGGTAACGAAGTGGATATTATCGTCGAACATGGCGCAATGCTGATGCCCATCGAGATCAAGTCCGGCAAAACCGTGAATCGGGATTTTTTCAGCGGGTTGGACAGATGGTTGTCCCTTGCGGGCGACAGCGCTCTTTCTCCGATTCTGATCCACGGCGGGACCGACGCCCCCTATCATCACAAAGGAATACAGGTGAGTGGCTGGCAGGAAAGTGGCGCAATCCTCTCGTAACCAAGCCTGGGAGGGCAAGTGGGGATATAGGATATCCCATTGAGGTTCTTATGAAGATAAACAACCAAGCCCCAATCGTTGATGGCATCCTTGAAAGCTGGCGAATGTCGCTTGGTGGTGATTTCACCGCCTATAATAATCACTGCTATCGCGTCCTGAACTTCTGCCTCGCGTTCTGTGATGAAAGCACGGAGACCATAAACAAGATTTCGATTGCAGTAGCATTCCATGACTTAGGTATTTGGGCAAACAACACCTTCGACTACCTCGGGCCTTCCAAGCAGCTTGCCAGAGATTATCTCCTCAAAACGAACCTAGGCGCATGGAGCGAGGAAATCGAGGCCATGATTGAGCAACACCACAAGCTCAGAAAATACAGACCTCATCCAAACTGGCTGGTGGAGCCTTTCCGCAAGGCAGACTGGATTGATGTATCGGGAGGCAGGCTAAAGTACGGGTTACCTTCCGCCCAAATAGCGGAGATACGGACAGAGTTTCCAAGCGCAGGGTTTTATAAACGGCTTATTGAGTTAACCATGCAGCGGCTCAAGACACATCCTTTGAGTCCACTGCCGATGATGCGGCTATAGGCATACGCAGCGCTTCAGGAGACGCCAAAAAAGCGGCGCGTCTGAGCTTCGCGTTGAGCTCTAAACTGAAAAGGAACAAAATCAATGACAAAACGGACAATATGGGCTGTGGTAACGGTGTTTGCCGTGTGGTCGATTCTGGATTTTATCCTGCACGGCTTGTTTCTACAGGCCACCTATGAGGCGACCGCCAACCTCTGGCGACCGATGGACCAGATGAACATGCCGCTGCTCTATTTCGTTACGCTGGTCTTCGCTGTTTGTTTTGTGCTGATCTATGGGTTTCTCGTCGGGGAAAAATCGCTGGCGTCTGGCCTTTTGTACGGAGCGCTTTTCGGCCTGGCTACCGGCATTTCAATGGGCTTCGGCTCATACAGCTATATGCCCATTCCGTTGACCCTCGCCTGGAGCTGGTTTGTTGGAACCTGGATCGAAGCAATTACGGCCGGGGCCATCGTCGGAGTAATCATGAAGCCAGCGGCCCGGTAGGGGTCAGTACTCGCACCTGCTCCTACGCGGGAATGACGGTTTTTGAATTTGTTCGTCATTTGGCAAGAGGCTCAGTTATAATTAATGTTATTTGAAAGAACACCCGGAACAATCCATGAAATTTGTTGATGAATACCGCGATCCGGGCTTAGCGGCCCGTCTGCTTGAGGAAATCCGCCAGACCGTGACCCGTCCCTGGGTGGTCATGGAGATCTGTGGGGGGCACACCCATGCGATCATGAAAAACGGGCTGGATCAACTGCTCCCCGCCCAGGTGGAATTGGTGCATGGGCCGGGTTGCCCTGTTTGCGTGACCCCGGTGGAGACCATCGACCGGGCGGTGGCCATCGCCGCCCGGCCCGAGGTGATTTTTGCCAGCTTCGGCGACATGCTCCGGGTGCCGGGCAGCGTTTCCAGCCTGTTCATGGCGAAATCCGCAGGGGCCGATGTGCGCATGGTCTATTCGCCGCTGGAAGCCGTGGCCCTGGCCCGGCAGAACCCGGAGCGGGAGGTGGTCTTCCTGGCAGTGGGCTTTGAGACAACGGCGCCGGGCAACGGTATGGCATTGCTTCAGGCCAGGCGCGAGGGGCTGACGAATTTCAGCCTGCTGGCCAGCCATGTTCTGGTGCCGCCCGCCATCCGGGCCTTGCTCTCCTCGCCCTCCAACCGGGTGCAGGGCTATCTGGCGCCGGGGCATGTCTGCACCGTCATGGGCTGGCGGGAATACGAGCCGCTGGCCGAGGAATTTGGGGTGCCCATCGTGGTCACCGGTTTTGAGCCCGTCGACATCCTCTCCGGGCTGCTCATGGTCCTCCGCCAGCTTGAAGCAGGACGGTATGCGGTGGAAAACCAGTACGGTCGCTCGGTGAGCCGGGAGGGCAATCCGGCGGCGCAAAAGGTCTTGGCGGAGGTGTTTGAGGTACGCGACCGCCCCTGGCGGGGGATCGGGGTCTTGCCTGCCAGCGGCCTGGTAATCAGGGAGCATCTCGCCGCCTATGACGCCGAGCGGAAGTTTGCCGTTACTACCCTCAAGGTGCGAGAGTCGACACAGTGCAGGAGCGGCAGCGTGTTGCAGGGTATCCTTAAACCGGATGGCTGTCCGGCCTTTGGCCGGGAATGCACCCCGGAGCATCCCCTTGGGGCGACCATGGTCTCCGGCGAGGGCGCTTGCGCCGCTTACTACAAATATCATCGAGTTAATCACGGAACCGCGCCATGTCTAAGCTGAAGCCGGAAGATTTCACCTGCCCCCTGCCCATCATGGACTACGAGACCATTCAGTTGGCGCACGGCAGCGGCGGGCGGCTCTCCGCCGAGCTGGTCAGCCGGTTTTTTCTCCCCCGCTTTGCCAATGAAACCCTGAACCGGCTGGAGGATCAGGCGGTGCTTGATTTTTCTTCAGGCCGTTTGGCCCTGTCCACCGACTCCTTTGTCGTTGATCCTCTTTTTTTCCCCGGCGGCGACATCGGCGATCTGGCGATCAACGGGACGGTGAACGATGTCTGCATGAGCGGCGCTACCCCGCTCTATCTAGCCGCTGCCTTTATCCTGGAAGAGGGGCTGCCCTTGGCTACCCTGCACCGGGTGTTGCTCTCCATGGAAAAGGCGGCTAGAGCCGCCGGGGTGCAGATCGTGACCGGGGACACCAAGGTGGTCAACCGGGGCTGCTGCGACAAGCTCTTCATTACCACCACCGGGGTGGGCCGGGTCCCGGAGGGGGTGAACATCTCCGCCGCCAACCTCAGGCCGGGAGACCGGCTCATTGTTTCGGGAACCATTGCCGATCACGGTATGGCGATCCTGACCAGCCGGGAGGGGCTTTCCTTTCAGTCCCGGGTTACAAGCGACACCGCCCCCCTGAACGGGCTGGTCGAGGCGATGCTGGAGGTGACCCGCGATCTTCACGCCCTGCGCGACCCAACCCGGGGCGGGCTTGCCACCACGCTCAACGAGTTTGCCGCTTCTTCCCGGATCGGCATTCTACTTGACGAGGCGGCCATTCCGGTCCGGCCGGAGGTGCGCGGGGCCTGCGACGTGCTGGGGATCGATCCGCTGTATGTCGCCAACGAGGGCAAGCTGGTGGCCGCCGTCCCGGCGGAGGCCGCGGCCAAAGTGCTGGCCGGGATGCGGCGCCACCCCCTGGGCCGGGAGGCGGCGATCATCGGCGAGGTTGTGGCGGAAAACCCAGGGCTGGTGGCCATGCGCACCGCGTTTGGCGCCACCCGCATCGTGGACATGCCGGTGGGCGAGCAGCTGCCGAGAATCTGCTGATCCGGAACGCAGGGGTGAAAAAGACCTTTTCGTGCTGCGCTAATTTGTCGCGGATTAGCGAGTGATAATTTTTTCTTAGCATGCTATATCCGTGGTAATCTGGCTGCCGTCTGGAATGAGCGGTGCTTCCGGTTTATCGTTTTTGTTGCCAAATCTGGTGAATTGTTTTGTTTTTTTCTTCTCTCCCCATAAAGAGGCCTCCTGCCTTGCCGCAGTCCCTGGCGGCCATGACTCTGTTCTTTCTTCTGGGCCTGCCTTTTCTGGTCGGGACCGGGCTGCTGGCTGTCCCGGACATTCCCCCCTTTCGTTTTTACTCAGCTTTTCACAGTGCGGTTGAAATCTTCACCGTGGCGGTGGCCATCCTCGTCTTTGCTACCGGTTTTCATCTTCTGGAAAAAAAACGGCCCACCGCCCTGTTTGTGCTGGCCAGCGCCTTTCTCGGCGTGGCCTTGCTTGATTTTCTCCATTTGATGTCCCACCCCGGCATGCCGGATTTTTTCACCGTCAATACGGCGCACAAGGCTACTACCCTCTGGCTGGCCGCCCGTCTGCTCGCCGCCGGAGCCCTGCTTGCCTGGGCACTGCTTCAGGTTATCCAGCCGGTAAAGGCGCCCTCGCGTTATCTGTTCTTGAGCGGTAGCCTTGCCTACACGTTTTTTTGCGGGTATGGGGGGGTTTTTCATCCTGAGTGGGTGCCGGCCACCTTTGTGCCGGGCCAGGGGCTGACCCCGTTCAAAATCGGCATGGAGTGGCTGGTCATTTTGCTACATGCCGCGACTCTGGCTGTGCTGGCAGGCCGCCGCCCTCGTTATTCCCGGGCCTGGTTATCCTTTCTCGCCCCGGCTCTGCTGCTGCTCATTGCCAGCGAACTGTTTTTCACCCTGTATGTGGAGGTGAACGACACCCTTAACCTTTTGGGCCATGTCTACAAGCTTTTTGCCTATCTGCTGATCTACCGGGCCATATTTATCGAAGGGGTGCGTCAGCCGTATATCCGCCTGGAAGAAGCCTTGCGGTTAATCGAATATGGCAGGCAGGACTGGCGGCAAACCTTTGACGCCATTACCGACCCCATCTTCATCCACGACACGGACTTCCGGATCACCCTGTGCAACCAGGCATACGCCGGAGCTGCCGGCCTGCCTTTCCACCGGATCATCGGTCGCCCGTATTATGAAGTGCTGCCCCGGAGCGACGGCCCGCACCCCGAATGTCGGGAGGTATTGGCTTTTGGCGAGGAAAGAGAAGCGGATTTGCTGCCGGCCGACGCGGGCGTAATCTATAATATCCGTTGTATCCCTGTCAGGTATGAGGCAGCAGGTGATGTTCATTTCCTGCACATCATGCGCGACATCACCGCGCGGAAGCGGGCCGAGGAAGCACTGCGCTTTCAGCTCAGCTTTCAAAAACTGGTGGCAGATCTTTCCGCCGATTTCGTCACCACCTCTCGGGAAAGAACCGATCTCGCCGTCAACCATGCCCTTGCCCTCTGCGCCGAATTTTTTCAGGCGGACCGGAGCTATGTTTTTCTCTTTGCCGATTACCGCCACACCATGAGCAACACCCACGAATACTGCGCTGAAGGCATTTCCTCGCAGAGGGAGGCGATTCAGGATGTGCCCCTCTCCGCCTTCCCCTGGTTTTCCAGAAAGATTCTCATGCAGGAAGTGGTGCATGTGCCGACATTGGCTATCCTGCCACCGGAGGCGGTGGCGGAAAAGACGGAGTTTGCCCGGCAGGAGATCAAGTCTCTCCTCTGTCTTCCCCTGGTGGGAGATGGCCGCCTGCTCGGCTTTTTAGGGCTGGACGCAGTCAAAAAAAATATGATCTGGAGTAACGACCAGATCGCCCTGCTTGCGGTGGTGGCCGACATCATCGCCGTTGCCCTGGCAAGGGCCCAGACCGAACTGCAGCTCGAACAGAATACGACCCGGCTGGAAAACGCCCAGCGGATAGCCCATATCGGTAATTGGGATTGGGATATCCTCAACAAGACCCTGGTCTGGTCGGACGAGATTTACCGGATTTTCGGGGTTGCCCCGCAGGAATTTGCCGCCAGCTACGAGGCCTTTCTCGGTTACGTTCATCCCGATGACCGGCCAATGGTGGAGCAGGCGGTACAGGAAGCTCTGGACGGGAATCGGCCCTACGACATCGAGCATCGGCTCCGGCGGCCTTGCGGCGGGCTGCGCTGGGTGCGGGAACAGGCCGAGATTATCCGGGATGAGGCAGGGCAGCCCTTGCGCATGTCCGGAACTGTCCAGGATATCACCGAACGCAAATCCCTGGAGGAGCAGATTATCCAGGCCCGGAAGTTGGAGGCCGTCGGAGTGCTGGCCGGCGGCATCGCCCATGATTTCAACAACATCCTTACCCCCATCATGATGCATACCCAGATGGTGCTGATCGATACTCCTGCCGGCACTTCCGCCCATCACAGCCTGGAACAGGTGCAGAAAGCGGCGGAGCGCGCCAGGGATCTGGTCCGCCAGATTCTCGATTTCAGCCGCAAGGGGAAATACGAGCCGCAGCCCCTGAAAATGGGGCCGGTCATCAAGGAAGGGCTGAAATTTCTCCGCTCCACCGTTCCCCTGCACATTGAGCTGGAGAGCAAAATATTTACCGGCCGTGACCTGGTGCGGGCCGATCCTACCCAGATGCTGCAGGTGATTATGAACCTGACCATCAACGCGGCCCAGGCCATGCATGAAAAAGGCGGCAAAATCTTAATTACTCTGGACGCGCAGGACGAGGAAGGCTGGCTTCCCCCTCCCGGCTTGCCTTTGGGGAAAAAATATTTGAAGATGGTGGTCAGCGACACGGGCGTCGGCATCCCCCCGGAGATACTGCCCAGAATATTCGAACCCTATTTTACCACCAAGGGCAAAGGGGAGGGCACCGGGATGGGGCTTGCCGTGGTGCATGGCCTGGTAGAAAAACACGGCGGCGCGATTACGGTTAAAAGTGAACCAGGCAAGGGTACGGATTTCGAGATATTTTTGCCGGTGGTTGCCGGGGAAGCTGCCACTCTCCTTGATTACAGCCAGCCTTTACCAGGCGGGTGGGAACGGATTCTCCTCGTGGACGATGATCCGGCGGTGGCGGCGGCGGTGGCGCCGGCGCTATCCCGGCTCGGCTACCGGCTGACCACGAAAACAGACAGCCTTGATGCCTTGGCGGCCTTTCGGGCCGATCCTTCCCGTTTTGATCTGGTGATCACGGATCAGGCCATGCCGGGGATTAACGGCTCGGCCATGGCGGAGGAGATGCTGCGGTTGCGGCCGGAGCTGCCGGTTATTCTCTGCACCGGTTTCAGTGGAAAAATTGACGAGGAAACGGTAAAGAACCTGGGAATCGCAGCCTTGGTCGCCAAACCTTTCGGGATGGAGGAAATTGTCCCGGTCATCCGCAAGGCGCTGGATAAAGAGTAAGAGATTTGGAGATCATGAAATGGCCAGAATCCTGGTAATCGATGACGACCCCATGATCTGCGAAAGCATGGCGACCCTGTTTTGTTCCCGGGGTTACGAAACGGACCATGCCCTAAGTCTGAGGGACGGCAAGAAGCTGCTGGCTGCGACCCCTTATGATCTCGTCTTTCTGGATGTGAACCTGCCTGACGGCGACGGGCTTCAGGAGGTGGCAGCCATCCGGGAGTCAGCCGCATCCCCGGAGGTGGTGATCATCACCGGCGAGGGAAACGCCGATGGTGCGGAACTGGCCATCCGCAGCGGGGCCTGGGATTACGTGGCCAAGCCTCTTTCGGTGCAGCAGATTTTGCTTCCCCTGAGCCGCGCCCTGCAATACCGGGAGCAGAGGTCTCTGCGCAAGGCGCCGTCACCTCTCAAGCGGGGGGATATCATCGGCAGCAGCCCGGCCATCAACCGTTGCCTGGACCAGGTGGCCAGGGCGGCCGAGACCGACGCCGCAGTGCTGATCTCCGGCGAGACCGGCACCGGCAAGGAGCTTTTTGCCCGCGCCATCCACGAAAACAGCGCCCGCGCCATGGGCAATTTCGTAATCGTCGATTGCGCCGCCCTGCCTCCGACCCTGGTGGAGAGCGTTCTTTTCGGCCACGAGAAGGGCGCTTTTACCGGAGCGGATCAGTCCAGGGAAGGACTGGTCCGCCAGGCCCACCAGGGCACCCTTTTTCTTGACGAGGTGGGCGAGCTGCCCCTGGATATCCAGAAGGCCTTTCTCCGGGTTCTTCAGGAATTCCGGTTCCGGCCGGTGGGCGGCGCCCGGGAGCAGGAGAGTGATTTCCGGCTGGTGGCCGCCAGCAACCGGGATCTGGCACAGCTGGTGGCTGAGGGGAAGTTCCGGGAGGATCTTCTCTTCCGTCTCCGCGGCTTCAGTCTGGATCTGCCTCCCCTTAGAAAACGGCGGGAAGACATTCCCGACCTGGTCGCCGCCCGCCTGCGCAAGCTCTGCAAACGGCAACGGCTGGCCATGAAGGAGATCTGCCCGAGCCTGCTGGAGGTGCTTTCCCAGTACGAGTGGCCCGGCAATGTGCGGGAGCTCTTCAATGCGGTGGATACCGCCTTTGCCAACGGCCGCAACGAATCGACCCTTTTTGCCGTACACCTGCCCGCCGATCTTCGGGTGGCGGCCAGACTCGGGAGCTCCGATTCCGCGCCGTCATCCCCGGGCGGGGCGACGCCGGGCCAGGCCGGTCCGGGGGGAGGCTTTTCCCTGCCCCGACTCCAGCAGGTTCGGGAAGAGGCGATTGGGCGGGCGGAGCGGGGGTACCTTGTCGAACTGCTCCGCCAGGCGGCAGGCGACATCATGAAAGCCGCCGAAGTCGCCGGGCTTTCCCGCTCCCAGCTCTACCGGCTGCTCCAGAAACACGGCATCAATTTCTAATACTTTTCAGAGATTACAACTACGACAAAATTGTCGCGTGTAATGCGAAAAGCTTACGCATCTGGCGCGATTTCTTCCCTCTTCATCCTGCTCATTTTCTCAAGCCGACATTTTACCGGTACCTTATTCCTCGTTTTATCGACCTTTTTTGTTGTTCTCAGGTTTTGCCTTCTTCTTGGCGTTCCCTGGCACATCCTTTGCTTAATCGTAGGGGAACAGCATGCAGTTATAAAGGTACGGCATGCTTGCCCCTACATTTAAACGGGAGAGGCCGCCATGCAAGTTATTGTCTATGGCAGTGAGGAAATATCAGTGTTGAGCCTGGTGGAGGCCATCCACTCGCTGGCTCCGGCCGCAAAGGTGGAAACCTGCGCCGGCTTTTCCCGTTGTGAGGCGATGCTGGTCGAGGCCGGAACAGGTGAGGTTGTGATGGTTGTCCTGGTCGTCGACCGGGAGGAACTTGCCCGCATGTTCTCTTTGCGGGAGCGGTTTATGGAAACCCCCCTGGTTCTGGTTCTTCCCGATGACAGCGGAGAAACCGTCCGGATGGGGCATCGGCTCCGCCCGCGTTTCGTCGGATTTTTCAGCAGAGGGTTCAGCGATGTGGCGGCGGTTGTGGCGCGGTTGCTGGCACGGACGTGCCAGGTATCCCATGCCGGCAGTTGATCATAACAGGATATTATCGCAATTTTAATCAATCAATACTCTCAACGATGTTAGTTTTTATTGGGTTTTCAGCGCATTAGGCACCTGCCTGCATCCTATGCGGCAGTTGAGCATTCCCGCGGAATTGGTCCCGAAAAGGCGCTTTCAATGCAGGCAATCCAATTATAGAGGGAAAAATGAACGTACGGCAAAGGCTCATGGGCGGATTCGGTCTTATTGTTCTGGCATTGGTTTCGGTGGCGCTTCTTTGCCATTTCACGGTGCTGGGGATGCTCCGGCAAGGGGATGAAACCGCCGGGGACATGGCGATGACCACGGAACTGACCCAACGGGAGGTGGACCATCTTCTGTGGGTCGCTAAGGTTCGCGACTTCGTCGGCGATGAGCATGCTCCCAAATTGACGGTGGAATCCGATCACCACAAATGCGGTTTCGGGAAATGGTACTACGGGGACGGCGCCAGGCAGCTCGGAGAGCGCTTCCCGGAACTCGTCACCCTGATTCAGAAGATGGAAGAGCCGCACCGCAGGCTGCACCAGTCGGCAACGGCCATCAAGCAGGAGGACAGATCACGGGCCGCGGCAATCTTCAGCGAACAGACCGCCCCGGCTCTGGCCGAGGTGCAGCCCTTGCTCAGGCAACTTCGGGACGGGCTGCAAAAAGAGGTCGAGCTTCGCCGGGGTGCGTCCAATGCCATCCTCAGTAACCGTTCCCGTCTGATTGATCTCGCCATCGTCTGCGCGGGGATATTGAGTCTGGCCCTCGGCCTTCTCACTACCCGAGGGGTTTCTAGGGTGGTCGGCCAGTTCTGCGGCCGCATGACCGGCGTTTCCAATCGGGTTGCCGCCTCCTCCACCGTGGTGGCAAGTGGCGGCCATACCCTGGCGGAGGGAGCTACCGAACAGGCGGCCTCCGCGGAAGAAACCGCGGCCTCCCTGGAAGAGATATCCTCCATGACGAAACAAAATGCCGACAATGCCGGTCAGGCCGATGCCCTGATGCGGGAAACCAGCGTTGTAGTTGGCCGGGCTGCGGAATCCATGACCGCGCTCACCGGCTCCATGCAGGTCATCATCAAGGCCAGCGCGGAAACCTCGAAGATCATCAAGACCATCGACGGCATCGCCTTTCAGACCAACCTGCTGGCTTTGAATGCCGCGGTGGAGGCGGCCCGTGCCGGGGAGTCCGGCGCGGGCTTCGCAGTGGTGGCCGATGAGGTCCGCAATCTGGCCATGCGGACCGCCGAAGCGGCACGAAATACCTCCGACTTGATCGACGAGACCGTGAAGAAAATCGGGGAGGGCGCGGGTCTGGTAACCATCACCAGCGATGCCTTTGCTGAAGTGTCCGCAAGCACCGCCAAGGCAGCAGCCCTGGTGGGCGAGATTGCGGTTGCCTCCGGTGAGCAGGCCCAGGGGCTTCTCCAGCTCAACCAGGCCATGAACGAGATGGATACCGTGGTGCAGCGCAATGCCGTCAATGCCGAAGAATCGGCGGCCGCGGCCCAGCATCTGAACAGCATGGCCATGGAAATGGAGGTTTCGGTGGCAGAACTGGTGACTGCAATGGGGATCACGGTTCCGGAAGCACGAAAGGGGACCGGCCGGGACAAGGGATTTCCGAATTTCCCAGGGTCTGGCGCTCTGCCCCGCGCTGTTTTACCATGCCCCTCCAATTGACGAATAAGGAAAAAAAAATGCATAAAGCTGAGTTTACATCACCAGCCATGGGGTGCAGCGCCGCTCGACAATCAGGCGAATCCGCCTTGACCTGCGGGAGCCATGCCCGATGAACTCCGCGGCTCACCAGGCACAGGCGCCGGAGGACGCCCGGCTCGCCAGTCTGCTCCGGGCCATGGCCCTGGCAACGCTGCTGATCCCGTTTTTTGTCTGGGTCGGTCTTGTCGAACTTCCGGAGATCACGTTGCCGGAATTGGGCTTCTCGTCGGCCTCCTTCAACCTTGCGGTGGAGATGTTCGCTGCCCTGGTCTCCGTGCTGATCTTCTCCACCGGCTTCCATATCCCGGACAAACAGCGGCGGGCGGCGCCGATTATCCTGGCCGCCGCCTTTCTTGCCGTGGGGCTGCTCGATTTCCTCCATCTGCTCTCCTATCCTGGCATGCCGGATTTTTTTACTCCCAACACCCCGGAGAAAGGAGCGCTCATCAGGATTTCCGCCCGCCTGCTTGCGGCGGCGGCCCTGCTCGTCTATGCCCTTCTGGCCGGGACGGCGGGCAACTCCCCGCCGCGCAGCCGGCTGCTTTGTGCCAGTCTCGGATATGCCCTGACCTGGGGTGTGCTGTCCCTCATGCAGCCCAGGTGGTTCCCAGCCCTTTTCGGCACGGAGCAGACCCTTGCCGCCTTTAAAATGCATGCCGGCCAGCTGGTGATCAGTCTTCACCTCGCCGCTCTTGCCGCTCTCGCCTTCAGGTGGCCCCTGTCGGCCGGGTCAGGCATGAAGCTGCTTGCCCCGGCCCTGATCCTGCTCATTGGCGAAGAGCTGTGTTTCATCCTCAGTACCATCTCCCCCCGGCAACTTGACATGCTGGGCCATGTCAACAAGGCGTTGGCCTATCTGCTCCTCTACCGCGGGATGTTCTTCGAAAGTGTCCGCCTGCCGATCCTCCGTCTAGACCATGCCCGGCACGCCGTGGCCCAGGCCAAGAAGGAATGGGAGAATACCTTCGATTCCATCTCCGATCTGGTCTTTCTTCATGATGCGCAATTCCGGGTCATCCGCTGTAATAAGGCCTATGTAGAGGTCGCCGGGTTGCCTTTGGAAGAGATCATCGGCCACCCTTATTTTGAGGTTTTCCCAAAAGGAGACGGGCCGCAGGAGGCCTGCCTCGATGCGATCAGCACCAACCAGGAGCGCGCCCAGGAAATATTCCTGCCGGATCTGGGTCGTTACTACCAGATCCATTTTATCCTGGTGAACAGTGATGAAGGCAACTACCTCCACTCCCTGCACATCATGGCGGACATCACCGAGCGCAAGCGGCAGGAGGAGAAGATTCGCCATCAGGCCACCCACGACGCCCTCACCAACCTGCCCAACCGGACCCTGTTGCAGGACCGCCTGTCTCAGGCTGTCACCGCAGCGGAGCGCAATGGCCTGGGTGTTGCGGTCATGCTTCTGGATCTGGATAACTTCAAGGCGATTAATAACAGTTTCGGGCACGCGGTCGGGGACGAGCTCCTGGTGGAAGCGGCCCGCCGCCTCACCAGCGCGCTCCGGGGCGACGATACGGTGGCCAGGCTTGGGGGGGACGAATTTGTCATTGTCCTCCGCGATGTCAAACACCCCGAAAAGGTGGCCCGGGTGGTGGAAAAGGTGCTTGGCATCTTTGCCGCGCCCTTTACGGTGGGAGATGGCCACGAGGTTTTTTCCGGCGGCAGCCTGGGGGTGGCCATGTTTCCCCAGGATGGCCAAGACGAGCAGAACCTGCTGCGGCATGCCGATGTGGCCATGTATCAGGCCAAACAGGCAGGGCGGGGAACCTGCGTCTTTTTTACCGATCAGCTCGATCAGCGCCTCCACGAAGATCTTCGCCTGCACGGCAGACTAAAGCATGCCCTGGCGGATGATGCCCTGACCCTCCATTACCAGCCCCAAATCGAGCTGGCGAGCGGGAAAATGAGCGGGGTCGAGGCGTTGCTCCGCTGGCATGATCCTGAACTGGGCAATGTTTCTCCGGCCCGTTTCATCCCGGTAGCGGAGGCCACCGGCCTGATTCTTCCCTTGGGCGACTGGGTGCTTGCCACTGCCTGCCGTCAGATTGCGGCCTGGAAAGCGGCCGGAGCCCCGACCGTGGTGGCGGTCAACCTCTCGGCCCAGCAGTTCCGTCAGGATGATTTGGTGGAGAAAATCGCGGCTACCCTGAGGGAAACCGGAGCGCCTGCCCGGCTTCTCGAGCTGGAGATCACCGAGACCGCAGCCATGGAAAACGTCGAGCTTGCTGTCCGCCGGCTTGCCGGGCTCACCTCCCTGGGCTTGAAGGTGGCTCTTGATGATTTCGGCACCGGCTATTCCTCCCTGGCCTACCTCAAGACCATGCCCATTGCCAAGCTCAAGATCGACCGCAGCTTCATCATGGATATCGGCAAGGATGGGGATGACGAGGTTATTGTCCAGGCGGTTATCGGCCTGGCCAGAAACCTGAATCTTGGTCTGGTAGCCGAAGGGGTCGAGACCGAGACTCAGCTGGATTTTTTGCGGGAACACGGCTGCGGGGTGGTGCAGGGCTGGATTTTCGCCAAGGCCATGTCGGCGGCAGAGCTGGAAAGCGGCTTTCTGCGGCAGGCCATTCGGCATTGCGCTTGATAGTTACGGACATCATTTAGAAAAGCGGAAAACTTATAAATGGAGGATGGTTATGACTGATGCGTTTATGCAGCGGTTCAACCTGGGCACCAGGATCGGCATTGGGGTGGCCTTGGTTCTGGCCGGAGTGATGAGCCTGCTGGTCGCTCCTTTTATTATTCAGATGCGCGGGGTGGTGGACCGGGATGAACATAACCGGGTCGAGTCTTCCTACAATAACATGCTGACAAGCATCGAAGGGCAGTCTCTGGCCGTCGCCGATATGGCCAGTCTCATAGCCCGGAGCGAAGATGTTCTCGCCGCCATGCAGGTTGTGGATCGCCAGCGGCTCGCCAAAATGTATGAGGCAACATTCCAAAGCTTTAAGACAGAGCACGGTTTCAGCCAGCTCCATTTTCACGGGGCCGATAACATCACCATCTTCCGGGTTCATAATCCGGACAAGCACGGAGATGATCTAACCAGCATCCGGCCGGATGTGGCCAAGGTCAACCAGGAGAAAAAGCCGGTAGTGGGCGTGGCTGTCGGCTCATCCGGTCAGGGCCTGGGCATCCGCGGACTGGTGCCGGCATTTCTGGACGGTCACCATATTGGCGCGGTGGAAGTAGGCCGAGATTTCGATAAAGAATTTCTTGAAAGATTCAAACAGAGCTATGGGGTGGACAGCGTTTTTCATCTCAAGGAAAAGGCGGGCGGCCTCATGGTGTACAGCGCCACCGCCGATTCGGTTCTTTCCCGTGAAGAGCTTGACCAGGTATTTGCCGGGCAGCCTTTGCTCCGACGAATTTCTCTGGCCGGCAAGCCTGGACTTATCTACGCCAGGGCCATTCTCGACAACATGGGCAAGCCGGTGGGGGTTATCGAACTTAAGATCGATAACCAGAAAAATATTGCAGCCATGCATGCGGTATATCTGGCTGTGGCGGCGGCAACGTTCATCGCGGTGGCCTTCATGGTTTTTTTTTTGGTGATTATTCTCCGCACCAAAGTATCCGTCCCTTTGAATGAAATCATCACAGGTCTTAATGAGGGGGCTGCCCAGGTAGCCGCGGCCTCCTATCAGGTTGCCGGTAGCGGTCAGGAATTGGCGAACGGTTCCTCTGAACAGGCGGCTGCTTTGGAAGAAACTTCCGCCTCGCTGGAGCAGATATCGGCGATGACCAGGCAGAACGCGGCCAACTCCGGTACTGCCGCCAGCCTGATGCGGGAGGCCGGCGGCCTGGTTAAGCGGGCCGGTGATGCCATGGGAGAGCTGACCATCTCCATGGAGACGATTACCAAGGCCAGCAAGGATACTTCGAAAATTATCAAATCCATTGATGAAATTGCCTTCCAGACTAATCTGCTCGCCCTGAACGCGGCGGTGGAGGCGGCCAGGGCAGGGGAGTTCGGCGCGGGCTTTGCCGTGGTGGCCGATGAGGTGCGGAATCTTGCCGGACGGGCGGCGGAAGCAGCCAAGGACACCGCGCTTCTGCTTGACGGCACGGTTTGCCGGGTTGGTGAAGGAGCGGAACTGGTCACGCGGACAAATGATGCATTTATCGAAGTTTCCTACTGCATCGCCAAGGCTTCCGAGCTGGTAAGAGAGATCGCCGTGGCTTCTGTTGAGCAGGCTCAAGGGCTTGGCCAGCTCAACAAGGCGATAAGTGAGATGGACACGGTTACTCAGCAGATTGCCGCCAATTCGGAGGAATCGGCAGCGTCGGCCGAAGAGCTGAGCGCCATGTCGGTGCAGATGAAAGATTACGTTCGCGAGCTGGTGGCGATGGTGAACGGCAATTCTGCGCCAAAAAAGGAGATCAAGCGATTGGAGGTGGCCGGAAGCTTATCACCAGGCAGAGAGAAGCTAAGGGATTTGATCCCCATTGGGGAGGAAGTTTAGAATTTCTGCTTTTAGCAGCGCTCGTTTCCGGATGGATGCTAACTAAGCCGAAAGTAACATCCGCTCGCTTGACGGGCGAAAGACTGAATCTCCCCCAGTGTTATTATCAACGCGGAAGATTAGCGCTAATCAGGATTTGATATGATTTTGTAAGAAGTTCGGCCAACAGGATGGCCCATGGTCTTTATCAGAAAGTCAGGGAGAGGAGGAATTTCCTGGAGGAGTGAGGGTTGTCAGAAACGGGATGAACAGGTAGCGGAGTTCCTCGAGAGATTGCTTGATCACATACGGCAGGGCTTTGGCGTACATATCGAGCAGGACAATGGCATTGACCGACGAGTCGGTTTTTGACGCGCTTCGCATCCGTTTAGCCATGGCCAGATTGACCTCCTGGATGGTGCGGTACATATCCGTCAATTTTTCCAGGTTGAAGTCTGCCTGGCCTCCCTCGTTTTTTATAAAATACTGGGCCAGCATATAGGTTGCCGTGGCGCGAAAGATGGTTTCTTCTTCGTTGGCCAGAGGCAGATGAAATCTGGCCATGGGTTTGAAAAAGGCGGTGTGCGGGCAGCCGCTTGTCGCGATGACCAGCCCCATCAGGGAACCGAGCGCCCTTTGCGCCGTGGTTTTCTGGATGATTATCCTCTCTGAGGTTGTCACCTGAAGATCAACCAGATCAATGGAGAGAAGCCTTTCGCCCCGTTGGACAATGGGGGCAAGGCAGGCCGCAACCGGGCAGTGATGAGATGAAGCCTCTGTCAAGGGGCAACTGGCGCACTGAACGAAGGAGAGTGCCGTCCAGTCCGGCAGGGGCTCCGGAACTGGCTCAGGCAGGGCTTCAAGGGTTTGGGAATTAAGGCGGATGGTGAACAGCTCTTCGCTGTTGTCCTGCAGGCGAAAGCGGTACTCGATAACCAGTGGCGGTGGCAGCATGTTCACGCTCTTCTCCCGATTCATTTTCCAAGTTGGCGTACTCGCCTCCGGCTTTTGTCCCTCTTCGACCTCTCCTGAATCGCAAAATTATCGCCGAAGCGCTGCTACGCCTGCGGTTTTGCTCAATCGTCCAGGCCAGATACGTTGCGAAATCCGGCGCAATCCCTAAAAAGCTTATTTACAAATAAGCTCTTAATCCACTCCTGCCCAGAAGGTATAAGTTTCGTTTGCGCAGGCAAGCTGCTCAACTCAGCTTTAACAACGAAAAGTACTCCCATACTAAGGGAAATCATTCTGAAAAGCAATGATTGATGAAATCGCAAAAAGACGTGATTACTACGGTTACTGCCTTGTAACTCTTTGATGTAGCGTTGCGGACCTGGGACCTTTTTTTGCGAGTCCATCAATGATTCGCATGGCCGGCGGTCATGCTTAAAAACCGGAGCTGTACAGGTATTTTGACTTTCACGGTCCCACTCTGTACACTGATTGCAAAGCTTGGCTTAAGTTGCGCAAGAAAAGCCGGGGCACCCAGGGGAATAGCCTTGCACTATCGGGGAATTTTATGACATCGATTCAATTGCTCTCCACTATTCTAGTGATTCCGGGGGTAATTTTTCTGATTGCCGCCGCGCGCCTCTGCGTGCAGACCCGGCGGCAGGTTCCTCTTTCCCTTGCGGGAAAATGGCAGTCCCTGACCAGCCTGGTAATTTTTTTTATTGTCGGGTATCTTTTCTTTATCGTCATTCAGATCAGACAGCTGGTTTTCCCCGTAGAAATCGTCACCGGCCTGGTTTTTCTCGTGGGCTCCTTCTTTGTTTTTCTGGTCATCGGCCTGTCTCAGCTCACCATTGCCAAGGTTAGGGAGGCGGAGCGGGAAACCGGTCGGGTCAACGCCTCCCTGATGCAGAAAAATACGGAGCTGGAAGGAGAGATCGCCGCCCGGCTTGAAGCGGAAGGGAGGGCCAGGGCCAGACTCCAGCATCTTGCTACCCTGCACGCCATCGATCTGGTGATCACCGCGAGCCTTGACCTGCACCTGACCATGAAGCTTTTTCTGGAGCAGACTGTGCCGCAGCTGGGCATGGATGCCGGGGCTATTCTTCTGCTTAATCCCCACACCCAGACCCTGGAGCATGGGGCGGACTGGGGGTTTGCGGGGATGGGCATCCGCAAGTCCAGGGTGCGGTTGGGCGAGGGCGCAGCCGGGCTTGCCGCCTATGAGCGGCGGGTTATTTATATTGCCGATCTTGCCGAGCTTCCCAAGATATTTCTGCGCCAGGATTTGCTCGAAAATGAGGGGTTCGTCACCTATTATGCCGTTCCCCTCATTGCCAAAGGGCAGGTGAAAGGGATTTTTGAGATTTTTTGCCGGCAGCGGTTTGAGGCCGAGCCGGAATGGCTCGATTTTTTTGATGCCCTGGCCATTCAGGCGGCAATGGCCATTGATAATGCGACGCTTTTCCGCAAGCTCCAAGAATCGAACATCGAATTGACCCTGGCTTACGACACCACCATCGCGGGCTGGGCAAAGGCCCTGGAATTGCGCGATTCGGAAACGGAGGGCCATACCCAGCGGGTGGTTGAACTCACCATGAAGGTAGCCCGCGCCATGGGAATCCGGGAGGATGAGCTTGATCATGTCCGTCGCGGCGCCTTGCTTCACGATATCGGCAAAATGGCGGTGCCGGATACCGTGTTGCTGAATACCGGGCCGCTCAACGCAGAAGAGCAGCAGATCATGCGGCGACATCCGGCTTTTGCCTTTGAGCTGCTGTCGCCCATTCATTATCTGCGTCCGGCCCTGGATATCCCCTATTGCCATCATGAATGGTGGGACGGCACCGGCTATCCGCGCGGCTTGAATGGGGAACAGATTCCTCTGGCGGCAAGGGTCTTTTCCATCGCCGACACATGGGATGCCCTGGTCTCGGACCGCAGGTACCGGGAGGCCTGGCCTGAAGCCAAGGTTGCCGAGTACCTACGCTCTCTGGCCGGAACCCAGTTTGATCCTGCTCTGGTGGATCTTTTTCTGGCGCAGGTGCTTTGACAAACCCGGCCCGAACCGGATATATATGTTGAAGGCCTCCACTTTATAGGAAGGATAGCCACCCATGACTGGCCCCATCATTTCTAAATTACCGCTGCCTATCCCAGCCTCGGACCTTGGCCAGACCAATCCGGGCGGCGTGGCTGTCCAGACTCCGGAAACGCCCGGCAGCTTTCAGGAAATGCTGGCCATGGCCGCCGCCCCCCTTAGCGCCCTGGTGGCGGAGTGGCCCGCGAGTAAGGGGGATAGTCAGGTGGGAAAAAAGGGCGCGGAAACGCTTGAATACACGATTCGCCAGGGCGACACTCTTTCAGAGGTGGTGGCGGCGGCCATGCGGCAGCAAGGGATCAGTTTTTCCCGCAACGAGTTATACAATGCAGTCAACCGGGTCGCCGCCGCCAACGGCCTGGCCAACCCGGATTACCTTCTTCCCGGCCAAAAAATCCGCCTCACCGGCATGAGCTCGGCGCCGGGCCAGGCTCCCGACTTCGCGGCTTTGGCCCCGGCAAGTTCACAAGATGAAAGCTTGGCCTTGCAGGCGCCTGCCCACGGGCGGCTTTCCTCACCCTTCGGCATGCGGCTCCATCCGGTGTTCGGCAGGGAACAGCACCATGACGGGATCGACATCAGCCTGCCTGTTGGCACCCCGATTCAGCCGGTTGATGCCGGCACGGTCACTTTTGCCGGAGAAAGGGGGGGCTACGGTCAGCTGGTGGAAATAGATCACGGCAACGGCCTCACCTCTCGTTACGCCCACTTAAGCGAAATCCTGGTCAGTGCAGGCGAGAAGATTCTCCCGGACAACCATCTCGGCTTGGCCGGCCAGTCCGGGCTGGCCACCGGCCCCCACCTGCATCTGGAAATCCGACGCGATAATCAGCCGGTCAATCCGCTATTGATGCTCAGTCGCGAAGGGATTGAAACCGGAAGGGGCAGGAAAATTGTTTAGCTGCCGGATAGTTACGGTTCGGTGATTTTGGTCCTTTTCGGCATTGAGCTGGATAGTTACAACGGATAAAGCAGTTTGCTGTACACGTCTCCACCATAAGGAGGTAGCATGAGTATCCTCAAGGAATTCAAGGAATTTGCCGTAAAAGGCAATGTCGTCGATATGGCGGTCGGGATCATTATCGGCGCCGCTTTTGGGAAGATCGTTTCCTCCTTTGTCGGGGATGTGATCATGCCTCCCATCGGAGTAGTTCTGGGAGGAGTCGATTTCTCCAACCTGGCAGTCGTCGTTAAGGAAGCTTCCGCGGAAACACCAGCGGTCATCCTAGGTTATGGGAAATTCATTCAGACGCTCATAGACTTCACGATCATTGCCTTTGCCATTTTTATCGCGGTTAAGGCTATCAATTCACTGAAGCGTAAAGAGGAAGAAGCCCCGGCGGCTTCCCCGGCGCCATCGGCGGAAGTGGTCTTGCTTACGGAAATACGCGATTTGCTGAAAGGTGAGCGGCCACAGGGCACCACATCTTGCGACGATCGGCCCGGCTCACGTACCTGATGTACGCTAGCCGTCCCGGATCGTCGCAACCTGCGGCCCCCTGTGACCGCTTCATTCTGAGGTTATTTTACCTTCGGGGATCCACCCGTGATCGGGTACGTTGAAAGAGCGGAAATAAGCCCTTTTCGTCACAACATCCAAATCCCCTCTGATCACCTTTGCAAAGGAGGATCAGAGGGGATTTTTTAGGGGCGGGATGCATCTTTTTTTCGGATGCAGGTTAGCACCCGGTTCTTGCTTAATCCGCAGAGAGGATAAGATATTGAAAATTATGGCTGCTGCAGCAATTGTCTGGTTGGCCCTGATGGCGTATGGCCTGGCGAGGCCTCTGCCCAGGGGCCTTTCCCTGGAAGGGGCGCTGCATGCCGCGTCGGAGGTCGAGTTCCTGGCTGACCTAACCTATCAGCGGGACGGGCAGCCGGTGCGTGAGCAGGCCATTTTCAAGCGGATGTGCCGGATTATCGATGATGCCGAGCGTTTCGTCCTGCTCGATCTTTTTCTCTTCAACAGCGTCCACGGCCAAGGGGAAAAATTTCCCGCCCTGGCCGATGAGCTGGCTCGCAGGCTCATGGAAAAAAGGCGGCGTTCGCCCCAGGTGGACCTGGTGCTCATCACCGATGCAATCAACCGGAGTTACGGAGATGAGGAGCCGGAAAGGTTCCGGAAGTTGCGGGCTGCCGGGGTACGGATCATTTACACCGATACCAGCCGGCTGCGTGATTCCAATTTTATCTATTCCGCCTGGTGGCGGCTTTTCTGCCAGTGGTTCGGCACGCAAGGGGCAGGCTGGCTGCCGTCGCCCTTTGCCCCGGACGGCCCGGCCATGACTATGCGGGGGTATCTGAGCCTGTTCAACTTCAAGGCCAATCACCGCAAGGTGGTGGCCAGCGAAAAAGAGGCGCTCATCACCTCCGCCAACCCCCATGATGCAAGCGCCCATCACTCGAACATCGCTTTTGTCGCCAAGGGAGCGGTGGTGCAGGATGTTGTCGCCACGGAAGCGGCGGTGGCGGAACTTTCCGGGGAGGCGCTGCCCCGGTGGGAGATTCCGGTTCGGCCCGATTCCGGCGGAATTAAGCTGCGCCTGCTCAGCGAAGGGAAGATCAAGTCGCGGCTGCTGGCGGCTCTTGCCCGTTGCCAAACCGGCTGTTCGGTGCGGATGGCCATGTTTTACCTCTCCGATCGTGCGGTCATTGATGGGCTTCTTGCCGCGGCGGCCAGGGGAGCCGAGATACGGCTCCTCCTCGATCCCAACAAGGATGCCTTTGGCCGCAAGAAAAACGGGATTCCCAACCGGCCGGTGGCTCATGAGCTTGTTGAAAAATCACAGGGCAGGATCTCCGTGCGCTGGTATGGGACGCATGGGGAACAGTTTCACAGCAAGCTGACTTTTATTGCCCTGCCCGGCCAGACCACGATTATCGGCGGCTCGGCAAATTTGACCCGGCGCAATCTCGACGACCTGAATCTGGAAACCTGTCTTGAGGTGACGGCCCCGGCGGATTCGCAGGTGGCGCGGGAGGCAGACTGGTATTTCGAGAGGCTCTGGCAGAATCGGGGTGGCAGTTATTCCCTTGATTTTAATGAGTTTGCCGAACAATCGCCGTTTAAGTACGGCTTGTATCGTTTTCAGGAGTGGAGCGGGATGGGTACATTTTAGAATCTTCCAGGAAACATTTGTCCAGCTCCGGGCGTTTCTTCGCGGCTTTTTCACGTACTGTATTGGCCAGAAGAAATGCCCGGATATTTTTTTTCGCGGCTTAACTGCATTGTGGTGAAGCAGGATATGCTACAATGAAAAAAAGCCGGACGGGATGATGGCTGGTTTGTCTCGCATGATGTTGAACAAGAGAGGATGTTTGCCTTCCCCATGCGCAAAAGTATCCTGAATATTCTGGCGTTTCTGGCAGGTGCGCTGCTGTTGCCCCATTTTTTTTTGTGGCAGGGGGGTAGTTACGACCACGAGTTATCTTTGCGCGCCGGCTTGCTGCTTTTGCTGGGAGGCTTTATCGGGATCTCGGTGCGGTTCTGGCTGGTGCAGCGGTGGCGGAGCAGGGAGCGGGAAGCCAATTTTGCCATGGTTGTGCGGATCATGCGCCGGATCCATCTGCTGCTGGCCGAAAGGAAGAGTCGCGACGAGCTTCTTGATGGCATCTGCCGGATCCTGACGGATGAGGGCCATTATCTGAGCGCCTTGATTGCCGTGATGAACAGGGAAGGAACGCTGATCGGCTGTGCGGAAGCCGGCCTGGGGGAGAATTTTTTTAAGGCGCGGCAGGACATGGAAAAAGGGATCTTTCCGGTCTGCGCGAAAAAGGCCATGTCAGGGCAGAGGCTGGTGGTGAGCGACCCGGGTCGTTGCCCTGGTTGTAACATACCGTTGGAGGATACGGGCCGGGTTTGTTTTACGGTCAGGCTTAGTTACCGCGATCAGATCTATGGTCTGTTAAGTGTTTCCACCTCGGCGACCCGCGAGCGCGACCGCGAGGAGCAAAGATTGTTCGGGGAGACAGCCCGGGACGTGGCCCAGGCCCTTTACCTGCTGGAGCTCGAGGCGCAGCGGGTCATCACCGAAAACAGATTTAAGGAGCTGGTGGAAAATTCCCTGGCCGGGATTCTTCTGATTCAGGACAACGCCATCATCTATCGCAACCCCGAGCAGAGGCGGCTCTTCGGCCCGCTTCCCGCTCGTTTTCGGCCGGACGTCTTTACCGGGGTTCATCCCGATGATCTGGAAAAGGTAAAGGATGCCTATGGCAAGGTCAGCCGCGGCGAGGTTCCCTCGGTGGATCTTGATTTTCGTTTTTGTCCCCAGCCGGAAAACGACGGGGTCCGGGCCATGAAATGGGTCTTCTGTCGCGCCAGCCGGATTGACTATCAGGACCGGGAAACGCTGCTGGTCAACATGATCGACATCACCAGAAACAAGGAGCTGGAACAGATTATCCAGGTTCAGGACAAGATGTCTTCCCTCGGCCGGGTGGCTGCGGGCATTGCCCATGAAATAAGAAATCCTTTGTCCGGCATCAACATCTATCTCGATACCCTGGCCAGGATTTATGAACGGGGGGGAAATCTGGAAGAAGTGGGCGAGATTATCACTCAGGCGCAGGCCGCCTCGGAAAAAATTGAATCGGTGATCCGGCGGGTCATGGATTTTTCCAAGCCTGGCCAGCCGCGCTTGCTGATGGTTGATGTCAACCAGCCGGTGGGAAATGCGCTTTCTTTGTGCGCCGAAGCTTTGGGCAGGGAAGGTGTAGGCCTGGAGAAGGAGCTGGCCACCGATTTGCCTCGCTGTCGTATCGACGCCAGCCTGATTGAGCAGGTCATTCTCAATCTTTTGACCAATGCGGCGGAGGCTCTTCGTCAGACGGAAGTAAAGAGGATCTCGGTGCGAACTGCTTTTGAACACGGTGAGGTGGTGATTCGGGTTGGCGATTCAGGGCCGGGAATTCCGGAAGGTTTGCGGGACAGGGTTTTTGAACCGTTTTACACCACCAAGAGCGATGGAACCGGCATCGGGTTGAGCCTGTGCCGACGGATCATCAATGATCACCATGGCACACTGACCGTGGAGGAAAGTGCTTGGGGCGGCGCGGATTTTGTCATTGCCCTGGAGATTGAACCAGAAGAGAAGGGATGAAATCCTGAAGGAGGGCGGTATGGACCTGTTTGCACAATTGCAGGGAATGAAGGTGCTGCTTGTTGAAGATGATCAGTGGGTCAGGGATTCGCTGCGGCGGTTCTTTGCCAATGAAAATTGCGCCCTGATGGCGGTTGAGACTGGGGAAGACGGCCTGGAGATCGTCAAGAACCAAGACTGCGACATCATCATTACCGACTACCGGCTGCCCGGCATCAACGGTCTTGAATTTTTAAAAATGGCGCAGGAGATCAGACCGGGGTTTAAAAAAATCCTGCTCACCGCCTATATGAGCGAAGCCGTTATCTCCGAGGCCTTCCGGCTCGGGGTGCATGAATTTATCGAAAAACCGTTTTCCATGGATGATATGGAGGAAGCCCTCAGCAGGGTTCTTGAAAAAAAGGTGATTGTCAATGGAGATTGCCACAAAGTTCAGGGGGGGAATGTCTCGTAGGAGGTGTATCATGATGGATCTTATTCCCAGAAAACAATTTTCAGAGCTTAGCACCGTGCGCAACGAAATGGACCGGCTGTGGAACCGGTTTCTGGATGATTGGCCATTGCCGGCCGTGTTCACCAAAGGGTGGGCGCCGATGGCCGACCTCTCGGAAACCAAGGACAACCTGATTGTCAAGGCCGAGCTTCCCGGCCTTGACCCGGAAGACATCAAGCTGAGCCTTTCCGGCAACCTGTTGACCATTGCGGGTGAGAAGAAAAAAGAAAAAGAGGAGAAGGACGAACAGCATTATTCTTTGGAGCGTTACTGCGGGGCGTTTCAGAGATCCTTCAGGCTGCCGGTGGAGGTGCTTGAAGACAAGATCGACGCCAAGTTCGACAAGGGCGTGCTTACCATCACCATGCCCAAGACCGCCAAGAGCCAGAAAAAGGAAATCAAGATCAACAAGGCGAAGTAAAAAAGCCAGCCCCCCCCCCCTGGGCTTTGTCTCTCTCTTCCGTTGTGTGCTCTCCGGCCTTGTTTCGCAGAGTTATGGTGTCTGAGGCCGTTCTTTTTCCAGAGAATTATTTCCCTCCTGGTTTGCCGTTTTTGTTTTGTTCCGGTACCAGGTCAGGAAATCCTCAATATCTTTCTTGCTTCCCTGCTGGCCCTCTTTTTCCAGAATCGTGCCGCTCAGGTACGCCCCCTCAAGGTCAGTCCCGGACATGTTTGCCCCGGTGAGGTCTGCCTTGAAAAGATCAGCTCCGGCAAGATTGGCCCCGGTGAGATTGGCCTGGTGGAGGTTTGCCTCTGCCAGGTCAGCCGCTTTCAGGCTGGATCCGGCAAGGTTGGCACCGCTAAGGTTGGCGCCGGTCAGGTTTGCCCGATTCAGGTTCAGGCCGGCAAGATCGGCCCCGGTCAGATTGCAACCGGGGCAACCGTTTTTGCCGATCAGCCGTTCAATTTCCGCCGTGGTTTTTGAGGGCAGAGGTAAGGGGGTATCGGGTTTTGTTGAAACCGGAGCGGGCTGCTTGGGTTCAAGGTCTTTCGCGGTGGAGGCGACGGCTTTGGGAGGCGAGAACGCCAGGCACAGAGAGCAGAGCAGCAGGGCGGCCGCAGGTGTTTTTCTGATTGAATTGGTCAAGGTTGCTGATCTCCTGCCATCTTTTCCCGATGGCGCTATGTTTTCATTATTCCCAGAATCTGATTACCTTCCCGGTCTGGACTCTGTCAAGTCAAGATGAACATCGGTGCGGCCCCCATGGATAGATATATCTCCGTGTATCTGCCGATAATCACCTGATTTTTCTCCAGTCATGAATTTTTCGCGCAATCAAAGGGCAAGTTTGTGTAAGCCGTTGGAACAAAATAACTCCGCCATTCACAATACCCAAAACGGCATAAAGCTGAGTTGAGCAGCTCGCCGGATTTTATGCCCTTTAGGGTGCAAACGAAACTTATGCCCTTTGGGTGAAAGGAGCCGTAAAGGATTGAGCCAAATTGGGCAAGTCATTCAGTTACGGCTCCTAAATCGCAAAAAAAGGCGCGATTACAACAGTTATTGCTTGGGAACTCTTTGATTTTATGTTACGGACATTTGGCCTCTTTCCCTTTTTGTGCAGATGTCAAATGGGGTGGCGATGCCTTTTCCCTATATCTGGAATTTTTTATCAAAATAACGGGCTGGAGAACACCATGCTGGTCAAAGATATTCTCGACAACAACCGGTTTTCCTTCAGTTTTGAGTTTTTCCCTCCCAAGGATGAGCCGGGCTGGGAATCTCTCTTTGCCAATATCTCCGACCTGATGCCCCTGAAGCCCGCTTATGTCAGCGTGACTTACGGGGCGGGCGGCTCGACCCGGGACCGGACCCACAAGCTCATTGTCAGGATTCAGCAGGAGACCAGCCTTACTGTGGTCTCTCATCTTACCTGCGTTGGTTCAAGCCGGGCGGAAATCGCGGAGATTCTTGGCAGCTATGAAGCCAGCGGGGTGGAGAATATCCTGGCCCTGCGCGGCGATCCTCCCAAGGGCCAGACGGATTTCGTCCAGCCCAGGGACGGTTTCGCTTATGCAGCCGATCTGG
This sequence comes from Desulfurivibrionaceae bacterium, assembly GCA_041675585.1. Lineage (GTDB taxonomy): Bacteria > Desulfobacterota > Desulfobulbia > Desulfobulbales > Desulfurivibrionaceae > Thiovibrio. The sequence goes on from JBAYTO010000010.1 coordinate 27,384, forward strand.
TCGCCTTTATCAAAAAGAATTTCCCGCGGATGGGCGTAGGGGTGGCCGGTTTTCCGGAGGGCCATCCCTGCACCCCAAATCGGTTGCAGGAGATGGATTATCTTAAGGCCAAGGTTGATGCCGGGGCGGACTATATCGTGACCCAGCTCTTTTTCGACAACCGTGATTTCTACGATTTCCGGGACCGTTGCGCTTTGGCCGGGATCACCGTGCCCATTATTGCCGGGCTGATGCCCATCTCCAGCAGGAGCGGGATGGTGCGGATGGCGGAGCTGGCAGCCGGAGCCAGGATCCCGGCCTCATTGCTGCGCGCCATGGAGCGGACCAAAAACGATGAGCAGGTGGAAAAGGTCGGGGTGCACTGGGCTACCGAGCAGGTTCGCGATCTGCTCGACAACGAGGTGCGGGGCATCCATTTTTACACCCTGAATAACTCCCGCCAGGCCCTGGATATTTATCAGGCCCTTGGCGTGGATGATTCCCTGCAACTGGGCGCTTGAGCCAGAGGTTCAGCTTTTCCCCCCGATCCGGCGGGGCCACCATTTGAAGATGCCGTAAATGGAGAGCAGCAGATAAACCGAGAAGAGAAAGGCTTCGGCCATCATCCCTTTCTGGAAAAAGCTGACAATCCAGCCAAGGTTGGCAATGCTCCAGATTATCCAGCCGGCCACGTGTTTCTGGAGGTTGAACAGGGTGCCCATGATGCTGAGCCCAGTGAGTATCCATTCGTACATGAAAAATCCTTTGCCGCTTGCTGCTGTTTGAAAAGGGAAATCACTTTACCAGCTTAAAGGCAAAGAAGGGGCTTAGGCAAGCATCATTCTTGAAAAATATCCGTCTCCGCATGAAATTATGCGATAAATACCGTCGTAACTTATGCCCTTTGGGCGAAAAATCCCGTTCAGGGAAAAGGCAAAAAGGAGAAGAATATGTCACAGGCCAAAAAGGGAGATAGCGTCAATATCCATTATACCGGCACGCTGGATGATGGCACTGTATTCGATTCTTCTGCCGGGCGTGATCCCCTGGCGTTTACCCTTGGCAGCGGCGAGGTAATCGCAGGTTTTGATGAGGCTGTTCTGGGAATGTGCATCGGCGACAGGAAAAAGGTCACCATCCCTGCGCATAAAGCCTATGGCGAGAAAAATGAGGAGATGATTATTGAAGTGCCGCTGGCGCAGGTTCCCCCGGATCTCGACCCGGAGGTCGGCCAGAAGCTGCAGATGGGCGGTCCCAACGGGGAACTGGTGGTGGTCACGGTGGTTGGAGTAACAGAGGACGTAGTCGTCCTGGACGCCAATCCGCCCCTGGCAGGCAAGGATCTCACTTTTGAGCTGGAACTGGTGGCTATTTCCTGAGAATGGTGGAAAGAACTCTGTCTGTCTGCCCTGGTAAATTTTTTGCCGGGGCATTTTTTTGGGGCTGGTTGACGTTATTCGGGGTACTGTTTTGAGTGCTGAGTGCTGAGTGCTGAGTGCTGAGTGCTGAGTGCTGAGTGCTGAGTGCTGAGTGCTGAGTGCTGAGTGCTGAGAAATGAGGATCAGGTTGGCCATGCGAGAAAATATTGATCACGGGTGGGGGTTTTTCGTGAAACAGGGGGGCTGCGTCGCCTTGCTGTTCGTGGCTGTTTTCTTTTTGCCGGGCTGCGCTTCGCTGGTGATCCCGCCGATGGTCGGGCCGGTGGTGAAAAACCTCAACCGTCAGGCAGACCTGGAACTGGTCTGTGACGGCGCTCCTTCTTATCTGCTGCTCCTTGACAGCCTGCTGGTTTCCGAGCCAGACAGCACCCGGTTGCTGCTGCATGGCACCCAGGCTTATACGGCTTACGCCAGTCTCATGCCGGAGTGTGGCCGTCCGGAACGGGCCTTGGTGCTTGGGGAAAGGGCCAAGGTCCACGGCCAGCGCCTGCTTGGCACGCACAAGAGCCTTGCCGGGGCAGCCGGTATGCCGCTGGCCGGATTCAGCGAGGCGTTGCAGTCAGCCGGGCCCGGAGAGGTGGGGAAATTGTTCTGGGGCGGCTACAGCTGGGCCACCTGGATCGGTTTCAGCCAGGGGGCGCCAGCGGCGGTCGCCGATCTGCCCAAGGTCGAACAATTGATGCTGCGGGTGTTGGCCCTGGATGAGACTTTCTACCATGGCGGCGCCCATCTCTTTCTCGGGATCTATTATGGCTCCCGCCCGGTGATACTGGGCGGCAAACCGGAGATAAGCCGGACCCATTTTGAAAGAGCCCTTGTCCTTGGCCAGCGGCGGTTTCTCCCGGCCCTGGTGGCTTATGCCGAATATTATGCCAGGCAGACCTTTGACCGGGGGCTCTATGTCCGGCTCCTTGAGGAGGCCCTGGCCTTTGACCTTGCCCTGGCCCCCGATCTGACCCTGCCTAATGTTCTGGCCAAACGGCGGGCACAGAGGCTGCTGGCCAAGATTGAGGATGTTTTTTAGGGCCGTTTTGCCTTTCAGGATAAAGGATTTATCCGTAACAACGGCTTAAGACAGGAGAAGAACATGAATCGTCTGTTTCACCCGTTTTGCTTTGTTGCCATCGTCTTTCTGATGCTCATGGCCCCTTTGCGCGTCCAGGCCGCGCCCCGTTATCTCTTCAAGATCGCCACTCTTGCCCCGGACGGCAGCGTTTGGGCCAGGCACTTTCAGGAGTTTCAGAACGAGGTAATCGCCAAGAGCAATGGCGAGATCGGTTTCAAGCTCTACCTGGGTGGGGTGATGGGCGACGATCGGGCCATGTACCGAAAGATGCGGATCGGTCAGCTTCAGGGCGGGGGCTTCACCATGACCGGGATCAGCGAGACTGTGCCGGATTTCCGGGTCATGGCTATCCCCTTTCTCTTTAAGTCCTATGCTGAGGTGGACCGGGTTACGGAGGGGTTGTTCCCTCTTTTCCAGAAGGCCTTTCTGGAAAAGGACATGGTGCTGCTTGCCATGACCGAGGTCGGTTTTGTCTACACCATGTCCAGCGCGCCGGTGACCACGGTACCCCAGTTGCGGGCGAGCAAATGCTGGGCGCCGGAAAATGACCCGCTGAGCCGCGGATTTCTGGAGGATGTGGGGATCACCCCCATTCCTCTTTCCATTCCCGACGTACTCTCTTCCCTGCAAACCGGCATGATCAACACGGTGTTCAACGGTTTTTACGGTTCCATCGTTCTCCAGTGGTTTACCAAAACGAAATATATCACCGATACCCCATTTGGTTACGCCTATGGCGGTCTGGTTTTTTCTAAAAGCGCCTTTGCCAGGTTGCCGCCTCAGCATGCCGCTCTGATGGAGGCTGCCGCGAAAAAGCATTTTGCCGGACTGTTGCTCGATACCCGGCGCAGCAATGAAGAAGCGCTTGCCACTTTGAAAAATAACGGCATCCGCCTGGTGGCTGCGGACAAGGAAACCCTGCGGCAGCTGCTGGCGGTGCGCGACCAGAAAACCGTGCCGCGGCTGGTGGGTACCGTCTTTTCCAAGGAGATATACGAGGTGGCGACCAGGCTGCTTGCCGATTTTCGGGCAAAGCCAACGGGTGGGGCTGTAGCGAAATGAACGCCATCCTGGCCTGGTTTTCCGGAAGCATCCAACGGATAAGCAGACTGCTGGAGCGGCTTGAGGAGACGGTTCTGCTGCTGCTTCTTGCCGCCATGATCGTCCTGGCCTGTGTCCAGATCGCCTTGCGCGATATCTGGGGCAGCGGGCTGTCCTGGGCCGATCCGCTCCTGCGGGTCATGGTGCTGTGGGCCGGGCTTCTCGGGGCCGTGGTGGCCACCAAAATGGACAAGCATATCTCCATCGATCTTGCCTCTCATTTCCTGCCCAAGGGGATTTTTTGCTGGCTGCGGGTGGTGCGGTATCTTTTTGCCACCATTGTTTGTCTGGTGCTTACCTGGGTGGCCATTGATTTTGTCCGCCAAGAGGCGCTCCAGGGCAACGGGCAGGAGATGGCCGGGCTTGCCTCCTGGCAGCTCAATCTGGTTTTTCCCATAGCCTTTGCCGGTATCTCCCTTCGTTTTCTGATCGGCAGCGTGCGCAGTCTTCGCGCCGTCCTGCCCAGGAAAGAGGCTTGATCTTTTTTAAGGAGACGGCTGAGAGCCTGATATGCAGCTTCTGCAACTGATAACCATAGGGCTTGCCGTATTGGGCAGCCCGCTCTTCGTGGTGATGGCCGCCCTGGCCCTGCTCGCCTTCCATGGCACAGGCGTTGACCCTTCGGTGGTGGTCATCGAGATGTCCCGGCTGGCCGACACCCCCATGCTGCTCTCCCTGCCCCTCTTTATCCTCGCCGGGACCGTGCTTTCCGAAAGCAAGGCGCCGGTGCGGCTGCTGGATCTGTCCAACGTGCTGCTGGGCTGGCTGCCAGGAGGGCTTGCGGTGATCGCCCTGGTGGTATGTTCGGTTTTCACTGCCTTTACCGGGGCCTCCGGGGTGACCATCTTCGCCTTGGGCGGCTTGTTGTTTCCGGCCATGCTCAAGGACCGCTATCCGGAGCAGTTTTCCCTGGGCCTTATCACAACCTCCGGTAGCCTGGGATTGCTTTTTCCCCCCAGCCTTCCCCTTATTCTTTTCGGGGTCATCGCCGAGACCAGAATTGATCATCTTTTCCTGGCCGGAATCTTGCCCGGGTTGCTGATGCTGGTTCTGCTGGGGGCATACAGCATCAGGAAGGGCGCGGCCACCCGTAGCCCCCGTCAGCCTGTGCCGGTTGGGGAAAGGCGGCGAGCCCTGCGCGCCGCCGCCTGGGAGCTGCCCTTGCCGGTTATTGTCCTCGGGGGGATTTATGGCGGTTTTTTTGTCGTGGGCGAGGCGGCGGCGGTGACTGCCCTCTACGTTCTGATCGTGGAGATGTGTGTGCATCGGGATATTGCCCCGAAGCAGCTGTTAGGAATCGTGGTACGGAGCATGGCTCTGTTCGGGGGAATCTTCGTAGTTCTGGCCGCTTCCATGGCTTCCACCAGCTTCCTGATCGATCAGGAGATCCCGTCCAGGCTCTTTGCCCTGATCCGGGAGCATATCTCAAGCAAATACACCTTTCTCCTGCTGTTGAATGTCTTTCTTCTCATTGTGGGCTGCTTGCTTGATATCTTTTCCGCCTTGGTGCTGGTGGTGCCGCTTATCGCGCCCATTGCCCAAGGGTATGGGATTGACCCCACCCATTTGGGCATCATCTTTCTGACCAACCTCCAGATCGGCTATTGCACCCCGCCGGTGGGGCTCGACCTTTTTCTGGCCAGCTATCGTTTTGAGCGGCCGATTACCGAACTGTACACCGCCACCCTGCCATTTTTGGGAATATTGCTTGTCACTCTCGGGATCATTACCTATTTCCCGCTGCTGAGTCTTTTCCTGGTCGGGCTGTTCGGGTAATGGTTGTGCGTCCGGGGGCAGGGCGGTCAAGCGTCCATATGGCCGGTGAAGGGGACAAAGGCCACGGAGAGAATGCTCCGGCTGCTGACCCGGTGGCCTGATTTTTCTACCAGAAGCAGATCCTGCGGCAGATGGGGCAACCCCACCGGGATCACCATCCGGCCGAAAGGGGCCAGTTGATTGACCAGGATTTCCGGAACCCTTGGCGCCGCGGCGGTGACGATGATTCCGTCATAGGGAGCATGCTCCTGCAACCCGGAAGAGCCGTCAGAGGCTATGACCTCCACCTTGTCATAGCCCAGTTGTTGTAGCCGTTCGGTCGCCTGTTCGGCCAGGGCGGGAATGATCTCCAGGCTGTACACCCGTCTGACCAGTTGCGATAGAACGGCAGCCTGATACCCGGAGCCGGTGCCGATTTCCATTATAATATCGTCCGGTTCCGGCTCCAGCAGGTCGGTCATCAGCGCGACGATGAAGGGCTGGGAGATGGTTTGTCCTTTGCCGATGGGCAGAGGGGTGTTGTCGTAGGCATAGGGTTTGAGTTCGTCCGGGACGAAATCTTCGCGCCGCACAGCGGCCATGGCGTCAAGAACCTCCTGGCGCAGGGCGTAGCGTCCGGTGAGGCCGCCGGTAAAACGGCATTCTTCTTCGATGGTGCGGAGCATGGCCTGAATCTTTTCCGCGTTCATAATCACCTCCGGGGAAAGAGGATGGGTGGTTTTTGACCTTTGTGGGTTGCTTCGTGATCGGTTCTCCTGTTACCATGATTGCTCATTTTATCGACGTAAGTCAAAGAGTTTGGTAAATATCCATAACCGTTCAGCAGCACCACATCTTCGGACGATCGGCTCGGCTTACGTACTTGAGGTACGCAGCGCTGATCCGCTTGTCCAAATCTGCGACACTGCTGAACGGTTACAGCCCGGCAGTTTTGGTACTTTGACGACCGCCCCGGTGAACGGTTACAAATATCCAGCAGCGGCATTATTCCACGCCCATGAGGAGGTGACGGACAGGATGGATTTTTTCATGATACGGGTCGGATTTATTTTCGACTGGGTCGAGCTGCATCTGGAAAGCAAGCAGGGGTTGAAATTTTTTGCCACGGCGCTGGTGAGTTTTTTCGTCGTCTCCGTCGTGGTGATTGAGCTCAACCGGCGACAGTTTTTGCCCGAACCCCTTGCCTCGATTTTTTCCCGTTCCCATCTTGCCGCCATCGAGCATGCCTTCAACCTGCTGCTGGCCCTTGAGGTAGTAACGCTTATTCTCAGCCTGTCACATTCGGTGACCAAGTCGGTGGGCAAACAGTTTGAGATTCTTTCCCTCATTTTTTTGCGGGATACCTTCAAGGAGCTTTCGCATTTCAGCGAACCGCTGGTCTGGGCGGAAATTTTGCCATCCCTGGGGAGCATTGTCGCCTCCGCGGTCGGAGCCTTGCTGATCTTTATTATTCTGGGTTTTTTTTACCGGGCGCAGTGCTCTCATCCCATAACTGCGGACGAGAAAGTCCGCAGTCACTTTATTCTGGCAAAAAAAATGATCGCCTTGCTGTTGCTCGCTTCTTTTACGGGCATCTGTCTAGTTGATCTCTGGGGTTATTTGACTCTGGGTTTACCGGAAAATGCTTTCGCTTCCTTTTATACCCTGCTTGTTTTCAGCGATGTGTTGCTGGTGCTTATTTCGCTTCGTTACAGCACCCAATATCAGGTATCCTTCCGCAACTCCGGCTATGCGGTAGCCACGGTGCTGATCAGGCTGGCCCTGCTTGCCCCGGTCGTCATCGGCGCAGTAATCGGGGTGGGCACCACGCTATTCGCCCTGGGGATCAGTCTGGCCTATAATGCCTTTGTCCCCGCGCTGGAAGAGTCTGGAGGTAAAACCTGAAGGAAATTTGGGCGATTTTTTTTATTGTCTGGCTATGTAAAAGGGGGTGTTATGGGGATATGTCGCATAGTGCTGGCGGATGATCATGCCCTGATCCGGCATGGGGTCAAGAAAATGATCGAGGAAGACCCCTCGCTCAAGGTGGTCGGCGAAGCTGCCGATGGCCTGGAACTCATTGAACTGCTGAAAACCACTCCGGCTGATCTGGTCATCCTTGATATTTCCATGCCGAACCTGCGCGGGATTGAGGCAATCCGGGAGGCGCGCAAGATCTGTCCGCAGATCAAGGTATTGATGCTGACCATGCACAAGGGCGAACAGTACCTCTGCTCCTCCTTTGGCTCAGGGGCGGACGGTTATCTGCTCAAGGAAGATTCCGACACCGAGTTGCTGCCGGCCATCGCCAAAATCAGGCAGGGCGAGTTTTATATCTCCCCCAATCTCTCCAGCGAATTCCCGGAAGATATCATCGCCTCCTGCCACCGCCGGCGGGAAGCGGCCGGCGACATTCTGACCGCGCGGGAAAGGCAGATATTACAACTGGTGGCCGAGGGGGTTATCAGCAGGGATATCGCCGACAAGCTCGAAATCAGTAAGCGGACCGTTGAACACCATCGGGCCAATATGATGAAGAAGCTCAACATCAAGCGTGTCGCCGACCTCATCAAGTATGCCATCGGCAGAGGGCTTTCCGATACACCATCAGAGTGAATCTGCTGACTGCCCCATTGGCCCCTCAGTGCTTGATAGCCCGTTTCCGTTCATTTATAAGGAGGTATGATTGTGCGTTTCCCAGGAATAAGCAAAAAACAGATCTTTTACGAGCTGCTCGAAAAGCAGGCCCAAGCTGCGGTGGATGCGGCCAAGGAATTCCAGGCCCTGGTCAACGACTTCGGCAATCTTGCCGGACACGCGGCCAGGATCAAGGAGATAGAGAGCGAGGCCGATCACATCACCCATGAGCTTGCCAACCTGATCGACGCCACCTTTGTCACTCCGCTGGACAAGGAGGATCTGCACGGTCTGTCCAGCGCCCTGGACGATATTACCGATTGCATTGAGGCCTGCACCGGCCGAATGGCCCTTTACGAGCTTAAGCAGCTGCGCTCCGATCTGGCCGGGCTGGTAATGCTGCTGGTGCAGATCACCGAAGCCACGCTGAAGGCAGTTGAAACCCTGCGCGGCAAGCCATGCCGGGACAAGGTTCAGGATCTTTTTATCCGTATTCACCAGATCGAGAACGAACATGACGCTGCCTTCCGTAAGGCCCTGGCCAGCCTGCTCAACGCCCCGGATGCGGACCCGATCAACGTCATCAAGTGGAAGGCGGTGTACGACAGGATCGAAGTGGCGGTGGACAAATGCGAGGCTGTCGCCCATATCATCGAAAGCGTGGTTGTGAAATATGCTTAGTATTTCATTGCTGCTTGTGCTGGTTGTGGTCTGCGCCCTGGCCTTCGACTATATCAACGGCTTTCACGATACGGCCAACGCCATAGCCACGGTGGTCTCCACCCGGGTGCTTTCGCCGCGCAAGGCGATCATCATGGCGGCCTGCCTGAACTTTGTCGGCGCCCTGGCTTCCACGCAGGTGGCGATCACGGTGGCCAGCGGGCTGGTTGATACGGCGCGTTTCCAGACGGTCGATCTTCACCAGCCGGCAGCCCTGGCCGCCAAGCTCAGAAATCCCGCTGAGCCGCTCTCCCAATATCTGGCGACTAAGCTTTCCCCGGTCACCCAGGGGATGCTCGAGCAATATCATGCGGGAGCTGCCGCCTCTCCGGAGTTACAGAGTGCCCTGGTGGCTGATTTGAACCGGATCATCACCCAAACCGATCTCTACTCCGCCGAACGGTTCGCCGGGATCGAACTCAAGGCGAAGACGGTGGCAAAGGCGGAAAATTCCAGCAAACTGAAACCGGAAGAGCTGGCCAACACCAACCGGGCCTTGCTGGAAAAGGGTTATCCCCAGGAGCTTGCTTCAAACCAGCAACCCTTCCAAGTGGTTATTCTGGCCGCCATCCTAGGGGCCATCGTCTGGAATTTGATCACCTGGAAATACGGCATCCCCAGCAGCTCCTCCCATGCCCTGATCGGCGGCCTGTGCGGGGCGGCCATTATCCACGGCGGGCTGCCTTCGGTTCTCTGGGGCGGGATTGTGAAGAAGGTGCTGATTCCGCTCGTCGGCTCTCCGGCCATGGGCTTTATCATCGGCTTTATTCTGATGGGCTTTATCTTCAGAACCCTGGCCCATGTGCATCCCGGTCGGGTGAGCGCCAGCTTCCGCTATCTGCAGATCGGTTCCGCCGCCGCCATGGCTTTTACCCACGGGCTTAACGATGCCCAGAAGAGTATGGGCATCATCACCATGGCTCTGGTGAGCGCCCGGATGATTCCCGAGCCCGTGGTTCCCACCTGGGTGATCTTGTCCTGCGCCCTCGCCATGGCCCTGGGCACCTCGGTGGGCGGCTGGCGGATCATCAAGACCATGGGCCACAAGATCATCCGCCTGGAGCCGGTGCACGGTTTTGCCGCCGAAACCTCCTCCGCCATCGTCCTCTTCGTGACCAGCCACTTCGGCATGCCGGTAAGCACCACCCACGTCATCTCCGGCAGCATCTTCGGGGTTGGCTCCAGCAAGCGGCTGTCCGCCGTCCGCTGGGGTGTGGCCCAGAACATGGTCATGGCCTGGATTTTGACCCTGCCCGCCGCCGGGCTGGTAGCCGCGCTTTCCTATGAGTTGCTGATGCTTTTGGGCGTTGGCAGGTAGGAAGGAGGAAAAGGGGAGGGTTCCTTTGCCTGGATGCGGACTGCGCGTACCTTAATGCTCCGTACTTCGAGACAAAGATCGCTCACTTTGGGGAAAATCATTGGCTACCCAGATCCGTAATGACATCAAGTCGTCCTTCGAGACAGCAATGCAGCGTCCGAGACATAACCCGGCGTTTGAGGTGACCTGCTCGGAAAAGCCGCGCAGGCGCTTCAACTCCACATTCGCAAACCCAACAGGGAATAAAATGCCGTTGTAACCACGCTGTCAAAAAAAGAAGAAGGCTTGTAAGCATGCATCCTTTAGCAGAGCTTCTTAAAGAAAATGAAATGTGCTTAATGCGCCGTATCCGGGATTATGCTGTGGCGCGGGATTATAGCCGGTATACTTCCACTTTAGAAGAAGCCTGGAGGATATCCATTGCAGGGCTGACTGACTCGATCACCTCCGCCCTTGCCATTTCGGAAGAGCCATGGGAATTAGGCCCCGATGACACCTTTATTTCTGACCCAATAGCCGCGTTTGGCGTCTTGGAAGCCCAGAGGCATCGCTCACGCGGCGTGTCCCTTGAGATGTTCATGGGGTTGATGAAATACTACCGACAGGCATACCTTGATCTGGTTCGAACCTCCCCCAAATCGCGACAAATGCCTTCGGGGCAACACCTGAACGAAGATGATGGTGTTGGGGCGTTATATGCCCGCTTTGTCGAGCGAGTCTTCGACCGGATAGAAATTGCATTTTGCGCTGAGTGGTGCCGCAGTGAAACTATGGACCGCACTATCGACGAGTTACAGGCTGCTAATCGTCAAATCACCAACGAAAAGAATAAATTCCTTACCATATTTGAGAGTCTGCCGATTGCAGTCTTTCTGCTGGATGATAACCGAGTCATCTTACATATGAATCATGCTGGGGCGAGGATGGTCGATCCGACAGCAAAATCGGGAGGCTACTACTATTCATATTCGGAGAGCCGAATTCCCTTCCCATGGCTTGCAGACGAGTTGTCGAGTTTTCAGGAGACAGGCGATGAAAAAGAATATGAACATCTGATTAAGTTGTCGGACGGGAATGAATGTCAGGTGCTGGCCAGTTTCCGTCCCATGCAGGATATCAGCTATAAATATCCCGGGACTGTGGTCATCCTGAGAGATATCACTGAACGTAAAAAAGCGGAAGAAGATCTAAAACATATACAGGCACATCTGATTCAGCAGGAAAAAATGGCCTCCATCGGACAACTGGCTGCCGGCGTAGCCCATGAAATAAACAATCCTTTGGGTTTTATCATGAGCAACCTTTCGACCCTCAGGAAATATATCGATCACCTGACAGAAATCATTGCCATCGAAGATCAAATAATATCCCACGTCGACGTGGTTACAAACACCGAGAAATTGGCAGGTATCAGAAAAAAGTACAAGATCGATTATATATCGGGGGATGCCAAAGATCTGATAAGCGAGAGCTTGAACGGAGCTGATCGTGTTCGGCATATCGTGCAGGATTTGAAAACTTTTTCACGGGTTGATCTAGTCGATTGCACTATGGTAAATTTGAACGAAACGTTGGAAACTGCAATCAATATCGCTTGGAACGAGATTAAATATGCAGCCACCCTCAACCGTGAGTTCGGCGATATTCCGGAAATAAAGTGTTACCCTCAACAGGTGAGCCAGGTTTTTCTTAATCTTTTGCTTAATGCGGCCCAAGCTATAGACGGTCAAGGTGTTATCACGGTGCGCACCTGGAGTGATGAAACCTGGGTCAATATATCGATCTCTGACACCGGCAGAGGAATCCCTGCCGAGGATCTGCCGCGCATATTTGAACCGTTTTTTACTACCAAAGAAGTTGGCAAGGGAACCGGCCTGGGTCTTTCTATTACTTATGGGATCGTCAAGAACCATGGCGGAGAGATTATCGCCCAAAGTGAAGTCGGCAAAGGGAGTACCTTTATCGTAAAAATTCCTTTGCATGCTGATTAATGATGCTGGATTTCTACAAATTGTTTTTGCTGGCAGATGCCATGTCTCCAAGGTAATCGGCACCTCAATAAAATATGAACAAAATACCCGGAAGTTTCAGCGATGATGATTAACAATATCCACAAATGGCTGGTCATCAGGCTGGCACTGGTCTGTCTCGTCCTCTCGCTGATAATCGGCGGTCTGGTTCAGTATTTCGGGCATACCCGGCTGGATAACCATGTTATCCGGATGGCCCAGACGGAAACCGCACCGTATGCCGCTCAATTTACTTCTTATCTGCAATCTCCTACTGAAGCGACCCTGGCTAGTTTTGGCCGGATAATTAACGGGTTGATCAAAAACGACAACTTGATTGTCGTAGAATTTTATGATGCAAACGCCCAAAAGATTACCGAGGTAATCAAGCCTGCAGCTGCGGAGATCGAAAAAATGCTCCCCAAGCATGGCGCCGAATTTGCACTTGCCAAAGGGATCATCTGCGAAAAAATAACCATGAACCGCAATATCTTTATGCGGGTCTTTATTCCTCTCTCCGACAGTGGCGGGAGCAAATTGGGATTCATGGAGGGGATCTATCATGCCCCGGATGAGATCATCGCCCAGAACAGAAGCCAAACCCTCTGGGCCCTGATTCTGGTCGTGCTGATCATCTTCGTGACCAGCCTGACCTTGTATCCGCTCATCATCCGCCTCAACCGCAAGTTGGTTGATTACTCGCACATCCTGGCTCTTACCAATATCGGGATGCTCAAGGTACTCGGCAGTGCGATTGCGAAAAGGGATAGCGACACCAATATTCATAATTTCCGGGTGATGCTATACGCAGTACGGCTTGGGGAGAAACTCAAACTTTCGCATGTCGCCATCCAGGGCCTGATCAAGGGATCTTTTCTCCATGACGTCGGCAAGATCGCTATCCCCGATGCAATCCTGCTCAAGCCCGGCAAACTGACGGCGGAAGAATTTGAGATCATGAAAACCCACGTGGGGCATGGTGGAGATATCATTCAAAGTTATGACTGGCTTAAGGATGCCGATGAGGTGGTGCGCTGCCATCATGAAAAATTTGATGGCAGTGGTTACCCGCAAGGGTTAATTGGGGAAAAGATTCCGCTCAACGCTCGTATTTTTGCGGTGGTGGACGTTTTTGATGCCCTGACTTCAAGAAGACCATATAAGGAGCCGTTCAGTGTGGAGGCTTCGCTTAAAATTATTGGGGAGGCACGAGGAAGTCACTTCGATCCGGTAATTGTCGATTTGTTTCTGGCACATATAGAGGCTTTGTGCGAGGAGATTTGTTACGAAGAAGAAGCTGTGCTTCACGGCAAGCTGGAGGAGTGCATCAAGAGCTATTTTTGATAGTCCTGTCTGTACCTCTGCGGGCGAAAACATTCCCCCCTGCTCAGGAGATGGGTGGAACATTGTTTGCTGATTAATATACATCATCGCAAAATCACTTGGTCGGCGGTGAAGCTATCTGGATGACGACTGAATCCGCAAAGGGAATGACGATGAAGGGAGAGCCTGATTACCACGCGATGTTGCAAGTGGCGGTAGCCGAGGCTCGCCGGGGTCTGGCTGAGGGGGGGATCCCCATTGGCGCCGCCCTGTTCACCAGAAGCGGCGAACTTCTCGGGGCCGGGCACAATCGTCGAGTTCAGGAGAATGATCCCTCTGTTCATGCCGAGACCGATGCTTTCCGCAAAGCGGGACGGCAGCGGAGTTACCGGGATAAGGTGATGGTGACGACGCTCGCTCCCTGCTGGTACTGCAGCGGCCTGGTCCGGCAGTTTCAGATCGGCACGGTAGTCGTGGGAGAATCGGCGAACTTTGCCGGAGGGCTTGAATGGCTGCGGGAAAACGGGGTCGAAGTCATAGACCTTGGCTCTCAGGAGTGCGTGAAGATCTTGGCCGATTTTATCCGCAGCAATCCCGAAGTGTGGCATGAAGACATCGGCCAGGAGTAAGGAGAAAACAAGGGCTGCCTCCCGGTTATCAACCTAGCTGAAGCTCATTTTTTTGTTTCTTCCGGAAAAAGCTCCATTAACTGGGACCTCATTTCACGATGATCATCAACTTTTGGGGAAACCTGAAAGAACTGCTGCGTCCTCCATTCCGGGGGCAAAATAGGGTTGAGTATGCCCTCACCCGGCAGGCCTCGGTTAAAGATATTATCGAAGCCCTGGGCGTTCCGCATACCGAGGTCGGGCGCTTGACCGTGGCCGGCCGTGAGCTCTCTTTTGCCGCGGCCGGCGACGAGGATGAGACCATGGAGGTTTACCCCCTCTCTCCTCCGGTGGATGTGACGGCCCCAACCCTGCTTCGTCCCGAGCCTTTGCCAGGCCTCACCTTTGCCGTGGATATTAATGTCGGCAAACTGGCAGCCCTGTTGCGCATGGCGGGCTTTGATGTCTTTTACCGGAATTATATCTCTGATCCCAAACTGGTCGAGGTCGCGAAGCGGGAAAAGCGTATCCTGCTGAGCAAGGATACCGATCTGTTAAAACGCAAAGAGGTAGTCTTCGGCTATCTCGTCCGGGAAATCCAGCCGGAAAGGCAGCTGGCCGAGATTATCCATCTCTTCGGCCTTCAGGCGCAACTTAAGCCTTTGAGCCGCTGCCTGCGCTGTAACGGGCTCCTGCAAGGGGTCGACAAGGAAGAGATCATCGCGCAGCTGGAACCGCTCACCCAAAAATATTACCACTCTTTTCGCCGGTGCCCGGGCTGCGGCAAGATCTATTGGCCGGGAACCCATCGGGACAAGATGCTGCTGGCGCTGAACCGCTGCGGCGATTATCCCGCCCTTGCTCAACCGAAAGTGATCGCCTAATTATCCGGAATTGAGTAGTGTCCATCCCTTCATTGCGGTCTGCCTGAAATCCCTGTTGAACAGTTACGGTTTGGTGTTTCGAGCCATTTCCGGCCTTGCGCTGGATAGTTACAAAAAAGGAAGAATGATAAATATTATTGAGAAGAGCAATCCTGGTTCCGGATCTGCTGAAATTGGCGCCGATCACCCCCTTGCCCGGCAAGAGCATTTCGTCCTCGGCGTGTATGCTTCCCTGGATGCCGCCATTGCCGGTGAGCTGGCGCGGCTGCATCGCGAAGAAGGCATTGAGCCGAGTTGTCAGCCGGGCTGTTGTCACTGCTGCCGGTATCATATTCTTGCCAGTAGTGCCGAGGCCCACACTCTGGCGCAATACATCCGCCGGGAATTTTCTCCTGCTCAGCTAAGCGACCTTCGTCTGCGCACCCTGCAATGGCATGAATGGGATCATGCCAAGCCTGGCCGGCATCCGTTAGCCAACATGAACGAGCAGGCAGACCTTTCCAGCCACGACCATTCCTGCCCGCTGGATGTCAATGGCGCCTGCGGCGTCTATCCCGTGCGGCCGGTGGTGTGCCGTACGCATTTTGTCTCTTCGCAGCCCTTGTCCTGCCGGGCGGCAAATGATCCCGAATCAAGCGAAGCGGCGCCGATGATGCTCCGGTCGGTGGTCACGACGGCCGACCCATTTTCTACGGCGCTAAGGGAGCTGATCGAAAGCGCGGGCCTGGATTTTTCCCGGTCCAGAATGCTTCTGCCGCAGTGGCTGGCCTTTGAAATGGGCTGGGATTTCACCATCGCGCCGTGATTTTTCGTTGATGTTTGGCCAGGCAGGGAGAAATCCGCACCCTTGCCAGGCCCGCCCCGCAATCCTGCTTGATTTGGAGCTTGTGTTTTACCCGGCAACTGGATGTATAATTTAGATAGTGTCCGTCCGGAAACGAGCAATTTTGTTCGAGTGCAAGGCGCGAGGAACCAAAAAGACAAGGAGATTACATTATGGAGAAAAGCCAATATGGAAGAAGGGATCGGCTGATTCAGGAAAAGCGGCACGACACCTACCATGAGCAGAGAAAGTTGCCGGAGCCTACGGTATGCAGCGAATGCGGGGCCGTGTATCTTGAGGGCCGCTGGGCCTGGTGGGAGGCGGCGGTTAATGCCCATGCCATTGTTTGCCCCGCCTGCCAGCGGGTCAAGGATAATTTCCCGGCCGGCTACCTGGAGATCATGGGCGGATTTTTCTGGACCCATCGCGAGGAGATCACTAACCTGATCCGCAACCTGGAGGCCCAGGAAAAAAGCGCCCATCCCATGGAGCGGGTCATGGCCATAGCGGAAGAAGAGGACCGCGTGCTGGTCACCACTACCGGCATTCATCTGGCCCGGCGGATTGGCGAGGCCTTGAACAACGCCTACCAGGGGGAGCTTGCTTTTAATTACGGTGATGGGGAAAAAACCATCCGCCTTACCTGGGTCAGGGAATAAGCGGGAGATTCTTGCTCTGCACTTCGAGGCAAGGAAAACGCCCCGGAAATAAAAGAAGACTTGCGTTCACGGCGGCTCATGCTACTCTGGGGTAAAGATCTGTACGCAAGCAATGGGGGCCAATCATGAAATTTTTTTCCGCGCAAGCCGCCCGGCTCTTCCTCCTTCTGCTGTCCTTCCTCTGTATCCTGCCATCTTTCCAGCTCCAGGCTGCCGAGTCTCCCCTGGAGCTGTGGATTCACCCTTACCTGCCCGCGCCGGAACTGGTGCGGCGCTTCACCCCCCTGACGCATTATCTGGAGAAAAAGACCGGCAGGAAGATCGAGATCAGGATTTCCATGTCCTATGAGGAGCACAGGCTGCGGATAGGTGAGGACCGGGCCGATCTTGCCTTTGTCGGGCCGTTTTGCTACATCCAGATGACCAAGCGCTATGGGGGCAAGCCCATTCTCGCGGTGGTCGAGGGCAGCGGCAAGACCTTATTCCACGGGGTGATCGCAGTGCGGCAGGATGCGCCCTTCAAGACCGTCAAGGATCTGGCCGGCAAAAGTTTCGCCTTCGGCGACCAGGAATCCACCATGGGCACCCTGGTGCCCCGGATCATGCTGCAACAAGCCGGGTTGGGAATCGACCGGCTCAGCCGCTACAGTTTTCTTCATTCTCACAACGATGTGGCTCTGGCGGTGCTGGGCGGCGTTTACGACGCGGGCGGCTTGAAGGAGGAGGTCTTCCATGAATATGCCCCTCGGGGCTTAAGGGTTCTGGCCAAAAGTCCGCCGATTCCAGAGCATCTCTTCCTGGCCGGCAAAAAGCTGCCCGCGCCCTTGGTGGAGAACCTGCGCAGTGCCCTGCTCCAGCTCAAGGATCCGGCCGTGCTTACCCCGATCCAGAAAACCGCCACCGGCATGGCCCCTGCCACCGATCGGGATTACGATCCGGTTCGCCAGCTTTGGCTTACCTCTGGCAATCTTGCCCCTATGCCCGGAGAATGAGCCATGCCCCTTTCTCCTCGAAAATATTGGCGTACTCTCTTCACCTTCATGCTGGTCCTGACTCTGTTTCTGGTGGGGCTGGACAGTTTCTTTATTCTCCGGGAACAGCACAAGCACAATCTGGAACAGGACGAAGAAGTCGGGCACGACCTGGAGCTGATCGGTGCTTTTTTGGTCGAGCCTTTGCTGCAACAAGAGTACAGCAAAGTGGAGCAGTTTCTCCTCCAATGGGGACGGAGCACCCCGGAGGTTGTGTCCATCCAAGCTTCTTTCCCCAAAGGTCTGACCCTGGCCGAATTCGAGCGTGACAGGCCGGCCGAGGACATCCTCATTGCCTCCACGCCGGTCTATTTCGAGGGGCAGCACCTCCTTACCCTGGAGATCGTCAAGGATAAAGCCTTGTCCGCTGCACCGCTTAAGCGATTCAAGCTGGATTTGCTCCTTTTCTCCCTGACCGTTACGGCGTTCATCGGCCTGGTGCTGTGGTTTCTTCTTAGATTCATGGCCATTCGTCCTCTGGAGCTGGAAATTGTCCGACGCCAGCAGGTGGAGGAAGAGCTGCACCAGGCCCATGCCTTGCTGGAAGAGCGGGTGGCGGAGCGGACCAGGGAATTGACCGGGGCGGTGGAAGAGCTGCATCAGGAGGTGCTGGAACGAAATCGGGCCGAACAGGAACTTGCCGCCGAAAAGGAACGGCTGGTAGTTACGCTGCGCAGCATCGGCGACGGGGTGATCAGCACCGATATCGAGGGCCGGGTGACCCTGCTCAACAAGGTGGCGGAACGGCTTACCGGCTGGGAACAGCACGAGGCGCTGGGGCGCCCCCTGGAGGAGATTTTTCAGCTGCTTGACGGCCAGACCCGTTCCCCGATGGAAAATCCGGTCACAAGGGTGTTGCGGAACGGTCAGGGCATGATGTTGAGTGGTCAGACGCTGCTGCTTGCCAGAAACGGTACGGCAAGGGAGGTTGCCGACAGCGCCGCCCCGATTCGCAACGCGCAGAGCGAGATGGTGGGCGCGGTCCTGGTTTTTCGTGATGAAACGGAAAAAAACCGGATGACAGCGGATATGCTCAAAGTCAAGAAGCTCGAATCGGTGGGGATCCTGGCCGGAGGGATTGCCCATGATTTCAACAATATTCTCGCTGCCATCCTGGGGAATATCGATCTTGCCCTGCGGTTGCCCTGCGACGAAGAAGCAACCAAAGCCCTGTTGGAAGCCGCGAAAAAAGCCTCTCTTCGGGCCAAGACCCTTACCGGCCAGCTTCTTACCTTTGCCAAGGGCGGGGAACCGGTAAAACGGCTGGCCGCCATCGGCGAGGTAATCCGGGATTCCGCCGAATTCATTTTGCGAGGCAGCAAGGTGCGTGGCGATTTCCAGCTGGCTGACGATCTCTGGCCGGTCCCGGTGGATTCGGGGCAGATCAGCCAGGTGGTTCAGAATATCATCCTCAACGCGGCCCAGGCCATGCCCGACGGCGGGGTGGTGGAGATCTCCAGCCGCAATGTCCACCCGGAAGAGAACGAGGGAGATTCCGGCGATTATGTGAGTATCGTCATCCGCGACCATGGGCCGGGTATCCCCGCTCATCTGCTGGACAATATCTTTGATCCATATTTTACCACCAAGGCCGAGGGGCATGGGCTCGGGCTCGCCGTAACCCATTCCATCGTTGCCAAGCACGGCGGCCGGATCACGGTGGAATCAGCAGAGGGGCAGGGCACCACTTTCACCATTTGCCTGCCTGCCTCTCCCAAGGAGAAAATAAGCGAAGAGCCGGTGGTCAGAGTCAAGAAGGCGACTGGGCAAGTCAGGATTCTGGTGATGGATGATGATAATATGGTCAGAAGTCTTACCCTGAGCGTCCTCGAATACCTCGGCTACGCGGTGGTTCTGGCCGAGGACGGCCAGGAAGCTCTGCGGCTCTACCGGGAGAACCGGGAGGCCGGCACGCCCATCGATCTGGCTATCCTTGATCTTACCATCCCCGGCGGTATGGGCGGCAGGGAGACGATCAAGGAACTGCTTGCCCTCGACCCCCAGGCCAAAGTCATTGTGTCCAGCGGCTATTCAAACGACCCGGTGATGGCCAATTACCGGGAGTACGGCTTTGCGGCCATGCTCAGCAAACCTTTTGCCATCAGGGAACTGTCCGCCGAGATCGACAAGGTGCTGGCAGGTTGATTCCCGTCTTTTTTCGCCCTTTAAGCCAGCCAAAGCGTAAGCGATCACAGGGCGCCGCAGGTTGTGGTGCACTGTGACCGCTTACCCTTCGCCAGACACGCTCCTTTGTAATAGAAGAAAATAATCACCGCGAGAAAATCGTAGAATGAAAGTGGTCATTGCCGAGAAGCCTTCCGTGGCGCGCGACATCGCCGAGGTTCTTGAGATCAAGGGCAAAAAGAAAGGCTACCTCGAGGGGCGCGGCTGCGCGGTTACCTGGGCCTTCGGCCATCTGGTCACCCTGCAGGAGCCGGGCGAATATGATCCGGCCCTCAAGCGCTGGTCGCTGGAAACCCTGCCCTTTGTGCCCGAGCAGTTCAAGCTTACCCTGGTCAAGAACCGCGGGGTGGAGGAGCAGTTCAAGATTATCGAGACCCTGTGCCGGGAGGCCGAGGAGATCATCTGCGCCACGGATGCCGGGCGGGAAGGGGAGCTGATCTTCCGCTACATCCTGGCCCTGTGCGGCTGCGAGGATAAGCCGATCCGCCGCCTCTGGCTCAACTCGCTCACCCCCGAGGCGATACGGGAGGCATTCAAGGATCTCAAGGACGGCCACGATTACGACCCGCTTTATGCCGCGGCTCGTTGCCGCAGCGAGGCCGACTGGATTGTCGGCCTCAACGCCACCCGCTGTTATACCGTCCGCCACGGACGGCTGGGCGGCACCAGCGACCGGGTGCTCTGGAGTATCGGCCGGGTCCAGACCCCGGTTCTGGCCATGATCGTGGAGCGCGATGACGCCATCCTCCAGTTTCGGCCCCAGCTCTTCTGGGAGCTCACCACCCGTTACCGCGAGGTGGTGTTCAAGTTTACCGGCAAGCGATTTGCGCACCCGGAGAAGGGTCAGGCGCTGCTCGATAAAATCACCGGCCAGCCCTTTGTTATCACCGGAATTGCTGCGAAAGAGAAAAAGGAGCAGCCGCCGCAGCTCTTCGATCTCACCACCCTGCAGCGGGAAATCAACAAGTTGCACGGGCTCTCGGCCGCCGATACCCTCGCCGCCACCCAGAATCTCTACGAAAAAAAGTTCGTCACCTATCCGCGGACCGATTCGCGTTATCTCAGCAAGGACATGCAGCCGCGCCTTCCCCAAATCCTGGCCCAGCTCAAACCCCTCCGGCCGGAAGAGATCGCCCGGCTCAACCTGGCGAAATTGCCTTTTGGCAAGCGGATCATCGACGACAGCAAGGTCAGCGATCACCACGCCATCATTCCCACCGGCGTTGCGCCGCGCGGCCTCAATGGCCACGAGCAGCTTGTCTATGAGGCGATCATCACCCAGTTCATCGCCGCCTTCTATCCCGCCTGCGTAAAAAATATCACCACAGTGGATGGGGTCAGCAATGAGGTGAAATTTGAGGCCAAGGGGACGCAGCTTGTCGAGCCGGGCTGGACCGCGCTCTTTCTCAACAGGAAGCAGGGCCAGGAAGCTGCCGAGGAGCAGCCCCTGCCGCTCTTTCTCAAAGGGGAGACCGGACCCCACGAGCCATCCTTGCGCGAAGGCAAAACCGTCCCGCCCAAGCACTTCAGCGAAAACTCCCTGCTCGGGGCCATGGAGGCGGCCGGCAAACTGGTCGAGGACGATGCTCTCCGCGAAGCCCTCAAGGAGCGGGGCATCGGCACCCCCGCCACCCGCGCGGCCATTATCGAAACCTTACTCAGTCGCAACTATATCCAGCGTGAGAAAAAGCAGCTGCGTTGCACCGACATGGGCCGCTGCCTGATTGCCCTCATCCTGGACCCCTTGCTCAAATCGCCGGAAATGACCGGGGAGTGGGAGGAGAAACTCAAAAAAATCGAACGCAGCCAGCTCGATCCTGGCGAGTTCATGGCCGGAATTTCCGGCTACATCCGGACTCTGATTACGAGCAGTAGCGGCGAACGGCTGGACCTTGCGCGCTGGGGCAGTTGTCCGCTCTGCGGCCGGGAGGTGGTCAAGGGGAAGAGGGCGTACGGTTGTTCCGGCTGGAAGGAAGGGTGCGAATTTGTCCTCGAACCGGAGGGCAAAGGGGTGACGCTTGCCGCCAAGCAAGTGCAGCAGCTGCTCCAGCAGCACATCCTGCCGCAGCCGGTGCGGATCGGGGAGGAGCAGCGGCTGCTCATTCTCTCCACCCAGGGCATGGTCATGGACCTTGGTCTGCCTTCGGCAGAGCGGCAGCAACAGGGGAAGAAAACGTAACCGTTCAGGCGCAAAGCAGCGAAAAAAGTGCAAGTGCCGCTCCTGACAGTGGCAAAATAATCATTTCCTGGACCATGGCGATGTAACCGATCACGGGGCAACGAGCGCGGCCCGCAGCAGGTGAAGCGCTTTGTTTCTAACAACTTTTTGCTTGTTAATCCCTGGCCTATTGTTTAAGCTGACCTCCTCGCTGTTCAGATAAATGCCACCGTGGGAAAAGGGCATGCCGGGACCGAGTACCACCACCTGCCGCCAACAACCAGGTAAACACAAGCCGCTTCGGGGAGATGATTCGCCCGAGAGCGGCTTTTTTGTGCGGCCGCCTGGTTGCGGCAGGGGGAATTTTTGCATGCTGCGTGACGATGCCCCCGTCCAATAGGTGCAGATCATGGCAAAGTGCCACAATCAAACGTGGTCTGATTTACGATTGATTGCGAAGAATAACAAGACAAAAGGATTGAAAAAATACACCCATGACTAATCATATAGTTGACTTCTTCTTTGGTGTAGTAATACCTTCTGTCAAATCCCCCTACATGAATTTCATTAGCATTGGAATCGGCTGGCTTGTCCACAACCGGACTTCCATCGAGCTGGACAGGCGAAAGGAATTTAACGACAAAGCTATTCCTCTGTACAAAGGACTCGGTAGACAAATCGAGATGGCAGGGCATTGGACTGGCGTCCAGTCCGATGACTGGTGTATTCTGGAGCGTGACATTCTCTGGCCCAGGCGGGCTTGTTTCCGCCATTGCGTGGCCAAGTACCAGAGAATAAGCCAGCAGCAAGGAGAATACGACCCGATAACTGACCAGACTACATATCCGGAACGGCACTTTGAGCATTTGACGTCCTCCGCTGAAAAATTGAGGAACTACTTGAAACCCCGGTAAATCCCAATAATGTGATCAAGACAGACGGCTATCGCCGCTGTTTATCGCTGGAGTTAAGTGCAGTTAAGAACGGATAGGATAGATTTGTGGAATACTTTCTTGGAGTAGTGCTCGCTGGCGTAATAATTTTTGTTGCATTGCACTTGCGCCCTCTCCAAGAGCACGAAATCAGTTCTTTGGCAACAAAGCGTCGAAAACGTAATATCGAAGCATACTTCCAACTAGATAACACCGAACGCAGTGTCAACGCGGAGTTTAAGAAATCCCTCAATCCACGCGGGGTGTTTTACCGAGTAGATTTACCCCTCCACTCTACCGCGTCAACCGTAGCGGCATTGCTGAAGTACAAGAAACATGAATGGATTGTGATAGCATTTGAGAAGGGCAAGCAGATTGGCCACCTATGGGTGAATAAGGGGTATAATAATTCTTCGGCATCTATCTACCTGACAATCAACGAGGCACTTGGCACCGCTGTACAGCACGGGTATTCCTCTATTCTTATGTTTCACAACCATCCCAATTCTAATCCAAATAAATACAACTGCACACAAGCAAGCGAAACTGACCTCGCTACTGCCTCGCTTTGGGCCAGCACCTTAAACCCTGGAGGCATAAATCTGGCCAAGTACGTATGTGAGCGCGGTCGGCATTATCGCTACTGGATGTCGCCTTCCGAATCATTCCTGCCATTCGCTGACTTTACTGAAGGCATAAGTAAAGCCAACCATCTTTCGAAGTTTGGGAATTTACTACTTCATATGGAGAGGATATTCTGAAACCATAGGAAAAATTAGGAAAAATTAGGGACACTCCCCGTTTCTTTCACGTTGTTGATTTGTTGATTAACTCCGGGGTAGTGACGACGTTCTTTTCCGGGTGGGATATGGGGTCAAGATACAGAACTGTTGCGAACCTGTACCGGCCTTGCAAGCGCGCATAGCGCGTGGCGTAAGGCGTAGTAAGATAGTTGACAGGCGCGTCCGGCTCCTCTCGTTTGGCTGATGCAAATAACGAGTTGTGATTTGGTAATGATGCGGGTAGAGTATGCGCATGATTAACAAGCATAAGGAGGCTGCAATGCAGACCGTTTTATTTGATCAACACGCTCCGAAGAAATCGGCAAATCTCAGCATTAACAGCGACTTACTTCGTCAGGCCAAGGAAAGGCAAATCAATCTTTCGAAAGCTCTGGAGTCGCGACTTGCTGAGTTACTGCGGGAGGATAAATGTCGTAAATGGCAGGAGGAGAACAACGAGGCGATAGAAGAGTATAATCGCCGGATAGAAACCTGCGGTACTTTCAGCGACGGTTTGAGGCGTTTCTGATGGCGCAGTTCGATGTGTATACGAATGCAAACCCGGAAACAAAACAGTCCATCCCGTATTTGCTGGATGTGCAGACCGATTTACTCAACAACCTGACAACGCGCGTGGTTGTCCCGCTGATTACCGTAACTGCTACAGGCAAAGCAGCAAAACATCTCAACCCCCAATTTGAAATACAACAGACCCAGGTGCTGATGTCAACGGCTGAGCTGGCCGGCGTCAATGTGCATGTTTTGGGTGAAAAGGTCTGCTCACTCAAAGAACAGCGCAACGAAATTATTGCTGCGCTTGATTTTTTGATTACTGGTTTCTAAAGTCAAGGGTAGGGAGACCATGGGGTCGAAACCATGGGGTCAAGTTTGCCTTTCGGCGGCTAGCCTTGCATGCGGTAGCCGAAGCCGCGCACGGTTTCGATGAGCATAAATAGGGGACATAAATACTATTTATTTCATTTATTTAATTCTCTCGGAAAAAAGTGTTCTTATATGAATTGCTATATCTGATTAATGCTCAAATATGAACAAATAACCAAAGAGGCTTTCTCCGGAAATGCCGTGGCGTGCCTTGTCGAACCGGCAAAAAATCTTTCGGTTGCCAGAAAAGGCGGAACAAGACGGTTAAGCCTAGCCTGGCGGCGAGGCGATGGGTGTCGCAGCCGGTGCCGACCGGTTGCCACGGCGAGAGATCCCGGAAGAAAACCACCGATATGGTGCGGGGTGTTGAATTTTATATTTACATTTTTCTGATTTTAATGATAATGTCCTTATATGAGTACTTATGTCAGTTTAATATTCAAATATGAGTAAATTACCAGAGATGCTTTCTCCTGAAATGCAGAGTCGGCTTCGGCGAATCGGCAAGAATCTTCAGATTGCTCGCAAGAGGCGAAAGAAGACGGTTAAGCAGGCAGCCGAGATGATGGGGGCTTCGTTGTCCTCTGTCCGCAGAATGGAGGTCGGCGATCCAGCAGTCAGGATTGAGACCTATCTCGCTGCCCTGGAGGTCTATCAGCTTGACGACACCCTGCGCTTTGCCGATCCTGAAGACGATCGCATCGGCCTGGCCCTGGAAAAACAACGACTCCCGCAACGGGTTCGCGCAAAAAAAGAGAAGCATCTTGACTTCTAAAGAATTCGAAAGATTCGTCTTTATCGAACTGCCGGGAGAAAAGCACCCGGTGCCGGCCGGTCTTTTCTCTCTGGACGTCGATCTTGGCGTTGGCTCTTTTCAATACGGTCGGCGCTATGCGGAACGGCCGAATGCCATCGCCATCGATCCTGTCAATCTGCCGTTGACCGGCAAAGAGTATGTGACCCGCAAAAATAACGGCATCTTCGGGATTTTGCGCGACGTCCTGCCGGACAGCTGGGGCAGGTACATTATGGCCAAGCACCTTGGCCTGCCGTTCGGGACCTTGAAGGATTTCGAATTCATCGACCTGGCTTCCAGCAATGCGGTGGGCGCGATCTCCTTCGGGCTGACTCCGGAGAAGCCTGCCACGCCGCAAGAGAAGTCAGTCTCCTTGTCCGATCTCGGCGAAGTCGCCAAGGGCATCGACCAGGCCATTGAGGACCAGGAATTGCCCCCGGAAGTCCTTTATCTCCTGAGGCAGGGGACATCCCTGGGCGGGGCGCAACCGAAATGCACGTTTGTTGTCGATGACGAGGAGTGGATCGCCAAATTCGAGAGCACCAAGACCGCCGTCAAATATCCAGGGATCGAATATGCTACCATGACCCTGGCCAGGAGAGCCGGAATCACGGTCCCGGAAATCCGCCTGGAATCGGTTGCCGGGCGAGCGGTCTATCTGATTAAACGATTTGATCGCGAGCATGGCCGCCGCCTGCCTTTTATGAGCACCTTCGCCTTGAGCAATCTCGATATTGATGAACTCGAAGGCGGGTCGTACCCGGAAATCGCCACCCGGATGCGCAAATTCGTCAAGCATGTTCAAGCGGACCACCACCAACTGTTCCGCCGGATGGCCTTCAACATGTTGGTCAGAAACGAAGATGACCACCTCAGAAACCACGGGTTTCTTTATAAAGAGGGCTGGCTGCTTTCGCCGGCTTACGACATTGTGCCGGTGCCGGCCCGCCGTAAATCGCCCGACAGATTTCATTTGGCCTTGCATGTCGGCGATCAGGGGTCGCTGGCAACATTGGCCAACCTCGTCAGTCAATGCGCGCGCTTCAGCCTGAGCAGGGAGAAGGCCCTGGAGATAGTCGAAGAGGTCGAGGAGGCCACCCAGGGCTGGGAGCAGGAACTGCTAAGTGCCGGAGTCAGTCGCAATGATCGTGAAGCTGTCCGCTGGTGTTTCGAAGGGTTCCGGGAGGCAGGTGGCCGCTCAGCTTTAGAGAAGGTGTGAAAATGATTATGGAGACCATGGGGTCGCGTTTGCCTTTCTGCCATCCTCGAATGAGCAACGCTGGTTCTAACAACCTATTGGAAGCGGACTTGCTTGACCATAGGTTCTGCCAGGATTGACTGGATGAAGGACGGAAACCGGGAGGATGGAGATCCCTGCTCAGGAGAAGCGCGCAGTTTCGGGGCGAATTATATCAGCCGAAATGGCCGCTTTCCCGCGGTATCTCTCCTGAAAAACGGTCTCGCACCAGGCGCATGGCAAAGATGGAAATAAAATCCTTTACCACCGCCTCTGCCTTGAGCTTTCGGTAGGCGTGCTGCAATAGCGGGCGGATGGCTTCCGGCTCCACCCTGAGCTGCCTGGCCAGATCGGTGACGAGGAGCTCCAGCCCTTTTGAATCGGATTCTTCGCTGTTTGGCGTATCCATTTTTCCCTTTGTGGCCACGGTCCGGTTACGACAGCGAGAGCAACAGGGGGACCAGCAGCCTGGGCTCGCAGTAGGGGGCGCTTTCTTCACTGACCAGCGGACAGTCGATCAACTGGATTTCCAGTTTCATGAGTCTTTCCCGGTCAACTTCCCCGGAATATTTGCCATTTTTTGAGTCGATGAGAACACAGCTCAATACCTGGCGGGCTGGAATGCCGGGGGTGTTTTTCCTCAGGTAATGCAGCAGGGTTTCGATTTGCTCCATGAGGCTCAGACCAACCGTTTCCGGATCGTTGCCCATGCTGGGGATATAGACCTTCGGGCAGACGTTTTTCCCAATGGCCTCGGTTACTCCCTCCGGCAGCAGGCTGGCAATGACGCTGGAATAAAAACTCCCCATGGGATAGCAGATAAGCTGGGCGGAAAGAATAAGCCTGGAGACTTTGTCACGTACCCGCGGCCAGACCTCGCCCCTGCCGGTGAGGGAGGTGGTCATGCTTAGAAAGAGGCGAACGATTTTTTGCTCCAGGGGAGGAACTTCCTTGCCGGTGAGCAGGTGTTGGCCCACTATCACCCGGCCGTCGGCAAGCATTGCCCCAAGGTGAAGATAGCGGTTGAGCACCGGCCGGACCGTACCCCGCGCCTCGACCAGCTTCGAAAAAAGGAAGATTACCGTGTCGAGGTGCCGGCCATTGTCAAGATAGCCGGCAGTTAGTACCAGGTTGCCGATGCTGGCTCCGGCCAAGGCAAAGTTTTCCGGCATCCGGGCCAGGAACATTTTCAGGTGATGGCGGACGATCTTGCGCAAGGGATCGGGGACGGCCGATACCAGCCGGTGCCGACCCGCTGCCATGGTGCGCAGTTCCGCGAGGAGCGTTCCCTGGGTGGCCTCCCTGGGTAAGCGGTAGGCAAAGAGCCGGTACATCTCCGGGTTGCCTTGGACGCTTTGCTCGGCCAGGTCCATGAGTCTGGCCCGGATATCGCCGATGGAGGGCATGGAAAACGCCTGCCGCAGGGTGGCCGAGCTGCCCCCGGAATCGACGGCGGTCATAAGGTGGCAGGAATTGTGGGTGTAGCTGATCAGTTCCCGGCTCACCCCGCGCAGGGCGCTGCCGCCGCTGAAGAAAAGCAGGCGCGGCCCCAGCTCGGGGCTGCGCCGGTAGAGCTCGACCCTGACGGGGTCCGGCAGGGTTATCTCTCTGTATACCTTGATTTTGATGGGTAGACCCGATGTATCCGTCAGCGGTTGCGGCATTCGGCCAGGATCTCCAGGCAGGCCTCGCAGGCCAGATCGAAATCGATGGTGCCGCTGATCTCGTAGACTCGGGTTTTTACGAGGCGCTTCAGATAGGCCTTCTCGGAATGGTCGATCTCTTCGCCATGCTCCGGCAGGAAGAAGAGGCCAGCCGATTTCATGAAGGCCGGGAGAAGATCCCGCCGCTGCCGGATATCCACCTCCCGCACCACGGTGGCTGCCGGACCCCGCTGCCAGTTGAGGATCACCAGCCCGGCCATGGAGGCGGCCAGGGCAAATCGGCCTGGGCCGAAGCAGTGGTCGAGGAACACGTCGTACTTGTGCTCCAGGTTCCAGAGCGCCTCCGGGGCGAGACCGGTGAACCGTTCCCGGTCCTGGGGCGGAATGACCCCGGCCAGGTCGGGGTTGTTGAGCGCGGTGCCGGGATTGATGCGGGGAAGTTTGGCCACTCCGTACATGAAGAGTCCGGCGGGATCCTTCCGGAGCAATACCCGGTCATTGCTGATAAAATCCGTGCCCCGGCTCATCAGGTGCAGGGCCAGAGTGGACTTGCCCATGCCCGAGAAACCGGCCAGCGCCAAGCCGCAGCCCTGGAGGCCGATGCCGGCGGCATGGCCCAGCAGGCAGCCCTGCCGTAGTTTCCAGCTGATGAAACGGTTGTTGATGAAATTGATCACCTGGTTCGCGTTGGCCAGGCAGGGGCCGACGGCCAGGCTGTCGTCGCCGCCGAAGACAAAGACCATGCCGGTGAGCCGCTTGCGCACCAAACGACCGTCGGCCAAATCGACGAACTCTTCCTTGATCTTGTTCTTGCCCGGGTCCGGTTCCTTTGTCGAGAAGGTATGGGGAAGCTTCGGCGGCTCTGCCTCGTGGGCGGTGATCAGCATGTCCCAGGCCGGCGCGTCCGAAAGAAAATCGCTGAAGTACTCCCGCAACGTATCGATCAGGGCAAGGGAATTGCTCTGTACCCCGATCCGGCAGTCATCAAAAGCGAGGACCAGTTGGCCGAGCGGTGGGAATTGCGCCCGGAGGCGATGTGCCAGCTCTTGACAAGGTGTGGATTTTTTCTTCATGCTCCTATCCTCCCGCAGACATAGTCCGCATAATGGCGGGCCGCGTCGATGCCGCAGGCCTCCTGAATGCCCCTAAACCCCCCGAAGGCTGAGACTTCGAACACCTGCGGCCCCTCGTTGGTCTCCACCACATCGACGCAGGTGAAATCGAGGCCAAAATGGGCCTGGGCTCTCTTGGCTAAAGCGATGATCTCCTCCTCCGGCTCGTGATGCTGGTATTTGCCGCCGGAGGCGGTGGTGGTGTTCCAGGAGTCGTTGCGGCAGGTGCGGGCGTAAGTGGTGAGATATTGGCCGCCCAGGAAGACCACCCCCAGGTCGCGGCCGTTCAGCTCGATCTTCTGCTGGATGTACATAATCCGGTGCTCGGCTTTGTATGCTTCGATGGCCGCCCTGGTCTCCCGGCCGGGCCGCAGCACGATCATGCCCCGCGCCTTGGTGGAGTAAATGGGCTTGAAGACCGCCTCGCCGTACTGCGCCACCGCCGCCAGGGCCACGTCGGCATCCTCGGTGATGGTCATCGGCGGCATGGGGATTCCGGCGAGT
Organism: Desulfurivibrionaceae bacterium; assembly: GCA_041675585.1. Lineage (GTDB taxonomy): Bacteria > Desulfobacterota > Desulfobulbia > Desulfobulbales > Desulfurivibrionaceae > Thiovibrio. Next base: position 56,987 of record JBAYTO010000010.1, read on the forward strand.
TGCAGGCTGATAGTACAAGTGAGCCGGTCCAGCACCCGGATGATATTGAGCGGATTGGAATAGACCGGCAGCCCTCGCTGGGCCAGGAAGCGAAAGATCTCCAGCCGGTCGAGCAGGTCCGGGGAGTAATCCCTGCCGATCTTCTTGATGATCAGGCCGTCCAGGGAGTTCAGCTCCACCCCGCCGGAGAACACCCGGCCCGAGGGCAGATCGAGCCGCACCGCGCCCGGGTCAACCAGCAGGCGGAAGCCGGTGCGCTCCGCCACCGCATTCGCGAGTTTTTCGGAGGACCAGCCGCCGGGAATACCAACCACACCTATTTTTTTCAAGAAAAGACCTCTTTTATGGATATCAGTAGTACATGATGCCGGAAGGTAGGGAAAAAGTACGCCACGATTTGTCTTCGTGCGCCAGCACCTTTTCCAGCAGGAAATGGGAGCGGAGAAACATCTCATGGGCAAACTCGTTGTTCCACTCAAAACGGGTGGAGGTATAGAAAGAGCGGGCCAGGGCTAGAGCCATGCGCAGCTCGAAGGTTTCGTCGCCCTGCTCGTTGGCGAACTCGCGCGCCAGCCGGTACATGTTCCGGGTGATCCAGTTGAGCCGGTCCCGCAGGTGCGTTTTAAAGACCGGCTGCCGAAAGTTGGAGACGATGAACACCGACACGTCCTGAATGTAATCCGCTTCGCGGGACCGGTAGAGATCGATGAGCTGGATGCGCTTGTCGGCGGCATTATATATGATATTGTTTACATTGAAGTCGCCGTGGATGAAGACCGAGAAGGGGGCGGTCAGCTTCTCTTCGATGTGGCGGCACTTGGCAAGCAGCTCGTCGGTGGGCATGACCTCCGAGGAACCGATGCCCTGGCGGACACGGTTGAAGTCGGGGTGCACGCTGAGGACGCTGTGCATCCGGGCCATGATCTGTGGAATGAAGTTAGCCTTGACCGGAACCTCTTTTTTGGTCCGCTGCCAGATCTCCAGCACCGTAGCATGCAGCAGCGAGCAGACGGTGTCCAGCTCGGCGGGGTCGCCTCTGAGGATGATAGTCTCAAGGGTTTGTCCGGGGAGAAACTCCACCAGCAGGGAAGCGGTCTCCTCCGATTCCTGATGGCTGAACAACCTGGGAGTCAGGTCGGGGAAGATTTCACTCCAGCGCTCCAGGTTTTTCTTCTCGGCCAGGATTTTCTCTTTGTTGCCTTCCTTGAATATGCTGCTTTGCGTCTGGGGAGCGATTTTCGGCTGCTCGTCATGGCCCTGAACCTTGCGGATCCGGCAGCCGGAACGGCTGCCCAGGATGGAGGAAAATTCCACCTCGGCCAGATCGGCGCGCCGCCCCGACTTGCTGAGGGTTTCCTCCAGGGCCTGGAACTGTTCGATCTTGATCTTCTCGCCCAGAATGGAGAGGAGCAACGCCTCGCCGATATTGAGCAGCGAATCGCCCATCCGCTCCAGATAACGGAAGATGAAGAGTACGGTGATCAGGTTTTCTATCCCCTTGCCCCTCCGGAGCTCTTCCATGATCTTGTCGAAGTTTTCCTTGTAGATGACATCGATCTGGTTTTCGGCCCGGCAGATGGCGAGGGCCTTGCCCATGTCGCCTTTCTTGAGTACCGGGATCACCGCCTGCAGGTGTTCGGCAAGAAGGTCGAAGATCAGCTGATAATCGAAATGCTGGAGAATGGCGTGGTTGTTCAGGTAGTGGAGCTGGTCCGCCGCGCTGACGCAGAAGTCGCCGATGCGCTCCAGGTTGATGCAGATGGTGTGGGTTGCCCGGATGCTGTCCTTCTCCCGCTGACTGAGGGCCTTGGCCTCGCTCAAGGTGGTGAAGCAGCAATTCTCGATCACCGTTTTCAGGTTGTCGATGTAGTCGTCCCGGCTATTGATCTTTTGGAAAGCGGCTTCTCCGCCGTTTGCCAGGAGATCGAAGGTCTCGTCGAGCTGACGCGTCACCTCGACCACCATGAAGCTGAGATTTTCCTTGAGTGCGGCGGTCAGCATGGTGCAGGCAGCCTCACGAGCCGATGATCATGGAGGAGGCGCGCTCATCCTTGATGACCGGCTTGTTCTCCGACCAGGATAATTTTATGGACAGCTTGTTTTGCCCGTCTTTCTTCTTGGCCTGTACAGAAAACTTCATCAGGTCATCCACCCGCATGGCCATCTCCTCGCCGTTGGACTTGAGGATGATGCGGCCCTTCTCGATGGAGTCGATCAGGGAGACCAGATAGCTCTTGATGGAGTGGGCATCCTGCAATGATTCGTAGTCAAACTTCTTGGTGGACATGCGCATACCTCGAATGGTTTGTTGAAATCGTTAAAATACTCAACCGTTATAACCGCGGATCATCCCGCCAGTCTGGCCTTGTACTCTTCCAGCACGTCGTGTTTGTCCATGTGGGCCACCACCAGTTTTTTACGGATAACCAGGTCGCTCCAGGGCGGTTGCACCCCGATTTCCCGGCTGGCCTTGAGGTGATCACGCTCGTGCGGCGGCCGGGTCTTCTCGCTCATGTGGGTGTCGTCGCCCATGAAAACCAGCAGTCGTTTTTTCGACGGCCCGGCCTCCCGGTTCTTCCGGTTGAGCACGGAGATGAGGAAATCCGTGTACTCGCGGGACTGGGGGTTCCAGACCTCATAACCATCCACGTCATAGTCGGCCAGCAAGATCGGCCAGAACTGTTCCGGATGGGGGATGACCACTCCCGCGCCCAGACCGCGGGCTTCCTCGATGATTTCCGAGGTGCGGTAAAAATATTTGGGGGAGAAATTTCGTTTAACAATCTCCTTGACCGCCTTCAAAAAGGCCTGAGCCCGGTTGATGACCGTATCGCCGTAATCCGGGCGCAGGGCATCGAAGAAGTCGCGCAGCAGTTTGTTCTTGATGCTGTCCGGCGGCACCTGGTCCATGTGGTGGTCCAGGAGCTCGTTTAGTTTGCGCACATAGATGCGGACAAAGCCGACCAGCTCCGCATCGGCCCCGGTTTCTCCGGCCGCCTCGTCGAGCCGCTCCTCCACCGGATTGGTGATGGTGTGGATAAAGTCGAAAAGCTGGGAGGCCCGGTAGTTGCGGGTATGGGCCAGCTGCGCCTTGAGGACCCCGGCCCGCTCAAGCCTGCTTTTTTCGAAGTGCAGCAGCAGCTGCACCTTGCGGTTGAAACCCCGGGAATAGCAGTCCACCTCGGTCCCGCTGTAATCCCCATAGCTCATCAACACATTGTGCTGGGTGGGGATGATCAGTTCCTCCCGCCGGTTAGGGAAGGTGGCGTTGATCCGCTGCGCAATCAGCTCCATGGGCACGAATTCCGGATGCCAATGGAGGGCCATGACCCCTTGCTGTCTCGGGTAAGCCTTTTCCGGAGTGAGTACCTGCCGGATTTGCTCGGGGGTCAGTTCCGTCGAGATGATGGCGAAAAAACGCTGTGCATCGCTCTCGGTGACCTCCTCCGGAATCGTCTCCGGCAGGTCGTGTGGAACTACCTCCGATATATGTTTGGGCTTGACCAGTTTCATCGCTGCTGTCTGCTCCGTATCTTGGCTGTGCTTGCGCCGCAAAAAAAAATCGCGGCGCAAGCGGGGATCACCTGCGTGGTTACGCAAGCGATTCGGTCGGGGAACTACTTGTACTGCTCATGGCAGAGTTTTTTCATCGCCTTGAGTTCAGCGTGTTTTTCCTGCATCGCGGCAAGGTCGCCATTTTCGCAGGCCACGTTGAACTGGACACAGAGTTTGGCGTATTGGTCATAGTGTTCGTCGCCGTGCCCCGGATACTCCACCATGAGTTCCGAATCGGCAATGAACAGAGCCACCTCACCCTTTTCGGGAATTAGTCCCTTCTTGAGCGCCTCGCCCATGGCTTTGAAGCACTTGTCCAACCGCTTTTTCACTATTTTGTATTTGGGCTTGCCGTCGGCTTCCACATCCTCGTCGGCCTCTTCGCCGCAGACCGTCCCCGTTGCCGCCGCCTTCACCTTGGCCTTCAGGTAAAGCTGGCCGCCCTCCCGCTTCAGTTCGAGCTTCATCTTTTTAAAGTCGTCGAAGGCCAGGTCAAATTCCTTCAACTCCTCCATGTTCCCGTGCTCGATCATCTGGGCCAGGACGCGAAGAAAATCCGCGGCATTCTTGAAGGGCATCGTTTTCTCAAATTTCATTTCTTTGCCGGACATGTTTTGTTCCCCTTGTTGTGAGTGGAAGGTAGCAAGGCGCCCAATGCACCGAAAACTTTATAAAAAGTAACATAATTGAGAGTATTGATTGGTTAAATTTACGATAATTTCATGTTATGATCGTGTTAGGTTTATGTTTGGATGTGGGCTCGGATTACCTGCGTAACTTTTCCTGTTTTTGACAGTCAGCCTGGTGCAAGAGCGTGACACCGAAAGCCGGTGTTTACCGCAAGACCCGGACAAAAAGCGGATTTGAATAAAACCAAAGATCGGCATAGGCCTTTTTCCGGCTGTTCTGCCCCTGAAGTGCGTCGTTCAAAGGATTGCACCCGCCGTCGGTTTCTTGGCCGTTGCAAGGGAGATTGGTTCCGCGCAAGCGAAAATACATGTCGTGCCGGAGTTGGCGAGCAGTGTAGCGCATTGTTCGCCAGCCATTTTCTGCGTTTTGCCAATCTTTGCGGCCGAAGGTGGCGACCACCCTGGCGGTTTCATTGGTCTCGTTTGCATAATCAGGGTTCGGGGTTGTGCCGTCGGCAAGGAACTTGGCAATCTTGCCGGTCATTTCGCCTGCGATCAGATCGATATGGTCCACGGCAACCGCATCGTCATTGTTGTTTGCGGCCGGACTCCTGAAGCGGATCGTAATCGTTACCTCGCTTCCGGCCGCGGCTTGGAGGGTGTCGCCCATTTCCGCCTTATGCCGCCGGGATTGCGCGGTGAAGCGCAGTCCGCTGATCAGATCGCCATGGGCGATAAATGAGTTGCCGGAACGCATCCCTTCCAGCAGTTCGAGCTGGGAGTATCCCCCGTCCCGATTCCGGTCGCGGACAAAGGTGTGGTTTTTGGTGTATTCGCCGGGCCAGAAATCGTTTTCCGGATTGTGGAAATCGGAGTTGGCAAAGGCATAGAACCGGCGACCCTCGCTGAGGAGCGCATCCCATATGCCGCCGATCCTGGCCAGCATGAGGTCGGCCCCGCCATAGGTGCGGGCCCGGTCGGAGATGTCGTTGCCGGCTGCGTCCTGGAATGGGCCCTGATCGTAGTTGCCGCGGGAGGCGGCCTTCTGGTGGCCGGGAAAGCCTTCGAAGCCGAAGGCGACATGCGGCGCCGCATCGTTGAGATCCCGGAGATCGGCAATGGAATATTTCAGCCCCCGGGAGGGGTGGTTGAGCACACAGTAACCGCTTTCCCGGTAGTTATTCTCAAGCCAGGCAACACCTGCCACCGCTTTGGCATGGTCATTCTCCCGTTTCTTGCCTTCGACTGCGAGATGGCGGTCTGAGGTGGTGCCGGTGTCGGCAGCATCGAAGAGGTATTCATGGCGGGCGATGGCCATCCCCCCATCCTCGGCCGTATCAATAATGCCGACACTGGCATGTTCATGGGTGGGGACATTCCATTCATATCCCTGAATAATCAGTTTTTTGGGATAGGTTGCCCGCGCTTTGCTGATGAGCGGGTAGGAGTACTGGAGCAAGGACTGCCAGCGCCACATTTTTCCCGCAGGTGGGTCGCCGAGAAAGGTGATACCGGCAGAGGGCCAGGGCCGGCCCTCCGGGGAGAGGGCAAAGGCGCCGCCATGTTCGGAATTGGCGAGCCAGTCGAGGCCGAAGCCGAAGGCCCGGGAGAAAACATCTTCCGCCGTGGTGCTGCCATCGGTGAGCACGGTGTGGTTGTGGAAATCTCCGGTCAGCCAGCGTCCGTTTCCCTGCGCGTAGCCGGGGGAGGGGATGCTCAGGGAGAGGGCGAGCAAGATCAGACAGGTGGTCATTTCCTTGGCTGTTTTTACGTGCTGATATTTCATGGGTTTCTCTTCCTTAGAATACATGGTTGCTTGCCCCCTATGGAATGGGGGATAAGGTTGGTTCTTGCTCAAAAGTGGCGGCCGCGAATGTTGTCGTGCGGTTCGAGATAACGCCCACGGTTACTGAGGCCAAGAGCGGCAAAATCTGCGTGGCGGCGGCGATGCTCCAAAGCACCGAGTCACGGTTCCAAGTGGCCTCGTAGGCTACCCGGGCCAGGGCCGCGGCAACCAGCACGGCGAGGGCTGCATGCAGCAGCGGCAAAAAGTCGCGCCGGTGCTGCCGGGATTTGGGCGTGACCTCAAAAGACGTCGCCCGGCGCAGGGCAGCCAGGATGAGTTCAACCCCTACGGACGGCGATAAGGCTTGCCCGGCCAGACAAGCCAGGGCGGCCCGCCTGTGGTCGCCACCGTTGACCGACGTGGTGATCAAGTGGCGGACGATCTGCCGCCCCAAGGCGGCTGCGATCATGGTGAGCGACAGAGCCGCGAACGGCGGCGCCAGCAGGCCACCAGATTGCGGCATCAACACCGCCCAAATCAGGGTCAGCGGCACCAGGATGGCAAGGATAGCATCGCCGATCCAACTGGCCCAGCCCTCGACATAACGCCGTGCCAATAGGCGACCCCGCGCCCCGCCCCGAAACAACGCAGGCAACCGCCGCATCGCGATCCCGAGACCGCCGATGGCCCAACGACAGCGTTGGCGGCGGTAACTACGCCAGTCGTGGGGCGATAGTCCGGTGCCCAAGGGAGACGGGATGTAGCGGCAACCGTAGCCTTGGCTCTGCAGCCGCAGGCCCAGCTCGGCATCCTCGGTAATGGACCAGGTAGCCCAGCCGCCGCTGGCTTCAAGAATGCTACGGTCGAGGACAGTCATGGTGCCATGTTGGATAAAAGATTCGTCCGCCGCGCGCAACCGCATTCCGGCGAGGAAAAAGGTGCGATATTCTTCAGTGATGGCCAACTTGAACAAACTTTCCTGGCCGTCGCGGTGCTCTTGCGGGGCCTGGACAAAGGCTACCCCCGGCGCAAACTTGTCCATGGCGTGCCGCAGCCAGTCAGGGTTGACTTCATAATCAGCATCGACCACGGCGATATACCTGGCCTTCGGGTTGGTATGGCCAAGGGCAATATTCAACGCTCCGGCCTTGAACCCTTTGACCCCCTCATAATGATAATAATAGATGGGCACACCGGTCCGCTTCGAGATAGTCCGGGCCGCATCGCGCGCCGGTTGCCACAGCGCGGGGTCAGCGGTGTTGTTGTCGAGGACCACAATTTCCTTGTTCCGCCAATTCAAGGCCGCCAGACTTTTCAAGGTGTGCGCCACCATTTGCGGCGCTTCAGCATGCGTAGCGAGATGGATGGATACCATCCGCCCATCATCCGCGGGCAAGGGTCCCAAAGACGGGAGCGAAACCAGGGTTTTCAACCCCTCCAACTCGCGGGCATCAACCCTGAACATCCATAACGCCACCATGATTAGGCTGATGGTTAACGCAAAAGTAACCAGGCCTAGGGGGGTGTGGTAGTAATGCACCAGTTGATCAGCAATGGCTGCCAAGGCAATAACGGTGAGCACGTCCGCAGCCAGAGTCGCGGGGCCTTGTCGTCCTTGGCGGGCAGCTAAGAACAGGGCGAGCATGATGGCAACGATAAGCGGCAACATATTGAGCGGAATAGTGGTGCCGTTGAGGTCGTATTTTGATCGCCGCGCGGCGTCGTAAACCCCCCAATAAGGACCAGGTTTGCCCTCGATGGAGGTCTTCCAAGCCCCGTCGATTCCCTCCATTACATAGGTCTCAATACCTTCCGCCTTAGTCCAGGCCAAAAAACGAGCCAAATAATCAGCCTGGGCTGACAGTTTTGCCATCTCACCCCATGATGAATCGCCAGCGCTTGGCCAGCCAGTCTCTCCGATCAGCAAACGTTTACCGGGGTATCGGTGCCGGACTGCCTCGACCTTGGAGATGGCATAGGTTACTGGATCCTCGCCTTTTCGGTCCTCCCAAAAAGGCAGCACATGAATGGTGATGAAGTCCACCTGCTCGACGAACTCCGGATGGAGAAGCCAAAATGGCCAGCCCTCGGCGGTGGAAACCGGTACCGGGCTCGCAGCTTTTGCCTGGATGATGAGGTCGAGAAGTTGTGGCGCTTCGATGTCGCCGCGGTACTGGCTTTCAGAACCGATGATCAGGCCGCTGGTTTGCTTGCGGCTCTGTTCAAGAGCCGCGACGATCTCGGCCCGGTTACGCTCCGGGTCGCGCCCGATCCAAGCGCCTTGCAAAACCAGCAAGCCATGGGCTCGCGCCATTTCGCCGGCCTCGCGCCATTCACTCGTGGCGCCGTAAGTACGAATCCGTTGGGCATGGCGTCCCAACACGACCATGTCCTCGTCCATCTGCCAGCGTTGGGGCTTGGCCTGGCCAACTTCCGGCCCTTGCCCGGCGCGATACGGTTGCCAGGCCCAGCCTTGGATGTGCGGTTCTATCGGGGTGTGTCGGTGCCGCAGGTCAGCCACGGTTTGCGGCAAAAATGGCACCACCGACAAGAGCACGGTCAAAAGCAGATACAGAAGCCGTTTATGAAGATGTCGTGAAGAGGATTTCGATCTTTGCATGCACCAGATCCTTCAGCTGCTTTTCAACGCTGACACTTTAAACGCCGGGATTTGCTGGTCTTGCTCAAGCCGCCATAGGCACAACTTGTCGAATGAGGAGCAAGATTTCAGGCGCGAATTTTCACATGAAACAAGGACAGAACAATTGCATTTATACTTGGTGAATATTTGCTTTCTGTAAGGAAACAGTAATGAATTCTTTAGAAAAATCAACCACATGAAAATATTATCAGTTTGTAACCAGTTAATAACAAGCCTCCATTAATAACTAAGGAAGATCAGTGCTATGCAACAGCTAACCTCCCCTGATGGTGAGCCGTATCGTTTCCAAGAAGATGAGCATTTTGCCAGTTGGCAGGCTGAAGCCGAGCGGGAGACTGAATGTCCTCGTGAGCTGCGTCATTACTTGTTTCGGGCTGCTTTCCTATGGGGCAACATCCCTGGGTGGGGCGCCCCCAGTTTTTGGCTGGGCAGGGAGAGATTTTAGCCAGGCGTGGTCGCGCGGGCCGTCCGGAGATGTCGTTGCCACAACCCAGAAGATTTCCTTTGTCCATGTTTCCGATGTCCATGCCAACTATAATCCCGTGGCGGGGGGGGGCGAGTCCGGTGGCGAGGTTACGCGGCTATTTCGAGCAGACGAAAAGGGAGAATCCCTTTACGATTTTTACCAACGCGGGGGACGACTACGAAAAGGGCTCCATTGCCGAGGAGGTTTCTCGGGGATTGGTAACCAGGAAAATAGTACAGGCGATGCATTACGATGTGCGAACCATCGGCAACCATGATTTTTCTTGGGGGATTGATGAGCTATTGGCCTTCAGCCGCGATCCTTTTTCAATCGTCCTCGCATCCAACACGAAAATGACCAGCATCAATACCGGCGGCCAAGTCGCCAAGTTACCGGGCTGGACCGATTATGCCGTGCTACAGTTAGGACAGGTAAAAATCGGTTTTTTCGGACTGGTGTCCAAGCCGTGGAATGAAAAGGATGAACAGTATGATGGCGAATTCTATCCCGGGATGCCGGGGTTACGCTCGGATTTTGATTATGTGAAAATCACCCGCGAGCTCATCGCCAAACATCGGGGGGAAGTCGATCTGCTGGTTCTGGTCAGCCACCTGGGAATAGAGGAGGATACCCTTCTGGCCAGGGGGACCCAAGGCATCGACCTGATCCTGGGAGGTCATACCCATACCGTCATGAGGAAACCTTTGCTAGTTAAGGATACGACAATTATCCATGTAGGCGCCAAGGCTGAGAATGTCGGAAGATTCGACCTCGAATATGATCTGCAAAAAAAATGCATCAGGCATACTGCGTTTTCCCTTATCCCAAATCGCGAGGGGGAAACGCCGGTGGATGAAGCCACCGATCGGGAGGTGAAAAAGATTTTAAAAAGCTACCGGGGTGCCATCTACGATGGCTTCACCCATCTCTACGCCGACCAAAGCAAGGGGGACATGGCCCTGCTCGCCGCTCGCGCCGCCGTGGAGACCATGGAGGTCGATGCGGCTTTTGTCGGCTTGCATGCGGCGCGCAAAGAGTGGCGCAGAGGGAGTCTGACCAGGCAGGATGTCTTTGATGCCTTCTCGGTTGAGCGGGAGCCCGCCGGCACCTCTGGCTTCACCAGCCTGTACAGAGTGAAGGTTACCGGCGCAGCGTTGGCGCGAGTAAAAGCTGCCCTGTCGGAATCCGCCTACTGGGGACCAGCGGCGTTGCGGCCGGATGCTATCTATACCATCGCCTTACAGAAGGCCCCGGCGCTTCATCAGCGAGAATATTTTGGTCGCAGGATCGGCCTTTTGGCGCCTGAGCCAGCCACGGAATTATGGGATGTGCTGGTGCGATTCGGGAGTGAGCGCCGGGCCGGCCGTCTTGCCCTTGATGCCGCCGGCCCGGCAGGGCAGGACTATCGGCGTGAGGCTGCGTATCAAACTGAGGGAGGAATACTGGGGCGAGTGGTAGTGGATTAAAGCGGTAAGAATTTTTAGCCAATTATGATGGTCTTGTAAAAAGGGAAAAAGGTCACAGGTCCACTACACAAAATTAAACGGTTACGCCGCGGCAACCGTTGTAATCGCGGCTTTTTGCGATTTCAACAATTATGTCCAATTCGAATCTAGCCCTGCATGCGGTAGCCGATGCCGCGCACGGTTTCGATGTATTTTCCCGCCTCGCCAAGTTTTTTTCTCAGACCGAACACCTGCACGTCCACTGCACGGGGGGTGATGACATAGTCATAGCCCCGGACCCCGTCGATGATCTGCTGGCGGTTGAAGACCCAGCCAGGCCGTCGTGCCAGCAGCTCCAGGATGGAAAATTCGGTCACGGTAAGGACGATGGCCTCCTCGCCAACCAGAACCTCGTAACGGTTGGGGTCGATGGTTATTTCGTGCACAATGAGTGGGGAGTTTTTTTTGCCGGCGCTCCCTTCTTCGCTCAACCCATCCTTGCGGCGCAGGGCCGCCTTGATCCGGGAGATAAGGATCTTGGTGCTGAAGGGCTTGGTGATGTAATCGTCAGCCCCGAGATCGAGGCCCGCAGCCATGTCGTTTTCCTCGCTTTTGGCGGTGAGCATGACGATGGGCAGAGTTCTGGTCTTGGGATCCTTGCGCACCAGCTTGCAGACCTCAAAGCCATTGAGGCCGGGGAGCATGAGGTCCAGGACGATCAGCTCCGGCTTTTCCCGCTTGATGACACTGAGGGCCTGTTCCCCATTGTCGGCATAGAGGACATGGAACCCGGCCTTGGCCAGGTTGTAGCCCACCAGCTGCTGGATGCTTTCATCATCTTCCACGACAAGAATGGTTTCTCTGGCCATTGTCTTTCTCTCCCGAACAGTTCCCGTAATCCTATCTGGTTACATGATGGCGGACAATCTTGCCCTGCGCCATATAAATAATATCTTCACAGATATTGGTGCAATGATCGGCGATGCGTTCGAGGCTCCTGGCCACGCTGATCAGCTTGGCCAGATACACATGCTGGGCCGGATCGCGCATGATGATCTCCTCCATCTCGGTGCGGATCGCGCCCTTGGCCCGGTCCACCTCATCGTCCGTAAGGCAGACCCGGTAAGCCAGATCGGTGTCCTCGTTGACAAAGGCCTCCATGGTATTTTGAAACATCCAGATGGTTTTGGCAAACATGGCGTTGAACATCTCCGGAATTTGCATGCCTTCGGCGGCAAAGCGGACCGGGTCGATGTCGTGGAGCAGGATGACCTTGTCGGCGATCTTGGCTGCCAGGTCGCCGATGCGCTCCAGATCGTTATTGATCTTGAGCACGGTGACGATGAAGCGCAGGTCTCCGGCCACCGGTTGGTGCAGGGCGAGAAGGCGCAGGCATTCCTCCTCCACGCTGATTTCCAGGCTGTCGATCTCCCCTTTGTCCGTGGCGATCACCTGCCGGGCCAGGTCGGGATTTTTCTCCCACAGCGCCTTGACCGATTTCTGGATGTTTTCCTGCACCGTCGTGCTGAGATAGACGAGCAGGTTCTTGAGTTTCTCTATTTCCGTTTGAATGTTTTTAGCCATGGAATTGCTCCTTGTTGTGCATAAAACCACCGCATTGGGCGGAGGGTCCGGAAAGGTTTGATTGATCCGGCGTGATAGTCAGGATGTTTGTTCATTTTCTTTGCTTGCCCAAAGAAAACGAACCAAAAGAAAGGGCACCCAGTTACTTGTCCCGCCGCAGGCGGGGTTCCCGGAGTTTATGCCCCGCATGGGGTACTGCTCGCCTTGGCCGGGCGCTTTGCAAACTCGGCTTCGCCTCAAACAGTGCAAGCACCTCATTCGGCCAAGGCTGCGCTGCTCGGCGGCGTAGCCATGGGAGAGAAAGCGCAGCTTCGCTGCTGGACTGTACGTGATTCAACCGAAGCGGCCGGTGATGTAATCCTCGGTTTCCTTTTTCACCGGCATGGTGAACAGGGTCTGGGTCGGTCCGTATTCGATCATCTCGCCGAGGTACATGTATGCCGTGTAATCTGAGATCCGCGCTGCCTGCTGCATGTTGTGGGTGACGATGATGATGGTGTATTCCCCCCGCAGCTCGCGGATGAGATCCTCTATCCTTGCGGTGGAACGCGGGTCCAGGGCCGAGCAGGGTTCGTCCATGAGGATGATCTCCGGGCTGACGGCAATGGCCCTGGCGATGCAGAGCCGCTGCATCTGGCCGCCGGAAAGGCCCATGGCCGACTGGTGCAGCCGGTCCTTGACCTCGTCCCAGAGGGCCGCCCGTTTCAGGCATTTTTCCGCGGCCTCGTCTAGCACCGCCTGGTCATGGATGCCGGCGATTCTGAGGCCGTAGACGATGTTTTCGTAGATGGACTTGGGGAAGGGGTTCCATTTCTGGAAAACCATGCCGACCTTGCGGCGCAGTTCGATCACATCCAGGGTAGGGTCGTTGATGTTTTCCCCGTCGATTTTTATCACCCCCTCAATCCGCAGGCCGTCCACCAAATCGTTCATCCGGTTAATGCAGCGGATCAGGGTGGATTTGCCGCAGCCCGAGGGGCCGATCAGGGCGGTGACCTGCTGGGCCGTGATGCCGAAGTTCAGATCTTTGAGCGCCTGGCTTGCCCCGTAATAGAGGTTCAGGTTCTCGATTTCGACCTGCGGGTTTTCGATGTTGATTATGGCGTTGTCGGTTGCGGGCATTTTTTCTCCTCGTTTTACACATCGTAACGGATCACAGGGTACGTCCCAAGAGGTTAAAGAACCTAGAAATAATCGGTCACAGGGTGCCGCAAGATGTGGTGCCATGTGATCGCTTATTACACATCAACCACGGAATGGCGCTGGCGCATCTTGTTGCGCAGATGGATGGCCGTGCTGGTCATGGCCAGGACAATCAGGATCAGCAGGAGGGTGGTGACATAGACCATGGGCTTGGCCGCCTCCACGTTGGGGGACTGAAAGCCGATGTCGTAGATATGAAAGCCGAGATGCATGAATTTCCGGTCCAGATGGAGATAGGGAAAGACCCCGTCCAGGGGCAGGGCCGGGGCCAGCTTGACCACCCCGGTGATCATCAGCGGGGCGACCTCGCCCGCAGCCCGGGCCATGGCCAGGATGAAGCCGGTGAGAATACCCGGCGAGGCCATGGGCAGCAGGATTTTGCTCAAGGTCTGGAACTTGGTGGCGGCCAGGGCCTGGGAGCCCTCCCGGATGCCGGGGGGAATGGAGCCCAGGGCCTCTTCCGTAGCCACGATCACCACCGGCACGGTGAGCAGCCCCAGGGTCAGACTGGTCCAGAGGATGCCGCCGGTGCCGAAGGTCGGGGTAGGGAGCCGCTCCGGGAAAAAGAACTGGTCGATGGTGCCGCCGATCCCGTAAACGAAAAAGCCCAGGCCGAAGATGCCGTAGACGATGGAGGGGATGCCGGCCAGGTTGTTGACCGCGATGCGGACCATTCTCACCAGCCAGCCGTCCCTGGCGTATTCGCGCAGATAGATGCCGGCCAGAACCCCCAGGGGAAAGGAGAGGATGCTCATGAGAAAGATCAGCATGACGGTGCCGAAGATGGCCGGGAACAGGCCGCCTTCGGTATTCGATTCACGGGGCTCGTCGAAAAGGAGTTCCCGCAGCCGCTCCAGGTAATAGCCGCACTTGGCGAAAAACGACATTCCGTTGGGCTGGTAGGTGCGGACGATGCTGGGCAGGGAAATGGCTTTGGTCCGGCCGTTGGCATCGGTGAAGATCGCCTGATTGGTGGCCAGGGCCGCGGCTTTTTCCCCAAGGATGGAGACCAGCGCTTCAAACTCGGTTTTGAGCCCGCTTTTTTCGCCTTTGAGGGCGGCCATGGCTGGGGTGTTTTCTTCCTTATTGTAACGGGCCGTGGCCAGGTGGTGGTCGATCAGCTCCACCCGCCGGTTGAGGTTGGCGATCTTTTTGCCCAGCAGCCGCACTTCGTTTTTCCGGTCGTCCAGGGCCGCAATGGTTTGGGTCAGGCTGTTGGCGCCCAAGGCGGGCGGGGCGAGACCCTTGACCTCCAGTTCGCTCAAAAAGCCGTAAAAATTACCGTATTCCTGGCGCTCAATGACCTGGACCTCTTTCGGAAAGCTCAGGCTGGTGATCTCGGAAAAGTCCACCCATTTGAAGTCGAGGCCGTAGAGATCCCGGTTGCCGATCTTGAACTGGACCCGCTTTTTCTCGCTGCCGGGAATGGTCTCTTCCTGGACAATCTCCCCGAGCAAATGCCGGCCGTCGCTTAGGGTTGCCAGGGCGACCTTTTTAGGCCAGAAAACCGAAAGGCCGTTGGCCATTACCACATAGAAGAGGAGCAGGGTCAAAAAGAGGATCAGGGAGAGGGCCAGGCCGGTGGCCCAGACGAAGGGTTCTCCCTGCCGCCAGAATTTTTTGGTCATGATGTTTTCTCCAAGGTAAGGCAGTGTTGCCCGTAATTCCCCCTCCCTTGACGGGAGGGGAACAGGGGGTGGGTGGAGTTCAAGCCGGCACGGGTTCATGGCAAGTTCCCCCTCTCCCTAACCATCCTCCGCCAGGGGGGAGGGGACTTCCGAGACTTTTAACGATTCATCCTTCGTGTCCTTTCGTATGTTTCGTGTCTAACTATCTTTAATAACGTCCATATTTCTTCCGCAATCGTTCACGGACCAGCTCCGCCCCGGTGTTCACCACAAAGGTCAGGGCGAAGAGCATGGAGGCACAGAGGAAGAGGACCCGGTAGAGAGTACCGCCCATGGGCGCTTCCGGGATTTCTACGGCGATGTTGGCGGACAGGGTCCGCATGCCGTTGAAGACCGACCAGTCGAGGATAGGGGTATTGCCGGTGGCCATGAGCACGATCATGGTTTCCCCCACCGCCCGGCCGAAGCCGATCATGATCGCGGCAAAGATCCCCGGGCTGGCCGAGGGCAGCACCACCCGCCAGATCGTCTGCCAGCGGCTGGCGCCCAAGGCCAGGGAGGCGGCGGTCAGGCTGGGCGGAATGTTGGAGATGGCGTCCTCGGTGATGGAAAAGATGATGGGGATCACCGCGATGCCGAGACCAAAAGCGATGATGATGCAGTTGCGCTGGTCATAGCGCAAGCCGAGATCGTTGTAGAGCCATTGCTTGAAGTCGCCGGCAAAGAGCAGCTGTTCGACGGTGGGGGCGATCCCCATGGCCAGGGTCGCGGCCAGAAGGATGACCGGGGTCAGCAGCAGAAATTCATGGCCGTTGCAGAAGTTTTGCAGGGTCGGCGTCTTGTAGAAGGGCTTGAGCGCGGTCATGATCGCGACGAAAATGAGCGGCAGGAGCAGCACCCCCAGAATCACGGTGAGGATGGTCTTTTCCACGATGGGCGCCAGCCAGAGGGCGATGAGGAAGCCGATGACCACCGAGGGAATCGAGGCCATGATCTCCACCACCGGCTTGACCGTCTTTTTAAAGGTGGGAGTGCTGAACTGGCTGGTGTAGACCGCGCCGAAGATGGCCAGGGGCACGGCAAGGATCATGGCATACAGAGTCCCCTTGATGGTGCCGAACAACAGCGGGACCAGACTGAATTTCGGTTCGAAGTCATCTGAGGCGGAGGAGGACTGCCAGACGTACTCCGGCTTGTCGTAGCTTTCATACCAGACCTTGCCGAACAGGGTTTTCAGGCTGATCTCCGGGTGGGGGGAATCGACGTTCCAAACGGTGAGGTTCCTGTCCGCGGCCAGGCCGATCAAGCCGTTGCCCTGGCCGGAGATCCCTGCCATGGTCAGGGGAATGTCAAGATCCAGCAGGTGCTTTTCGCTGGTCATGTGGTCGAAATGGGTTGCGCCGTCTGCGCCGAGGCTGACCAGGGATTTGGAGCGGCGGGAGGGGATGATCTGTTCCACCGGGTTCTTGTGGCTGGTCAGGATATGGGTTTTGCGGAGTTTTCGCACCCTGGACTCTCCCTCGCCTTCCCAGATCCGGCTCCAGGTGGCAAGGCCGCCTTCGGCGTCGCCCACCGCCACGGAGATATCGCCGAACACCATGGCCAGAGCGGTAACCCCTTTATCCCCCACTACCGCCACTACGTTGTCGGTGCGCTCGGCAGTCTCGTTTTCCTGAAGGTCCCACCGCAACAAGCAGCCGGTATCGGTTCCGGCAAACAGGGCGTCGCCTTTTTCGTCCAGGGTGAAGGCGGTGATCCTGCCCGGCAGCTCTTCGGAGATCAGAAAGGAAAAGGCCTCTTTCTTTTCCTCCCCCAAAATATTGGTGGTGACGACCTCACGGTCTATCTGAAACCGGTTGTTTGCCAGGAGCGCCACCTGGGTCAGCCGTCCTTCCTGGCTGCGGACCATCATGCTTTTTATCGGGGCTGGATAGTGACGGGCCGGGTATTCGCCGAGTTGGCTTATTTCCGGCTGGACGGTCCGTTGGCCGGTCTCGTCATATAGCAGCCGGAAATCCACCTGGGAAACGGTAACGCTGTTGTCATCCCAAAGCAGGGCATAGACGTTGTTCTTGTTGCTTTCGACCGATTGCACCCTGGTCTTGTGGGGGGAGGCGGGGGCGTTGAGAAAAAGTTTGCCCGAGGCGAGATTATAGAAGGAGAAAAGCCCGGTATCGTTCAGGGTAAAGCCAACTTCCTGGGTATCGTCCATGCCCACGGCGAGAACAGGGGGTTGTCCGGACGCGGTGGCCACGCGGTGGATGATGGTGGCGTCGGCCGTCTGGAACAGCGGCAGGGTCACGCGGACGATCAGCACCAGGATGGCGATGACGCTGGCGATGACCAGCAGGCCGCCCACGGTAATGGCGCGGGTGGCGAACCGGTCCTGGCGGCGCACCTTTTTGATGAACTGTTTGTCGAGTTTTTGCATGGGGTTCCTTGCTGTTCTGAATCCTTCTGCTGCAAACGGCTTCTACCTGAAAAGCCCCCGGAAAGGCCTGCCCATCGGCGTTGGCCTTCCCGGGGGCCGGGGAGGTGAGCTTTAAGTCCGGCCATGGCCGGGGAGGTTACTTAAGTTTAGCCAGCTCTTTTTCCACCACCTTGGCAGGCAGGGGCAGGAAGCCGTCCTTGACCACGATTTCCTGGCCACCCTTGGAAAGGATGTATTTAAGAAATTCGGCGGTCTGGGCGGGCAGCGGCTTGTTCGGTTCCTTGCCCACATAGATGAACAGGGTTCTGGAAAGGGGGTAGCTGCCGCTCAGCACGTTTTCGTAGTTGGCTTCATGGGCTTTTTCCCCTTTCTTTTTGCTCAGGGCCAGGGGTTTGACCCCAGAGGTCACGTAGCCGATGCCGGAGTAGCCGATGCCGTTTTCATCCTCGGTGATCCCCATGACCACCGAAGCGGAACCGGGCTGTTCCTTGACGGTATCCTTGTAGTCCCCCTTGAACAGGGCTTTTTCCTTGAAATAGCCATAGGTGCCGGAGGCGGAGTTACGGCCATAGATGCTCATCGGCGCCTGCTGCCACTTGCCGGTAAGGCCCACCTGGCCCCAGGTGGTGATTGCTTCGCTCAGGCCGCCTTTGCGGTTTTTGGAAAAAATCGCGTCAACCTCTTGCAGGCTCATCTCTTTGATCGGGTTGTCCTTGTTGACGAACACAGCCAGGGAGTCGAGGGCCACGCTGATCTGGGTCGGGGCGTAGCCGTATTTTTTGGTGAAGGCGTCGATCTCCTCGGACTTCATCGCCCTGGACATGGGCCCGAGCTGGGCAGTGCCGGAGATGAGGGCGGGAGGCGCGGTGCTGGAGCCCTTGCCCTCGATCTGAATGCGGACATTGGGGTATTCCTTGCGGAAGCCTTCGGCCCAGTAGGTCATTAGGTTGTTCAGGGTGTCGGAGCCGATACTGTCGAGGTTGCCGGAAACGCCGCTTACTTTTTTGTAGGCGGGGATTTTCGCGTCCACCTTAACATTGTCGGCAAAAGCGGTGGTGGCGGCGACGGCGACCAGGCAGCCCGCCAACGCAGCCTTAGTGATGGTTCTGTTCAGAAAACCTTTGTACATCGTCATGGAGTCTCTCCTTAAATGAAGTTACAGAGGGCTTATGCCCGGGTGTGGCATGGTCGTTAAGTCTGCCTGTTACTATGCCCCCTGATTGTTAGAATTTTATTAGGGATTCATTAGGAGATGAACAGAAGTGAAAATTTTCTTGAATTGGAAAATAACCGTTACCTGATCAGCATCTAATATAGAGGGGGTAGTTTGTTTTGCATGGAAACCAGAAAACCACAACCGCACAAGGAGGCTAGCGCCATGCACTGCAAACATCTTCTCCATTACAACCACAACACGAACATCTGGTCCGTGGCCAGCTGTTCCGCCAAGAACACCCCGTACGTGCCAAGCCTGCATGAACTGGAAAGATATTGCCAAAACGGCAGGCATGCTGTTTGCCCCGCCTATCTTTTCTCCTTTCACCCGGAGGCTCCAGCAAAGGAAAGCCGGCTTCCCGCCAAGGCCGGCAGCAGACAAAGCAATCCGCAGAGAAACGCATAACGCATTCAATCAGCCCTTGGGAGGACACGCCGTGCGGTGGAACCTGAAAAACAAGCTTGGCATTTTTTTTGTCGTTATCATGCTGGCCGCAGGGGTAGGGATGGGAGTGCTCTACACCATTTCGGTCACTACCCAGGAACGGCTGATCGCCGGTGCAAGCCTGGCCAATGCCGGCATGCAGGTTTCCGGAAAGGACGGGATGGATAATGTGCTTCTGGTGCGTGAACTCCAGGCGGCCTTGCTGGAGCAGATGCTCCAGTGGAAGAATTTCCTGGTGCGCGGTCAGTTTACGAACATGCGTGCCAGGTATGAAGAAGAAATGACCAAGGGCGATGCCCGGATTACTGCCATGCTGGATACAGCCCAGCGCGCCTTTGCCCGCGATGAGGCAAGCCTTGGGCAGTTGCAGAAGATCGCCGGGGAGTATGGCGGTTTCAAGCGGCAAGTTGATGTGGCCAAGGGGATGACCGCCTTCCACGATTCCTATGCCGAGGGGATCCGGGCCGCGGATCAGTACACCGGCGACAAGGGGCTGGAAGCCGTTATCATGACCCGCGCCCTGGCGGAGCAGATTGCCGAACAGACCGGGGCGCGGACCGGCGAGGCCATGGCTACGGTGCAAGCCGACCATGCCGCCTTGTTTCGGCAGACAAAAACCAGGGCGCTCCTCGTCACCCTCGCTTCCGGGCTCGGCGTTTTCGGGGTTTTCCTCCTTATCGTCTTCTATCTCGGCCGCAAGGTGATCCAGCCCCTGCTGCAGATCAAGGAAAGATTGCAGGGCGTAGCGGAACATATCTACGAGGAATCAACCCTGCTTTCCTCTTCGAGCCTGAGTCTGGCGGAAGGGGCGGGGCGGCAGGCCGCGGGGGTGGAAGAGACCGGGGCCTCCATCGAACAGCTCTTTGGCCAGACCCAGGCCAACAACGAGAGCGCCCGGCAGGCCGGCGCTCTTTCCAGGGGCATGCAAGAGGTGGTGCGGGAAGGCGGGGCGCAGATGGCGATGATGCTGCAGGCCATGCAGGAGATAGAAGGCCAGTCAGGCGAGGTAATGAAGATCATCAAGAACATCAACGATATCGCCTTTCAGACCAATATGCTGGCCCTAAACGCCGCGGTGGAAGCGGCCAGGGCCGGGGAGGCCGGGGCAGGTTTCGGCGTGGTGGCCGAGGAGATCCGGAGGCTGGCCCATAATGTGGCCTCCTCCGCCAAGGAAACCGGCATCATTATCCAGAATAATATCGAAAAGGTGAAGCAGGGCAGTACGCTCTGTGAAAGTCTGGACAAGGTGTTTGTCGATATCCATCAGGGCATTGCCACGGTGGATAAAGAGGTCCAGAACATTGCCGTGGCCAGCGCCGAACAGGTCATCGGCATCAAGCAGGTGAGCGCGGCCATGCGCGAGATCGACACGGTCAGCCTGGCTGCCTCCGCCGAGGCGGAAGAGGCGGCCCGAACCGCGGCGGAATTGAGGACGCAGGCGGTGGAGCTGCGGCTCATCTCGGGCTCGCTGATTACCCTGATCAACGGACAGGAGGAAGCGGCGGCAGAAGAGGGCCGGCGGCAGGAAGAAAGTGAACCGCTTCTTCCTCAACTGGTGGCCGCATGAGCCGGCCGGCGGAGGTGATCATGCCGGGAAAAAAGACCGGGGGCACAGGGTTTCCTCCGTCCGGATTATCACGGGGAGATATTCTCGATCTACTTGATAAAGACGGGCTAACTTCCTGGTTTCAGCCCGTTTTTTCCAGGCGGACCGGGGAGGTTTTCGGTTATGAGGCTCTGGCCAGGTTGCGGGAGGCCCGGACCTTTTCCCTCGATATCGGGGCGCTTTTCCAAAGAGCCCAGGAGGAAGGCATTATCTCCATTCTCGATATGCTCTGCCGGGAACATGCCTTTTCCCGCGCCGCGGCGCTGGGTTTTGCCGAGACCAACGCCTATCTCTATGTGAATATCTGTCCGGCCACCCTCATGCATCCCGATCACTGGGGAGGAGAGACGGATCGGCTGGCCGAGGAATTCGGCATCGCCAAGGAGCGGATCATTCTGGAGATTACCGAGCAGGAGGCGATCCGGGATTATGATCTTTTTAAAAAAGCGGTGGAGTACTACCGGAAAAGGGGATACAAGATTGCCATCGATGACTTCGGGGTCGGCTATGGCGGCTTGAAGATGCTCTCGGTTATCGAGCCTGATTATCTCAAGGTGGACCGGCACTTCATCGCCAATATCGACCAGGATTCCTTCAAGCATAATCTGGTGGACGCCATTGCCACGGTGTGCCACAAGCTCGGGATCACCGTCATTGCCGAAGGGATTGAGCGGCAGGAAGAGGTGGATACCCTTGCCCGCTTCGATATCGACCTGCTTCAGGGCTTCTTGCTGGAACGGCCCGGGCCGGGTCTTTCCCGGCAACATTTCGCCCCCCTGGTTATCCGCAATACTGCCTTATCTTGCCCGGAAGTCTCTGGGGAGTCCAGCACCATCGGCAACACCGTCAAGTACATTGAGCCCCTTTCTCCCCAGCAATCCCTGATGACTGCACATCAACGGTTCATGGATGATGTCAAGCTGCAGGGCATCCCGGTTGTCGATCAGCAGAGAGTGCTGGGCATGCTGAATCGGATGCATTTTTTGGAAAAGCAGATGCTCGGCCCCCATGGCTATGGCTTTGCCCTTTCGGCCCACCGGACGGTAAAGGATGTGCTGGGGGACGATTTTCTCCTGGTTGAGGCGGCAACCCCCATGGAAGAGGTGGTGCGGCGGATCAAGGCCAGAAGAGGCAGACATCTGTATGACGATATCTGCGTGACCAGAAATGGTAATTACCTGGGAACCGTGGCGATCAGCGCCCTGCTTGAGGCCATTACCCGGAAAAGCATTCAGCTGGCCAAGGGGGCTAACCCCCTGTCCGGGCTGCCGGGCAACGAATTCATCCAGCGCACCGTGGCCACCCTGCTGCAACGCAAGGTCAATTTCGACGTCTGTTATATCGATATTGACGACTTCAAGCCCTACAATGATTATTACGGTTTTGAAAAGGGGGACATGGTCATCCGGCGGATCGGCCAGCTCATCGTCGATCTTGTCCAGCCCGGCGGAGATGACCGTTTCCGTTTTGTCGGCCACATCGGCGGGGATGATTTCATCGTGATCACCCGGCCCTATGTTTCGCAGCAGATCTGCCGCCGGATCATCGAGGGCCTGAAGGGGCTGCTGCCCGAATTCCATGGCGGGCAGGAGTTTGCGGAGGGGTATTATTATGCCAGGGACCGGCAGGGGGAGCTGCGGCGGTTTGCCCTGCTGGCGCTTTCCATCGGCATCGTCAGCACCGAAGAATGCACGGTGAATTCATACGCGGAGCTGGCTTTTCTTGCCTCCGGGGTCAAGCGGGCGGCCAAGCAGGAAAAGGGTTCGGCCATTGTCCGGAACAGACGGGTGGAAGTCCGGGCGCAGGCCTCCCAGGAAGAAGACGACCGGGCTGCCTGAGCGGAAAACTATCAGATTTTTTCCCGGCGCACGTGAAAGGCGAGGGTGGCGCCGGTCACCGTGCTGAAGCCGGTGTAAAGGAAAAGCAGCAGCCACATGGCCTGAAAGAAGAGCAGGGCGGCCGGATTCCAGAGCAAGGCCAGCCCGGTCGCCAGGTCCGGCCTCCCGGCCGCGCCGCTTTCGCCGTAGAGCGCCAGGAGAAGGCAGTAGCCGATGCCGGCCAAGGCCATCTTCTGGTAAGCGGAAAATTTCCCCTCGCCCCGGTAGTCGGCGCGGAAATATTCGGACAGGATGCGCCAGCCTAGGGCGAAGAGGGCGGCGAGCAGGAAGGATAAAGTGAAATATCCCTCCAGAGAGAGATACATGGCCAGCAAGCCGATGGTCACCGAGAGAAATGAGGTGATGGCCTGGATCGGCACCACTTCGACGCCGGCAAGGCCGGAGGCGTAGGAGATCTTTTTGGTGGCCCCGTGAAAGGTGGCGGCGAACGGGGTAAAGAGCCGGCGCGCCGTCGGGCCAAGCTCGGACAAGGGTTTGCCGTAGCAACAACCGAAGCTGAGACAGGCGAGCCGGCCGATCCCCTCGCCCAGCAGATAGGCAACCGCCAGGGCCCCCATCACCGGGAGGAGGGTGGCCGGCGGCGTATTCAGCTGCGAGGCCAGGCCGTTGTAGGCCGCCACTGCCGGGGGCATGCTTGCCAGGCCGATGATGGCGGCGCCGCCCACGGTGAAGGTGTTTTGTTTTTTCTCCACTGCCCTGGCGAGAAGTTTGGCCGCGGCCACCGAGCAGCCCATCACTCCGAGGAGCAGGCCGATGATCCCCCAGATGGGCAGACCAATGGAGGCCAGGAGCAGGAAGAAGATCATCGCGCCGAAAAGGGAGCCGCTGGCCAGCAATGCCCCGTAATAGGTAATATTGACGCCATGCCAGCAATCGTCGCTCCTCTCGACCTTTCTGGTCGGAATCGCGGCGATGATCTGCCATTTTTCGCCCGTCAGCCCCCGGTAAGCCAAAAATAGCGGGGGAAGCAGCACCAGGCCGAGAAGCAGGGTGAAAATGCCATTGCTCATATTGTGCCTCCGTGGTTGTCTCTTGGTAACCGTTCAGCAGCACCACATCTTCGGACGATCGGTCCGGCTTACGTACACGAGGTACGCAGCGCCGGTCCGCTTGTCCAAATCTGCGGCACTGCTGAACGGTTACAGTCCGGTGGTATTGGTACTTTGGCGATCGCCCTGGTGAACGGTTGCGTCTTTTGCCATGGCGATCAGCGAGCGCGCCTGGACCTCGACCTCCACCAGGGGGCGGCCGAAACCGAGGCTGAAACGGCTGTGTACATCGGCCCGCTTCCCTTTCTCCAGAAGATCCCCGGCAAAAATGATCCGGTCCTTCTCGAAAAGCAGGATGTCGGTGCTGCTTCCCGGCCGGTAAAGGCTTTTGGGCTGGCCCTTGCTGAGAAACATGCCGGGCCGGATAGGCAGCGGCTGGTCATATCCCTTATCGCTGTAGCATTGCACGATGTCGCCGATCATCATCGCCACCACCTCCACCATAGCCACATAGCCTACACCGGTGCCGCCGGGAACATCGGTGTCGATAACGGTTACCACCCGTTTATTTTTGGAGTAAGGAGTGACCACTTCCACCACCGCGCCTGGATTGCAGGAATGGTATACGCCGTCCAGGGTGTAGTGTTCCACCACCAGGCCGGAGACCGGGGCGTGGTTGTAATGGTACTTGTCCGGGGTCAACCGGAAAACCGCGTAGTCGCCATGGCTGAAGAGTTCAAGCCAGAGGGGATGGTCAAAGCCCAGCAACTCCTCATAGTCAAAAAACTTGTCTTTGAGAAACAGCGGGGAATCAGAGGCCAGGGACCCAAGCGCCACCCTGGCATCGGCGGGGGAGACCACGGCTTCGGTGATTTGCGGCATGGGCCGGCATTGCCAATAGCGGATCTGCCGTTCAAAGATTTTGCGGGGGGTGGTGAAGTGGGCCTGCGGTGCCAGGCATTCGCTCAGATCGACGCCGCAGCGCGCCAGAAAGCGGGAATTGCCGCTCAACCTCGGTCCCAGGGCCAGGTCAAAATGATACAGGCCCAAAAGGCTCGACATCCGGGCCGAGGTCGCCAGGCGAAAGAGAAAAGGGGCCTTTTCCCTGGCCCGGGAGTACAGAAAACGCACGATCCGGTCGCCGAAGAGTTCCTCGGTTATCACCGTGCCGTGCATTCGTTCGACATATTGATGCCTCATCACTGCCCTCCTTGCAAAGTCTTGTGCCGTTTGCTGTCCAGATCCTCGGCGATGATCATGAGCTGCAGCAGCCTGACCGCGTTTGCCGGGGCAAGATGATCGCATGCCAGTTCGTCCCCGACCAGGCGGAGGAAGGCTTCGGCATCCTGCCCGCCGAGGATGGCGGCCACTTCATCGCGCACCTCCAGGGAAAGCGGAATCTCCCCGACCGCCATGGCCTGGATGTCCTCGACGACAAACTCCCAGCCTTCGTTGATCTGCATCTGCCGCAACTCCTCGCGGTAATAGCGTTCCGCCGCCTGATTGAATTCCCGGGCCGACATGGCGCAGGGGGAATCGGCGCCGCTTTTGGCAAGAATGCCGGCGGTCAAGCGGCCTGCGGCGCCATGCTTACCCGGCTCCCGCAAGCGCAGCTCCAGATCGGCCAGCAGCTCGGTAAAGGCGAAACCCTCCACCAGCTCGGCGGCCTCTTCCCGGATAAGCTCAAGCAGGGCGAGGCGGTATTCCTGATGCAGCACGCGCAGATAGCCTGGGTAGCGGCGGCTGGTCCGGGTATTCTTGGTTTTTTTCAGGATGGAGCGCAGGAAACGGTTGGGCGTCTCCTTGTGCACGAAAAAGGTGGGGATGCCGATGGCCGTGCCGAACAGGATCTGGCGCCGCTCGCTTTCGACAAAGGGGGTGTCGGGGATGTGCTGATGGCTGACGCTGCCCGCGGCGATGAGCTTGAAGGCCAGGGCGTTGAGCAGCATCTGCAGGTCGGTGGCTTGGCCCAGGTCGCCGGCGAACTGCTCAAAAAGCGAATGACACCTGGCCTCGAAACCGGAAAAGCCCATGACCTCGAATTCCCGCAGCTTGTAAGGCAGGTAGACCGACATCCGTTTGTCGAAGATCCCCATCATGTCCAGGTCTTCCCGGAGACGTTTGTCGTTGTGCAGTCTCCCGTCCTGGCTGGCGCTCTGCTCGGTGGAAAGCAAGGCCACCGGGTAATCGATGAGCCGGAAATCCGGGACGAAATCCCCCTGGCAACGGCAGACTTTCCCGACAATCTGGTCGATTCGCTGTGGCCCGAAAGGGGTGATGGCCTGGCCGCAGAACTTGTTCTTTGCCTTTTTCCGCCAGCGCCGCCAGAGCATGCGCAGGTGGGTATAGTCCAGCTGGTGAGGGAGAAAGCCCAGGGCCTGTTCGGGATGGAAGTCCTCGAAGGCGAGGCGGTAGGGGGCGGCGCTGTAAGTGGTGACGAAAAGGGGGAGAAAGTGTTCCATGACCTTGGCCACCAAATCGCCCAGGTATTTCTCGTGGCGGGGAGTGAAGCCGGAGCCGGGGTCGCCCAGCAGCCGGTTCAGCTTGCGGCTACCCATGCTGACATGGGTTCCGTTGTTGGCCAGGCTGATGTTGGAGGTATGGGGCATCATTACCAGATTGGTGGTGATGATGCCGGCCTCGCGCATCTTCATCACCGCGTTGAGATGGCTGCGGCTCAAAACCTGGTGGCAAAGGATCATGTACTGGTGTTTGGCCTCGCCCTCGTTCCAGCCGGATAGGCAGGGGCTCATGAACAGCTTGCGGTAGAAGGCGTCGGAGATGCATTCGTTCAAGGCCCGCTGCCGCATCGGCGGATGGGGGGAAAAAAAGAGCATCGCTTTTTGCCCGCGGCGGACCAGGTCGAACTTTTCATTGGCATACATGATCAGCAGCTGGGTGAAGAGGAAGCGCTTGGCCGTTTCCCGGGCCAGAGCCCGGCCATAGCCGGTGTGGGCATGCATGGCGGTGACATGGAAGGAAAAGGTCTCCGGCGAGGTGTTGTCGCTCAACAGGTGGGCGAGCAGCCGCTTCCCGGTTTTTCGCACTGTTTGATGGCTGTGCCCCTGGCCGAGAACATCGGCCAGGGCCAGCTTGAGCAGGTAACTTATGGGGATGCGCAGGTGTTGCTCGCCTCCTTCCAGCACGAAGAAGCGGGCGGAATCTGAGCGTTCGCCGCGGGCGGGATCCTGTTTGTCGGCCCTGAGGTCGGCGGCCAGAACATTCATGGCGTTTGGATGCAGACAGGAGAGGGGAAAACGCACCCAGCTGTTCTCCCAGATCTGCTCGACATTGTCGCCGAGGTAGCGCTCCAGGTTCCGCCGGGCCCGGGGGGAGGTGTCGCCGCGGTCGGCCCGTTTGATGAGGTTGGCATAGTAGCTCGACTGCTCGATGGCCCGGGGCAGATCTGCCGCCTCGCGGCTGCCGGCCACCGCCACCTGCAACTCGTTTTCACAGCCGCTAGTGGCATCGGCGCCGAAAAAGGGCAGGCTGGCCGGGCAATGGGGATCAAGGCCGAGCAGGGCAATGCATTCTCGTTCCGTGGGTCTGGACTCCTCTCCCGCCCCTGTCCGGGACAGGGAAAGGTCTGCAAAGGAAGGCCTGCTCACCATCTCACCCCCTGGTTGATTATCAGCTGTCTGACATATCCTCTTTCCTTAAAGCTATAAGTGCTTTCTGTGAGGGGGGTGTTAAATTTGCAATATGATTTGATTCGGGAGTGGAGGGTTTGCAATCTCTCTCTCCGCTCGAAATTTTGACAAATACCTCGCACCCCCTTAATCTAGTCTGCCCTGACCGTGGCAAAATAACTCTTTGTTTAATGGGCGATGCTTTACACGTGTTCCTGGCGTGTGTATGTTTGGAACCATGGAGGTGCTGCATGAGTAAGACAAGAATCAATATCAGTCTGGATGAAGATCTGGCAGATTTCGCCAAGATATTTGCTGCGGAAAACCGCACCTCGGTAGCCGAGGTGATAACCCAATACCTGCTTTCCTTGAAACGGCGGGTAGAAGGGCAGGGTACGGAAAAGATACTCTCCTACCAGGCTTTCAGCAAAGCCATGGAAGAGGCGCAGGATAAGCTCCGTAATGGAACTGCCAAATGGCATTCTTACGAAGAGGTCTTCGGAGATTGATGGAGACCTACTTTGAAGACGCTTTTTTGTTGGCGTTGAAAAAGCACGCATCCATTAAGAAGCTGGTCAAAAAGAAAATCGATATGATTGTCGAGAACCCGCTAACCATGGGGGTGTAACCATCCCTTATAATTAGGCCATGCAAAAATAGAGTTCTTCGGGCAAAATTGCTCCAGGAGGACTCAGATGAAAAAGAGCAAATTCAGCGAGAGCCAGATCATCGGGATATTGAAGGA
>JBAYTO010000011.1:0-82882 GCA_041675585.1 Desulfurivibrionaceae bacterium
ATCCGGTTGGAAGAGAACTACCGCTCCACCCAGAAGATTCTTGATTTGACCAACGCCATCATCGACAAGGCCCAGGAAAAATACACCAAGACCCTGTTCACCAGCATCACGGGCGGGGAAAAGCCGTTGGTTTACGGGGCCAGGGATGAGGCGACCCAGGCCCGCTATGTGGCGGAAAAGATCGTGGCCCTGCACAAGGCGGGCGATTCCCTGGATGAGATGGCGGTGCTGTTCCGTTCCGGCTTCCACTCTTACAAGCTGGAGCTGGAGCTGGCCCACCGGCAGATCGAGTTTGACAAGCGTGGCGGCCTCAAGCTCAACGAGCTGGCCCACAACAAGGACGTCATCTCCTATCTGCGGGTGGTGGCCAATCCCCATGACCATCTCTCCTGGAACCGGCTCCTGCTCCAGCTCGACAAGGTTGGCCCTAAGACGGCCCAGAATATCCTGAGCCGGGTGAAAAGCGCGGACGACCCTCTGACGGCGTTGAAGGAATACCCGGCCGGGAAAACCTGGCGGGAGGGTTTGCTGGAGCTGCTGGCGATGCTTGAGAACATTCGGCAGCCGGGCCTGGGCCTGGGTCAGATGTTTGAGCGGATCATGGATTATTACGAGCCGATCTTCGAGCGGCTTTACTCCGACGATTATCCCCGCCGCCGGAGGGATCTGGACGAGCTGGGCCGGGTGATGGGCGGGTACGGCGAGTTGCAGGCTTTTCTCGACGACGCCTCTCTTGATCCGCCTCAGGCCGGGGCCGTGGCGGAGGATGGCGGCAAGCGGCTGGTACTCTCCACCATCCATTCGGCCAAGGGGCTGGAGTGGGACACGGTCTTTATCATCAATCTGGCCGAGGGGCGTTTCCCTTCGGCGCAGGCCGTGCTGCCGGCGCATAAGGAAGAGGAGCGCCGCTTGCTCTATGTGGCCGCGACCCGGGCCCGCAAGCAGCTCTATCTGGTCTACCCGCAGGAGGTGATGTCCTACGATTCCTCCTCGGCCGCGGGCGGCCCTTCCCCGTTTTTGCAGGAATTGCCCCATGCCCTGACCCAGTCGCCTGCCGCGCCAGTCTGGCAGCCCCAATCCTCTGCCTATGATGCGGAACAGGAGGAGCGGCCCGATTACCGCATCCCGCCGCTCCGATCTTCGTACCCGCCGGGTCTCCCCAGCACGGCCGGGGCGGCACCGGCCCAGGATATCAAGCTTGGCAGCCGGGTGCGCCATCCATTTTTCGGGGAGGGCGTGGTGGAAAAGGTCATCAGCCCCAAGTCGGTGGAGGTTCTCTTTGCCCGGCACGGCAAAAAAACCCTGCATCTTGATTATGCCAAACTTGAGCTGGTGGTCTGATGAATTATCAGGAGGCCTGTACCTTTCTCGACAATCTGCAATTTTTCAAGATCAAGCTCGGCCTTGAGAGCATGAGTCAATTCCTGGAGGCGGTGGGCAATCCTCACCGAGGGCTGCGCTTCGTGCATGTGGCCGGGACCAACGGCAAGGGCTCTGTCTCCACGACTCTGCGGACTATTCTGACCGAAGGGGGCTACAAGGTCGGGCTTTATACCTCGCCGCATTTGAGCTGTGTGCGGGAGCGTTTCCGGATCGATGGGCGGTTTATCTCCGAAGAAGCCTTCGCCCGCCAGGCCAGTGCGATCCGCACGGCCCTGGGCGAGCGGCAGATCACCTATTTCGAGTTCGCTACGGCCTTGGCCCTGCTCTGGTTTGCCGAGGAGCAGGTGGAGGTGGCCATTCTCGAAGTGGGCATGGGCGGCAGGCTTGACGCCACCAACGTGATCACTCCCCTGGTCAGCATAATCACCAATGTGAGCATGGATCATGAGCAGTACCTAGGCAACACCCTGGCCGCGGTGGCTTTTGAAAAGGCGGGGGTTATCAAGCCCGGTATTCCCGTAGTTGCCGGGCTGGCTGCGGACGAAAGCCTGACGGTGGTGACGCAGGTTTGCGAAGAGCGCCAAGCCCCCTTGTTTCTGCTGGGGCGGGAGTTTGCCGCGGTCCCAGCCCCGGAAGGAGACTGGCAATTCAGAGGGATCGACGGCGGCAATTCCCTGGCCGGATTGCAGTGCCGTCTCAAGGGCAGGTACCAGATCGGCAACGCTGCCCTGGCGTTGGCCGCGTTGGAAATTATCTCCGATCTTCTGCCGGTGTCCGGGGAGGCGATCAGGCAGGGGCTGCTCTCCGTGGCCTGGCCGGGCCGCCTCGAATATTTTTGCCTGGTGGACGGAAAGCCGGTGGATTGCCCCGGCGGGAGCGCCGCCGATCAACCCGCTGCACAGCGCTACCTTCTCGACGGGGCCCACAATCCCGCCGGGGTCGAGAGCCTGCGGGAGGCTCTGCTAAGCGAGTTTTGCTACGACCACCTTATTCTGGTCTGGGCCTGCATGGCTGATAAGGATATGGCGGCAACCCTTGCCACCATTGCCCCCCTGGCCGACCGGATCATCTTCACCCGACCGGAAAGCGAGCGCTCGGCCACGCCGGAGCAGCTTACCGCTATCCTGGCCAAGGAGGAACGCGCCAAGGCCACGGGCGCCGCAACCGTTGCCGAGGCCCTGACTATGGCCGTTGATCCGGCGCAGCGCGGGGATCTGATTTGCGTGGCCGGCTCTCTCTATCTGGTGGGGGCGGCACGGAAGATTCTGCTGGGGGAGGTGGCGCCATGAATGCGGAGGGGGAGCGGTTGTACGGCGAGGGGGTGGCCGAGGAGGATATCCGCCGCGAACGCGCCAAGGCGAGGGAGATTCGGAAAAGCAGATGGTGGCAGACCAAGCTCTCCCTGGGCCTCTGCTACTATTGCGGCAAAAAGACCCCGGCCAAGGAACTCACCATGGACCATATCGTCCCCCTGGTCAGGGGCGGAACAAGCAGCAAAGGCAATCTTGCCGCCTGCTGCAAGGAATGCAACAATTTGAAGAAAACCATGCTGCCCATCGAGTGGGATGCATACATGGAACGGCTGGAAGGGGATAGCTGACAGCTATAAGTGGTCAGCTGTTTTTCAATCTCCCAGGCAGATGCCGATTTCCCGGGCGGTCAGAACCTTGTCGCTGTCCAGCGGCACCTTTTTTCTGCCCTTTACCGCTTCAGCCAGGGGTACGGCAATGATGTCGGTGGCGGACAGCGCCACCATGTGATCGAAGACCTCCTGTTCGGCCAGACGAACCGCCGCACCGCCAAAGCGCAGGGCCAGCATTCGGTCGAAGGTGGTGGGGGAGCCGCCGCGCTGCAAGTGGCCCAGGACCAGGGAGCGGGTGTCCTTGCCGGTTTTTTCCCTGATCTGCTGCGCCACCCATTCTCCCACGCCGCCCAAAAGAACCTCCTGGCGCCCGATTTCATGGGCATCCGTGTCTTTGTGGATCACCTCGGCGTCTTTGGCTCTGGCCCCTTCCGCCACCACCACTATGGCATAATTTTTGTGGTGCAGCTCGTTGTCGTTTATCTTGGCGCAAACCTTGTTCATGTCGAAGGGGATTTCCGGGATGAGGATGACATCGGCGCAACCGGAGATTCCCGAGTTGATGGCGATCCAGCCGGAATCACGGCCCATGACCTCCACCACCATGACCCGGTCATGGGATTTGGCCGTGGAATGCAGCCGGTCCAGGGCTTCGGTTGCCGTGGCCACGGCGGTGTCGCAGCCAAAGGTCCTTTGGGTGGCCTGCAGGTCGTTATCGATGGTCTTGGGCACTCCGATCACCGCCATCCCCTTTTCCGTGGCAAATCGGTGGGCAATCTCCAGGCTGCCGTCACCGCCCACGGCGATATGACAGAAAAAGCCCATGCGGGTAAAGGTTTGCATGACCCGCTCGGAAACATCGCGGAGTTGCACCTCGCCGGCCAGGTTTTTAAGCGGCATGGCAAAGGGATTGCCCTTGTTGGTCGAGCCGAGGATTGTGCCGCCGGTGGGGGTGATGTCTTCAACGATTTCCGGAGTGAGGCGGACAAGTTCGTCCGGGTCGAGTAGCCCCTTGTAGCCGCTGCGGCTGCCGTAGACCTCCCAGCCCCGGTAATGAGCGGATTTGGTTACCGCATAGATAACGGCGTTCAGGCCGGGGGCATCGCCGCCGCCGGTGGAGATGACGATTTTTTTCATCTGTTCGACCTCGTGCAGTTACGAAAAAAGGGTTTTATCGGCAAGGGGCGTCCTTCTTTTGGTTATATCCTGAATCAGGCAGAGAGCAAAAGAAAAAACCAGCCTTGACTTATGCTCCTATATTTCTTAATTTAATCAATAAGAAAATGCTGAAATTACTTTTTTCTTGCCGGCCTTTCTGTGCCGGATATTTTATATGAACCTTTTATGAGGAGATCATGGGATGCTTGAAGTAACAGAGCAGGCGGTCGTCAAACTGAAAGCGTACCTGGCCGATAATAATATCGAGTCTGCCGTACGTGTTGCGTTGATGCAGGGTGGCTGAGCAGGCCCCTCTTTGGGATTGGCTCTGGATGAGCCAAAGGGAAATGATGCAACGTTTGAGCATGGCGGGATTAAATTCTTGCTGGACAACGATCTTAGCAATCAGTGCGGGGTCATCAAAGTGGATTTCATCGAGGCCGGACCCCGTTCCGGTTTTGGGATCTCTTCGGCCAAGCCTCTTGGCGGCGGGGGAAGCTGCGGCAGTTCCTGCGGTAGCGGAGGCTCCTGCGGAGCCTGATTGTCGCGTGCTGACATTGTCCAATAAAAAACCCTGGCCCTGGCCGGGGTTTTTTATTGGGGCCTGGTGCTGCCGCCCTTGCGTTTATCCCCTGAACGTTTTTCGGAAATGTCTCGCCGTGCAAGGGCATCTTTGCAAAAATTGGTATGCTTTTTTCAGTTTTTAAAGATAATGGTATAGCTGAGTTGAGCAGCTTGCCGGATTTTATGCCCTTCAGGGTACAAACGAAACTTATACCCTCTGGGTGCAATAAGAAAGGGGGCAGGGGGAAAGAGAGAACAAAAGGAGCTGCTTATGGCAAAACAGGAGCTGGAATGCTTTCCGATCGCGGCCCTGACCGAAGAACAGGGGAAGGCGCTGCTATGGCTGGCACGGGAGACCATCGCTCGGCAACTCGGCATGGGGGCCCACGAGCCGGGGAGTGATATTGCGGGCCGCTTGCTGGATCAGGAGCTGCGGCACAAGCGGGGAACCTTTGTCACCCTGAAAGAGCATGGTGAGCTGCGCGGCTGTGTTGGCTGTCTTACCGCCACTGACTCCATTGTCGAGGGAATAAAGCGCAATGCTCTCCATGCCGCTTTTGACGATTCCCGGTTCAGGCCGGTGGAGAAAAAGGAACTTACCGCAATCGAGGTGGAGATCAGCATCCTTACCGACCCTGCCCCATTGGTCTATCGGAATGCGGAGGATCTGCTTTGCATCTTGCAGGTCGGGATAGACGGGGTCATTATTCGACAGGGGGCTCAAAGCGCCACCTTTCTGCCGCAGGTCTGGGAACAATTGCCCGATCCTGTTGATTTTTTAAACCATCTTTGCCGGAAGGCCTGTCTGCCCGCCGATGCCTGGCGCTCAGGATGCCTTGAGGTGTTCATCTATCGGGTGCAGCATTTTGCGGAGCATGACTAAACGGCCCCGGTAAAAAAGGCCTCACCCTCCGTGTTCGATGGATGGCTGTTGATTTTTACAGGGTGATATGGTACACCGCCGTTTGTTTTAAGCACGCAGGCCTGGGTGGCGGAACTGGTAGACGCAAGGGACTTAAAATCCCTCGGGGGCAACCCCGTACGAGTTCGATTCTCGTCCTGGGCACCAAGTAAAAACAAGCACTTAGCGAGTCATCGTTAAGTGCTTTTCTTTTTTTGGCTAAAGTTTGGCTAAAGTTAAAGGCAAATATGAATAGAAAGAAGTCAACGGTTCGCCGATTTAGTATAAACAGTCAATTCTGTCGCGATGCTCAAAAAAGAAAGTTTGGGCTAAACGATTTGTCTATTTTTGAGCGGCTTTGATTCACATTATACGCAGGATTGCTATTAGGAAAAAAGCCCATAGCCAGACTATGTTTTTTGGGTTTGCACCAAAGAGACTGTGTGTGATAGGGTAAGCCGGTCGCGTAAATTAGGCCCACAATGGATTTTCCGTCTTTCTCGGAGATAAAACTGTGATTACGCATGGCACTAAATAACTAACGCAAAAGAAACAGCTGGTTGGCAAATGGGGCGGAAGAATACACAGAATTTTTAGGTACAATAGGCGGAATCTGGTCTCCCTCCATCACTGGTTAAAATTCTGTCTAATACAATGTTGGGCTACCCAAGCAACACAGGCTGCCTCCCTCGTTTTAACGGGGAAATTCTCTCGACCGTCGAAAATTTGAACCCGCATTTTTTGCAAACCCTGCGTCGCCTCCACCCGTCTTGGTAGTGGCGCGTATCGACAACTACATTTTCACTGTCTTTGCATTTTGGACAACACAACATGGAGGGCCTCATTTTTTATTTAACACCATATATTGCGTTTATGATTTTCGTGCTTATCTTCCTGTCACTTAAATGTCATGGCCATCGTCGGCCACAGCGTGTCAGGCGCATCCTGACGGAAAGATAAGGTGAATTTATGGCTCTATACAAGTACGGCAACCTGCTTACCCAATCGGACGATAAGGCGTTCGACGAAACACACCAGCCCGGAACCACAGCCCCACACCCAGGGATTTACCGATGCACGGCATGCGGTGACGAGATTGCTATCGCTGGAGGCCACACTCTCCCGCCCCAGAATCACAGACAGCACTCCCCGTCTCAAGGGCATATTCGGTGGCAGCTTCTCGTGTACCCACAAAGTCAGAAGTAGTGCATGGCACTGGTTGCGGATTGGCTTCTGAGAAGGAGCCATCCGCATGTCTCACAAAATATAAAGGTTGCATTCTATTCCTCCAGTAAAAGATTAAAATTGAGGACAAAAATAGCCCAACAATCCAATAAACACGGACGGCTAAAGCCGCCGGTTATCGGTGGCGTTATGCCCTAAGACAAAAAAATACACTTGACACTACACTACGACTTGGCTATTGTCTCAGTTAAGATAGTTAGCATTTTAACTCTGGAGGTGGCCGTATGGATGCATTAGCAGAACTTCAAAACGAAAAAAACAGAATATTATTAGCTATTTCTAAAGCAGCAAATGAGGGCAAAACCGATCTGGTTTTGGAAGAAAGTGTAAAATTAGAAAAAATTAAGAATCTAATTTTTCGCCATAGTCAAATTATCTCAGAGCTTGAGGGCTTAAGAAGTGGCACCCCTCAAGTACCTCAACAAAAAACCCGTCGTATTGTCACTGGCCCAGTTGATGAATCACGGTCATCGCAAATGGTGTCTTCTAGAGAACTTGGAGAAAACATTCGCCATGAGTTCTTAAGCAAACGCGAAGCTGAAGGTATTCAGCTTCAATTAATTAAAGGCAAGACAATCTTTCGTACCAAGTCGGGTAAACGAGTGGGTCTGGCTGTCGCAACAGAAAGACAACCAAATAGGTGGTTTCTGGGTTTGCCGGATGGTGGCTTTGATCATGCTGTACTTTTGTGCCAACGCGAAAACGGAGAAGTAATCGACATTCCTTTGCCTGAAAAATTTTTCGAACAATACAAAATGAGTCAGTCGAAAGGACAACTTAAATTTAATGTCGTTAACAGAGGTAGTGGCCTGCTTATACAGGTCCCAGGGACAGACGGAATCAACGGAAAGTCTTTCGCAAGAGACTATTCATTCTTGAAGTAAGTCCGAGTTTGTTTTCTTTCTCTTAAGCCAAGAATGTTTTTTTCTTGGATAAGAATAAAAACAACTTACCCTAAGTGTTGTGTCCATAAAAAATAAAATGTTTCAACAAGTCAAAACATACCAACTAAAAATTTATTTAATACAAAAATAAATACGAATATTAATCCACCACCTATAATTACAATACACCAATCACTATGTTGAGCTATATATCTACTATTTTCAGCAGAGAATTTATCACTTGGCTCCCTAATCAAATTGAAGGGAAATTTATTATTTTCCTCGTCATTACTCTGATTGGAGAATGCCTCACTGCTGGCAGAGATAATAGGAACAGAAATAAAACTGCTATTGCAGAATTTAGAAAGATCATGAGTGAAGAAAGAGAGAAAGTTATCAAAAACTCCGTTATGGATATTAATAGGCAAGAAAACACTTACTCCACTCTTTACCACCAACTGTTTGTCATCCAAAAAATTCGCATTAGCATGAAATGGAATAAATATATTGAAACAGAGAAAAAACAAAAAGAATATATAAAATATTGGGTTCTTTACCATAATAAATCCGATGTAATTAAATGTTTGGATGCTTTAATAAAATTAAATTGATAAAAGATCACACAGCAATACGCTGAAGCGGAAATTTACTAACGTAAATTTCACTTAAATTTTGCGTTAGCGTTTTCTGAGGATAAACAATGAGCCTGGAAGATAAATTAGCCGGATGGACAGATCCTTCGAGTGACACTGAACAGGACAAACAGGATAGAACGAAACGGATGATTTGCCAAGCCATAGATTCACACGAACCATTCAACAATTGCTCGTTAAAGGTTTATGCGAAAGGGTCTTACGTTAACAATACTAATGTGCGTTCAGATAGTGATGTAGATATAGCTGTGGAATGCACAGAAGTTCAATACTGGGAAGAATCTGAAAAGGGTAATCGTACGTCAGGCGAACCATATGAGGGAATTTGGACCCCAGCAAAGCTGAGAGCCGAGCTTCTTTCTGCTATGAATGCAAAATTTCTCGGGCAGGTAGATTCATCGGGGTCTACCGCAATACAGATAAATTCTAATTCGGCGCGCGTAAATGCTGATGTAGTCCCATGCTTTAGCTATCGATACTACATGAAGTATGGATCGAGAGATGGAACCAAAATATTCAAGACTGATGGCAGTAGCATCGTTAACTATCCGGTCCAACAATTGGAAAACGGAATAGCTAAGAATAAGCGAACTGGTTACGCCTATAAAAAAGGAGCGCGCCTGTTAAAGCGTATTGAAAATGCAATGGCAGAAGATGGAACATTTCATGAATTGCCATCCTTTTTTATGGAGTGCTTAGCCTACAACTGTCCAGACAACGCATTTGCTCACCCAACATGGACAGAATGCCTCCGCGCCATGCTTTTTCATATTTGGGATAACCTTCAAGGTGAAGAGCCGACCTCTGGTCGCTGGATGGAAGTGAATGAATGCTTTTTCCTCTTTCACCCAAATCAAAAATGGACTCGTGAGGATGGGCGCGAGCTTGCTAACGCGGCGTGGAACTACTTTGGATTCGAATAATGCGTAACGTGACACTTAAAAGCTCGCTGTATCTGCTGGTCGGAATTTCAGCCGCCGCTTGGTTTTCGCTCGCCTACTTTAGCGGGCTAGATTTATCAAAGATAAAAGACTTTTTCGGGCTTGTTCCAAAAGTTGTTAGTATTGATCTTCTGGTAGTGGCAGCGTTCGTTAAATGGGGCTGGAAACTTAAAATATTTAGAGGGTGGCTTGTTCCTTTTCCAAATTTGAACGGAAGCTGGGTGGGATTTATATATTCAAATTGGAAAAATCCAGAGACAGGAGAAAAGCCACCTCCTTTACCTGTAATGCTCACTGTAAACCAGTCATTTTCCCACATTAGCTGCATGATGCGCACGAGTGAAATGGAAAGCTCTTCATATTCTGAAGGCTTTCTTATTGACCCTGAGCGGCAGATTAAAAACGTAGCATATTCATATACTAGCAAGCCTAGGATAAGTTTGAACGAACGGAGTATTCCTCATGATGGAACAGCAGTGTTCAAGATCATTGAGAAGCCAAAGCAAAAGCTAGTAGGCAGATATTGGACGGAAAGATTAACAAAAGGGGAAATAGTTCTTGAGTATCACTCAAAAGAACTACTAGAGGAACTTCCAGAAGATTTTGGCGAGCATCCCGTAACAGAAAATGAAAATCGACGCTAACAAGGCGCTGCTGTCGGACAAATTTTACGCTGCGCTCCAAATTTGCCGCAGAGCGCAGCGTTATGCGCCCGCGATTTATAGCAGTTAAAGCTTCGATGTCCAACAGAGCATAGCGAATTAGGAGATTGAAATGCCTAGATATATCCCACCCGGTGAGCCTGAAGTTGTATACGTTACCAGTCGGTATATCTACAAAGATCAATTCGGAGACGACAAACCTCCCCTCCGTTATGCAAACGTGGATTTTGACTCACCCCCGCAAGACATTATCTACCAAATGGCAACAGTTAAAGGAAAGGTCATCCTGAGAGAAACGGAAGCAGGAAGACGGAATCTCCGTGCGACATTTTCAGAAACTGACCGTAATGTTTATTCTCTAGATATAAATCATTACACCGACAAGACGGGGAATCTACATGAAAAAGGCTCTGTCACTTTGCATGGCAAAGAGATTGATGTCCTCATGGACTTTATCGAAACACTGAAACGAGTAAAACTTCCAGGTTCGGGCAAAGTGGTTGTTGAGCCCGGCGCTCTAGAACATCCTCAATTTGTTAATGACTCTGACGTTGCGAAGGCCCTAAAAGAGCGACCAGAGTTACTTCGTGAAGCCCTTAAGAACCCAAATCTGAGTGAGGATTTAAGGGCTGTTGGATACTGGCGTAAGAGTCTTGGTGAATTCAAAGAGTTGCTCACTGATTTTCAACATTTTGAATATATCAGGCAATTAACAGAAAACAAATCAGCCGAAAAAGTTTGGCAAAATTTCTTTGAGGCAAACTCTTGGATATTCGGTTACGGCCTTCTTTATATTTCGACCGAAGGCGTGGTGGATGGCAAGCTAGAGCAAAGACTGCGAGGAGGCTCAGTGCTTGGTGGTGGTTCGGTTCCGGATGCATTGATGCGAACACGAGGTGCCATTAGCAATCTGTGTCTTGTGGAAATCAAGGTGCATTCAACGCCACTTGTCGCGAAAGATAAACGAGGGGGGTCCTACCTGGTCTCAAAGGAATTGAACGATGCGGTAAGCCAGTGCCAGACGTCCGTATCTGTAGCAGAAGAAGAAATTCATAAACACTTTCAGCCAACAGACGCTCAGGGCTTCCCAACGAAGGATTCAATATTTAATTTTAGGCCAAGATCGATTTTGGTGATAGGGAACCTTGCCGAATTTCAAGGGGAGAAGGGACCTGCAGTAGACCGTTTTCGAACGTTCGAGATGTACCGCCGAAACTTGGTTTGTCCAGAGATAATCACTTACGATGAACTTTTTGATCGAGCTAGATCTATAGTTGAGAGTGGTTCGAAAGATAAATCAATTGCATAACAAACGGCTTCACCGGAAAATTTGGCCTGCGGCCAATTTTTCCGGTGAGCCTCAGCGTTGTGTGAGAAACTGTGTGAGAAAAAAAATTAAGCAAATGGAAAATTGATAAATTTCCGCCTTTGCAATTATCATGCTATACTAAATTTATTAGACAGGCAGATCCTGCTTTTATAATTAATCTCAAATAAATGCTTACACTCAAAGAACTGGCAGGCCAAACTGGCCTGACCGAAAACAGTATCAGGAAATATCTGCGCCTTTTCGGCGCGTTCCTGAAGCCGTACATAAAAAGGGGCGTTGCGAACAAACTTCTTTTTGATCCAAATTGCGTGGTGATTTTCAGTGAAGTCAAACGACTTCGGGATGAAGGTAAAATTGCCAGAGAGATTGTCGCCTCGCTAAAGACAAACCCTTCTTCCCCCAGTGAACTATGTTTTCACGAGCCCATCTACCAACAGATCAGAGCCGAACAAACTGGTCAAGCCGGCCAGTCGGATGCGTATAGCCGCAACCTCCAATTACTTTATCAAAAACTTTTGGATGAAAAGGAAAAACGGATTCAGGAACGAGACGAGCGGGATATGCGCATCGTGCGCCTTGAGATCCAGAACATCAAGATGCAGGAGGCCATGAAACTTCTTCCTGGTGGGAAAAAGCCTGCTCAGATTAGAAAGGAATGGAATCTGGCGAGGAAAAATGCGCAGGTTGCCGCCGGGATTATTGCGGACATCAAACGACTTTCCTTCTTTCGTTTTTTGAAAAGGAAAAAGCACCTGGACAGACTCCAGGAACTTCTTGTGTGATTGGCTGCGGCGCTACTGAACTGTGTGGCCGGTTATCGCCTCAAAAGGATCGGCAGACGTCTTTCCCTTGATCCATTCCTCTTGTTTTGGGAAACCGGCAAGTTCAAGCACGCGGTCCTTGAACCGTCTGGCGCTTAAGGTTGACAATAGTTTGAAATCGCGGCCATACATCTTTTCACTTTCCTGGGCAGCCTCATTTTTGAGGGCAGCTACCCTGTCATCGGGGATTTCCTTGAGGTATCTCTGAAAAGATTTTTCCCTTTCCTCGTCATACTGCTGATGCAACCTTTCCAATTCTCGCTTTTGCTGTATTTCATCCTGCCGGGCTTTCTGTTTTTCTATTTGCTCACGTTCGAATAGGTTGGGTTGGAAGCAGTAGTTTTCCTGGATGGCCTTCAGGGTATAGGCACCGATGGTGCGCACCTTTCCGTCCCGGATTTTTTCTTCGACATAGCGGAGGTTCTCCAGGATTGCCTCTTCTTTATAGGAGGTCAGGATTTCGTTCGCCTGAATGGATGTCAGGTGAAAATACTCTTTGAGACGTTGGTATAGTTCCATATTTTTTATGCCTGCCGTCGGGTGATCAAAGAGCAGCGCCGGATTATTTTTTTGGGGTGAGATGTGGAATTTCAAGGCCACAACTTTTCGCTTTTCTTTTTTGTATTCAACTCTGACCAACAGGTCTGATTTAATATTTATTTCTGACAGCGGTTTTTTGATAATCCACTGTTTTAAAAATTTGAATTCTTTGTATTCATGGTCGTTGATGCCCATCACCTTGCGGAAAGCCTCCAGGGGGATGAAGGGCGACTGGCCTTGGCATTTCCGGGCGATAAAATAATCCACACACAGCTCATAGAGGGCTAGGGCATGCTTACTGCTGAATTTGTTCTGCATGCTCAGGCTGATGCGAGCGTATAGGCTGGGGTTGAAGAGCCGATGGCGCAGTTCGTGGCTGTAAGTGTAGTGGATCTTTTTCCGGCCATTGACTCTTTTGATCACGGCGCTGGCCAGCAGCCCGGTAGCCCCCCATTCCGAATCCCAGGTCTCTTTCGAGACCTTACCGAGGACATTCCATTCAATCCTGGTGCTGATGAGGCCCCCGAGATACTCCTCCACATACCGTCGGTTTCTTCGTTTGGCGATCCCCAGCACCTGCATGTATTCATCGTAGTCGACTTCAAAAACTTCCCGGTTGGGCAGGTCATAATAGGCATTGGCGAGCAGGACGTTCCAAGCCCGGCGCTGGAGGAGGTTGATAGTGTTTGATATCTGCACCGCAGCGCTGTGTTTGATGATTGACTTGTTGCTTAACTCCATAAAATTATTAAATATAAATATATTTTCAGTATAGCAAAAAGGTTGAGAACCGTCAAAAGAGGGTGTTAACCTTTCCGAATTTGGGGACCGATAACCTGGTCCATTTCCGGGAGGGTATTTGCACAAATGTCATTACCTTTGTTGCGCAAATTCTTTAACCTTACGGCTGAAAACTGCGCAAATATCTTAACCCTCAACCTGGATTCTGGCCGAAACTTGGCTAAAACTTACGCCCGTAAATATATATAACAGTTAGTAATAACAACGTTTTTTGTTGTTTGTTTTTGATTTGACTGATTGCTCGGCCCTGGTGTTTACGGGCTACAAAAGGGTATTTGAAAGGGGATGATGGTTTGTAGTGGCTATCGCAGAGGAGGGAAACTGATTAATCGCTAAACTTAGCGGAATCTGGTTGCCCCACTTGTTGCGCGCTCACGCGCGACCCCGCTTCTGCCATATCCGGTTTTACAACCTGTCAGAACCGGGGTCGCGCCTGGAAAACCAGCGCAACAAGTGGGGCCTGGTTTTTGAACGGTTTTGTTGAACTGGCTCAATCTGGTTTTGGCGTGCTGATCTCTTGAGCCCCATGGCCTTCCGAGATGTAGGGCTGTATGCTATACTGTAAATGTATTATTCATAACTGAAAATGTATGCCCCAATCTCACATACCTCGGCGACCGCGTTACGAACGGATTGCGCCGTCTGCCCCCTTCAAGGTCACTGACCGTGACCTTGAAATTGTTCACTACGTTTACCAGCACCGGTTTTTGACCTCGGATCAGATTACTGCCTTAACAGGTGGGAGCCAGCAGGGTGTTTCCAGAAGACTGAACCTGCTTTTTCATGCCGGTTGGCTTGATCGACCACGGGCGCAATTGCTTATGCCGGACCGGCTGGATAAGCGCTGCAATCATGCCATGATTTATGCCCTTGGCAATAACGGGGCAAAATATCTCAGCGGGGAACTTGATTTACCGCTTTCCACCATCAACTGGACGGCAAAGAACAGTGGCTTGAAGAATGGCTTCTTTTTTGAGCACACCCTTTGGGTGGCTGAATTTATGGTGATGGTCAGGCTGGCCTGCCGGAAGGAAAAGAGGCTTGAGTTTATCAGCCAGGAGGAGATCGTAAACAGCAGAAGGACGCTGCCTGCGGCACCCTCTAAAGAACTTGGCTTTGAGGTGGAAGTGCTGCTGCGGAAAGACCAGCGTAAGCCTTATACGATTCCCGTTGTGCCGGATGCGGCCTTTGGCCTACGGCGCTTGGGTAGTCACAATGAGAAGGAGGAAATGTATTTCTTTTTTGAGGCGGATCGGGCTACCATGCCGATCCGACGCGCAAGCCTTTACCGAAGCTCGTTTTACAAGAAGATGCTCGGCTATTACCATGCCTGGAAAACGGGGGCTTGGTCTGCAACCTTCCACTTCAAAAATGCCAGGGTGTTGACCATTACCACCAGCATGGAACGTATTGGAAACATGGTCGCCATGGGACGGGAAATTGACCCCTGGAAAAAGGGTCTGGGGATGTTTCTTTTCGCCCCGAGAGAAAGGTTCAGCCTTGATAAGCCTGAACAGGTTTTTGAGCGTGCCTGGATTGCCGGAAATGGCAAGAAAGTGA
This sequence comes from Desulfurivibrionaceae bacterium, assembly GCA_041675585.1. GTDB lineage: Bacteria > Desulfobacterota > Desulfobulbia > Desulfobulbales > Desulfurivibrionaceae > Thiovibrio. The sequence continues at coordinate 15,026 of JBAYTO010000011.1, forward strand.
GTATTCTTGACTAGTTATAAATTGTGTGCTAGGTTTTTAAGTTGCCATGCCAGCAAGGCCTTAGTTCAGGGCACTGACCGCCAGGGTCTTTCCGGCGGGTTTACGGATTGACCAGGCACCGCCTTGTAAACTGGTGGCGGGACGTCACAGGGACCTGTGACCGACTAAAAGCCCATCTCTCAGGACGCACGTTCTCCCAGGCTGCATGCCTAAGGAAGGTTCCTGTCTTCTGGCATGCGGTTGCTTTGCATCACGGGGTGGCAACAAGAAAAAAGACACCTGTAACAGGTGTCTTGTGAAACTTAGAAATAGCAGTTGTGGCAATAGGAATCGCCATTTGCGGTGATGACCAGGGTATTACTGAACGGATGGAGGCAGAAACGGTGCCCGCAGTCCAAGTAGAGAACCCTATCTTTCAAAACCTGTCGTAATTCAATCGCATTCATTCCCTTTCTTTTCTTTTTCTTCATAATGCCTCCTTTTGGGTTGAAAACTCATCCAGGTCACTGCCTGGCCAGGGTGTAGTCCGACAATAGGCAAGCCGCCTATTTATCCACAAGGCGTGGTTGTGTTGTAGGGATGAAAACACATGGAAACAGCGGGGGGGGGTCAGATCAGGGATCTGAATTGCTCGGAAGTCAGTTGGCAGGGTGTTTCGGCGTAAGGGGCGATGTCGATTTTTTTGACGAAAAGTCGCCCGGAAAACAGGTCAAGGCATTCATCGGTGCATTTCTGGCTGTATTCCGAAGCTCCGAAGAGGAGAGTCAGTCTGCCGGCGGACCCTGTATGGGCTAAAATTGCCTCTTCCTGGCCTTTTCCGATGTTGGAGCCCATAAGGGCTACAACTTTTTGAAATCCGCCCTGGTGGGCTTTGATGGCTGAAATGAAGTCTTCCACGACAAGCAGTGGGGCCTCATCGATTTTCAGCCGGTGAAGGTTAAACACCAGTGCCGAACGGACAAAGCCCTTGGGCATTTTGTATTTACCCTCCAGCTCTGCCTGTTCGTCGTTAATGCTCCGACCACAGTAGGCGACAAGCCTGCCCTGGTGGTCGTGGATCGGGATGACGATCCTATCTTTGAGAAGCCCCTTTTTGCAGAACCCCATGCCGAAATAGGTTGCCGTCTCATGGCTTATTCCGTTTTCGGCAAAGAATGGGTGATCCATGTGCAGGCTTTTCAGGGTAAAAGGAAGCGGTGGATTGACCTCTTCCTTAGGCGGGGCCATCTTTTCTTCCGTTGCGACCGGTTCTTGCCGGTCGTTTTTTGTTTCCGTTTGCGCTTCCTCCTGTACAGGAGGGGTTTCTCCTGTCTCCAGAAAAAGTTTTTTCAGGAGCAGGGCTGCATTACGGATGGGAATATCGCCTTCGATCATCTTGATGAAGTCCAGGACATTGCCTCCGGTGTTGCAGGAGCCGAAGCAGCGCCAGATGTTCCTGGTCAGACAGACGGAAAACTGGTGGGGATCGGTGCCCTTATGGATTGGGCAGCAGCCGAGGGCATTTTTCCCCTCGACTTTTTGCAGTGCCTCAAACACCCTATAGTGTTTGAGCACCATTTCCATGGTGACGGTGGACTTGATTTCTTTATAGTCCACCCAGTTTCGTCCTTTTTGCATAATATCCTCCTTTGGTTGTTGTTGATCTGAAAGGGCAATTGTTCTGTGTGCAGAACTATAAAGTATTGAATATATTATAAAATTTGTCAATAGGTGGGGTCTTGACATGGCTAAGATTCGGGACTTTTCAGGACTTTGAAATTGTGATTGGGCAGATTTTTTTGTAAAAAAGAGGCAAATTAACGTTTGAATACTGCCGGGATTTTTTCGACGCATGGAAGGGAAGGGTGTTTGACGGCTTGCTTTGATTTGATCCCTTCCTGATCACCTCAGATCGGACCCTGTAGCAGAATCCTCCAGGACCGAGGTGGCTTCTGTCAATGCAAATAAAAAAAACCGCATCACATGAAAACTGCCACCCCTCTTTTTTGATCTTCTTTTTTTTGGGAGGTAGAAAAATATATCAATCGCTTTCAGTTACCGGAAACAAAATTGATTCATACTTCTGATCGGCCTCCATTATAAGCCGCTCAATGGCCGCACCACGCGAGCAGTCCCATGCCTTCGCAAGAGCAGTGATACGCCAACTCGCTTGGTTGAGCAAAAAAATATCCAGCCTCCTGCCTTCAGCCTGTTTTCGTTTCCGATAAGCGTCGACCCTCTCGCTGGCTTGGTCATATTTCCTTGGCCTGCCCTTTTTCGGCTCCGATTCTGTTTTGTCCATGGTAACACCTTCTTTTAGTTTCCGGTAACGATATATCAATAGTAACGTTTATTTCGTTTCCGGTAACAATATATCGATAAAAAGAAAAGTGCAAAATATTTTCGTTACCGAAAACAAATAACCCGCTTCCCTCGAAAGAAGCGGTTTATTTGTCACTGAATCTCTATCCGTTACCTCTGCCCTTATTCCCACTTGTCCTTTGCCTTATGCCATTGCATGTTTGATGGATAATCAACTCTGCCATGTTTCAACGCCTGGATGTGGTCAATGACATACCCAGAAGAAGACGCGGCGAAGGGACCGGGCATGGGTGCGAACTTTTAAAGTTGCTGGTGCCTTCCTTCTCCTTTTTATATGACCATGACTATCCCTTGCAACGCCATAGTGGGAGAGGACGGTGATTACTACATACCGGCCACCTGGCGTCGCCGAGATTTTTCTGCTTCGCCTTTGAATAAAAAAAATTAAGCCACCCCAATTAAGGAAGAGCCCCACCGGGGGCTTTTTTTGCCCGCCCGTCCTGTTTTATCCTGGTCGTGGGCATGCAACGGAGCCTTCCTTCCTCATCTCCTTTCATTGTAGCAACACCTCACGGCCCATCAAGGGTAGTCTGCCCACAACCTCCATTCCGCTTCGCTTCATTACAGATGGGGACAGCTCCACCCTTGACAGACCGCAAGGTCTCCGTTGCTGTCATTTCAGCAGATGAGGAAGCAAGGCGAACTTGTTCATCCGAGTTTTATTTACTTTCGCCAGTCAAAAATATGGAATTATTAAACATGGAGCTTTTGGACAGGTTCCAACAGGTTGGTAGCCAGGAGGAAGAGAAAAATCCTTTGGTTATCGCAAAATTCTTTAATCCAACGGGAATCGGCACATGGTATGCCACCGAGTACGATCCAACGACCAAGACATTTTTTGGGTTTGTTTCCCTCTTTGGAGATTACAACGATGAATGGGGCTACTTCTCCTTGGAGGAGTTGGAACGATTCAAGGGCCATTTTAGCTTGGGCATTGAGAGAGATATCTTCTTTACTGAAAGAAGGGCAAACGAAATCCCGGCGCTCAGACATCAGGAGGCATGAGCGATCAGAAATAGTCGGTGAGACTCAAGCCTCACTGACGAAAAAGCCCTTGGCTTAAATGCCAGGGGCTTTTTTTGAATTCGGCAGCGGTGATGAGCGGAGGTAGGATGCTACATACAGCATGGCACGGGCAGCGCGCAGCCAAGGCTGCCGGCCTCACCATCCCCGCCCTCGTGACAGCAGCTCTCGCGGCCATTATAGTGGCAGTCAGTGTCCGCTACAGTAATTATTAAGCCACCACCCCAATGAAGGTAGAGCCCCACCGGGGGCTCCTCTTGCCCCCCGGTCTATCAAGGATCGTCTACCCCCAGGCTTCACTCCGCTTACGCTCCATTACACCTGGGGGCAGTCAACCCTTCAAAGACCTCACCGCCTATCAGCGTAACAACAGCTCGCGTCCCATCAATGCTAGTCTGCCCCAACCCGCATTCCGCTAACGCTCCATTGCGGATAGAGACAGCCTATCCTTGACAGACCGCTATGTCTCCGTGGCTATCTGGATTTCTGCTGAGGAAAAGATGGCCGCGTTGTCCGCAGGCCAAAGAATTAAAGCCACCACCCCAATGAAGGTAGAGCCCCACCGGGGGCTCCTATTGCCCCCCGGTCTATCAAGGATCGTCTACCCCCAGGTTTCACTCCGCTTACGCTCCATTACACCTGTGGACAGCCAACCCTTCAAAGACCTCACCGCCTGTCAGCGTAACAACAGCTCGCATCCCATCAATGCTAGTCTGCCCCAACCCGCATTCCGCTAACGCTCCATTGCGGATAGAGACAGCCTACCCTTGATAGGCCGCTACGTCTCCGTGGCTATCTGGATTTCTGCTGAGAAAAAGATGGCCGTGTTTTGTCCGCAGGCCAAATTATTAAAGACACCACCCCAATGGCGGTGGAGCCCCAGCGGGGGCTCGTCTTGCCCGCCCGGTCTGGCTTACCTTGGTTGGATGTATGCGCAGTCTGCCATGCCTCCTCATCTTCTTCCATTGTAGCAACACCTCACGGCCCATCAAGGGTAGTCTGCCCACAACCTCCACTTCGCTATCGCTTCATTACGGATGGGGACAGCTCCACCCTTGACAGACCGCAAGGTCTCCGTTGCTGTCACTTCAGTAGATGAGGAAGCAAGGCGAACTTGTTCATCTGAGTTTTATTTACTTTCGCCGACAAAAAATCTTATGGGAAAAGAAAACAAAAAGGACTTCATGGCTGAAGTCATCGAGGCGCTTGCCGAGGTATTCTCGATGTACCAGGTAACCTGGGTTAACAAGACAGAAGAGCAAGCTTTCAAAGAAGCCTTGCTTGCGGTGGTAACGGACTTGATCAAAGGGTCCTTCAAAAATGGGATCAGGATCGGGCGTACCCGAGCTGAGCACGGGGAAGTTTACAAAAAAGGTGGGGCTCATTAGCCTCCCCTTTTTTTTATAGTCGGCGTCCCTGTTGTTGTTGAATTTGATGACGGAATGCCGGGCTTCTCTTTTGATACCCTGCTCGCGGCAAGCAGGGCAACTGCAAGAGAAGTAGTTGTTCCTCCTCCATAAAAATCAGGAACCTCCTAATTTTTACTCCGGAGGAATTCATCTCCTCATACCCTAAAATAAAACTTCATTTTCAGGGGACCCCGCCCTAAAAACAAAATTTTATTTATAAAAAATCTATCGTCCCCCTTGCCGGTTTCCCCCTTTCCGAACCTATCCCCCTTTGGGCTTACCCCACAAAAGTAGGGAGCTCTTGATTGATATCGGAAAGGGGGGAACCTCAAAAGGGGGACTATTTTTTCGAGCCTCCCCCAGCCCCTCAAAAAAATTAGATTTTTAAACGGGTATGAGGAGATGAAGATATTAAGGTTGTTGTCTTGATTGATTGCATGACGGGTGTACCTTGTGCGTAGCTGGGTGGTTGTTACGTCCGCCATTGCTGTTCAGTTATTTTGCGATGGCTGGAGCGCGGACGTTGTCCAGTGCGGTGGTGGTGACTTGATTTGTGCGTGGGCTCGCGGCTGATTGGTTAGCTGAGTATTCTGGCGCCTGATGTGCTTTGAATGAGTTTGATGGGTTTTGGAAAGGGTTTTGTGTTTTGAAGAAGTTGGCTCCCGGCGCCAGGCTGGTGACTTGTTTTCACGGTGTGTCTTTTGGCTGAGGATATCGCTGATATTTTTTAGCTTTTTTTATTTTGGTTTTTTGGGTTTTAAGGTAGATTTTTTCAGGGTTTGATTATTTTTGGTTTGGAAGATTTTGATTGGGATGGTGGTTTTTAAGATTTCATTTTTTTTGGACGGTGTGACCTAGGAAGTTGGTGAGTAGAGAGAGGGTGGTGGGGTAAAGAAAGCCCCGTAAGAATTATCCGTAACCCGCACCGGCAGGAAAGGGGCCTATTTTCTGCCCGTAAGAATTGGCGTCAATTCCTTACGGGTTTTTTTACTGGATGGGCACGATTATCGATAACTTTCTTACGGCCCAGTGAGCAAGCATGCTGGATGAACTCGAAGAAATAAAGAGAGGGGCGACTTGGCAGAACATTTATGACTGCCTTTGGACAATAGCCACTGTCCGTTATGTGACCCGGCAGCAATTGGCGGAACATTTTTCCGATGCAGTTTGGCAGAAGAAGATTGCCACCAAGAAGAAATTGGAATTGCTCGTTCAAAAAGGATTTCTGGAGCAGTCCCCTGATGGGGTGTTAATGGCGACTCGCAAGGCGGTTAGCTTGTTGAAAGATTTCTCGAACAAGAATTACAAAATTATCAAACTGCCAACTGGGGTAGGGCAACGCGATAGTATTTACAATACTGAAATGCTCTTGCAGATTATAAGGTTGCCGGATTTCTATGCCTTGTTTTATCCAGTTTTTCGTGAAAAGCCAAAAGATGATCAGCCATTTCTGATTCCGGACGGGGCGGTTGTTTTCAAGAAGGACAATATGGCCAAGTTGGTCTTTTTGGAGATAGAGAGTCCAAAGCCGGAATGGCAGAACTACCTTGAAGAGAAAAGATGGAAGTATAAAGTAATCGCTGAACGTGACGCTACATGGGCTGAATGGTGGAAAGATCAAAGCCATAAGTTGGGTCTCTATCACTGTGAAAAAGACGGGTTCGGTTTTATGGTGTGGTGTGTTGGTCAATTACAGGCGAATTGGTCAGGGTGGATATTTAGGCACGAGATATCCCGGGATATGTGTGTGTAAAATGAAGATTAGATGCCCTGAATTTTAATTATGATGTATGGAATAGCGTAAGCTTTTTTTAATGATTCGTTAAAAGTGGGAATTATTTTATGGATATTGCAAAACTCACAACTGCGACAGTGTTTGAAGCTTTATCTATGCCAAATTCAGATGTTGGTGGTGTTCAAACAGCTATGATTTTTGCTATTTTGATATTATTACCTATAATTGTATATAGTTATTTTTTGAAATTATTTCAGAAAGATTTGAAAAATCCATCTGTGTCTGTTGTGAATAAATTCAAATATTTTAAATTGCACAGCCTTACGTATTATCCAATAATCTGTTGTTTTATGTTGCTGGTAATTTGCTTGTATCGTGTTGGAATTTATATTTTTCTTACTACTAATATGTTGTTGATATCTACAATTACATTGTCAATATCACTTTATATAATCATTTTTTTGGATAGTATTTCGCCTAAAGCGATGTTTTGTCCATTTTGTAATCAAGCTATTTTTCTTTATTCTGGTTGGCAATGTCCAAATTGTGGAGAATTGCATAAGAGTCGTTTATTGACTGACAACTGTGTAACGTGCAATACTACCCTTACAGTTATCGATTGTCCACGTTGCGCTACTGAAATAGAATTTTCGAAAAGTTATAAGGGGCAATAATGACATATAAAAACAAAGGTAAATTAATTGGTTACAAATCTGGGCCTACTAATGCTCTAGTAAATTCTTTATCAGTAGAAAATGTAAATATTCTGAATGAATCTGTCAATCTTGATAATTTAGATGTACACAATCTTGTTAGTGAGCTGGTATCTAAATATAATCAAAATAATGATGTCGGTGTCATCCAGAGTTGGTTTAGGCGGAACAGATTGGAAGGCCAAGAAAAACACTTGCAGGCATTGTTGCGACTTGTTAGGCAGGTTAGGGAACACTCAAGTGATTTGCTAGAATTTAAGGCACGACTGATTTCGCAACGAGAAGTGTTAGGTAATCTTATTATCCAACAAGTTGAGGAGTCTCAATTTAATGTGGATCGGCAAAGAGAAGGGCATCAGACTTTTATTGTTCAACAAGAAATGGAACGGCAACGTGCTCATGGTGAGCATGTCCGCATTAAATTGGAGAATGACAAAGTAAGGCTTGAATCTGAAAGGATAATAGCAGAAAATCGTTTGGTGGAGCTGCGGGGGACTCTTATTGAAAAAATCACCACAGAACTTGATATGAAAAACATATCTCCTCCGCAGGCTTTTGTCCTGATTAAAGCGCTCAATCCGAACAGTAAAGATTCTGATGTTTACATGGCTCAGGAGGCACTGGACAAGATGAAAGCGGAGGCTGATATAAAAAGGGCTGAGGCAAGAAAAGCCGGTTTCGAGGCCGACCACGAAGAATATAAAATGAAGGAAAGTCAAAAAACTCCCTAATGTACAAATTCGATTTTGGCAGATTAGAATATCTGCATCATGAACTACCTCGAATAAATGATCTTAACGACCGTTTTCGACACACCTATATTATTGGTTCCACGGGTACTGGCAAGACCAGCATAATGTTGAGAATGGCCCTGTATGACATCAAACAGGGCTTGGCCTGTATATTCATTGACCCGAAGGGCGATCATGCCCAGCAGCTTTACGCATTGGCTCCCGACAAGAGCCGGGTTACTTACTTCTCCTACCATAATCCTTCCATCGTGGTAAATCCTCTCCGCAAGAAGGGTTATCGGCTTAACGACCTCATTGATGAGTTTATCGAGATTCTCGATATCCTGATAAGCACCACTTCGAAATCAAATCCCACTGCCAGTGAAAACATGAAAGAGGTTTTGAGCGAGGCAATCAAGGCGCTTCGTGAAGAGGACCGCAATATCAATATCCTTTATGAATTTTTACGGTATCCTGATTTCCGCAAGGCATACCTGGCCAGGAATCCGTCTCGGTATTGGCAGGAGCTGGACAGGAAAGAGAAGGGTGGGTCAAGCGAGGAAGCACAGACCGCCAAGCGGCTTTCGATCCGGCTGAGTAAGTTTGTTCAGGATGAATCCTTGAAAAAGGTGATCAACGGCGAGAACCAGCTCGATATCGCTGAGATTGCCAAGAATGGCCAGGTTGTTATCGTGGACACCTCCGGCATGAGTATGGAAAAAAGGATTTATGTCACGTCATTGTTTTCTTTTGCAGTGAAGTCGTATGTCGAATTCCAGAAGCAGGAGGTCTATTCCCCCCTGATGTTCTATCTTGATGAATGCTGGATGGGGGTAAATAGTAGTTTTGAATATCTGTTGAAGTTTGGCCGCTCATTCAAGGTCGGATTCACCCTTGCCCACCAGGAGATCAGCAGCTTCCCGTCGATCCGAACCCTGAAAAGCATCATCAGTAATTGCAATACCAAGATTGCCATGTTCCCGGCTGGCCCGGAAGAGACGGCCATGCTTGCCGATGTATATGGTATCAGCAGGAAGGATTTTCTTGAGCTTGGCAAGCATCAGGCGTGGGTGAGGATATTGAACAGGAACAGTCTTGTGAAAACATATCCACCCCCAGTGCCGGAGGTAATGGCCGTCCCGCCTGCAAGGCAGGGAGATTTCAATGGGCTAGATAGGCATCAGACGATGGCCAACAACACGCCCCCGGAAGTTCCGTGTAATTTTCTGAAGAATTGCTGGTTTCCATGTTAATTTATAATGAAGCATCTTTTCAAAGACGCTGTGATATTCTTGTAGTCGCGGCGCCGTCTGCGTAAATCACGGTCTCACCTTCTCAGAATAGTTTGCAGCCTTGCTCTTTGAACTCCTCGACCCTAGCGAGCAGGAACTCAGTATCGACTTCCAAATCCTCGGCAAGGCAATCAAGGCAATAGAACCGCTTTGAATCCTTGTCGACCAGTTTCTTGGTAAGCCCGATTTCATTTTTGCTCAGGGCTTCTTTTCCGCAGATATAGCAGCTTTTTTTCTCCACACAATTACCCAACTTCTTCAGAGTCAGGTCTGACGCTGAACGCAGGGATATCTTTCCCGCGATACTCCACATCAAGCATTCCCAACTGGTACTTAATCGTATCCCTCATCTTTCGCGCCCTGTCGAGGCAGTAACGCTTGAACTCGCGGGCAGTGATGTCGTCTGCGCTACGAACCTGCGGGAACAGGAGTTTCAGGTAAGCCGTGGCGATACGCTTGACCGCTTCGGTATCACGGGTGTCAGCCGCTTCGGGGACTTCGATAAGTTCATCCACGATTGCGCGGTAACTCATATCATCGCGCAGTTCGTGCATAATCGAGCAGAAGTATTCTGAGTTCAACGCCCAGCCCGCAATCTTGAGGTCGTCGTTCATTCGAGGAATATTCCACCCCTTGATGAAGCCGTGGAAACGCTCTATCAAAGCCGACTCGTGGAATACGGACGGCAATTCCTCAAACATATTCCCGAAGCCATCCTCGTCCATCGTTTCCTTCTTGATGTTGCCACAGAGGATAACGCCCGCTTCGGCGGTTCCCTCATAGTTGCCGACTGTAAAGATTCCCGATTCAAGGTAACCTTTCAGCGCGGCGCGCATTTCGTCCACATCGGTGAATGAAATGGTCTGCACTTCGTCAAGGGTGATAAAGTCGTTGCCAGACACCAAGCCCTCGACACGCTTGTTCTGGTCGAAGAACATCTTCGCGCGGCTCATAACGCCGCCGCTTGAAAGCCACCCGAAGCGGCTGACGCGACCGAACAGATATGACTTGCCTGTTCCTTTCGGGGCAAGTTCAATGAGGTTCAGTCTCTTTTCAACGAACGGAAGCAAGCGGGTAAGCATCGTGAGTTTCTTTTCCTCATCGCCGAGATAGCCGCTCGCGTTGTAGTCCACCGCGCCAAGCAAGACATCGAGCCACTCCGCTGTAGTGAATTCCCGACGCGCCTCTTTGTAGTAGTCGATATCGATGGTATATGGGCAGAAAGTCTTAAACGCCGTCAGCTTGATTTTGCCACGGTTTGCGCCTTTTGAATTGTTTCTTTGGGACTCAACATCAAAGTCGTCGGGCGGACGATATCCGAGTTCGACCATTCCCCACGTCTCACGCCCGCGCATCAAGTCTTCCTTGCAGGTTTGCCACACGGAATCCTCAATGATGGTGTCCTTGCTTGTTAAGCCGAAGTCGGGCAAAGCAAACGCCACCGCCCTCGTCTTGATGTCAATGTCAACAGACACCTTGGCGAGGAACTTCACCCGCTCGTGTTCGATTACCACCTGATTCTTTATTGCCGTCCAGTCGTCCTTGCGCGGCAAATATGTCCGCACAAAGCGAGCCAACTCGTCGGAGTCGAAGTGACCGTTCTCGTCCTCGAACTTCTTTAAGAGCCAGTCACGCATAAAGGAAGGCAGGCTCAGAGCGGAGAAGAAGTTGCTCTTCTTGAGGTCTTTATACACGACCATCTCGTCAAAGCAATTTTTGAGTTTCTCAATCATCAATCACACCTCCTAAAATAAGTCATCAAAAGCGTCATTGACTTTGCCGCTCTTGCTTTGCGCCTTAATCATAATTTTGCCAATCAGGTTGTCACCCGCATAAACGTCCGCCGAATAGTTGTCTGCCCGTTTTGTGTCGGGCAACTTCACGGAGTAGTGGTTTGCGTCTATCTGCGAAGCCGAGTAGCGCTTCCCATTCAGGACAACTGAAACATCTCGCACCGGCGAGTTAAAGAATAGATTAATCTCCGTGCCGGTTCGGAAGTCTACGGTCACGGTCTCGTCGACCAGCTTAACCGTTATGCTTCCGTCTTTCAGAGACAGTTCAATAACGGGAACGACGACCTCTTCCAATGACGCCCCGCCATGAACCTCGACATTCGCTGCGCGGCTACCCTTGAAGCGACCGTAATCGGCAAGCATGAGGTATCCATTCTCCTCTGCGGCGAAAGGGAGGTCATAGGGCTGAAAAAGCTTACAGCAACGCCCCGAATGCTCGCCTGTAGTATCGGTGTCGTATTTTTCCTCTTTGCGCCGCAGGACAGCCAGCCGAGATGCGCCGTGGTCACTGACAATCAAGAAGCTTTTGCACTCCCTTTTCGCAAGTTTCGTAGCCGCCTGATCTATCATCGCCGTGATGATGTCCAATTCTTTCGCAAGGTGGATGGGTAATTCATTATCAGTGAAGTTGTAACAGCCTGCATCCCTGTGCTTGGTATCATCAAGTTCACCGTTCTTCTTTTTGCCACCTTGCCACGCATCAAAAAAGTCTCGGTTGATGGCCGTTATCGTCGGAAGTTCTGCACGAGCGATGTTGACCCGAACCGATAGACCGCACTTTTGTGCTAAAGATTCTATTAAGCCTAAATATTCAACACCGAGGGCATCAAGCCAGTAGAGGAAGGTGTCGCTCTTATCCACGCTATCAATTATTTCATTCCGCGTCGGCAGTCTGTTGAACTTCCGCGAACGAGCAAGTTCATCAACCTTTTCTAAAAATTCTGGTTCAAGTTCATTAGACAGTTTTTGCCGCTTATACGCCTCGAAATACTCGGTCAGCAAATCCGCAAGTTCAGGGCATTTGAAAACATATTTTTTCAGGTAAGCAGCCAACACGGGATAAATACCATCAAGCTGCGGAAGCATATGGGTTTTCGAGAGCCAGGCGATAATCTCTTCACGTTCCGTCCTTGTCCCGTCCGTCAGCTTATAAATGCTTTCGGACACTACTTGCCGACTATTCACTACGAAGTCTGCGATATCCGATTCCGGGAACTTCTCGACCAGAGCCTTACGCTCACGATAGAACGAAGAGAACCGCTTATCCGTGTGTGGGATATCGATTATCACGTTCAGGACATTCCCGGCGAAGTCCTCAAAACGGCTCGTCTTGTCCAGTACGAACCGAAGATATCCGTTCTGCAATGTGTCTGCTTTGCTCTTCAGACAGATGAAATAGAGCCAGTTGCGGTAGTCGCTCCCAGCAATGCGTGCGTAAAAATCCGACTCCAGATTATTGCCAAGACCGTGCTTTTCGAAGACCTCGTCGAGCGAGCCATTGCTCTGGTTGAGTTCTGTCAGCAACTCTGCCCAACGAGCGTCGCTTCCGCAGGAACGCTCTAAGGCAAAGCCCCTTGTTGAGAACTTAATGCCCTCGTAGGCGTTGCTGATTTTATGTACGGTGAATATCGCCTTATCGAGATTGACAGCAGTGTTCACGACAACACTACCACACCGCCCATTTTCGAGTTCCGCAAGCATCGCTTTGAAACCCGATAAAGTCGACAAGCCGACAGCCGGAGCGGCAAGGGTAAACGATAAGTCGCACTCAGCCTTGTCGACGACGCTGTACCGACGATTGTCAAAGCGAAGGTCAGTCGTCTGCATCCCGGTAATCAGCGAGGCAAGCCCTCGCAGAAGCAACACGACTTTTGCACCGCCGACATTATGGTCTTTTAACCGCGACAAGGTGCGTGTTGCCGCATCGCCTCCGCGAAGCGCAAGAAACTCGCCAAGCCCCGTTACAACGAACTTTTTCCCCATTGCATTTACATCGGCAGCCTGGATATAGGTGAGGAGCCCATCAATATCAGGCATTTTGTCATCGTTGTAGCAGAAATGGCTCATCGGAACGAAATCAAGCCCAAGGGCCGACAACCCATCAATTGCTGTCGCATACTGCTCGTCACTGATGAACAAGAAATATGGCGTTTCGACGGGGGATGTCAGGTATTCGTTTACCGAAGCAAATTGCATTCTATTTCCCGCCCCCATTCGCCAGTATCTCAATCCCGACTGTTATACTGTCCTTGACGAGCCGTTTAAGGTACTGCTTCAATTGGGCGTCGTCCATCTGGTCGATTTTCAGAAGAACCTTGTCGCTGCCGCCAGCGTTGTACTCGGCTTCGGCGAGTTGCTTCACCTTGCCCTTAACGCTCGGATTGTCTCGCCAATCGTAAGTGTCTACGGAAAGGCGATCAAGTGTATCCCTGACCTTATCGAGGTCAGGAAGTAACGTGCTGTATTCGCCGACAATATCCCGCTTGAATGCCGCGTTCCGCTTCTCTTCATCCGCAAGGATGGCGAACAGCGTGGTGGATCCAAGGAACGCAAGTGCGGATTTGATTTCGGAATCCAATCCCCAGTTTCGGTTGAGGGTTTCAAATGCTTTCTTTGCATTATCGTATTCAGCATCGGAGACACAACATAGAATAGGCGTCCTGTAGCGGCTCGACCACTCACGTGGGTTTTTCGTTCCTGCCTTGCCTTTCCACAAGTGGAAGAGCTGCGATTTCAACTGGTTCTTGCGAAACTCCTCGGCAGCTTCCTTTACCTTGACGTTACAGTCAGTTTTCGGTAACTCAAACAAACCTGTCTGGAGTTTGCTCTTCACATCAGCGATGTCCTTATCGCTCAGGTCTTCAAGGTACGGCTCATAGGCCTCGGCAAAAGCTCGGCTTTCGTTGTTCAGCAACTCCCTGATTTCCGCCCCGTGCTGCACCAACTCCGTATGGAACGCTTTCAACTGTTCGGGCAAGATATCCTCTTGCTTACAGATTTTAAGGAGCACGTCGAGAACTTTTGCCAAGCCTGGATACTTTGCCCGCAGAGCCTCGCATGAGATGCCGATGAACTTCAGACGATCGCGCCACTCTTTGTATGCCTCGGACAGGGAATGCGCGGCAGCATTCAGAATTGTATTGCTCTCTTTGACCACGCTGTAATCGGTCAGCAGCTTGCGTATTTCGTCCTCGCCTGTCAGCTTGTCCCAAAGGCATGAGTGTTTAACTCCGAACAAGCGGCGAATGTCGGCAAGCACATTGTTTTCAGCACCGATTGCCGTTGCAAGTTCCATAACTTTGCCGTCCTCAAAGGAGCGGAGATACTCGCGCATACCTTTCTGGCAATTCTCGCTTGTGATCAAGCTGAACAAACTGTCCGCAATCGAGGGCTTGGCGGACGCAATTTTGCCGATTTCAACTGCTTTCTTATGAGCTTCATTCCCTTCCTTTTGAGCAAATTCAATGTACTTCTGAACCACAGCAAAGATGCCGACTTCATCCACTTCTTCAAGGCACCATACCGGCAGATTCAGACTGCGCATTTTCGTTGACACAGCTATGGCAGCCTGTCCTGCGGAAGAACACGAATTTGGGGGCATTCTCCATGCCTTTTCAGTAAGCTCATAAAAAGCCTTTTCGTCGGCTGTCATCTTCACGATATAGGTCGGCCTCGTAGACCTACCGATGTAGTTTCCGAGCATCTCAGCAAGCTTGTCCTGCGTCATCTGTTCGTGACTGCCCAATGAGTCACTGTAGCGGAACGGCTCACTGCCGTACTCTTTCAACAGGAAACCGGAAATAAACGACGAAAGGTTGCACGGTGAAAAACCATAAATTTCCTCAAGGAAGTCGTAGAGTTCGCCGATTGAAATTTGTCCGCTGCGGGCAAACTCGACCTCGATGCGCTTATCTATCTCGACTTTGATTTTCGAGATAGGCAATGACGCTGTCGTAGGATTTTCCCAATACCTATCAATCTTCCAAACAGTCGGAAGGACGTGCTTTTCGACCCCGCCAACAACACCGCTCGAGGCCTGCGATATGCCGGACTTTGCCGATTGCTTCATCGCAGGAGTTATCTTCAGTTGGCTCTCTGTAAGGCTCTTGGCGAAATCAAACACATATGGGAATTTGGTCGTCACTATGGTCTGGAGGACGTTTGCTACACCGTGCCCGTTGCCGAGTTTCTCGCCTTCTCGATTTGCGTAGGTGTATACGACAAACTGACCGTTGTAGATACGGTTTTTCCAATCTTGGTCTAAGACATGCTTTGCTTTTTCCGAATTTTGCCGCGACGAGGTATTGTTGCTTCCTTGGTAGTACATCGCCATAGCAGAGAAGTCCACATACTGCTCAAAAGCATCCAAACCAAGCGGTGTAGAGAGCGCGTCGATGAATACGATGTTCTCGTACTGCTTATCTGCAACCGCAGTTCTGAGGATCTTGCGAAAACTTGCCGCTTCCGCATCGTCCTTAGCAAAGGCGATAACGGCGTGAAAATTCCACATAGTGGCTTTGTCGCGCAGGGTATTGATTGTGCGTGTGAAATCGGCGGTTGTTACGGGCATGATTTTGCCAGTACCCGGCTCGGACTCAAACCGAAGGCGTATGGCAGGCGAAAGTGACAAAACGGTAGAAAGCCCACCCTCTGTCACCAGTTTCGAGGTTGTGCTGCTTTGTCGTATATCTGTCTTGTGGGTGTCGATTTTGGCTTGGTCTCCCGCAAGTACGGCAGCCGCATAGGCATACCGCCCACCGCCTATCGGGTTTGCAACGAGAATGCCTTTTTCCTTAAGCCCTTTCGCAAGGTTGGCGGACTTCGTTCCCTCTAAGTCTGGGATGCCCTCAAAGACATAGCTGAGGTTCTGTTCGGTCGCCTTGAACAGGTCGATCGTGCCGCCTAACCGCTGATCAATCGCCTGCATAATGAGGATGGCTTTCAGAACAGCTTTCTCATCCTCACGCAAATTCTGTTGCTGCGGGAAGGTATCCAGCACTAGGCGAATGTCTGATGTGAGGTTATCCCTGCCTTTCTCATAGAAAAAGTTCCACAGCATATCCACCGTGAGAAGCGGGTGGTCGTCAAATGGCCCCGTATCCTCAATAAACCATTGGAACGCCTTCACATCGTCCGTGTTAGAGGATTTGATGAAATCGAACATGCTCCGTTGGTTGGACTTGAAAGCAGAGGCTATGTTTTTAAGGATCAGAGCCGCCATCGGGTGAAGCGGCATAATATCCTTCATCACCTGTGGGTTATCAATCTTCACAACCTCCATAACTTTGGAGCGGGAATTCTTGACTCGGTCATTCAGGTCGTCGGCGAGAATGTCCCACTGGGGCTCGGCGGCAGGCTTTGGTTTGAAAGCGTGACCGATTAGGTTGAATGCGATATTATCGGGAAGAGAAATTGGGATTGATATAAAGCGGTCGCTTACCTTGCTTTGATTTCCCCTGTCGCTGTCTGCCACATATATTTGCTGAGGCTCGTGTGTCACCACAATGAAGTAGAAGTGCTTATTCTGAACCAAAGCGGCAACTTTTTGAAACTCCGAAAGGCTCTCGCGGTTGTTCCTGAAGTAATCGGAGAATTCATCCCAAATAAAGACAATCCTTATGTTGTTGCGGTCAATTATGTCTGTAAGCCAATTAATAAGCCTGTCTGAATCAATAGTCAGCGCGGTTATCCCCTCCTTGTCTGCAAGACGGAAGATATTCTCCACTAAAGACTTAACTTCACCATTCTGGCGGAGCGTGTTCAGAACATCATCGGCGTTGGATTGGGAAAATAACGCCTTCCACTCCTTGTCCTGGTTTTGCAAAAGGCTGTTGAACATCAGCTTGTGGTCACTATCTTCCAACCAAGCAATAATGCTCTCCTTAAGAGTGTTCTCTCCAAGATAAGGCACCTGTTGCTGTAAAAGAGCGGATTTCACGCTTTCTTGAATGGCAAAAAATAGGTCTCGCGCTGACATAATGCCACCAGAGGCATAACGATAAGCAACCACGATTCCCTTTTTTTTATGACCAATCAGCTTTTCAAGAAGGTCGGTTTTCAGTGGGTCATACATATTCCAGTAGGCACGGACTTCTTCTTCCGGCATTTCAAGGATTTTACGCAGGGCATAGGCACATTGTGACTTGCCTGTTCCATATGCGCCCTCTATCCAAAGCGTCCTGCCGTTGTTTTGTCGCGCCAATGCTCGCTCCATCTCAGTGAGCATTTCAATGAACGTGCTGTGGGGATAGGTATTCTCCCAGGGTGCGCCAGCATTTATTGCGGCGTCATCGATGCAAGGGAAATATCTCTCGTCGATGTCAAAGTATTCGCGGTATTTGTTATTAGGCATTTGCCGCATCTCCCTTAAACAAGCCGAGTACATCTTGGGACGATTTATCCTCTGCCAGCGTTATCTTTTCGAGATCGTGCGTGAACGATGCAGTGATGAATTCCGGATACTTTACCGACAATCCCAACAGGAGCGGCGTCATATCGTCGCGGTCAAGCCCGAAGATGCGGGTGGGGCTGATGCCGTCGCGATCGATACTTTCATTCAGGAGCGTGGCAAGTGTGAACTCCTTGTAATCGTTGCACTTCTCCGCAAACTTGAACAGACCGTACAGCACCACGCGCGGGTCGCTAACAGAGCATTTCGTGCGGACGAGGTCGCCATCGTCGGTAATGAAGCCCCAATGCAGGCTTGTGCCGAGTGGTGTCTCGACCAGACGCTTGTAGGATTTGGCGATTGACTTAGCGTCCTTCGGTTTGACATCAACATTGGCCAGCATATCTTCAACTGTCTGACGAGCATAGGTTCTGCCGACATCGAAATTGTTTACATACCACACCATCTGCGGGTTTTCAGATACAAGATTGATAAGTATCAGGCCTTGCGCCGTGTCAGTTTCCCAACCAATCTGCGAGATTAACTCGGCAAACGACGTGAAGTGGTTCTTTTCATTTAGGGAAGCATCCTTAAGGAAACGTCTAAACATATCGAACATCATTGGACCCAGTGTATGCTCCGAAAAGAATGCCTCCTTCAGTTCAAAAAATGAGCGCAACCACTCTGGCTTTGGAGCGTGATCGGCGAATGAGTTTAGGCTTTTCATTGAGTTACCTCCTCCTTGTGGGTGGCGTAGCGAGTTGAACAACAGACAGCCGCTATCGATTGCGTGACACTCGTGACACCTGATACAGTTACTTATTTTGACTTTGCCGTCAGCAAAACTGATACAACCGTTTCGACAGTTCGTCTCGCAAACTCGGCAACCTTTGCAATACGAGGCTTTTCGGAATACCTGTCGGAATATCTTCCCGAATGCTGGTCGCTCTTTCAGCACAACTTCCGGGATTGATACGATGTAGCCGTTCTTTGTCCCCTTAACGGAAAACCGTATGTATTCGCCATTAAATTGAACGGAGTAGCCGCCGTTGCCGCCGCGTAAGTCTCCGAGCGTTTTTATCCATTCCAACCAATCGGAATAAGGATCAGTAATGGTTATCGTAAAAATTCCGTTTATAATCTTTTCAATGCAACGGAAAGTATTGTTCGATAACTCACGCCCATTCTTTCTGGAGTTCCATCCGCCGTTTAGGATATACGATTCGGTGTTGCTCTTCTTGCTCTTGTCCCCATCGTAGGTATGCTTAATCGAATCGATATAGCTAGCAATCTCTGCTGGATAGCTCGATCGACGTAAGTAGTCGCTTGTACCACCCGACATAGGGCAAAACAGACATCCGGCACGGCCATTGCCCTTCTTATAGGATTCATTAGTCAGCACATCGTTCGCATATATATAAAGCCATATCTCAGCAGACGTCCATTCGAGGATTGAGTTATGGCTGTACTGTCCTTTTTGTTTTGCGCCATAGTTCTCGTACTTGTAGGTGCTTCGAGCAAAGCTCTCCTGAGCCCGAACTCCAACAAAGTCAAGACCGATAAAATCTTTCTTGCCAGTTACTTCTCTCAACTTCAACGTCTGCGGAGTGCTTTTATGCACCGAGCAGCACCAACGGAGCACACGCGATGGGGGGCCGAATAACTCCCACGATTCCTTTGGGTTGAGGTGCGACTTGCCAATGTAGAACGGTATCTCGTCCTCGGCACACTGCTGTTGGACCCTTTTGATGGCCTCGTATGTGTCGGGGAACTCCATGCCCGTGTCGCCGAATACCACCACGAAGCTACCTTTGGGCAGGGCTTTCTTAACGAGGTCAAGCAGGACACAACTGTCTTTGCCGCCCGAAAATGCCACGTGGAAGCAGTCGAGCCTACCCTTGTACTTGGTGTAGATAGCCAGTATTTTCTTGACCGTTGTCTGCTCGATGATTTCAAGCATCTCATGGTTTGCTTCAACCATAGCCTCTATGTCAACGGGGCGAAGCGATAGGCCTTTAGGTTCCGGCATTATCGGTTTGTCGTCCTCGCCGTTCGGAATGATGATCTCAGGGGCGGTGTAGATATTGCCGCCTTTCAATTTTGCGACGAACGTCCCGCGATAGTAGTAGTGGTTTGCTTCCGCCCACATATAAGGGCGGTCGGTCTGCTTGTCGTACTTCCAATACTTATCAAAGCCCAGCACGTCCAATTCAGGTGCGTAAACCGGGCGGGGTTCTTTCGAGAACCCGGTCGGCGAGGAATTAAGAAGTATCCCGCCCGTTTTTTTGTCGTAGGTGTACGAATACATCTTCAATCCATCCTTTCTCGTAAGGCTTTTGCCTTATATATGATATCGTTAACTTTTGCGGTTGTACTTCTGCCCGTGTAGCCGCTCTCATACAGAAACTTGCCCACGGCGGTGTCCTTTAAGGAAACGTCGGTATTCGTCACGGCATCGGTCATAATCTCCGTGTAGTCCATGCCGCAGCTTTTGCGGATGATCGCTCCGGCGTTCCGCGAGTTGACCGATGGGGTATCAAACCGGAATTTCCGACTAAAGCGGCGGCAGTAGCTTTCAAGCAGAAACAAATTCCACGTCTGGCCGCAGTCGGGGAACGCCCCGAATGTGGTAAAAGACTTAAGCGGAAGATAATCGCCCTTAACAAACAACCCGATTGCTTCGTCAATTACGTCGGCGTTGAAGTGAACATATCTGTCCGCAACATATGTGTCTTTGTCAATACGAACCAGAACGGTGTTGCCCGCCTCCATCGGTATCCAGCGGTGAACTTCTCCCGTTAGTTCTTTCTCGTAAGTCAGAAGGTCGTCAAGCGAGCATTTGTCGATGGTTCGGCAGTATTCCTTCATTATGGTCAACGCATCAGGCACATCTCCTTTGCGCGCGACGATTTTGCCTTTTTTATCGAACTTGTCCAACAGGCAGATGCGGTAAACCGCATTATGAACCGCCGTGATGGAAAGTTCGTAGTTCCGTTCCTCGATTTCACCGAAGGGCAAGTCTGTAATCGGGGCATAGCCGCGAGCGTTGCATTCCCGCACGGCCGCTTCGTGGAGTACTTGCCGCTCTTCATCGGTGATTTCAATTCGGCTGACGTGCGAGAAGGTCTCCACGCTGCTCCAAATGAAGTCTCCGTTTTGACAGAGGGCGGATTTAATCCTTTCAAGGGGAATGTACCGCAACCGCTCGGCAAGTTGGCCGTAGGTCAGCAGTACATCGTCACCCCACACGCGTAGGATTTCGCCCTCCAGAGCGGCAAAGACGGAAACGTCGGTGTAGCCGAAATAGGTCTGCGTGAACAACAGCTTCGGGAACAGCCTACGGAGAATGTCGATGAACATATCCTCTGAAACCACGCTTGCTTCGAACAGCCAATTCGCGTTCTTGGCGTAAAACTCGGCAAAGAATATGGCTTGTGCGCCGTCGGTGAAGTATTCATCTACCGCTTCTTTGATTCGCTCTTTAGTCTCTGCCGACACAGCATATACCTTGCCGTCATAGGTAGTTCCGCAAGCCGAAATGTACCTTTTCAGTTCCTCGTGAGGCAGCGTGATTTCCTCGCCAAAATCCTCTGCGGCAAAAGACCTAAAACGCGCCAACTCAATAGGGGAGTTCAGCCTGTATCCATTGGCGAAATGCGCCGAAAGAACATCAGTCAGCTTTTCAATGATCTCAGGGTTAAGCACAGGTTTAGGCGGTGCGGCGGAGGCAACATTCGCGGGGCGAGTATTCGTTTGCACCGACTGCGTGGGTTTGTCGAATTTAAGCTCATAGGTGATAATGACTTCATCCAAGTCCACACCACAGTGTTGGCACAGATTCTTGATAATTGTGACGACGGCCTGCGCATCGTAGTTGGTGTAAATCCACTTACCATTTGAGAGCAGGGAATAAGTCCCGAAGTCGGCCTTGGTCGGCAAAAAGAATACTATACTGCCATACAACGGCTTGCTGTTAAGCGATTCAAGGCCCGGGTTGCCTTCAGCGATAAATCGTTCGGTTATTGCCACAAGCAACTGCGACCAGTGCTGCTTGCTCGGAACGACGGCTTGCCCCTTGATGGTACAAGTCAGCGGGCGGGTTTGGGCGCAGAGTCCTGGGCGAGTGAAGTCAACGCGCTGTGCCGAATTCGTGATACCTTTCGGCTCTGCATAAACGGGCTGGGCTGCTTCTTCCGACCCTCCCTGATTAGGCGTGCCGTCTATCGGTACATAGGTGATAATGACATCATTCAAATCCACGCCACAATGCTGGCACAGACCTCGGATAATCGTTACGACGGTTTGCGGATTATAGTTAGTGTATATCCATCTGCCGTTTGGAAGCTGCTCGCAAGTCCCGAAGTCTGGTTTCTTGGGCAAAAAAAACACATTGCACCCGTCCGGCGGATTGCGGTCAGGCGATGAACTGTTGGAGTTGTTTTCCTCAATAAAATGCACGGAAATAGCTATGAGCAATTGCGACCAGTCCTGCTTCCTCGGAACAATGGCTTGCCCCTTGATGGTACAGGTCAGCGGGCGGGTTTGAACGCAGAATTCTGGGCGAGTGAAGTCAACGCGCTGTGCCGAATTCGTGATACCTTTCGGCTCTGCATAGACGGGCTGGGCTTCTTCCGACTCTTCGGACTTCTGCCCGCTTAACGTTTCTGAAGATTTATACCACCAAGCATCTCTGTAATCGCTGCTTCGCCCACCGCCAACCTTGAAAGTAAAATGAAAACCAGAGCCCCGGAGTTTCAGCATTGTGGACGAGAGTTCTCTACCGCCAATCACCCATAATGCGCCGCCTGAATCCCGCTTGTCTACATGCTCCAAATTGTGACGTTCAATCAACTGAACAACATCTGACTTTTCCATGTTGAGTTCATCATATAGATGTTGCAGGTATCTCATGAAGCAGCCCATACCAGCAGAGAACATATCTGAAGTACTGCTGTTCACTTGCTTATAATTTGGCGCAACTCTGAAAATGCCCCAATAGGCATTCAGCTCATCAGGTGTAAGGCAAGTGAAAACGCTCCCGACATCAAATACGACAGGGCTTTGCAGCTTAGCGGGTGCGGCACGGAGCGCGCCCATATACTGCCGCACCACATTTTCCAAATATAAAGTGCCTTTGGCGTTCGGCTGCGTAACCAGCCAAGCAATTACATCTTCAGGGTCAATGGCGCTATTTGACGTATGCTCAAATTCAATTCTGATTACCATCGAACTTCGACCATGGGATTCTCTTTTTCTTCTTCCGGGTCTTCACGGTAATTGCTCGTTCACGACAATTTGCAAGACAAATCATCATTCTCCATCATGTAAGACCGGCACTGCCGTTCCTTTCCCATCAGTCGTTATTTTGCCTGTTGTTGAGGACTTATCGGGAATAATGTTCCTGCAAGCTGACTTTTCACAGGCGGGGCAGAGCTTTTCAAAGATTCCTGTTCAATGTATTTAGTCAGGCAGGTAAGTTTCGGCAATCATCGGCGTTACAGTTAAAAAACGAATCATTCCCGTTATCCTTACCATATCTTGGTGCGGCCTTCCCAGTTTTTCCGGTAATTTGCCTAAAATTTTTTCCCCAACTCAAAAATACCCTCAAGTGATAGTTTTACCGGCAATTTTGACTCCACCTTAACAGCCCACCTGGGACAAATAGCGTCCTATACGCCAAGAAAAATAAAAATTATAACCTTCCAGAAGGCTGCGGGGCATAAACTCCGCGAACGCGCTGTACGTGGGCATTATGGTTGGCCAATTGTCAACGGTTATCGTTTTGTCGCACTGCGGCTTTCTGCAGCGGACCTGCTGCCTTTTAGTTTTTTGACCAGACCGTTTTCTGTGGAGCATTCACCATAGCAACAAAGAACCAGAAGATTCACGCAATCATTCACACCGCATCTGTCACACCGCATCTGTGACCGCCGGGAGCATCGGCGCTGGTCTCGCACAACTTCCGGGCGCTGACATGCCTGCATTGATGGTATTGCAAACGGCCATGATTGTCGCAATCGGTCATGAACACGGCTGTGAAGTCATCCACCACCGGCAAAGCCGGGGGTTTACCTTACGGAAATCCGCCTATCTATCCAATAATTGCCCCACAAAAGTCAATACTGAGAAAATACTATAGCCCTCTGCTATGTCGTGCAGTCGCATTCTATCCTCTCACCTGGGACAAATGGTGTCCTACATAAAAAAAATCACAAGGTACACATTGATGTCGGTCCGAAATAGCGTTTGGCACCACATTTTTCAAAGTAGCAACAATCATATTTGACATAACATACTGTATATATTGACAAAAATTATATAGCGTGCTAGACTAATACATTGATTTCAGAGTTCTTCTGAAATCATCGCACATTTAAAATCCCTAAAAATCATATTTTCAAACCAGTAAAGTTTGGCTTGAAATCAAGGCTAGGCGGTTTTTTTTCACAAAAACCACTCCGGCACCCTTTTATCCCCCCGTATATCTAAATCTTTTCTTCCGTTGCCACCAGCGCAATTTTTCTGGTGGTTTGTCATTATTTACCAAAAAAATCAAAATTATGGAGACGAACATGAACAAAAAAGTAAAACAAACATTGGACTGTATTATTGACAGATTCAAAACAGGCGACATCCCGGAGGCTGTTGGTTTCAGTATGTTTCCCATGGCTGATGTCCCTGCTGGGCATTGGTCAAAGCTGAACAGGACAATCATGTTCCTGTCTGGCACCCATGATGCGAGAGGATTCCGGCAGTGGCAAGAGGTCGGTAGAAATGTAAAAAAAGGCAGCAAGGCCATTTATATTTTAGTCCCAAGTTTTCGAAAATTTGCGAACAAGGCGACAGGAGAAGATGAAAATGTCCTTATTGGTTTTTTGTCCCGGCCAGTGTTTCGAGTAGAGGACACTGAGGGGGAACCTTTGAGTTATGAGCAGATTGAGCTGCCGAGCTTGCCCCTGCTTGAAAGAGCTGAGGAATGGGGGATTTCTGTCAAGGCTATTCCCGGAAATTACTCCTACTACGGGTATTATTCATCATCCAGAAAAGAGATTTGCCTTGCATCCCCGGATGAGGTTAATTTCTTTCATGAATTGGCCCATTGTGCCCATGAGCGGCTGGTCGGCAAGTTGACTCCCGGTCAAAATCCGATTCAGGAGGTTGTGGCAGAGCTTTCAGCCCAGGCACTCTGTTGCCTTGTGGGTATGAGTACCAAGAAGACGATAGGCGACTCATATCTATATATTTCGCGCTATGCTGAAAAAATGGACATGAGCGTGTACACGGCTTGCCTGCAAGTTTTGAGTGAGACAGAAAAGGTCTTGAATTTGATACTGGATCGAGGGGAGGAGGACAAATTGTCCGAATCTGAAGGAATGTTTATGGGCGACAAAAAAGAAGCCCCCCGGCATGGCCAGGAGGCTCAGGGTTAGGAAAGCAAGCCATGGGCGTCATGGACGCCTTCAGGTGCTTTCCTGGTAGGTTTTCTTGCAGCTCTGATTTTAAGTTCACTCATTAAGATTTCTTTGTCGAAGAAGATGCTTTTGGCCAGTCTGAAAAATCCCGGAATTTGTTCCTTGTTGGAATAAACCCACTTGCTAGATTTTCCAAAAAGTAAGGCAACCTCTTCGACAGTCAGATAAGGACTCATAACGGCCTCCGTCATGTATCCCTATCCACACTTAACCTTAATTTTTTTGAGTAAATTTAAATCCGCGCCACCTTAAAAACCTACTTTCTTTGAAATCTTATGATAGTGAATGGCTGAAAAAAATGCAAGGAGGTAGCCATGGGTGCATATAAAAGAAAATTGTCTAAGGGGGATCGTTGGTTTTTCAGCGGTCAGCACATTAATAAGAAATATTTTTCCAAGGCCATATTCCTCACGAAAAAAGAGGCAGTTACTGCTGAACGGGAGGAATTGGCACGAATTGATGAGCAAACCCGTCGGCCACGAGGGAAGATAGACCTGCACACCCTCATGACCGCTCGGCTGGACTATATCAAGGGGCACAAGTCAAATGATTACTACAAGGCCAATCAGCGCTATCTCAAGAAATTGTTGGGGGCGGTGGGTAATATCTCAGCGGAGGAGGTCCGGAAAGAAGATATTCACAGGCTGGTCATGGAGGAGTCCGCGAGGCTAAAAGCATCAAATAAGACGCAGCACCATGCCAATGGCATGCTTCGCGCATTGAAGGCCCTTTTCAATTGGGGAAATAAAATCTATGACTTGGACATCCGGAATCCTTGTAATCTTGATTTCATGAAAATCGACAAAAAGATCAAGCACCTCCCAAAGGAAAAAGAAATAGACCAGGTACGCGAAAGTTTGACCCCGACGCAGAGGCTGTTGTTCGACTTCGTTGATGAAACCGGTTGCCGGATTATGGAGGCGATTCGGTTTACGTCTGAAGACGTAAGAGGGGACAATATTGTCCTCTACACCCGAAAAGCAAAGAATTCCGATTTGACGCCAAGGGTTATACCCAGGCCTAAATGTATTGAGAGCTTGATTTGGGATGGCAAGTTGTTTAAGGAGTGGAAGATGTACCCTCGATTTCTTGAGGGCAAGGCCAACGGCTGGAACTGGCACAACCTGCGCCATCGTAGAGCTTCTATCTGGGCGAACGAGGGAAGGAGCATTTTTGAGATGATGCACCTACTTGGTCATTCCAATATGAGCACTACAATGATATACTTACAAAAGTTGGGCGTGAGTATCAGGTAGGCGTCAGAATCTGGCTAAAGAATGGCTAAAGAAAAAGGTAAAAACGGGTAAAAATTGTCTATTAAAGGCAAAAGTTATCCATCGAAATATCACTATAATATCAACTAATTATAGTGATATGAATGAGTTGTAAAAAACCGTGTCCAGACACTTAAAATCCCTCGGGGGCAACCCCGTACGAGTTCGATTCTCGTCCTGGGCACCATGTGAAATCAAGGGGGTTGACGGCTCTGTCGTCAAGCCCCTTATTTTTTGGCGGGAAGTGCGAAAAGTCCTTTGGCCGCCAGAGGGCTCGCCGGGCTTTTGCCTTTTAAAGCGTGCTGTTTTACAGTATAAGATAAAGCTTCCCGTTGAATCTCTTTATTGTTTGATTTTTTTATATTTCTGGAGGTTTATCATGTCGAAATGCAGCAGTGGAACCTGTGGCAGTAAAAAAGCCAGTGGCTGCGGCTCTGCCGATGCGGCGGTGGCCCAGCAGAATACGGCAATCGCCGCTTCACTAGACCGGATCAAAAACAAGATCCTGGTGATGAGCGGTAAGGGCGGGGTGGGCAAATCCACCATCTCGGTAAATCTGGCCTTAGGTCTTGCCGGCAAGGGCTACAAGGTCGGCCTCATGGACGTTGATCTCCACGGCCCGGATATCGTCCGCATGCTCGGCCTGCCCGGCCGGATGGACGGCGCCCTCACCAAGGACGGCAAGATGCCGCCCCTGCAATATAATGACCGGCTCAAGGTTATCTCTCTTGAAAGTATGATGGAAAACCGGGATGAGCCGATCATCTGGCGCGGCCCTCTTAAAAATCAGGCAATTCGCCAGTTTATCGCCGATGTGAATTGGGGAGAGCTGGATTATCTGGTGATCGACGCGCCCCCTGGCACCGGCGACGAGCCCATGACCGTGGCCCACACCATCAAGGATGCCAAGGCCCTGGTCGTGACCACCCCCCAGAATATCGCCCTGGCAGATGTGCGCAAGTCTATCAATTTCTGCAAGCATGTTTCCATGAAGATCCTTGGGATTGTGGAGAACATGAGCGGTTTTATCTGTCCGCACTGCGACAAGACGGTAGATATCTTCAAGACCGGCGGCGGCGAGCAGCTGGCGACCGAGTTTTCCGTGCCGTTTTTGGGGCGGATTCCCGTTGATCCCCGGGTGGTTATCGCCGGGGATGACGGCAAGCCCTATCTCTCTTCCGAGGCCGCCAGCCCGGCTACCCGGGCATTTGCGGAGTTTTTGGCAAAAGTCGAGAAAGAGCTGCCTGTTCATGCCGCCGCGGCCGGTGCCATTCCCATGGCCAGACCCCTGGCCATGGCCGCTTCGAGCTGCGGCTGTGGCACCGGACCCTGCAATCCCGACACCTGCGATTGTTGAGGCTGAAGAGATGATCGTTAAACAGCTGACTGTGGGCTCTATGGCAGTGTGCTGCTATGTGGTGGGCTGCGAGGAGACCAGAAAGTGCGGGATCATTGATCCCGGCGGCAACGAGGCGGAGATTCTCGCCTTCTGCCGGGCGGAAGGGCTCAGCGTCGAGGCGATTCTCTGCACTCACGGTCATCCGGACCATGTCTGCGGCAACAGGGTGATCCAGCAGGCCACCGGCGCGCCCATCCTCATGCATGCGGCCGATGCCGAGTTTTTTGCCAGGCCGGAGGTTATTGACTATTTCTCCATGCTCGGCCTGCCCCCTTCGCCGCCGGTGGACAGGTGTGTCAGCGATGGCGAGGCGATTGTGATCGGCAAGCTTACCCTGACCGTTCTTCATACCCCCGGGCATACTCCGGGCGGCATCTGCCTATATGCCGCCCCCCATCTTTTTACCGGTGACACCCTGTTTGTCGAGGGGCTGGGGCGCACCGATTTCCCCGGCGGCGACAGCGAGCAGCTGCTTACCGCGATCAAAACGAAGATCCTGACCTTGCCGGCCGAGACCGTGGTCTGGCCGGGGCATGGCTATGGCGGGGCTCGTTCCACGGTGGGCGAGGAAGCACGCCATAATCCTTACCTGCAAGGGAACTGGTAGCAGATGCGGGAGATCGTTCTCGGCACGGCCGGCCATGTGGACCACGGCAAGACCAGTCTGGTCAAGGCCCTCACCGGCATTGACACCGATCGGCTCAAGGAAGAGAAGAAGCGGGGCATCACCATCGAGCTCGGCTTTGCCTTTCTCGATCTGCCCTGCGGCCATCGCCTCGGCATCATCGACGTGCCCGGCCACGAACGCTTTGTGAAAAATATGGTGGCCGGCGCCACCGGCATCGATCTGCTCGCCTTTGTCATTGCGGCGGACGAGGGGATCATGCCCCAGACCAGGGAACATTTCGAGATCTGCCGTCTGCTCGGGGTCAAACGGGGGCTGGTGATCCTCACCAAAAAAGACATGGTGGATGCGGAGTGGCTGGCACTGGTGCAGGAGGATGTCCGCCAGTTCCTGGCCGGCAGCTTTCTCGAAGACGCGCCCATGCTCGCGGTTTCCTCTACCACCGGAGAGGGGATCGCCGAGGTCCGGGAGGTGCTGGACACCCTGGTGCGCGGCAGCGAATTTTCCGAGGCCCATGGCCCGTTTCGTCTGCCCGTGGACCGGGTCTTTAGCATGAAGGGCTTTGGGGTGGTGGTCACCGGCACCTCCATTTCGGGACGGATCGCGCTGGGAGAGGATATCACCGTCTATCCCCAAGGTCATATCGCCAAGATCCGCGGCATTCAGGTGCATGGCCAGGATGTGGAGCTGGTCGAGGCGGGGAAGCGCACCGCCATCAATATCCAGGGGCTGGATACCGGGATGATCGCCAGGGGCAACATGCTTGCCACCCCTGGCACCCTCGCGCCCTCCTATCTGCTGGACGCCGATTTTTTCTATCTCTCCGCCAATGCCAAACCTCTCAAGAATCGAAGCAGGGTGCGGGTACACATCGGCACCGCCGAGATCATGGGCCGGATCGTGCTGCTGGAGGATGAGGAGCTTGCCCCGGGCAGTCGGGCCAACGTGCAGCTTCTGCTGGAGGAGCCCTTCGGCGCCTGGCCCGGCGACCGCTATGTGGTGCGGAGCTATTCGCCCGTAGCCACCATCGGCGGCGGCGGGATCTGGAGCGGGGCTCCGCCCAAGCGGCGGCGTTTCAAGGAGGCAAACAGCCAGGTCTTTGCCCTGTATCAGACGGGTTCTCCCGAGGATATCTCCCTGCTGCATCTCCGGGAGGCCGGGGTTGCCGGGCTTACCTTCGAGGCGCTTTGCGTGAAGATGGGGCAGTTCGGCAAGCGTTTCCGCAAGCTGCTGGACACCCCCATCTCCAGCCGGAAGATCATCATGGTGGATTCGGAGCGGCAGCGCATGGTAGCGGCGGAAACCTTCGAGATCATGAGTACCTCCCTGCAGAAGATCCTGGCTGACTTTCACCGGGACAACTCGATGAAGCCGGACCTTTCCCGGGAGGAGCTGCGTTCCCGGCTGCCCGGCGACCTGGATCAGCGATTTTTTCAGCTGCTGCTCAACACTCTGAGCAAGCAGGGAACGATCGTGGTCGATGAGGCAACGGTCAGACTGGCAAATCACAAGGTATCGCTTAAGGCGGATGCCCTGAGCATCCGGGCGGAAATGGCGGCTTTTTACACCGAGGCCGGGTTGACACCGCCCACCGTGCGGGAACTGCAGGAACGTTTTGCCAAGTACCCGGCTCTCCTGGTCCGCGAGGTTCTTGACCTTCTGGTCCGGGAGCAGGTTTTGGTCAAGATCAGCGAGGATCTTTATTTTTCGGCTCGGGATCTGACCGGGCTGCAGGAGCAGATGGTGACCTTCATCAAGACAGAAGGGGAGATCGACGCGCCGCGCTTTAAAAATCTCACCGGCCTGACCAGGAAATTTTCCATTCCCCTGTTGGAGTATTTTGATAGAATCAAGGTAACCATCCGGGTTGGCGACCGACGTTTACTGCGAGAGAGGATCAGTTGAACAGTTTAATTGCGGAGGTACGGCCATCGGCATGATAACCGGCAATACCGGCGGCCTGAAAACCGCCCAGCTGAAAGCGCTTGAACGGATTGCCGGGCGCCGGGTCAACCCGGATCTGATCATCAGTCCGGAGCTGGCCAAAGAGCTCTGTACGATTGCCTTTGAGCTCGGTCGTCAGGTGGGGGTGCTGCTCAGCCGGTCCGGACAGGTCGAGGCGATTATGGTCGGGGATCGTAAATCCATCATGATCCCGGCCCTGAAGCAGTTCAAGGCCTCGGGCGGACGTCTCAAGGGTTTGCGCTGCGTACATGTCCACCTTGCCGGCGAGGATCTCAGCGAAGACGATCTGATGGATCTGCTCTTCCTGCGGCTCGATATGATGGCCGTGGTGACTATGGACCCGGGCGGGACAACGTGGCTTCATTCCGCCCATCTGGTCCCCCAGCCGGTGGCGGGGAAGGACTGGGCCTTGTTGCCCCCGGAGATTCCCGGTCGGCCGGCCAGTTCCTGCCGGGAACTCATCGGTGCGCTTGAGGATGAGTTTGCCAAGGCCAGACCGGTGCGGGAGATCGATTCGGGCCGGGACCGGGCAATTCTGGTCAGTGTGACCCCGCTCTCCAAGGCCAAGGCCCAGGAGTCCATGGACGAGCTTGTCGAGCTGGCGCGCTCCGCCGAGGTGATCGTTCTTGACACCGTGGTGCAGCGGCGGGAAAAGGTCAATCCCCGTCTGATTCTGGGCAAAGGCAAGCTCGGCGAGATCATGCTTTCCGCCCTCAGGCTCAATGCCAATCTGCTGATTTTCGACCAGGAGCTCAATCCTTCCCAGGTGCGTTCGATAACCGACCATACCGAGATGAGGATCATCGACCGGACCCAGTTGATCCTTGATATCTTTGCCCGGCGGGCCTTGAGCCGGGAGGGTCGACTCCAGATCGAGATGGCCCAGCTAAAATATATGCTGCCCAGGCTGACCACCAGGGACGATGCCCTTTCCCGGCTCACCGGCGGTATCGGCGGGCGCGGCCCCGGCGAAACCCGTCTGGAGGTGGACCGCCGCCGCATTAATGACCGCTTGGGCAAGCTGGCCAAAAAACTCAAGGAGGTCAGCCGCGAGCGGGAGCAGCGGCGGGCGCGGCGGCGCAAAAATGACTTGCCGGTTCTCTCGCTGGTCGGCTATACCAATGCCGGAAAATCAACCCTGCTCAATACTCTGACCATGAGCGCCATTGTTGCGGAGGACAAGCTGTTCGCCACCCTGGATCCGACCAGCCGACGGCTGCGTTTCCCCGAGGATGTAGAGGTTATCATCACGGATACGGTGGGCTTTATTCGCCATCTTCCGGAAGAATTGCTCAAGGCCTTCAAGGCGACCCTGGAAGAATTGCACGAGGCGGACGTACTCGTGCATGTTATCGATATCAGCAATCCGCGATGCGCTGATCATATCCGGGTGGTGGAGGAACTGCTGCGGGAGCTTGAGCTGGATGCCATTCCCTGCCTCAAGGTTTTTAACAAGATCGATCTGGTAGCGTCGGAGGTTGTTGCCGAGCAGCTGCGGCTGCATGAGGCGGTGGCCTTGAGTGCCCATGATGCCGCGACCTTTGGCCCGTTTCTGGACAGGGCCAGGAGCCTAGTTCTGAAAAAATGGCGGACGAGACGCGGTCAGGCACAGTTTGAGGCCCAGGAGTCAGTATCCGTCACTTAATTTTCTTGAAATCGCAAAAAGCCGCGATTACAACGGTTGTTGCTTTGTCTCTTTGATGTTGCGTCGCGGACCTGTGACCTTTTTCCCTTTTTGCGAGTCCATTATTTTTCAACACCAGTTTAAACTGATTATGCGCATGCAATCTTGTAGACCACGATTTCGCGGCTTTTTCGCTTTTTTTCTTGCTCTGGTTTTTTTCTGGGGCGGAGGGTCGTCCGCCCTTGCCCAGAATGCGACCATCGAGGAGCTGATCGTCACCAATTCCAGCACGGACCTGCTGTTGTTTTTGACGGTCAACAATGCCTTTACCAAGCAGATGGAGGAGGGGATAAAAAACGGTATCCCGGTGACCTTCAATTTTTTTGTAAAGCTGGAACGGAAACGCATGTGGCTGAATCAGGAGCTTGTTTCCCTCAAGTTCGACCATACCCTGAGCTATGACACCTTGAAAGAGGAATATACCATTGTCCGTTCTGAGCTGGCCGGGCAGACGCTCCGCACCAAATCGTTGGCCGAGGCGAAAAAGGTCATGGTCCAGCTCAATGGCCTTATGGTCACGCCGCTTAAGGCTCTGCTGCCGGAGGCAGAGTATCTGCTCCGGGTTAAGGCCAAGCTCGCGGGAAAAACCCTGCCGCTTTATGTTCACTATGTGATCCCCTTCTGGAGCCTCTGGGATTTTGAAACCCAGTGGTATACCGTCGAATTCAGGTATTAGGATGGACGGCCCCTGCGAGGAGGTTCTCTGGAAAGACCGGCAGCGCCGCAAAAAGCGTATCCGTCTGGTTATCCTTGCCTGCCTCGTCCTGATTCCGCTGCTGACCTATTTTGAAACCAGGATAGTGCAGCTGGGAGCCATTCCTTTTCCGGTCAGCGGCAATGTCCTGATCTTCGTGCTTATCAATTTCAACGTCCTCCTGTTGTTGTTGATGGTATTTCTGGTTCTCCGCAATCTGGCGCAGCTTGTTTTTGAGCGGCGCCGCCGTTTTTTGGGCACAAAGCTACGCTCCAAGTTGGTGATCGCCTTTGTTGCCATGTCCTTTTTCCCAACCGGGCTGCTGTTTTTCATCGCTCTGCAGTTTGTCTCCACCAGCATGGATTACTGGTTCAATATTAATGTCTCCCAGTCTCTCGAAGAGTCGATCGTCGTTGCCAAGAATGTTTACCTTGAGGCGCAAAACCAGGTTGACCGTCAGGGGAGTATTATCGCGGAACGATTGGAGTCAAATCGCTATCGCGATATTGCCGGGAAAAATTTGACCCCGGTGTTGGAAAGTATGCTGAAAAGTCATGGTCTGGCCGGAATCGAATTGATTTCCGGGCAAAGAGCGGTGCTGGCCAAAGTCTACCGGCCGGAGATAGCAGACGGGGGTATCCCGGAAATTTCGTTGCAGATGATTCGTAATGCTTATGCCGAAAACCAGAAGCAGGCAACCATCCAGCCGGTGGCGGCGGGTGAACTGGTGCGCGGGGTTAGCCTGGCCCGAATCGGTGGGGTAGACGCCCCTCAAGAGGTTCTGGTCGTCTCTCTGCTTATTCCCCAGGAACGGGTCCGGCGGATGCAGATTATCTCAGCCGGCTATGAGGGTTACAAGCAGCTGATGATGCTCAAGGCTCCTATAAAAACCAGCCTGCTGGTCATGCTGCTGATTGTCACCTTGTTGATCGTGTTTTGCGCGATCTGGTTCGCTTTTTATGTGGCCGGGGGCTTGACAGGACCCATCGGCAGGTTGGCTGAAGCAACCCGTCGGGTGGCCGAGGGGGAACTGGATTTTGTGCTGGAAAAGACTTCAGGCGACGAAATGGGAACCCTGGTTGATTCTTTCAACCGGATGACCAGCGATCTTTCCGCCAGCAAAAGGCAGCTTGAAGAGGCGAATGCCGCTTTGCGTCAGGGCAATCTCGATGCTGAAACCAGGCGGCGTTACATGGAGATTATTTTGCAGAATGTGGCGGCCGGGGTCATCTCCCTGGACGAGCAGGGCTGTATTACCACGATCAACCGGTTTGCCGAGGAACTTCTCCGGATTGATCGCAGGGCTTTGGAGGGTAAGGATTATCGCGTGGTTCTCAAACCGGAGCATCGTGCTATCCTGGACGGATTTTTTGCCGAACTCTTCCGGAGCGGCAAGTCTTCCCTGGAAAAACCGCTACGCCTTACCTTGGGCGAGGAGACCTTTTCGTTGCGGGTAAATTTAACCAAGCTGGAAGATGAGAACAATCAGTCACTTGGTGTGGTCCTAGTGTTTGATAATCTCACGGAGCTGGAAAAGGCGCAACGGATGGCGGCCTGGCGTGAAGTGGCCCGGCGGATCGCCCATGAGGTGAAAAATCCCCTGACCCCGATTCAGCTTTCCGCCCAGCGGCTTCGCAAGAGATACCTTGACCGGCTGTCCGGGGATCAGGAAGTTTTTGACATCTGCACTAAAACCATTGTCAAGCAGGTTGACGAGCTAAAAAAACTGGTCAGCGAATTTTCCAACTTCGCCCGAATGCCTGCGGTGCATAAGGCCATGGGCAACCTTGCCGAAATGGCCAACGAGGTTTTTGTTTTCTACCAGGAGGCCCATAAGGACAGGCAATTTAAGTTGCGGGTGGAGGGGCCGGTTCCCCGTTTTCCTTTTGATGCCAAGCAGATGAAGCGGGTACTCATCAACCTGCTCAATAATGCCGTGGCTGCCACCGGCAGCGGCGGGATGATCGAGATCGTTCTTGCCTGCGAGGAAGAACGCAAGGTGGTCACCCTTGAGGTACTCGACAATGGTTCCGGGGTCAGCGATGAGGATAAGCCGCGGCTCTTTGAACCCTATTTCTCTAGAAAAAAAACCGGCACCGGTCTGGGTCTGGCCATAGCCAGCACGGTGGTAGCGGATCATCAAGGCTATATTCGGGTAAAGGATAACGAGCCCCGGGGCGCCAGGTTTATTGTGGAGCTGCCCTTAGGTAACGGTTAGAAAACCTGTAACTGTTCAGCAGCGCCACATCTGCGTTGTTATCGGTCTGCTTATGTGCAATAGCACACTTCGCAGGCCTCTTCCTAGCATCTGCGGCACTGCTGAACAGTTACATTCCCTGGTGTTTGTCTGATCCCGGCGTCAAGCTGAGTAGTTACAGAAAACCATGTCCCCTGCCTGGCAGGGCATGGTATATTAAGTGGCAGCAGGAAAATTTCAATGAAATGGCAACAGCGAAGCGGCGATGGCAAAGACAATCCTGATAATTGACGATGAGGCGAGTATTCGCGAATCTCTGTCCGGCATCCTGTCGGACGAAGGGTTTCAGACCATTTCCGCCGAGGACGGGGTGCAGGGGCTTTCCCTGCTGGAGGAAGAGCAGGTTGATCTGATTCTGCTTGATATCTGGATGCCGGGACTGGATGGCCTGGAGGTGTTGAAAAGAATCAAGGAGTCCCACGCCGAGTTGCCGGTGATCATGATCTCCGGGCATGGCACCATTGAAACCGCGGTGCAGGCCACCAAGATGGGAGCCTATGATTTTATCGAAAAACCGCCCTCCTATGACAAGATCATTCTTGCGGTCAACAATGCCCTTGATCTGGCCAGCCTGCAAAAAGAAAACCTGATTTTGCGTCAGCAGACCCAGCACGCCAGTCAGCTTACCGGCAAGTCGCCGGCCATGGTGGAACTCCGGCAGCTGGTGGAGCGGGTCGCGCCCAGCGAGGCCTGGGTTTTGATCCGGGGGGAGCATGGCACCGGCAAGGAGCTGGTGGCGCAGAGTATTCATCGTCTGTCAAAAAACGCGGCCAAGCCGATGATCGAGCTGAACTGCGCCGCCATCCCGGAGGAACTGATCGAGTCCGAGCTGTTCGGCCACGAGAAGGGCTCGTTTACCGGCGCCACCACCAGCCGGCGGGGCAAGTTCGATCTGGCCGATGGCACTACCCTTTTCCTGGATGAAATCGGCGACATGAGCCTCAAAACCCAGGCCAAGGTGCTGCGCATCCTGCAGGAGCAGAAATTTGAGCGGGTGGGCGGCTCGAAAACCATCCAGGTCGAGGTCCGGGTACTGGCCGCCACCAATAAGGATCTTGAACAGGAGATCGAAAAAGGCACCTTCCGGGCGGATCTTTATTACCGGCTCAATGTAGTGCCCATTCAGGTGCCGCCGCTTAGGGATCGATGCGAGGATATTCCTTTGCTGGTCGCTGATTTCGTGGCGGATAATGCCAAAAAAGGCTTGGGGGAGAAGGCGTTCAGCCCAGGAGCTATGCAGGCCATGATGCGGCATGGCTGGCCGGGCAATGTCCGCGAGTTGCGCAATTTTGTGGAGCGGGTCATGATCATGTGTCCGGCGGAAACGGTTGCCGAAGCAAAAGTAGAGCAGCTGCTCGGCCTTGCTCCGGAAGAAGGGGTGTCGCCGGTAGCCGGTCTGGAAGCGATGTACCACTCCTTGAGCTATAAAGAGGCCAAGAGGATTTTTGAACGGGATTTTCTTGCGGCCCGTCTAGCGGGCAATGACGGGAATATTTCCCTGACTGCGGAACAAATAGGTCTGGAGCGGAGTCATCTGCACAGGAAGATGAAGTCCCTGTCCCTGGATGAAGAATGATTGTAACTGCCCGGCTCAATACCGGAAATTACTAAAACCACTGATTTGCCCGAGATTTGTGAGGATGCCTGCCATGAGCAAATACGATACCAGTCTTCCCGACCAGAAGGCTCTGGAAAAGGAAATCGGGGAGTATCTTACGAAAAAATATGGGCAGAAGGTGAAGATCATCTCCAGCGGCTTGCTGCCCATGGCGCAGGGCGAGGAGAATGAGCCTGGTCAGCTTGGGGCAGGCGATGCGGCGGACTTTCATTTCGACACCAATCCGGAAGAGCTTATTGCCTATCTCGACGAGTATGTGGTGCGGCAGGATGAAGCCAAAGCCATTCTGGCCACCAAGATTTGCACCCATTTCAACCGGATCAGCTACAATCTGGCCAAACCCCGGCAGGCAAGGCGTAACCTGGGCCAGATCAAGAGCAATGTCCTGTTGATGGGACCGACCGGCGTCGGTAAGACCTTTCTCATCA
Source organism: Desulfurivibrionaceae bacterium (assembly GCA_041675585.1). Taxonomy (GTDB): domain Bacteria; phylum Desulfobacterota; class Desulfobulbia; order Desulfobulbales; family Desulfurivibrionaceae; genus Thiovibrio. Next base: position 51,887 of record JBAYTO010000011.1, read on the forward strand.
AGCTCATCGCCAATTATCTCGGGGTGCCCTTCATCAAAGGCGATGCCACCAAGTTCAGTGAAACCGGCTATGTGGGCGGGGACGTTGAGGACCTGGTCCGCGATTTGCTCCGACAGGCGGACGGGGATATCGAGCGGGCCCAGTATGGCATCATTTATCTCGATGAGATTGACAAGATCGCCGCCAGCTCCTTCCGCGTCGAGGCCGAGGTTTCCCGAACCGGGGTGCAGCGTGCTCTGCTCAAGCCTATGGAGGAGACCGAGGTCGAAATCAAGGTCGCTCACGATCCGGTCTCGCAGATTGAGGCCATCGAACAGTTCCGGGCAACAGGCAAGAGGGCGCGGAGGACGATCAATACCAAAAATATCCTTTTTATCATGAGCGGTGCTTTTGCCGGGCTTGATGAGATCATCAGGAAACGGGTGCAGCAGCAATCCATGGGCTTTGAAAGTTCCATCTCCTCGGTGCGATCCACCCGGCGTTTCCTCAAACAGGTCAAGGCGGAGGATCTCGTTGAGTTCGGTTTTGAAAGCGAGTTTGTCGGGCGGCTGCCGGTTATCGCTGTGCTCGAAGAACTGGAGGAAGATGATTTTTACGAGATCCTGGCCAATCCCAACAGCTCCATCGTGGTCGCCAAGAAGCATGATTTCCGGGTGTACGGCGTCAATCTCCAGTTCGAAGATGCGGCGCTGCGTGAGATCGCCGGTCTGGCCAAGCTGGAAAGAACCGGGGCCAGGGGACTGGTAAGTGTGATGGAAAGGGTTCTGCTTCACTACGAGAAAAAACTGCCTTCCACCAGCATCCGCCATCTTGTGGTGGATGTCGAGATGGTGCGCTCGCCCGCCGTTGTCCTCGAAAGGCTGTTGGCGGATGCCGGGGTGCAGGCGGAGCACCGGGCCCGTTTTGAGGCGTTGCAGGTTGCGGAGTATGAGCGGTTGACCAGCTTCATCCTGAAGCGGTTGGGGAATTACCTCGAAGATCATCAGGTTCTAGCCACCCCGGCGAGGCTGCAGTTGATGGCCCGGGAAAGCCAGGAGCTGGATGTTGACCCCCGCGAGATTTGTGATACCTTTATTCTGCTTGTTCAGGCGATTCACGACAGCGAGTTGGAGTTCAGCGAAAAATGCGGGATCGGGGTAACTTTCAGCGAAGAAGCTGTTGACCGCTTGTTGACCAGGGAACCCCGGACCCTTGAGGCCGTTCAGTCTTCATGCGCCCTGATTTTGCAGGCCATGGAATACGGTCTGCGGCTCATGGGACAAAAAAAGGGGGTTGCGCAGGTGGTTGTTCCCGGCGAAGGTGTCGATATGCCGGAACGGTATATCAACAACCTGGTGCGGGAAACCTTTAAGGTTGAGTAACTGTAAATTCTGGCGTCTTTGGTTGCCGATTATGAATAATTATGCTGGCGGAAGTCCTTCCCAGCCAAGAAAAGGAGAAAATAAAAGATGATTTTTCCAGAGTACCGGGGCCGCAGGCTTAGACAAAACGAAACCTTCCGGGCGCTTATCCGGGAGACCAGCATCTCTCCCGCCCATCTTGTCTACCCGCTTTTTGTCATGCCCGGCAAAGGGATAAGGGAAGAGGTGCCCTCCATGCCGGGGGTGTTCAGAATCTCCGTGGACCAGTTGGCCAAGGAGGCCAAGGAGTGCATGGGCTTGGGGGTGAACTCGGTCATCCTCTTCGGCCTGCCCGACAAGAAGGATTCAAAAGGTTCGGGGGCGCATGCCAAGGACGGCATCATTCAGCGGGCCATCAAAGAGCTGAAGAACACGGCGCCGAAGCTCACGGTCTGTACCGATGTCTGCCTGTGTGAGTACACCAGCCATGGCCATTGCGGAATCATGCTTGATGAGGTGGTGGACAATGACTCTACCCTGGAGGTGCTGGCCAGGGTTGCCCTTTCCCATGCCCAGGCCGGGGCCGACATGGTGGCTCCTTCGGACATGATGGATGGCCGGGTCGGCGAAATCAGGGGGATTTTGGATGAGAACAACTTCTCCATGGTGCCGATCATGTCCTATGCCGTGAAGTACGCTTCCGCGTTTTATGGGCCTTTCCGGGATGCGGCGGAATGCGCGCCCCAGCAGGGCGACCGCAAGAGTTATCAGATGGATCCGGCCAACATCCGGGAGGCGTTGCGGGAGGCGACCCTGGATGTGGAAGAGGGCGCGGACATCCTGATGGTCAAGCCGGCCATGGCTTACCTCGACGTAATCAGCCGGTTGCGGGATGAGTTCGACCTGCCTATCGCCGCCTACCATGTGAGCGGGGAATACGCCATGATCAAGGCTGCCGCGGCCAATGGCTGGATCGACGGGGAAAAGGTCATGCACGAAAGTCTGCTTAGTATCAGGAGGGCAGGGGCGGATATCATCATCACCTATTTTGCCAAGGACATGGCCAGATTACTCAACGGATAGGTGGATGGGGATAGCTGAGTGCTGAGTCCTGAGTGCAAAGTACCGAGCACTCGGAACTCAGCACTCTTCCCTTTTCCCGAGTTTGCCGGGGTGCATGGCGGCCTTGTAACTGGTTATTTTGTAATCACTATCTCGTTGCCCAGCTTTTCCAAGATCTTGGGGCCGATTCCTTTTACCTTGGTCAGCTCTTTTGTTGTTTTGAACGGGCCATTTTTTTGCCGGTAATCGACAATGGCCTGTGCCTTTGATGGGCCAATGCCCTGCAAGCCGGAGAGTTCCTTGGTGTCGGCGGTATTGATATCCACAGCGGCAAAAGCAACGGCAACCCAGCATAAACACCCGCACAGCGTTGAAAGAATAATTTTCAGCATGTTTTCCCTCCAAAAAAAATTAAAGAGTGTGCCACGCACCCCTGCATGGTTGCGCAATCGGGTCAGACAGGTAACCCGCCTAACCTTCTTGTGTTGCCGTAATGCTATTTGTTTGTCAGGTGAATGTCAAGCGTAAATTCAACGGGGGGGAAACTCTGTGTCTGTGAAGTATGGGTAATGCGGCTTCGACAAACTCGGTTATCACGGTGCCCGACTCGCCGAGCCAGCATCATTACGCTTTCGACCACATCAATCTGCACTATGCCCTTGACCTTTGGTTTGATAAAATCTACCGTAAGACTTGTACATGATTTGCCTGGAAAATCCTTTATGCAGATGATTGTGTCATCTGCTTTTCGCACAAGACAGACGCGGAACGGTTCCGCTTGAAATTTGGACAACGATTGGGCAAATTCTGATTTGAGGTGGAACCGACGAAGCATAAGTAATTTTACGCAAGTTGTCTGGCGTTATGCTGAAGGAGTTCAAGGAATGGATGAAGAAGGCCAGGGATTTGAAGACCAAGGAACTCTGTAAAACAGCCAAAGCCAAACAGAGAGGTACTATAATTTTTTGATTTTGGAGAAAGAACATGCTGATTGCCAAAGAGATCATGGCGAAAAAAGTTATTTCGGTAAAGGCGGATCTGCCGGTGGAGAAACTGGCGGGTGTTCTCTGGTCTCACCGCATCAACGGGGCGCCGGTGGTTGACGACGACGGGCAGCTGATCGGGGTGGTGACGGAAAGCGACCTGGTGGATCAGACCAAGAAGTTTCATATCCCCACGGTTATTTCCATTCTTGACTCGGTTATCTTTCTGGATCGCGCCAAGGAAGTGGAAAAAGAAATCAGCAGGATGACCGGCGCCACGGTGGGGGATATCTGCTCACGGGAGCTGGTGACCATCAGGGAGGATACCCCATTGGATGAGATAGCCACCATCATGGCCGAGAAAAAGGTCCATACCCTGCCGGTACTCAAGAATGGCACCCTGGTTGGCGTGGTCGGCAAGGCTGATATCATCCGGACCCTGGCCAGGGGGTAGTCGCGACGGTGTGTCCCGGTTTAAGGATGATTGCTTTTTCTGGTTTGTGCGCGTGCTCTTATCTCTGGCCTCAAATGTTGAGCAGAGCTGCTGATGCGCGTGTCAATTGTCGGCAGGAGTGCCGATCAAGAGGCCTGCTAAGTGTGCTATTGCAAACGAACAGGCCGATGACAAAGCAGATGTGGTGCTTCAATATTTGAGGCGGACTTGAACCAGACCGCGTACCGAGTTGCCCACGAAAAGCGCCTCTGCCTGCGCAAGATCCTGACGGGTCAGGATGGCTTCCCGCACCGGCAGCGGTGAGCGTTCAAGCAGATGTCTCCGGAAAACTCCGGGCAGAAGCCCGCATTCCACGGGGGGCGTGAGCAGAGCGCCCTGCTGCTGGACAAAGATGCTGGTGATGCTTCCCTCCGTCACCTCTCCTCTGGTATTAGTGAAAAGCACCTCGAAAAAACCGTCGGTCAGAGCCCGTTGTCGCTCGGCATCGTACAGCTCCCGCAGGGTGGTCTTGTGAAAAAGCCAGGGCGAGCCGGGGTCGGTGGCTTGTGACGAGAAGCGCACCCTCGGCAATTCTGCCTGGGCGATCGGTGCGGTCGGCCAGGTGAGGGTGGCCGGGGCTGGGCATGGGATGGCGGTAAGTTGGAGCCGGCTGCTCTTGGCCAGGGTCAGCCGCACCCGCATGGGAGAGGCGGAAAAATCCAGGGCCAGTCGGTCAAGCCGGGTCATGATCTCCGGTGGGCTAACTGGATAGCGGAAGTAGGCGGCGGAAGCGGTCAGCCGCTCCAGGTGTTCGGCAAGAAGCCAGTAACCGGAGCCAGGCTGCCAGAGGATGGTTTCCAAAAGACTGAAGGCCGGGGCCGGGTTGCTCAAGAAACGACCCTTGAGCAGGCATTCCCGCCATTCCTGCTCCGGGTCCGATTCGTGGATGATTCCGGAGCCGATGCCCATTTCGCCCTTGTTGCCGTTGAGTTCGATGGTGCGGATCGGCACATTGAAGGTTGCCTCGCCGGAGGGGGCGATAAAGCCGATGGCCCCGGTGTAGACGCCGCGCGGCCCGCTCTCCAGTTCGTGGATAATCTCCATGGTCCGGATCTTGGGGGCGCCGGTGACCGAGCCGCACGGGAACAGGGCCTTAAACAGGGACTCGATCTTTGTCGCCGGGGGCAGATGGCCGGTGATGGTGGAGGTCATCTGGTGCAGGGTTTCATAGGTCTCAATGTCGAAAAGGGAGCGGGTGGCGACCGTTCCAGGCGTACAGATGCGGCCAAGGTCATTACGCAGCAGATCGACGATCATCACATTTTCGCTGCGGTTTTTTTCATCCGTCTGTAAAAATCGGATCAGCCGTGCGTCTTCTTCCGGGTATGGGCCGCGCTGGATGGTGCCTTTCATGGGCCGGACCAGACACTGTTCGCCTCTTTTCTTGAAAAACAGCTCCGGGGAAAAAGAGAGAATCCTTTGGCTGCCGGAGCGGAGATAGGCGCCGAAGGAAACGCTCTGGTTGCGGCGCAGGGTCTGATACAGCGTTTCCGGCGAGCCCTCGAAGTCAAAGAGCAGCTTCAGGGTAAAGTTGACCTGGTAGGTGTCGCCGCTCTCGATATATGCCTTGATTCTGGCCAGGGCTGCGGTGTAGTCCTCCTGAGTGAGATTGGGGCGCAGGTTGCTGAGGCGGTAGTCCGGGGAGGACGGCGTTGCGGGTGGAACGGGCCATGAGGCGTTGTGTAATTCTTCAGAATTGTGCGCAAAGATCAGGGGGGCGCGGAATACGCCCAGGCGGGCGAGGGGTTTTTCAGGGTCGGGTTGGGTTTGCCTTGCCAGGGAGGGTTCGAGCAGGTAGCCGAACTCGTAACCCAGCCAGCCGGCCAGATACAACCCTTCGGCGAGAAAATCTTCCGCCTGCCGGAAAAAACGGGCCGGGTCGTCATGGGCGTAGCAGGCCAGATGTGTCACCGGGTTGTGAAATAAATAGGAGTGGTATTCCTCCTCGGTTACTCTGCTGGTTTCAAGAAAAACGCAATCCTCGGTGGCGGCGATGGCCATGATCCGGGCTAAGGTTTCGTCTGTCAGAGGGCAAGGCATACAGGCATTTTCGCGATATTTTTTCTGGCCGGGTGACAGGTGAGGTTTTTGGAAAAGGTCCTGTCTTAAATGTTACTCATTTACTGATTTGCGGTAAGTTAAGCAAGGTAAAAAATGAAGGGTTCAAAAGGTGCGGCTTTCTTGGTGATTTTTGGGGGGGTGGCGCACTTCATCTTGCATGAACGGGAGGAATATTTTATAAAAACAGGTGCTGGTTACCTGTCGGCATGTTTTTGTGGTGGACAAGAACTGCTCTTTATTGAGCTTGGTTAGATAATTTTTATGGAGGGTTGTCTCTTATGCTGATTAAAGACTGGATGGCGAAAGACGTCCTGACCGTGGACGAGAATACTTCTCTGATGCGTGCCACCAGGATTTTGAAGGAAAACAATATCCGCCGCCTGCCGGTGGTTTCCCATGGAAAATTGATCGGGATCGTTACGGATCGGGATGTGAAGGACGCCTCTCCTTCCAAGACAACCTCGCTGGATATTCACGAGCTGTATTACCTGCTGTCGGAGATGAAGGTAAAGGACGTGATGACCTCCAACCCGCTTACCCTGAGCCAGGACGAAACCCTGGAAAAAGCCGCACTGCTCATGTTGGAGGATAAGATCTCCGGTCTGCCCGTTGTGGATGAAGTTGGTAATCTTGTCGGGTTGCTGAGCGAATCCGATGTGTTGCGGGGGTTTATTCACAGCACTGGAATCAAGGACGGCGCCATTCAGTTTGTCTTTGATCTACCTGATGCCGCTGGTTCCGTGACCAGGGTTATCGAGAGTTTTCGAAAATTTGACACCAGGATCATCAGCATTTTAACTTCGTTCGAGGATGCGCCGGAAGGGAAGAAACGGGTGGCTATCCGCGTGATGATCAGTGATGCCGGGCAGGAAGAAGCCATGGTCAAAGAGCTAAGGGAAACCTTTACCGTAGTTTATCATGGCAAAGACGAGCTGAAAAACATGCCGCGTAAGCGGGCTGTCTAACCATTTTCGAAATAAGCCGGATGGTTATATAAATCAAGGCGCATTTTGGGCCGTGTATCCTGGGTTTCCAGGTGACGCGGCCTTTTTTTATCAAGGGGAAGACGCTTCTGCTTCGGGAGGAGGTATTTCCTTGGGCCATGGCGGGGTATCTTCTCGGAAGGCTTCCATGGTAATACTGCCTCCGACCTTTGTCCCCGGCTTGCCGGTGGCGTTGTCCATGGGGAGCATGACAATTCCCGCTGGGACTGGGAAGCCGTCTGTTGCCGGGTAAACTGTTTTTGCCTGATTCATGAAATCAAGCCAGATCGGGGCTGCGGCCAAGCCGCCTGTTTCGGCTGAGCCCAGGGAAGCATTCTGGTCGTGTCCTATCCAGACGCAGGTTGCCAGCTCCGGGGTATAGCCAACAAACCAGGCATCAACGTTTTGATCGGTGGTCCCAGTTTTGCCAGCGGCTGATGCGCCGAAACTGCTGATCCCCTTGGCTGTACCGTCGGTGATGACTCCCTCCAAAAGGTGAGTCATCTGGTAGGCAACCCGTGGGTCAATGGCTTGGCTAAAGGTAGGTCGGTGTTCCTCCAGCACCTTGCCGGTGCTGTCCACAATTTTTTCGATGAAAATGGGCTGGGGCATCATGCCGCCGTTGGCAAAGGCCGCATAGGCCCTGGTCATCTCAAGGGGAGAGACGCCGGAGGTTCCCAAGGCCAGGGAAAGCTCCTTGACCAGGGGAGAGGTGATTCCCAATCTTCTTGCCAGCTCTATTGTGCTGGCTGTGCCGATCTGTTGCAGGATTTTGATGGTGGGAATGTTCTTGGAGTGCACCAGCGCATTTCTGAAGGAGGTAGGACCTTCAAATTTGTTGTTGTAATTTTGGGGCGCCCAATATTGCGTGGGGTTGGCGCCGCGAAACTGGATAGGTTCGTCAACTATCATGGTGGCCGGAGTCATTCCCTTTTCAAGGGCTGCAGCATAAATAAAGGGCTTGAAGGCCGAACCCGGCTGACGGCGGGCCTGGGTAGCCCGGTTGAACTGGCTCTTGTCAAAATCCGTCCCCCCTACCATGGCTCGGACATACCCGGTTTTGATCTCCATGGAGATCAGGGCTGCCTGTGGCAAGGTGGCGGAGTTTTTGCCCTGGCGTACGGCCCACTTGGCGGTGCCGCGTTTTATGGCCATGTTGGCGGCTTTCTGCATGTTTTGGTCGAGGGTGGTGAAGATGCGAAGTCCGCCGCTCAAGAGGGCTTCATTGCCATATTTGCTTTGCACATAGGCTTTGACATGCTCGATAAAATAATTGTTTTCCGCCGGATTTTCTTTATTCGGATTCCAGAGCAGGGTTTTTTCATAAGCTTTTTGCGCGGCGGTCTGGGTGATATACCCTTCTTCGGCCATGCGGTTCAAAACATAGAGTTGTCTGTTTTTTGCTAGCTTGAAGTTGCGAAACGGAGAATAGCGGGTTGGTGCCTGGGGCAGTCCGGCAAGAAGGGCCATTTCCGCAAGCTCGAGATCCTGAACGCGTTTATTGAAATATATATGGGCAGCAGCCTCTACTCCATAGGCGCTGCTGCCGAGATATATCTGGTTAAGATAAATATGGAGAATTTCTTCCTTGCTCAGGGCCGAGTCGATACGATAGGCGAGAATTGCTTCCTTGATTTTGCGGGTATAGGTTTTTTCCGGAGTGAGCAGGAGTGCCCTGGCGACCTGTTGGGTTATGGTGCTGCCTCCCTGTCCCCGTTCTCCGGAACGAATATTGTGGAGAAGCGCCCGGATGATCGACCAGGCGTCAACCCCGCGGTGGTGGTAGAATCGGGAATCTTCCGCGGCTACAAAGGCCTTGGGAAGCAATTCCGGCATGGTGGAAAGTGGAACAAGGGTTCTGTTTTCCCGGGATACATAAGTGATCGGCTGTTTGGCCGAGTCGTAGAGAATTGAGGCTGTGGCCGGTTGATAGTGTTTCAGGGAGCCGATTGCCGGAAGATCAAGGGAGACAAAGACATAGAAAGCGCCGCCCAGGCCGACGGTCAGGGCGAGGCTGATGGCGAGCAGGAAAATAGTGAGCTGGACATGGGTCCAGGTTTTGATGCTAGGCGGGGTATTGTTATCCACGGCAGACACTGAACAAAAGTATATATTTATAAAAAGGCGCGGAAAGATGTTTGTCTCGGCCAGATGGTCAGCAGTGGATAATACAGGGTTAGCCTGGCGAGGTCACGATATTTATTGAAGATGAGGCCCTTGTCTTATTGGAAAGAGAGAGAACCAATAAAAAAAGCAAATGATCCTCGATTGTTGTCGAGGATCATTTGCTGGAGAGAGACTGTTTTTTACTCAGTCGAAAGCCGGTGTTGCCGCAATGACTAATGCCGCATGAGGTAGCGAATCATGCTGGTGATAATGGCAATAATCAAAAGAGAGCCGCTGGACACCACAAAGAGGCCAAAAATGGTGGCAGCCCGAAGGTGCCAGGCTGTAGGCCCTCTCTTGTTGGTTATTTTCTCCAGTTCCCCGGAGGCGACCAATTGCGCATACTCTCTGGGGCGCTCGTGCTTCATTTCGTCTACGGTGATGGAGCCGACAAAAATTACCGGATCCAGGGGGAATTTTTCCGGGCGCAGGTGAGTGTTGTAAAAATGGATGGTGAAGATGAAGCCGGAGGCGAGCAACGCCTCGTCGCTGTGAATGATGGTGGCGATGTTGAGCCAGTAGCCGGGAAAAAGCATGGAGGCTTGCTCTGGGAACCAGAGGGCAAGGCCGGTGGAGCCGATGACCGCGACACCCCAGAAAACTGCCATGAAATCGAATTTTTCCCAGTAGGTCCAGCGACCGTATTGGGGCCGAGGCCCGCCGAAAAACCATTTTAAGGTGGCAACCATTTCCTTTGCATCGTTGAGGTTGGGAACCAAACCCTCCGGGTCAAATATGAAGTCACCCACGGTTTTGCCGGACTTTTTCCACATCCTGAAAAGCATGGCCAGGGTTAAAAAAAAGTACAAAAAGGTTATGGCGGCGAAGAAACGGTGTAACGCCCCAAGTATTGCAAACCCGCCAGCAAGATCGGCAACGTGCTGAGCCCACCCTTCCATGGCGAATTTTAGGGTCATGCCGGTAACCGCCAGGGTCAGAAAACTGACGATGATCATCAAGTGAATCATTCTTTGGCAGGGGGTGAATCGTTCCACGTAAAGTGTTGGCGTTTTATTCATGTCCTGTGGTCCTTTTCCTGGTTATGTGTGTACTTCCTTGAAGTATCTTTTTCGTGCCGGCTTGATCCGCGCGAATCAAGCCGGCACAGCGCAACTCAGTCCTGCTCTTCCCTCTTCGCTTTTGCGGCCTTGACTCTCTCCTTGTAAGAGCGGGGAATCCAGAGAAGAGTGTGCATGCCGAAAAAGGCGAAAGTACCCACCAGCAGGCCGGTCATGGCCCAGAAGGTGTAAAAGAGGTACGGATATCTTGCCTTGTCCTCTTTGGAATGGGTGGCATGGGTCAGGTAGGTGGTAAAGCTGTCGTTAGCCTTGGGATGGCAGGCGGAACAGGTCTCGACGATATTGGTCTTGTTTATTCTGGACTCCGGAGAGGTCGAAGGCATGATGTCATGGGCGCCATGGCAGTCTGAGCACTTGGCGAGTTTTTCCCCGCCTTTGAGCATGGAGGCCCGGCCGTGGTAGGTTTCCAGGTAGGTCTCGGAATAACGCCCGTGGCAGTTGCCGCATTGCCGGGCAATGGTCAGGCGGAAGTCTTTTTTGTCCACCACGAAGATGGTGTGATCGGAGTGACAGTCAGTGCAGACCGGCAGTTTCTTGGTGGTCTTGGTGACCAGCGGGCTGTGGACCGATTTCAGAAACTGGGTACCTATTCCCACATGGCACTGAGTGCAGGTGGCGATGATGTTATTGCGGTTTACGCTGGAACTGGGAGTGCTGGCCTTCTGGACATCGTGGTTGGTGTGGCAGCTGCTGCAGGTGGCGGTGACGATAAGCCCGTCCTTGTACAACCCCTTGCCGTGAACGGACATGGTGTAGTTGTCAGTGATATGCTTTTTCTTTAGTTTGTGGCTGGTGGTCATCGGCGAGCCGTCCTGGTGACAGCGGCCACAGGTGCTTGGGATATTGAGAGGGTAGGTGGTGGAACGCGGGTCGGTGGGCCGAAAGATTTTGTGTTTGGAATGACAGTCGTAGCAGCGGGGCGCCTGCTTGTCGCCCCCTTTGATCGCCTTGCCGTGTTCGCTTTTGGCGTGGACCTCGGCGGCCTTCTGGTGGCAGGTGCCGCAGTTTACCGGAGCCATGGGCAGTGGGTGTTCCTCCGTTGCCAGGGCCGCCTCTTTATGGCAGGAAACGCAGCCATTGCCGCCATGCACTGTGGCACTGAAAATGGTGACGTCAATAATGTCTCCGTGGCAGCCTAGGCAGTCGTCGTTGGTCAGGGCGAAGGTGTTGCCCGCAGTCAGACCAAGGGAGAGCAGAATGGCAGTGAACAGGAAAGATGTCCTGATCCTTGAAAATCCTGGTACACGCTGTTTCATCAATGATGTCCTCCTTGAATTTTCTTAGGAAAAAACGGGTTAAAAATATATTGGCAATCTGCAATCTGCTATCTTGTTTTGGCCAATGTCCGCGGCTGGATCACACCATCTGATTTTTCAGGCAAGGCAAAGAGACACACGATTAAAGTAATACATTATATAATTAAGCATTAAATGATGGGAAAGATCAAGAAAAAAACGAATGGCCATTCATTTTGTTGTTTTATTTTTTCATTGCGAACGAACGGCAAATCCTTTAGACATCGAGCAGACAAGGGAAATCCTTCCCGTCAATATATTCCATTTTTTATCGTCAAGGAGAGGATTCATCCCCATGCCCCCTTCCCAGTCCACAGCCTCCGCTACTGTCCCCCTGTATGCAAAGATCGGTTGGGTAGTAGCCTGGCTGGTAATTCTGCTCATGCTGGCCATGATTTCTCGCAATTGTGCCACCTCGGTCATTTATGGCAAGAAAACCGATCCGCAAAGGATAGAATTCTGTTATCAGCAGGGAATTCTGGCCGGCCGCGAAGGGAGGTCCAACGCCATGCCGGACGAAGCAAAGGATAATCCTGTGCTGCGCAAGGCATACAGCAAAGGCTATCGGCAAGGAATTGACCGGAAGACACAATAAATCATTAACCAGAAACGGTTATCATTTTGGGTGAATCAGCCGTAAGGATAAGCCATGGTTGAAATGGACAGCGAAGAGCTGATCGTAGAACTTAACTATAAGAATATCATCGTTGATGAGCGGCTGCAGGGCAAGGAATTCAACGTTCGTCGAATGTTCGATCTCCTGCCGGCTACCATTGTGGATAAAAGAACCTTGAGGGTGGTGGAGATTCACGACCTGTTCAAGACGGTTGACCATACCTCGACCATGATAGGTTCGGCGCGGCTTTTTCATTCGTTGATGAATCCATCCCAGTCAATTGAGTTGGTTTATGCCAAACAGGATGCTTATGCAGAGCTGGAAAGCAACGAACGGCTACAGGCGGCGATTCATGATTTTTTGATCGAGTTTTCCCGAATGGAAGTTGATCTGTTCAGATTTTTGAATGCCCATCTTCATCCAATGACGGCTTATGGCGATTACAAGAGTGCTGCCCGGGCCGTTGATAAACTGCTTGCCGCTACAGAAAAATTACCGCTGACGGAAACAGTTTATCTCGATTCTCTCATCAAAAGTATCTTGAGCCTCAAGGGCTCTCCTGTCCGAGATATCCTGGCAGGTTCGGCATATAGAACCTTTTCCGGCATCAAGTCCGGCGAGGAGGTCTGTCTGTATACGCCAACCTTGCGTTTTCGCCCGCAACGATTGGGTTTTGGCGCTCTGTGGCCGACCCTGCCCGGTATCTTTTCCGGGTCGGCTTGGCTTTTTGGCTTCCTGGATCCCTATTTGGCCAAAACCATGTTTTTAAGCACCAGCTGGTTAAGCGTGCTTGGTTTTGTTTATGGGGCGGTGCTTAAGCCCACAATTGATTATGAGACGGCGATTCTGCCGATCAGGAAAAGGCTGATAGAATCGGATCGTTTTGTGTCGGCCATTGAAGCGGTTGCCGCGATTGATGAACTGATGTCCTTTGTCTTGTTCAGCAGGGCTATGCCACATCCCACCGTGCTGCCGGAGTTGACCAATGAGGAGACGCATTTTTTTGTTGCCCGTGATCTGCGCAATCCCATTCTCGCCATGCGTGATAAAGGGTATGTAGGCAACGATGTCAATCTGGCGGGAGCCAGAGTCAGCTTTATTACCGGGCCAAACAGCGGCGGCAAGACCACCTACTGTAAAAGCATTGTCCAGAACCAGATTCTGGCGCAGATCGGCGCACCGGTTGTGGCCTCGGCCGCCATGATCAACATGGCTGATCGTATCACTTATCAGGCGCCCTCGTTTGACAGCCTTTCCGACATGGAGGGGCGTTTTGGCACGGAACTCAAGGTTACCAGGGATATCTTTTATTCGGTAACCCCACAGAGTCTTGTTATCCTCGATGAAATAGCGGAAGGCACTACCAGCCACGAAAAGGTGAATTTTTCCGTGGACATCATCAACGGTTTTTTTATTATCGGCAACAATACTCTGCTGGTGACCCACAGTTTTGAGCTGGTTGATTATTTTATGGGCAAAAGCAAGGGTCAGTGTCTGCAGATGGAGTTTGACAATGACTTGCCCACCCATAAGATAATTTCCGGTATTTCCCGGGATAGTCATGCGTATCGCGTGGCGGCCAAAATCGGCTTTTCGCCGGAAGACATCAGAAGACATCTGCGCGAAAAGGGGTATATCGCCGAGGAGCAGGAAGGCACAACTTTTTGATTTGCATGGGCTTTTGGGGTGGCTTATAAAAAAGGCCGTGGGACGATTTTATCGTCCCACGGCCTTTTTACTTACAGCCGGCTTAGTTCAGGGCAAACCCTGAATCATTTTGGCTCATCATGGCAGTTACTGCAATTCTGGGTAATAGTCTTGCCATCTTTGTTGGTGTGTTCTTCATCGTGGCAACGGAAACAACCAAACTTGGTGTCTGCGTATTTGTAATTGCCGAAATCCTCGGAGCGATGTCCGATATGGGACTGATAAGTGCCCCAGGTCACTTTCATGCTGGGCCAGATATTGTTAAGATAACCTTCCACAAGAAACGCGCCGGCTTTTTCAATATCGTTTTTGTGTTTCGCTGCAAGCTGCGGGTTCCTGTTGCTCTGAAGAGCCAGGAGAGCGGGGCCTATATTCTTTTTGGCTTCATCGCGTGACTTGTATTCAGCAGTCAGAACCTTGAAGCTGTCTTCGCGAATGCCGGGAATGGCGCCGTTGATTTTCTTGCTACCCAGACCGAAGTCCACCACATCTTCGGGCATGTCATAGATATGTGTTGGCCGGCTATGACAGTCGGTGCAATCCATGATCCGCCATTTATCAGCCCTTTCGGCCGGAATGGCCAGATCGGCCTTGACGAATTCATCGGTGCTACCATCCGCTTTTTTGATGCTGACCTTGGCAATCTGGGTGCGTTTCTCATCAGCCGCCAGATATTTTATTTCTATACCATTACTTACATGCCAGTGGATTCCTTCAAAGGCACCGTTTTCCGGGTTGCGGCCGCCGATGTGCAGGGCGATGTCCGTGACCGTGGGTTTTGTCTGGTCCTCGTTGGTGAAATGTCTGATGCTCTTCACCTTTTTGCCGTGGAACTTGTCGGGCCAGTGACATTCTTCGCAGGTGTCTCTGGAGGGACGAAGATGCTCAACCGGTGAAGGAATTGGTCGGCTGTAGCTGTCGGTAAACACTGCGAGAACCTGACGCAGGCCTGAGATCTTGGCCTTGACAAACCATTCGGCGCCGGAGCCGATGTGACACTCGACACAGACAACCTTGGAATGAGCGGAACGGGAATAAGCGACGAATTCCGGCTCCATTACCTGATGGCAAACCTTGCCGCAGAAGGTCGGTGATTCGGTGTAGTGATAGCCCTCGTAGGCGATGAGGCTGAGTACTGTCAGGTTGACCACGGTAAGGACGGTGAAGATAATGACGCCCTTGCGATGCCGCTTGTCGCTCAGGTTGATGTGGAGATGTTCCCGGCTGATGCCGAATTTGTTCCACTGGCGGCGTCTGAGCCAGGCGGCCACCGGAATGATGGCCAGGCCGGTGATCATGCCGCCCGGCAGCACTAGATAGGTGAAAAGATTGGCATAGGTGTTTTCAATAAAGCCAAGGAGGTCAAGAACAAGCCCAACCACCATAAGTGTGATGCTGATGGTGGTGAGAATGACGCCGAAAACGCCAAGCGGGGAGCGCCACAGTCCACCAATTATATACTGCCACGGTCCCTGGTTTTGTTCCTCGTTGTTTCCGCTGTTCTCATTGACGGCCATTACATTTTCTCCTTATCATTAATAACTTTGAAACGATGTGAAGATAGTTTCCACCGTCAGCTTAAGCCGAGGATGGCATAACGCAGTAAACAATTTTTTGAATAAGCCTTCTTAGCGGCAATCGGCAGCCTTTGCAATAAATTTTTAGACAGGTAATGTCGTGATAATACGACACGTGGCGGTTGCCTTTGCCTGCCGTTATAGAAAAATGCGGGGGATTGACGGGGTGGTTCGTTCATCCGTTTCAAGCCGTGGGGAAGGAAAATAATTAAGAGAACGGTGGGGATGCTTCGACCGTTTTTTCGTTGCTGCCGTCCATTTTTTGCCAGTTGCTCAAGACCAGCGAACATAAAGCAGTCAGGGCGCCAAAGGAGGAAACGCTTAAAACAAGAGGCAGGCCTTGGGTATGCAACAGGTCGGAAAAGAAAACCTTGCCGCCGCCAATAAAGGCTACAATGATGCCGGTTGTTGCTATCTCTTTTGATTTGCTGACCATGGCTCCCCAGACAATAAGGATTGCCGCGCCGATATTGATAAGGATGGACTTGCCGCAGGCAAGGCTCGACGGTTCAAAGCCTAGGCGGGCGGAGAGGCTGGTCAGTACGAGGGAAGCGAAAAAATAGAGGGACATGAGGCCATAAGCCAGAAAGGTAGAAGCCGCATAATCATCGGGGTCGAGATGGAGGAAAAAGCCGTTTCGGGGCGGGGGCGTGTGACGACACCAGAAATAGGCACCCAGACCAGCGACACTTGCGCTTAGGGCGGCAAGCCAGTTGAGCGGGCCGATGGCCGACGGCCCAATATAAACCTCGGAGAGGATACCCGTCAGCATGGCGGGAAAGGCGAGAAATACGGCAAGCAGCCTCATGTTGCCGATGCCCAGAAGTTGGGCCAGGGCCAGGAAGGAGATAAAGATCAGCGGCAGAAAGATCTGCGCCGTGGGCAGGCCGCCGACCAGCAGGGGAACGGCAAAGAAGAACAGCAGCGCTGCCGCTACGCCTAAGGAAACAAGGCCGGCTAAGCCTTTTTCCCTCCCTTGTTCTTTCTTCTTATGCCAGATGACGCCAAGGAAGAGAAAAGCGGAGACCAAAGCGGTGACTCCCATGAAAACAGGTTTTTTCCACCAGATCACCAGCACCACATTTCCGCCCAGCAGGAGGAGCAAGGCTCCGGCCAGCGGCAGGATGTGCTCGAAGGCGTCCAGGGGGGTATCTTTGAGAATTCGGCGGCTGGCAATTCCTGCGAAAAGAAAGGTGAAACAGAGTAGCAGCGGTAGAAACCAGAAAGCGAAAATCGCCGGCGGTAGGGAGGAAACGGCGTTTCCGCTCTCGGCATTCCTGATGGCGTGGCTGAGCTTAAATCCCCAGATGGAAAAAAGAATGAATATCGTGAGCAGCACTGGCCAGCGCAGACTTTTACTGAGAGCGCGGTCGGCGGCTTTGATGGCGGCAATGGTGCCGACCAGAAGAATGATCGCCGCTGCCGGAAAGGCGATGTTGGGGAAATCCAGGATAAAAATGACCAGAACCGCGCCCATAATCGCCAGCCAGAGAAGCATCACCGCCCTGTAGCGTATCGAGACAGAGACCGCGGCGGCCGAGGCGGAGACGAGCAGGCTTGACCCCAGCCAGGTCGGCAGGACGCTGAAATGGAACCGGCTTTCGGCGATGATGGAAAAAAGGAGCAGCAGGCCGCAGACGCTGAAGACTGGGGCAAGACTGAGGGACGAGGCATATTGCCACCAGCCGCAGCAAAGAAGAATCGCAACATAGCTCAAGCCAAGGATCGTGCCCAGATTCGGGCCGACCCAACCATTGTCCGTGACGGTCCGCAGCAGCAATGCCACCACCAGCATGAAGCAGATAGCCGCCAGCCGGGGAAGAACGGCGTTTTTACCCAACCATGCCCAGAGTCCTTCTTCGCTTGGCAGTAGAATCTGAGCCTCGGTAGCAGGCAAAGCGTTCACCCCGCTGTCATGTATGCCAGGCAGTCTTGCCGCTGACTCCAGAGCGGCCAGCCTTTTTGCCAGATCGTCCATTCTGGCTCCGAGCCTGGCGATTTCCAGGTTGAGATTATGATCGGCGTTTTGCCCCTCATTTTTCGTCATGCCCTGCTCCCCGGCGCGGATATTTTTTTTGCCTTATGGCGCTTTCAGGCAAAAAGTATCGGAATAATTTCTTGCATTCTTGAGGAAACATAGGTACTTGTAATCAAGCATGTGACACTTTGTGGTATGAATCTATCAAGAGTAAAATTATGTGTCAATCTGTTTATCCTCTTTTTTGCTGCCCATGATGCATGTGGAGATTTTATTGAGAGGCAATTTGTCGATCAGGGCAGGGCCTGGAAGTCTCTATCAGGTCCGCATTTTAATAAAGAAGATGAACAGGACACAAAGACGCGGGGGGTATGAATGAAAAATCATGTATTGCGGCCATTATGGGTGGCGATCCTTCTGGTACTTGTCATTCTTGTTGCCAGAAAGATTTACGTCCCTAAAGATTTCGGGATTAACGGACAAAACTATACTTTCGGTTTTTACCGCAAGGCAAACCTTGACGACTGGAAGGCGTTCAAGGTCAAATATACCGGTCGCGAGTATTGCAAAGATTGCCACGAAGAGAACTTCAAGAAAAACGGTCTGTTCAAACATCACATAATCCAGTGCGAGAACTGCCACGGCCCGGCAGGCGACCACCCTGAAAATCCGGCCAAGCTGGTAATAGACCGCTCTCGCGAGCTCTGTCTCCGCTGTCACGCCAGACTTAACTATCCCGATGCCCTGCGTTCCAAGCTACCCGGCATTGATCCACAGAAACACAATCCGGATTCGCTCTGTGTTGATTGTCACAAGCCTCATAACCCGGATCTGGAGGTTTGAACCATGAAATGTTCCCGTCGAAATTTCCTGCAAAAGAGTATTTACGGGGCTCTGGCAGCCACCTTGCCCCTGACGGCCTTCAAAATTCTCTCTCCCGGTGAGGCCGCGGCCGCGCTCAAGGAAAGCAACCTCAGGTGGGCCTTCCTGGTGGACACCAGAAAATGCGTGGGCTGCGGTCTCTGTGTCAAGGCCTGCAAAAATGAAAACGAGATCCCATACGATACTCCGGTGACCAGAACTTGGGTGGAAAGATATGTGGTCACCAGGGACGGCAAGACCCGCATCGATTCTCCCAACGGCGCCCGGGACGGTTTTACCTCCACCGAGATGCTTGGCGAAAAGATTGACGAAAAAGAGATCACCAAGGCGTTTTTTGTTCCCAAACTTTGCAACCATTGCGCCACCCCCGCCTGTGTGCAGGTGTGTCCGGTGGGGGCAACCTACCAGGCGCCGGACGGCGCTGTTTTAGTGGACAGAACCTGGTGTATCGGCTGTGGTTATTGCATCATGGCCTGCCCATACGGAGTAAGGTTTTTTCATCCAGTACACAAGGTTGCTGAAAAATGTACCTTTTGCTACCACCGGATCAGCAAGGGCATGCAGGCCGCCTGTGTCCAAGCTTGCCCCTTCGGAGTCAGGCAGATGGGCAACATCAAGGATCCGGATGATCCTGTGACTAAAATTATCATGACTGAAAGGGTAGGGGTTCTGAAAGACGAATACGGTACTAAACCGCATGTCTTTTATCTTGGTCTGGACGAGAGAGTGAGGTGAGAAAATGAATGATATCATAGTTCACGGTCTTGAATGGACCAGCAAGGATCTGTTTACCTATCCCAATGAGTTTATCTACTGGAGCATCCAGATCGTCATGTATCCTTACATGACCGGACTGGTAGCCGGAGCCTTCGTGCTTTCTTCCCTGTATCATGTCTTTGACCAGAAAGACCTGAAGGAGATCGCCCGGTTTTCCCTGGTCTTCTCGCTGGCACTGTTGCCGGTGGCTGCTATGCCGCTTCTGTTGCACCTGCAGCAGCCGCTGCGTGCCATGCATCCGCTGATGACCCCGCATTTCACCTCCGCTATCAGTGCTTTCGGTATAGTGTTCCTCACCTATGCCCTGATCGTCATCAGCGAGGTCTGGTTTGTCTATCGCCGGCATTTTGTTGAGCAGGTCAAGGAGCTAGCCGGAGCAAAGGGGTTTGCCCTTCGGATGAAAAGAAATATTTTTCAGGCCCTCACTCTTGGTGCCATGGATATCGAGCCGGAATTCCTGGCAAAGGACAAAAAGGCAGTTCGCATTTTGGCCGGCATAGGCATCCCGGTGGCTTGTTTTCTGCACGGTTATGCCGGTTTTATTTTTGGGTCGGTCAAGGCCAACGCTCTGTGGATGAGCCCTTTGATGCCGGTGATCTTCATCATGAGCGCCGTGGTCTCCGGTATAGCCCTCTGTATGCTCACCTATATCATTATTATGGAGTACAAGAAGCTCAAGGCCGTCATGGCCAAGGGCATGGGAGATGAAAGCGTCCAGGTGATCAGGGGCGCGGAGATGGAGGTTATCTCCAAAGCAAGCCGCTATCTAATGTCTTTTTTGGTAGCGGCTATTTCCCTGGAAATTCTTGATCTGATCTTTCGTGGCTACACGGCGATGAAATCATGGGATATCCTGCGCTCAGTCATGTATGGCAAGGACTTCGTCAACATTTTTATCCTGCAGTATGGTCTTGGAAATCTAGTCCCCTTTATCATTCTGGTGCTGCCGGGCAGAACCCTGCGACGTGTGACTCTGGCCACGGTGCTGATTCTCTTTGGGGTCTTTATGATGCGTTGGAACGTGGTAATCGGCGGGCAGGCATTTTCTCTGTCGTTCTCAGGGTTCATGCATTACCATTTGCCCATTATCCCTCATAGCTGGGAGACTTTCAAAGAGGGGCTGGGAGGGGTTTTGCTGGTTCTCAGTACGCCTTACATTCTTTTCTATTTTATTAATAAATTTACGCCTTCTCTTGGAGGGCAAAGAGAAGGTTGAAGTTAGATAGCGGCAAGATGGAAGTATTAAAAAAAAAGCCTGCCCCCCAATCGGGGGGCAGGCTTTTTTTGGGTGACTGGAATCCAGACAGCTTATTTATGGCAGGTAACGCAGGTGACCGGAGTGCCCTTTTCCTTATGGCATCCCTGGCAGAGGGCGTGACCGACCTTCATGCTCCACTTCTTGTCCGCCGGGAAATTGGCGTTCTTGTGGCAGGCATCACACTCATTTTTCGCCTGATGCTTGGCATGGGGAAATTTTGCCGGTTTCTTGCCGGCTTCGGTCTTCAGGGTGATCTCGGCCGGGCCCTTGTCGGCGGCGGCAAGAGCATTACTGGCAACAGCAAAACCAAAGACAAGTGCGAAAGCGGCGGAACAGATAACGGTTTTCTTCATGATTCTTCTCCCTTAAATCAGATGGTTTGTGAAACAGGGGCGATGGACCCCGATTAACTCTCGAGCGCAACCTTAATAAGCAAACTTGTCAACCATTGTCAAGCTGGAAGAATATGGGGGGATAAATTTTTGTTTCCGATCTGGTTTTCTCTCGCGGTCCCTGGCTTAAAGATCAGCTTCCGCCATAACTGTGCAGGCCGGAAAGCAGAAAATTAACCCCATAGTAGGTGAAGATTACCGAAAAAAAGCCGATGATGGCCAGCCAGGCGATGCGCCTTCCGCCCCATCCCCTGGTAAATCTGGCATGAAGGGTTGCCGCATAGACAAACCAGGTGATCAGCGACCAGGTTTCTTTGGGATCCCAGCTCCAGTAAGTGCCCCAGGCGGAGTTGGCCCAGACCGCTCCAGTGATGATGCCGGCGGTGAGCCATAAGAATCCGAAGACCAGGGTTCTGTGAATGATGTCGTCTATTACCTTAAGCTCTGGAAGCGAGGCAAGAAGAGATTCTGGAGCCTGCTTGGTTTTCCGATCCTTGAGCAGATACATGAACCCCAGGCCGCACGCTACCGCGAAAGCCGCATAGCCGACAAAACAAGTGACGACATGGGCGATGAGCCAGTTGCTTTGCAGGGCCGGAACCAACGGCTTTATTTCTTTGCCGAACTGGGAGGAAAAAGAGGCGTAGGCCATACTCAGGTAGGCAAAGGGCATGGAAAAAGCGCCTAAAATTCTGTTTTTGTATTTCCATTCAAGGCCGAGGTAGAACATGGCTGTGGCCCAGGCAAAAAATACCAGGGACTCGTACATGTTGGAAAGAGGTGCGTAGCCGATGCCAGCCTGATACGATTCCTGCCAGCGCAGAGCAATACCGGCAGTGTTGATCAGAAAGGCGGTGGCGGTGGTCAGGGTGGCAAACAGCCCGAGCCGGTTTGCCCGGAAGACAAAGATGGCGATGTAGAGAATGGCGGAGAGGAGATAGGCAAATGTTGTAATGCCCAGGAGTTGTGAACTGTTCATGGCAGATCCTTACGCGTTTTGAAACGTGGAGTCGTGTGTCAAGCACTCGACAAGGGCGGTGAATTCTTTTTCAAAGGCAATCTTGTTTTTGTTGCTAGCGCCGCAAAGCAGAATCCGGCAGTGGTCCGCATTTTCTTCCTTGGAAATATATACCCAAACCCTCCGGTGTGAAAGAAAGAAAGCAACGTAAAGACCGATCAGCATGAGGGCGCATCCCGCATATACTGTCCAGACGCCGGGATCCTTTGCCACCTGCAGGCCGGTAGCATATACCTGGCGTGCCTTTAGTTCATATGTTCCTGTCGGACTTGTAATGGTCTCGGCTGCGTTGTTGTCCAGCCAGAATATGCTGGGTTCGCCCTGTCCGTCGGAAAACCAGATCTTAATTTTGGCCACATCGCCCATGCGGCTGCGGGTCTGCTGATTGATGATGCCAAACTCAATTCCGGTTCCGGGCCAAGGGATTTTTTCGCCAAAGGGGATCCTGAAATCCTGCCGGGAATTGTCGGCCTTGTTGGTGATGCTGATGTGAAAACCCTGCATGGGTTCGTAGCTGGACTGATAAAAGGTGATCCCCTTAAAGTCGAGAGGGTCGTTGACCACGATGGGGCGGGTAAAAGTCTTGCCCGAGGTGATGTCTTTTACCGTGAGTACCGAGCGGTATTCCCTTGGGGAACCGTTATCGTAAAAGGATACGTTGAACTCGTCGCAACGCACGGTAAAGCCCAGGGGGATAGGTTTGCTGCTGCCGGATTCATAGACGGTGTCCGTGACCTGTCCCTCGGGGATCATGACAAATGCCTTGAAACCAGAGGCCAGACCGATGATCGCCCCGGCAAAGATGATGAGGATGCTCAGGTGGACCGCATAGACGCCCAGGCGGCTCCAGGCCAGCTTTTGGGAAAAGAGCAGCAGCGAGCCGGCAGACTTTTCCTCCGCCTGCGCCTTCCAGCCATTTTTTGCCATTATCCCGCCGGCGATCTCCGCAAGGGCAGCGGGATTTCCTTCGGCGCGGAGTACTTGGCGGTGCGGCATTTTTCCCAGCCGTTCCGGATCGGTGTCGAGGTTGTTCATCACTACCATCTGCCAGACGTTGGGCAACCGGTCGATGGTGCAAACGATAAGGTTGTTGCTGAATAAAAGAAGAAGAGCGATAAACCACCATGAGCTGTACATGTTCGGCACGTTGAGCATCTGGAAGAACATCGCAGTGCGTGGGCCAAAGGCCTCGATGTAGAATTCCGGCGGTTTGCCTTGAGGGATAAGCGTGCCGATGATGGAGGTCGTAGCCAGGATCAGCAGGGTAAAGAGGGCAAGCTTGACCGAGGCGAAAAGACGCCACACCGCGCTTTTAGTATTTTTCATATGAGCCTTGTTCTCCGATTTAGTAAAATCGGTATTGAGTTTAATGTCGAAGTGAAAAAAACGCCGGTTTTCTCCTGGAGGCAAGATGTTCCAGTCAAGATAATTGTCTGTGATCTCTACCCGTGTTTGCCTTCGGCTGTCAATAAAAAATTCCGATGGTGAGGCGAGTTGCGCAGGACACCGAGTTTTACCTGTTTGGATCAAGACAGCGGGTCCATTAATTTGTTCCGGCTTTTTTTGTCTGGTCGTGGTTTTACCGCGCGGATAAGAAAAGAGAACAAAAACAGTTGGCAAACTCAGAGAGAAAGTGTATATATTTTCCTCTTTGAAAAGGGACCAGCCGGAGAAGTCAGGCTGTCTCAGGATAATGATTTTAAATTATGCCCCTGGCGCGGGTTGTTAAAGGAGTTTTGTCATGTCAAAAAAATGTGCAATTTGTGGGAAAGGGCCTACTACCGGCAATAATGTAAGCCATGCCAACAACAAGAACAGAAGGCGCTGGTTGCCGAATCTGCAGCGGGTAAGAATGGCCGCCTCCGGTGGCAATGGCATGCATGTTCGCGTTTGCACCCGTTGTATCCGCTCCGGCTCAGTGGTCAAACCTGCCTGAACATTTTCCAGGATTATTATTGACAGCCCCTGCTTCTTTTAAGAGACAGGGGCTTTTTTTTTAAGTGCTGAGTGCAAGGACCGAGTACTCAGTCTTACTCAGGTTCTTCTTGCTTCCAGAACGCCGTCAAGCTGCTGCACATGCTGTAGCAGGCGCAAGAGATGTTCCCTGCTGTTTATCTCAACGATTATCGAGATCCGGGCGATCCCGCCGCTTGAGGTGGTGGCTTCCAGGCCAAGGATGTTGGCGTCGTCGTGGTTTATCGCGTTGCTTAGCGTGGCCAGCAATCCTTTCTGGTCCCGGGCGACAATCTGAATCTGGGCCCGGTGATTGGCTTTGATGTTCTCCGCCCAGCTGACTGCGATAAGACGCTGCGGGTCTGCGGCCTTTAGGTTGGGGCAGGATATCTTGTGTACGGAAATACCCCGGCCTGAGGTGATGAAGCCTGCTATTTCGTCGCCCGGCACCGGCATGCAGCAATGGCTGATCTTGGTGAGGACATTATCCGCGCCGCTCACCAGAATGATATTGTCCCGGTCCGGCTTTTTCCCAACCTTGAGCGGGACTGTTTCCGGAACAGCAGTCTCTGGCAGGAGATCCCTGATTTCCGGGGGCTGCAACTCTTTGATAATGGCTTGCACCATCATCTTGCCCGAGCCGACCCTCCGCATGAGGTCGTCAAGGGAGTTGCAGGCAATGGTCTTGAGGAGTTCCTTGAGATGGCCTGTTTTGATCAGCTTTTTCAGGCTGAGGTTGTTTCGTTTCAGCTCCCGCTCACAGATTTCCCTGCCGACCTGCAAAGTCTTTTCCCTTTCTTCCTGGTTGAGCCACTGGCGGATCCGGCTTTTTGCCCGTGCGGTTTTGACCAGGCCGAGCCAGGAGCGGTTCGGCTTTTGTTTGGGAGAGGTGATGATTTCCACCAGATCGCCGTTTTTGAGCTGGGTTTTGAGCTGGGCAATGAGCCCGTTGATCTTGGCACCGGTGCAGTGATTGCCCACCTCGGTATGGATGCCGTAGGCAAAATCAATGGGGGTGCTGCCTTTGGGAAATTCCTTGACCTCGCCGGTTGGGGTCAGAACGAAGATTTCCTCTGCATAGAGTTCGCCCTTGACCGCATCCAAAAATTCCTTTGGGTCTTCCAGCTCCTGAAGGGTGTGTACCAACTGCTTGAGCCACTTGAAAAGCCGGGCGTCCTTGCTGGTGATGGCCTTGCCTTCCTTGTAGGCCCAGTGGGCGGCAATGCCTTCCTTGGCGATCTGATCCATTTCCTCGGTGCGGATCTGGACCTCCATGAACTCCCCGAGCAGACCGACCACCGAGGTATGCAGCGATTGATACATGTTGCCTTTCGGGGTGCTGATGAAATCCTTGAAACGCCCGTCCACCGGCTGCCACAACGAATGGATGATGCCTAAAGCCTCGTAGCATTCCTTGACCGAGGAGACGATAATCCGGAAGGCAACCTTGTCGTAGACCTTTTCAAAGGGGATATTCTGGGCTATCAGCTTTCGGTGAATGCTGTAAAGATGCTTGGGTCGGCCCAACACCTGGAAGTGCTTGAGGCCATGTTCGCTAAGCTTCAGGTTGAGCAGCGCCTTGACCTCCTCCACATACGCCTCCCGGTCCGCGAGGGAGGTGCGGATTTTGGCGGCGAGATTCTGGTATTCCTCAGGGTGGAGATAGGAGAAGGAAAGGTCTTCCAGTTCGCGCTTGAGCCAGTCTATCCCTAACCTGCTTGCCAGGGGGGCATAGAGGTCCATGGTATCTTGGGCAAATTCCAGCTGCTGTTCGCGGGCCACATGCTGCAAAGATTGCATGTCGTGCAGTCGGTCGGCCAGTTTGACCAGCAGAACCCTGATATCGGAAGACATGGCCAAAAGCAGCTTGCGGATATTTTCCGCCTGATAGGCGAGGCGGCTGTTGAACTGGACATCGGTGATCTTGGTGGCGCCCTTGACGATGTTGACGATATCGTCGCCAAAGGCTGCGCGGAGGTTTTTTTCCGTCTCCTTGAGGTCAACGGCTTTCTTGAGCACCCCGTGCAGGAGACCGGCGCAGAGGGTGGGAACATCCAGGCGCATGGTCGCCAGGATGTCGGTGACCATCAGGGCGTGGGACAGGTAAGGGAGGCCGGAAAGCCGGTGTTTGCCAGAGTAAAATTCCTCGGCAAAACCATAGGACTTGGTGAGCAGGGCGAGATCTTCCTCGGGCATGTAGTCCCTGGCCCGTTCGATTATTTCTTCGATGGTAACCATGCGGCCGGCAACGGCTATATTTTGTTCCGGCCCGGTCACTGTGGCGGGGCCAGAGCGTTGCGGATCAGCTCGACGAGCCGGGGCGTTGTTTCGGCCAGGGGTAGGAGCAGGGTGGTGCCGGTGGCCCGCTCCCTGATCTCCACCTCGCCTTTTTCGCTGAAGCCCTTGCCGACCATGATCCGGTAGGGGATGCCGAGCAGATCCGCGTCCTTGAACTTGCTGCCCGGCCGCTCGTCCCGGTCGTCGAGCAGCACCTCAATTCCGGCTTTGCCCAGCTGGCCATACAGCTGGTTGGCCGCACCGGTGATCCCCTCATCCTTGGGGGAGAGATTCAGGAGGATGACCTGGAAGGGGGCGATGGGTACCGGAAAGATGATCCCGTCCTTGTCGTGGTTCTGCTCGATGGCCGCAGCCACGGTCCGGCTTACCCCGATACCATAGCAGCCCATGATGAAGGGCTGTTCCGCCCCCTGGTTGTCGAGAAAGGTCGCTTTGAGCGCCTCGCTGTATTTGGTGCCCAGCTTGAAGATGTGGCCCACCTCGATGCCCCGGGTCAGCTCCAGGCTCCCGCCGCAGGCAGGGCAACGGTCTTCGCCGGTGACCTGGCGCAGATCGGTGATGGTCGGCACCGTGAAATCGCGGCCCAGATTGGCATTGAGCAGATGGAAATTCTTTTCGTTGGCCCCGATGGCGAAGTTGTGCATCCGGGTCAGTTCTTCGTCCGCCAGTACCGGGATGGTCAGGCCGATGGGGCCGAGGTAGCCGCTGGGCACACCGGTGGCGTCGAAGATCTCTTTGTCGTCGGCCAGACGCAGATGGTCGGTGTTCACCCCCAGGGCATTGGCCAGTTTGACCGTTTGCACCTCGTGGTCGCCGCGGAGCAGCACCGCCACCGGCTTGTCCTCGGCCATGTAGACCAGGGTCTTGACCAGCTCCATGGGAGAAATCCCTAAAAATTCCGTGACCGCCGCCACCTTCTTCTTGCCCGGGGTTTCGATCTTAGTCAAGGCGAGCAGGGGCGGGGGTGCCGGAGCGTCCGGGGTCCGGCAACGGGCTTTTTCCATGTTGGCCGCGTATTCGCACCCCTTGCAGATCACGATGGTGTCTTCGCCGGTATCGGCCAGGACCATGAATTCATGGGAGAAGCTGCCGCCGATGGTACCGGTGTCCGCCTCCACGGCCCGGAAGGCGAGACCACAGCGGGCAAAGATCCGGTGGTAGGCCTCGTGCATCTTTCTGTAGGTCGTGTCCGCCCCATCCTCGGTGGCGTCGAAGCTGTAGCCGTCCTTCATGATGAACTCCCGGCCGCGCATCAGGCCGAAGCGGGGCCGGATTTCATCCCGGAACTTGGTCTGGATCTGGTAGAGATTCAGGGGAAGTTCCTTGTAGGAGTGGACATTGAAGCGGATCAGGTCGGTGATCACCTCTTCATGCGTTGGGCCAAGGCAGCTTTCCCGGCCATGCCGGTCGGTAAAGCGCAGCAGCTCCGGGCCGTATTTTTCCCAACGTCCGGATTCCTGCCAGAGATCCCCCGGCTGGACCATGGGCAGGAGCAGCTCCTGGGCCCCGGCCCGGTTCATCTCCTCGCGGACGATGCGCTCGACCTTGCGGATGGCGGCAAGGCCCAGGGGCAGGTAGGTGTAGATGCCGGAGGAGAGCTTGCGGATGAATCCGGCCCGGAGCAGCAGCTGGTGGCTGACCACCTCGGCTTCGGAGGGGGTTTCTTTCAGGGTGGGGATGAGCAGTTGGGAAAAACGCATTGGGCACCTGGTAAGCAGTTATGGTTTATGCGCGTTGTCACGCGCCTCTTCGAGCATGGCGTCCAGTTCGGCCAGGAAAACGGTCAAAAGCTGGTCCTCGGCAACCTTCTTGTACAGCTGGCCTTTCTTGAAAATAATCCCGACCCCGTGGCCGCCTGCCACTCCGATATCGGCCTCTTTCGCCTCGCCAGGGCCATTGACCACGCAGCCCATGACCGCGATTTTCAGGGGGGTCTCGATGTTCTGGATATGGCGTTCCACCTGCTCGGCCAGGGAGAAGAGGTTCACCTGGCAGCGGCCGCAGGTGGGGCAGGAGATCAGCTCCGGCCCCCGTTCGCGGATGTGCAGGCTGCGGAGCAGCTCAAAGCCGACTCGAATCTCCTCCACCGGATCGCGGGTAAGGGAAATGCGGAAGGTGTCGCCGATACCTTCATATAATAAGATGCCCAGGGCCACGCTGGATTTGACCGTGCCGGCAATGAGGCCGCCTGCCTCGGTTACCCCGAGATGCAGGGGGTAATCGCATTGGGAGGACAAAAGCCGGTACGATTCCAGAGTGGTGATGGCGTCCGAGGACTTAAGAGAGATCTTGATCTGGTCAAAATCCAGCGCCTCCAGCAAGCGGACATTGCGCAGGGCGCTTTCCGCCAGGGCTGCAGGAGTAGGGTGGCCATACTTTTGCAGGATATCCTTTTCCACCGAGCCGGAGTTGACCCCGACCCGGATGGGCACTTGGTGCTGTTTGGCTGCCGCCACCACCCGGGCCAGTTTGTCCGGGCCGCCGAGGTTGCCGGGGTTGATCCGGATGCCCTGGGCCCCGTGTTCCATGCTGGCCACGGCCAGGCGGGCATCAAAATGGATGTCGGCGATGAGCGGGATGCTGATTTGTTCGCGAATCTCGGTGATGGCCGCAGCCGCTTCCAGATCCAGCACCGCCACCCGGATGATCTCGCAGCCCGCTTCGGTGAGACGTCCGATCTGAGCCACGGTGGCGGGCACATCCCGGGTATCGGTATTGGTCATGGACTGCACGGCGATGGGGGCGTCGCCGCCCACCGCTACGTTGCCCACCTTGATTTGTCGAGTTTTTTTCCGAATTATCATGGTGCGGGATTATACACTTTTGCTTTTCTTCCTGCATCCATCTTTTGTCGGGGAGAAAACATGCCCGGATACATTTTTCAGCCCGCACCGCAGGTCAGCACCTGAAGCTCGGCTTGCTGGAATTTGCTTCGGCGTGAGAAGGGAATACCCCTGTTTTTTTGCGCCTAACAAAAAGCCTTTGACAAACAAGACAAACCGCTACTAGGATAGGAAACCAACACTATATCTATGTTTGGGGAGGAAATACCATTCCCCGTGATTCTATTAAAGAGTTTCATATACTGTCCCCGGAATTCCTAGATCCATTGATGGAGTTACCGCCGGTAAAAAAGGAGACCACCAAAGAAACAATGCAGCGGGTGACGGGCATTGATATCACCCGCTGCCCGCAATGCGGCACAGGCAGAATCGTGGTGATCACCCGCATTCCGGCAGCGTTTTATCGGGACACCTCATAGCCAGAAGAGACAGCACAGCAGGAATGAAGCAAGAGCTAACCGCTGCCGCAGGCGAGATGGCAGACCTGCGTCAATTACAGGAAAACTCGACATGCAAACACCAAAAAAGAAATCTCGCAAACGATTTTGGCGGCAACAAAATCCTGATCGATCAGCTCGTGGGATGAATCAACGGCGAACGAACCCTGCCTATCAAACTTTCAGCTTGCTATCGATACCCGCCCGCTATATAAATCCCATAGAGTAGTGGCGCATCGCGGCTCAGTTCAACAACATTTTATCGATCATCCCGCGAAATTGTTGCCCCTCTGGTGCCTTTGCCACGGACTATGGTTGCAATTGTCTCGGGGGTTTATCCCCGGCGGGACAACCGATAAAACGCTAAATGTTGGGCATAGCATGCACATGATTCGACGCATAGCAATTTGGTTTTGGAGAGCTTGGCCAGTTATCGTAATGGCAGCACTCGCCTATTCACATTGGTTTGCTCTTGTCCGATTCCCAGGCGAAACAGTGTTGGTTAACAAACTCACCGGAACAGCTATGCAAGTCGTGGGTGGTCTGATTGTCCTTTACTCAGTGGACAGCAATCTTGGGCTATTTCGGAATCAAAGCCTCGCAACCACCGTTATTGCGTGGTTTCGTGCATGTCCAATCTTCGTACGCACCGTCACTCTTTCCGCCAGTGCTGTTTCCTGTAGTGCGTCGTCTAGCATGTCTGTTACCGTAATCCGCGCAGCTAAAACGATTGAAGAACGGCTTGCCGCACTTGAGGGTCGGGTCGAGGAATTGCGCTCTGAAGTTGCTACGCAGCATCGAGCAATCCACTCTCGCATTGAAGAAGTGAAATCAGAACTTTCGAGTTCAATTGCTTCAAATCAATCAGCGCTCCACAGGTTGTCCGAGCAGGTTGAGAAGGCAACCGTTGGAGGCTTTAAGCAGCAGGCCTTCGGCGTAATGCTCGTAATTTACGGTGCCGTCACCAGTATTTTCGGATAGGCCCAACCCATCATTCCACCGGGCGTTGCGCGATGAAGCCGCGCAGCGCCTGAGAATTCAAACGTTCGATGACAAGGAACAAACACGCAAGCCCATGAAACAAAAGACAATAAACATATTGAGAACACTTGTCTCCGACGTGAGGCAAGCAGCAGTTCCATCAATTCTGGTCTTGTTGCTTGGCGGTAGCGCTGGATTACTCCTTCTTTCCCGAAGAGCCTTAGACTTTTCAATTCAATTAGCGACCACGCCAACGCCACTGTGGGCAACCATCGCATTGGTTCCTCTGTTTTGTGGATATAGTTATTTAAAGACTGCAAAACGATCGGCCAAAGCAATACCATGTCTTCCACTGGTGGCACTTCGGGAAAATTATGACATTAAAATCAGACTTGAACCGTTGAGAGAAAAACTTCTTGCCATTGTTGCCGTAAACAAGTTGCCCCGTGATTCACAAATAGCTGAAGTGGCGGAAATATCAGAGCAACTTGTTACATTCCACCTCAATGAATTGAAAAGCATGGGGCTTGTTGGCTCGCAGTTCAACCTTGACGAATATATGATGGAGGCAACGGCTTGGTCTGTAAGGCAAGCTGGACTCGCGTATCTGCACTATCATGGATTATTAAAATAATAAAAACCTCTTCGAACAATGCGATCAAGTCAGACGGCTATCGCCGCTGCTTATCGCTGGCGTTAGCCCGCAAGCTCGACGACCATGCGAATTCCAAAGCTGCTGCTGATCTCGTTCGTTGCCATGTTGCAGGGAGCCAACAATGATTGATGACGTTCTTGCAAAGGACAACACGACAAGCGA